>JBBSED010000021.1:0-59923 GCA_038240025.1 Chthoniobacterales bacterium
GCGATGCTGGGCGAGATCAAAAACAAGCTCGGCTTCGAACTGATCGAACTCGGCCACGGCATTCGCATCTCGCTCATGCCGGGCATCCAGAAAGCCTTCGAGCGCGGGATCGTGCGCTTCAGCAGCCTGCACAATTTCTGCCCGCTGCCGGTCGAGGTGATGAGCGCGTCGCCGGATTGCTACACCTTCTCTGCGCGGACCGTGGAGGAGCGCGAGCGAGCGGTGAAACAGACGCTGCAAACGATCGATTTCGCGGAGCGGCTCGGGGCGCCGTTTGTGGTCCTGCATTGCGGTCGGGTGCCGATCCCGCGCGTGACCGACCCGCTGATTGACCTGATCAAAGCCGGCAAAATGTATTCGCGCGCCTACGTGAAGCGCAAAGTCACCGCGGTCGCGCAGCGCGAGAAGCACGCGACGCTTTATCTTGATCGTGTCCGCGAATGCCTGAAGCCAATCGTGGAGCACGCGGTGAAGAAAAACATCCGGCTCGGGATCGAAGGCCGGCGCGGCTACGAGGAAATCCCGAGCGAGCGCGAGCTGCCCGCGCTCCTCGACGAACTGGCTTCGCCAAACGTTGGTTACTGGCACGACTTCGGGCACATCCAGATCAAGGAAAACCTCGGCTTCCTCGATCATGCGGAATGGCTCCGCCTGATCGGGCCGCGCGCGTTGGGTTGCCATCTTCAGGATTGCATCTGGCCGGCGCAGGACCACCAGCCGCCCTTTGCCGGCGACGTCGACCTCGTGAAGCTGGTGCCGCTTTTGCCTCAGGACTGCCAGTACGTCTGGGAAATGAGCCCGCGCAAAACCGCGGAGGAGATCCGGCATTCCGTCACGGTTTGGAAAGAGCACTTCGGCGATCTGTAGACGCCTCCTCGTGGGAGGCGTGGGAATGGGCTCCATTAGACAAGCTGGAACGTCGAGACCGCGCTTCGCACAGCGAAGCGTCTACAGCGCGCTCCCGACGATTCGCGGGCGCGACATCGCCGATTGCCGACGCTGCCGCTTAAACTAAGGTGGCGCTGCCGCGAATGAAAAAAGTTCTGCTCTCGCTCCTCCAGATCGCGGTCACGATCGCAGTTCTCTTCTGGGTTTTTCACGACCCCGACAAACGGCAGAAGATGGCGGTCGCGCTCCGGATGGCGGATTACCGCTGGGTGCTGGCAGGTATTTTCTGCTATTGCCTGGTGGAATTCGTGGCCGCGATTCGCTGGTATATCCTGCTTCGCGTCCAGAAAATCTATCTCAGCGTTCCGCGCGTCTCCGGGTTGTTTTTAATTGGGATGTTCTTCAACCAATTCCTCCCCGGCGGCACTGGCGGCGACCTGGTGAAAAGTTATCTCCTCCTGAAAGAAACGCCCGGCAAAGCAACCGGCGCGCTCCTCGCCGTCGTCTTCGATCGCATGATCGGACTGATCGCGTTGATCAGCATCACCGGCACGTTGATCGCGATGCGTTATGAATGGCTCACCCAGCATGAGGAGACGAAACACCTCGTTTGGCTGTTGATCGCGATCCTCGGCAGCGCCGTGCTCATGCTCGTCACTTCCTTTGTGGTCAGCGGCTTCAATCTCGCGCACTCGCTCCCGGCGCGTTTTCCGGGTCGGGACAAATTGATCGAGCTCTCCGCTTCGTATCATCTCTACGCGCATCATTGGCGCGCGACGCTGGTCGCGTTTGCCGCTTCCGTGGTCGCGCATCTTTCCACCTTTGCGACCTTTCTCTGCGTCGCCTATGCCTTCCGCGCGAAGGTCGGTGTGCTCGATTTTTTCGCGATCATGCCGATCGAGCGCACCATCTCGTCGTTGCCGATCAGCTTCGCCGGCGTCGGTCTGCGCGAAAAGATTTTCCAGATTATGCTCAACGGGCTTTGCGGCGTGCCCGAAGACGTTGCGGTCCTTATCGGCTCGTTGAGTTTTCTCGTCATGCTCATCTCCTGCGCTCCGGGCGGGTTGGTTTATTTTTTCTACAAACCGAGCGGCCAGACCGGCCACGTGAAGTTGAAAGAAATGCGCGAGGAAGTCGCGACGCTCGAGCATGAGATCGCCGAAAACGAGTAAGCCGGCGCGGAAACGCAAGCCTTCGCGACCGTTCGTCGCCGCGACCTTTGCCATGACGGTCGACGGCAAGATCACGACCCGCGCCTTCACGCCGGTCGATTTCACGTCGCGGGAAGACAAGCGCCACCTGCTGCGCCAGCGTTCGTCAGGCGACGCCGTCCTCATCGGCCGGAGCACGCTCACGCACGACAACGTCCGGCTCGGCCTGCCCGACCCGAAGATGCGCGCCGAGCGGGAAGCGCGCGGCCAGCAGCCCTATCCGCTGCGCGCGATCGTCTCGAACGAAGGCCGGATCGATCCGGCGCTGAATATTTTCCAGACTGATTTCTCGAAGATCGTGATCTTCTCGACCACGCGCATGCCGCGGAAATATCAGGTCGCGCTCCGGGAAAAGGCGACCCTGCGCCTGAGCGACACCCGGAGCGTCGATCTCGCCCGCATGTTGCAACTTCTGCGCAGCGAGTACGGCGTGCGCCGGGTCGCCTGCGAAGGCGGCGCGGAGCTGTTTCGCGGACTGCTCGAGTTGCAGCTCGTCGATCAACTCAATCTCACAATCGCGCCCTATATTTTCGGCGGCAAAACGGCGCCGACCTTGACTGGACGCGGGACCGAGTTTCTTCCCGCGAGTGTCCGCTGTTCGTTAGGCGAGATGCGGGTCATTGGCGACGAATGCTTCGCCGAGTATCGCCTGAAATACTCGGCCCTGGAGGGACGGGCGCCGTCCCGTCCCCGGTCCCCTGCCAGGCGCCCGCGCTAAACCTGGTCACCCGCAACGGCACGGCGGCCGTCCCTTGGCTGCGGAAAAAAGTTGAAGTATTCCTCCGCCCATTCGCGACCAAGGAGATGGAGAGCGAGAATTTACCGGCCTGTGGAACCCATGATAGCCTGCCTGCCCACCGCGCCTTGCGCGCCTGAATCCTTCCCTGACGCGTCCACGAAGGAGCGCGCGCGCGGCGAGGAAATAGAGGCGCTCGCCGGTGACTGCGCCGCCGGAAATTTTGCGGCTTGGAACGCGCTTTTTACGATCGCCTGGCCCGTGCTGGTGAAGTTTGTCCACCGCCTCTATCACTCCTTCGACGAGCAGGACGCGGAAGACGTGGCCCAGGCTTCGCTCGAAGCGGCCCTCGAGAGTATTCGCTCCTTTTCCGGTGCGGGCTCGTTCCGCGGCTGGCTCTTCGGCATCGCGGCCAGACAGGCGGCTTCTTTTCATCGCCTCCGCTCCACGCGAAAACGCGGCGCCGGCTTGATCGTCGCGCTTCATCTCGCGGGCGAGCCCCCCGATGAAGGCCGTTCCCCCGCGGAGACTTCCGCGGCGAGCGATCGCGCCGGGATTCTCCACCGCGCGCTCGACCAGCTCGCGGAGGGCGAGCGCGACCTCGTGCATTTGCATTTTTTCGGCGGGCTCACTTTCCAGGAAATCGCGGCGGTCCGTGGGATGAATCCGAAAACCGTCTGCACCCGCCTCACGAGGGCGAAGGAGAAACTCCTGATCATTCTCGGTCGCTTCAACCTCACCCACGCCGATGGCTGATTGTTTACCTAACGAGAAGTGGGCTGGGGCCCTGCATGAGCTGGCCGAACGACGCGACCTCCGGCTCGGCCCCGTGCCCCCGATCCCGTCAGCACGGCGCGAGCAATTGCGCGTCGCGCTGGCGGCCGCCTTTCCCGTTGAAGCGGCCCTCCGCGAGGTGGCGCGGGAGCGCGATCGCCAGCTCGGGGAGCGACCGCTTCCGGGAGCGGTCGCGCGCGAATTGCGCCGCAGCCTAACGAGCGAAGAACGGGCCCGCGCCAACCGTTCGTGGCTGGCGCGGGCCTGGCCGCTGGCTGCCTCTCTTCTCGCGGCCTTCGGTCTCCTCTTCCTCTGCCGGCGCGAAATGCCAGTTGCGCAACAAGCAGGAACGCTCGAAAGCGCGCCGCACCCGCTCAGCCTGCGCATGGGTGGGGCGGAGCTCATGGCGCACCGCGAGACCCTTCTTGCGGCCACTCAGCTTTCTCTCATGAAAGAGGAAGGCTCGGCCGCTCAACTGCGACTCGATCTCCCGGTCCAAGCCCTCTTCAGCGAGAACGAAATCGCCCCCCTCCCATGAGTTACGCGCGGGGCCTGATCATCTTTTGCCTGGTCGCGGCTCACCTCCTCGCGCTCACCGAGGCCGAAGCGCAGCTCAAGATCGGCACGGTAGATATCAACCGGGTCTTCCAGGCTGACGCCAAAACCAAGGAGGCCGAGGCGAAAATAAACGAGGCCAAGACGGCGGCCACGAAGGAACTCAACGAGCGAGCTGACGTCTACAAAGCGGCGATTGCGGCCATCAACCAGCTCAACGTTCAACTCGACCAGCCTGCGCTTGGCGCGGCTGCCAAGGCAGAAAAAACCGCGGAGCGCGACCGCAAAATTGCCGAGATCCGACGGATGGAGCGCGAGATCACGGAATTTCGCGAGACGCGCCAGCGGCAGCTCCAGGAGCAGATGCAGCGCATGAAAGAGGGAATCGTGCGGGAGATCACCTTTGTGGTTCTGGATCTCGCGCAGGCCAGGAAGCTCGATCTCGTCTTCGATAAATCGGGCGCGAGCTTCAACGGTTTCTCGCGCGTGCTCTTCGCGCAGGAGAGCGACGACTTCACCGCGGAGGTGATCTCTGCGTTGCAGAAAACCGAGCGCAAACCATAAGCTTGCGCCCAACGCAATCAGACGTGGACGGCACGGCGGCCGTCCCTCCAGCGCGTTGGCTTCGCTTTTGTTACGAATTTTCCGCGCGGTTTACCGTCCATTGATTGCGCGGCTGGCGGCACCGTTTATTCTGTCGCGCGTTTCCTGCGCGACTCATGCAAACCGGCAATTCGATCATCATGCACGCCCCGCGCGAGGCGATTTTCGAGACCGCGGCTGATCTCCAAAACTGGCCGCTGATTCTGCCGCACTATCGCTACATTCGTTTTCTCGAGCACCGGCCCCAGAGCAGCACCGTGGAGATGGCCGCGACGCGCTCCGGGATCCCGATTACCTGGACTTCGGAGTTTGCGGTCGATCGTGAACGGATGGAGCTGCGTTTCGATCATCTCAAGGCCTTCACCCGCGGGATGCAGGTGGTCTGGACCTTCCAGGAGACGTCCGGCGGCGTGCTCGTGGAAATCAAGCACGAGCTGCGCTTTCGCATCCCCGCGCTCGCGCCGATCGCCGAGCCGATCATCGGCGGATTTTTCATCCATCACGTCGCGAACCAGACCCTGCGCTGCATGAAAGCGCATCTGGAAGCGCGCGCCTAACGAATCATCTTTATGCCCGACAAAAAGCGACGCGCCGTTATTACCGGGCTCGGCCCAATCACCGCGATCGGCATTGGCCGCGAGGAATTCTGGGACGGCTTGCGCGCGGAAAAGAGCGGAGTGCGCACGGTCACGATGTTCGACAGCTCGATCTTCAACGCGCATTGCGCCGCGGAAATTCCGGCTTGGGCGCCGGAGAAATTCTTCCCGCCGCATCGGCTGAAACGGCTCGATCGTTACGCGCAATTTTCCGTCGCCTCCGCCCAGCTCGCACTGGAAGACGCCGGCCTCAAATGGTCGAAGGAAGAGCCGCAGCATCGCGTCGGGGTGAGCTTCGGGACCGCGCTGGGCGGGATCGCCAATGCCGAATCCGAGCACGCGCATTTCTTGAAAAAAGGATCACGCGCGGTCAATCAGACCCTCGCGCTTCAGGTCTTCGGCGGCTCCGCGCACACCAATATCGCGATCGAGTTCGGCTTCCGCGGCGCGGGCACGACGAACTCCAACAGTTGCGCCAGCGGCACGATCGCCGTTGGCGAAGCGCTCCGTTACATTCGCGACGATTTTGCGGATGTGATCGTCGCCGGCGGCGCCGAGTCACCGCTTAGCCAACTCACTTATGGCGCGTTTGCGTTCATCAAAACGATGAGCCAACGCGCCGGCGATCCGACGGAGGCGTGCCGGCCCTTCGACCGGTTGCGGGATGGTTTTGTCATGGGCGAGGGCGCGGCGTCCCTCGTCATCGAAGAGCTCGAGCACGCCCGCGCGCGCGGCGCGCACATCTATGCGGAGGTGCTGGGTTACAGTTTGAACAACGACGCCTTTCACATGACTTCGCCACTCCCGAGCGGTGAGTCGTCGATCCGCGCGATCCGCGAGTCGCTCGCCGACGCGGAGCTGGCGCCGGACGACATCGATTACATCAACGCCCACGCCAGCTCGACCCAGCTCAACGACAGCACCGAGACGATGGCGATCAAGGAAGTCTTCGGCGCGCGAGCCGCGCAGATGCCAGTGAGCGGGACCAAGGCTTTTACCGGCCACCCGTTAGGCGCGACCGGCGCGATCGAGGCGGCGCTCTGCGCGCTCGCGATCGATCGGAGCTGGATCCCGCCCACTTTGAACTGGGAAAATCCTGATCCCGCCTGCGATCTCGACGTCGTCCCGCAACACGGCCGCGAAGCGAAGCTCGACTACGTGTTGAGCAATTCCTTCGGCTTCGGCGGGATCAACGCCTGCATCGTGCTCGGCCGGGTGCGCGACTGATTGACGCCGCTCACCCGCGCTCCTAACGTGCGCGCGTGCAACCCGAGTTGGAGCAGCTCCTTATCCTGCAGGATCGCGCTCAGAAAATCCGGCAGGTGGAAGCGGAACTCCGGACGTTGCCCCAGGAACGCAAAGCGCTCGACGACCAGATGACCGCGTCCGCGGCGCATCTCGAGCTGCTGAAAAAAAATGCGCGCCAGCTCGAGGTCGACAAGAAGAATCTCGAACTCGATATCGGCACGCGCAGCGAAAGCATCGCCCGCCTGAAGACCCAGCAATACCAGACGCGCAAGAACGACGAATTCACCGCGATGGGTCGCGAGATCGAACGTTACCAGGGCGAGATCAGCGGGATCGAAGATCGCGAGTTGGAGCTGATGGAGCAGGCCGACCAGCTCAAAGCCCAGGTTACCGCGGAGGAAAAGGAAACCGCGGCCGCGAAGGAATCGATCGGCCGGCAGGTCGCGAATCTGGATGCGAAAGAAGGAACGCTGAACACCCGGCTCGGCGAACTGCGGCAAGACCGCGACGATCTCGCGGCAAAGGTGGATGAGGATTTGCTCGATCTGTTTAACCGGCTCTTCGCGAGCAAACGCGACGCCGCGGTGGTCGCGCTGGAGCACGATTTCTGTACCGGTTGCCACATGAAAGTGACCACGCAAACGGCCGTGCGCGCGAAAGGCGGGCGCGAAATCGTTAACTGCGAGCAGTGCGGCCGGATTCTCTACGTCGACGGAAGTTAGGCATCTTGCCTGACTCGGCCGGCGGCCTTCCAGCCCGCCGGTTCTGTGGGTCTTTCGGGGCAGGCTAAAAGGCTGCCCGCCGAGTCAGGCAAGATGCCTGACTTCCGAGGAGCTACACGTTGAAGCGGAACTCGACCACGTCGCCATCTTTCACGACATACTCCTTGCCTTCGATCCGCAGTTTGCCCGCTTCGCGCGCCTTGGCGAAACTGCCTAACGACACCAGGTCGTCGAAATGCACCGTCTCCGCGGCAATGAAACCGCGCTCGAAATCGCTGTGGATCACGCCCGCGGCGGCGGGTGCTTTGTCGCCTTCGTGGATCGTCCAGGCGCGCGTCTCTTTCTCGCCGGTGGTGAGATAAGTGCGCAGGCCTAACAAGTGGTAGACCGCGCGGATAAGGGCGCCGACCCCGCTGCTCTCGACCCCGAGATCGCGGAGATATTCCTGCGCTTCGGCTTCCGGCAAGTCGACCAGCTCGCTCTCGATCTGCGCGCTGATGACCACGGCTTCGGTTGCGAAATGCGCCTTCGCAAAAGCCTCGACTGCGCTCACATGTTTCGCCGCGGCGTTCGACTCATTCTGCTGCGCGATCGCGGCGAGATCGGATTCGCCGACGTTGCAGGCGAAGAGCGTCGGCTTGGAGGTGAGGAGGAAAAATTCGCGCGCGACGATTTTTTCCTCGTCCGCCAACTCCAGGGTGATCGCCGGTTTTCCCGAGTCGAGGTGCGGCAGCAGTTTGTCGATCAAGGCATTTTCCGCCTTCGCGGTCTTCGAGCCCATCCGCAGTTCCTTCTGCAAACGGTCGCGACGTTTTTGGAGCGAGGCGAGGTCGGCGAGAATGAGCTCGGTGTTGATCACCTCGATGTCGCGGACCGGGTCGATCGACCCGCTGACGTGGTGGATATCGCCGCTTTCGAAACAACGCACGACCTGCACGATCGCGTTCACTTCGCGGATGTGGCTGAGAAACTGGTTGCCGAGGCCTTCGCCGGCGCTCGCGCCTTTCACCAGCCCGGCGATGTCGACGAACTCAATCGCGGCCGGGATGATTTTTTGCGAATGGGAAAGCTGCGAGAGGACCTGCAGCCGCGAGTCGGGGACGGTGACGACGCCGAGATTCGGATCGATCGTGCAGAAGGGATAATTGGCCGCCTGCGCCTTTTGGGTGCGGGTGACGGCGTTAAAGAGGGTGGATTTGCCAACGTTAGGCAAACCCACGATTCCGGCGCTCAACATAGGCGCGGAGGTTAGTGCCAGACCTTACCGCTCGCAATCGCGCTACACGAACTCGTTCACCTTTGCGACGTAGGCGCGGATATCACATTTTCTCTCGAGACCGGCCGCGTTCATGTAGCGGACGGTGCCGAAGACCGGGCGCTGCGGCCAGGGTCGATCGTGGAGGCCGAAGAGCCAGCCGATGTTGGCGAAGGAATTGGCGTCGCGGCCGTCGAGGAAATATTTGTTGTTGATCGCGAGCGCGGTGGCGTGTGCTTCCTCCGGCGTGGGGGACCACTCGAGGATTTTCTTGCCCCAATACATGCGCATGTAGTTGTGCATGTAACCGGTCACGCGCATCTCGCGCATGGCGGCGTTCCAATAGGGGTCGTGGGTTGCGCCCGCTTCCAACTCGGCCTGCGCGTAAGTGTGCTCGCGTTTATCCCGGCGGTGTTGGTGCAAGGTCTTCCGCGCCCAGTCCGGGATCGCGCTCTCGTAGCGATCGTAGTCCTGGTTCTGGTTGCAGAAGTTCATCGCGAGCTCGCGCCTAACGAGCAGCTCGTCGATGAAACTGTGCACGTTTTTCGCGCCGGCGGATTTTTCTTTGCGCGCTTCACGTGCCAGCCACGCCGGGGAGATCTGGCCGAAATGCAGATACTTGCTCATGTGCGAGACGTCGCTGGTCTGCGGCTGATTGCGGTGGTCGCGATATTCCCGGAATCGGTCACGGAGGAATTTGCGAAAGAGCTTCTCCGCGGCCGGCGTGCCGCCATGAAAAAACTGCGTCACGGCCGGGACGGACTGATCGAGTTTCAGCTTCCTGAGCAGAGCGACAGAAACCTTTTCTCCCCCGAGTTTCAGGCCTAACGAACTTTGCTGCAGGTTCCCGGAGGGTGGTTGGTCGATGAAATCTTCGAAGACCTTCTCGAGTTTTGGGCGCAGGGTGCGGGCCGCGAATTCCTGTTTCTCGGAGGCGAGATCGACCGGCACAATGACGTCGCTCTCTACCTGGACGACGGGGCATTCCGCCTGCGCGACCAGTTTTCTGCGCCACTCTTTCTGGATCCTGAGATAGCCGCGATCGCAAACCAGCAGCGCGGCACGACGACTCAGTTTCAGCGCCACTTCCGCGGGATCGCCGAGCTGGAGAACGAACTGGATCTTCCGTTTCCGCAGGGCCGCCGCCGTCTCCTCCAGTCCTTCGAGCATGAAGGTGTAATGCCGCAGATTCGCCTCCGGATAACTCGTTAGGCCAAAGCAAACCACCAGGGGAAGGCCGAGTTCGTTCGCCTGCCCGGCGGCATATTCCAGCGCATGATTCCAAACGGCGCGCTGCGACTGCTGCATCCAGTAAAGGACAAAATCTCCGGGGGCTCGTCCGCACTGATTGAGCCGGAGGATGCGATCGGTCATCCCGGTGCTGCGCATGGCGCGCAGTTTACGGTGTGCGGGGCCGACTCACAACGGGACGGTGCCGGCAGTTAAATAGCCATTTCCGGCTCGCGCTGGAGATGATTGGCGATGGTCGCGGTGAGGTGGTCGGGCAGGTAGGGTTTGGGGAGGAAACCGTATCTTTTTTCCTGCTCGAATTGTTCACCGAGCAGCTCCGCGCTGTAACCGCTGGTGAAGATGACTTTCAGGTCGGGCTTATCCACGACGAGGGTGTGCGCGAGTTGCTGCCCGGACATGGAATCGGGCATGACCACGTCGGTCAGCAGGAGGTCGATCTCCTCGCGATGTTCCGCCCAGACCTTGAGCGCTTCGCGTCCGTTCGCCGCCGTGAGCACGTGGTAGCCGGCCGTGCCGAGCGCCTGCCCGACGAAGTCGCGCAGCATCTCCTCGTCTTCCACGACGAGAATGGTGATGTCCTCCGACGGCGCGGAGAAGGCGGGCAGCGTTTCCGGTTCGGCGGCCGCCGCCGCGATCTCTTCCGGGCTGACGGGAAAGAAAGCGCGAATGGTAGTGCCGTGATCCGGTTCGCTCTCCACTTCGATCCAGCCGCCGTGTTGCTTGAGCACGCCGTAGGCGGTGGCTAAGCCCATGCCGGTGCCTTCGCCGGGAGCCTTGGTGGTGAAGAAAGGTTCGAAGATGCGACCCACTGTCGCTTCGTCCATCCCGCTGCCGGTGTCCCGGACGGCGAGGCAAATATGACGACCTAATTGCGTTTCCGGACGGCCGGCTCGAATGGCTTCGTCGATCTCCACCTCGAAGGTCGCCAAGGTGAGGCGGCCGCCGCCGGGCATGGCATCGCGGGCGTTGAGCGCGAGATTCATGATCACCTGATCGACACTGCTCGGGTCGGCAAAGATGGGCGGTAAATTCGAAGTCAGCTGCATCTCGAGCGAAATGTGTTCGCCGATGATCCGGCGCAACATTCCCACGGTTTGGTCGACGACTTCGTTGAGCGAGAGCGGCCGGCGATGGATTATTTGTTTGCGGCTGTAGGCGAGCAGTTGCCGGGTCAGGGCGGTTGCCCGCTCGGCCGCGCGCGCCACCTGTTGCAGGGAGGTGCGGATCTTTTCGTCGAGTTGCGGCTCGCGCAGATGCAGGGCGGTGTTGCCGATGATGACGGTGAGGATGTTGTTGAAATCGTGTGCTACCCCGGCCGCCAGCCGGCCCACAGCTTCCATCTTTTGCGCCTGGCGCAGGTCGTTCTCCAGCCGGGTGCGATCGGTGATGTCCTCCAGGATGAGCAGCTGATACAGGGCGTCGCCGAGCTCGAGGATTTGGGCCGTGACCAAGACGTCGCGGGTTTCGCCGCTGCGGTTCTGAATCGACGAAGGCATTTCGCGGATGACGGCCCGTTCGCCCAGCTGTGCGGAAATTTCCGTGTCGGTCTCGGGATCGGTCCAAAGCTGCGCGCCATCAGCCAGCGCCGCGGCGCGGGAAGTGCCGAGCAGCGCGGCGAAGCTCGCGTTGATATCGACGTAGCCGCTGATGTCCGGGCGGCGGATCGCCATCGGAAGGGGATTCCCTTGGAAGGCTTTAGAAAATCGCTCCTCGGAATGGCGCAACGCGGTCTCGGCCATGCTGCGTTCGCCGATCTCGCTCGTTAGCTCGTCATTCGCCTCGCGCAAGGCAGCGGTCCGCGCATCGACGAGTTTTTCGAGATCTTCCAGCTGCCGATGGGCGATCTGGGTAAGCTCATACTTCCGGGCGAGCGCATGCGCCATCTGCAGGACCTCGACATTATCGAAAGGCTTTTTCAGCACCAGCATCTGGTCGGTGTTGCCGATGGTCTTCGCGATCTCGTCCCACGAATAATCCGAGTAGGCTGTGCAGACGACGACCTGGAGATCGGGGAATTCCTTCCAAATCCGCGCGATCGTCTCGATGCCATCCCAACCTGGGGGCATGCGGACGTCGACAAAGGCGACCGCGTAGGGAGTCCCTTGCGCCGTGGCCGCGCGTACTTTTTCGAGCCCCTCCTCGCCTTGAAAAGCGGAGTCGATCTCGAAGCTCCACGAGCGGGAGGTACTGGTGGTCTCGCCGAAGAGCGCCGCTTCATCGTCACCGAGCCCGGCCGCGAGGACGGTATCGGTAGGGCAGAGGACCTTGCGAAAATCTTCGTGGATGGAGGGATTGTCGTCGATCACGAGGATGCGGCGATTATCTGGTGGGCTGCTGGCAGGATGGTGGCTCATGTTGGACAAAGGGCGGAGGCAAGAGGGAGGGCGAGGGTGAAACTGGCGCCGTGGCCGATGCCCGCACTCGCCACGGTGAGCGAGCCGTCCATGGCGCGGGCGGCGAGGGCACCGCTGTGGAGGCCGAAGCCGTGGCCGTCGTGCTTGGTGGTGAAGCCGTGGGCAAAAACTCGGGTGAGATTCTCCGTGGAGATGCCGATGCCGTTATCGGCGACCACGATGTGGGCGTTCTCTTCCGCGATGAAAATGGAAACCGTGATCGTCTTGTCGATCCGCTTCGATTCGTCGAGAGCGTATTTCGCGTTACGCAGGAGATTGATCAAAATTTGCAGCACCTTGTGGCGGTCGACGCGCACGGGCGGCACCGGTGAAAAGTGTTTTTCGAGAGTGACGCCGTGACGTTCGAAAGCGGAGATGTTCATCGCGATCGCGTCCGCGACCAGACCTTCCGGCGGTAGATTTTCAAAGACGCCGCTGACCTTGGCGTAGCTCTGTTGCATGGCCACGACTTCCTTGATGTGCTCGATGTTGCGCCCGAGTTGATCGGCTTCTTCGAGCAGTTCCGCGTTTTCGGCGATGAAGAACTCTCCCAGCTTCGCGAGATAACCGGGCAGCTTCTGGCCGTTCGGATCGTTCGTTAGGTATTCGGCCAGGCCGCCGTTCTTCGAAGTGAGAAGGGCGGCGGCCTGCGAGAGTTTTGGCGCCTTGGAACGGCGCAGTTTTTCGATCATCAGGCTGGCCGACACGTTCACGCTGTTAAGGACGTTGCCGACGTTATGCAACACGCCGGTGGCCACCTCGGCCATGCCCGCGAGTCGCGAGGTCTCGAGCAATTTCTGCTGCGACTCGTGTAACGCTTCCTCCGCCTCGCGTCGCTCCGTCATGTCGCGCAGGACGCTGGAAAGATATTCGATGCCGCCCTTGGGATTCTTGTGCGCGATGAGGACCTGCGACACGTGCACCTCCTCGCCGGCGTGATTGAGCAGGGCCGTCTCCCCTGCCCAGGAGCCGTTTTGCAACGCCGCCGGCAACGCCTGTTGCGCGATGATCTCGCGCGCCCAAGGCGGGTGGAAATCAATCGTCTGGCGCCCCGCCAAATCTTTCTCATCGGTCACTCCGAGGAGTTTTCGACCGGCGTGATTCAGGTAAAGCGCGTCGCCGTTCGGTTGGGTGCTCATGACCACGTCGGGCGTTGCTTCGAGGATCGCGGCGAGCCGGGCGTGCGCTGCTTCGGCCCGTTCGCGCTCGACGATCTCGCGTTGCAGAGCGGCGACTTGTTCCTGGAGTTTCGCCTGCGCGCCCAGGAGCGCGCTGTCCTGCGCCTGGATTTGCTCGAGCATGCCGTTGAACGCATCGGTCAGCACGCCGAGCTCGTCATCGCATACTTTCTCGGCCCGGACGGAATAATCTTTGTGATCAGCCACGTTCCGGGCGGCGCCGGCCAGGCAGAGGATCGGGTTGGTGATGAAGCGTTGGAACTGACTCGAGAGGATATAAGCAAACAGGAGCGAAGCGACGAGGACGAGCGCGAAAATGCCGCCGAAAAGCCGAAGCAACTGCGCGGTCATGGCGTGCAGATCGGCGAGGAGAAAGAGCGTGCCTTCGCGCTTGCCGTTGAGGAGCACGGGCTGAGCGAGCAAAATGCGGTTGCCGTCGATCTGGAATCCGGCTTGCGCCGCCGCCGCTCTGATCTCGCGCTCATCGCGCGGCGCGCCGAAGAAGGCGAGCCGCTGCCGGTCGAGCATTTCCAACCGCGCGCTCACGATCTGCGGCATCGCCTGGAGCCCGGCGAGGATCTGCGCGGCCGCGTCCTCGTCTTTGAACATGACCGCGTCGGCACAGTTGTGCGCGGTGATCTGGCCGACCACGGCCAGCTCATGCGCAGATTGTTGGCGCAGCGTGTAGGCCTGAAAATAGAAGAGCGCCGCGAAGGCCAGGAGCAGGACCGCGCCCGAGATCAACATGATCATGAACACGATCTTCTGTCGGATCGGGCGATTACTCAGGGTAAGCATGATGAATCGCCCTGCTGCAAAGCTATTTTTGGGCCCCGCGGGAAAAATTCTTCGATTGGGCGGTGCGATCCCGTCGTTGGAACATCTCCTGCTCTCTGGGCTCCGCGAAATGCCTGCGCAAACTACTCTTATCCCGCCCGCGCCGCCCAGCGTGCCGACGTTCACGCCCCCGCGCCGCCGTCCCTGGATTGCTCTTGTCATCGTCGCGGTCGCCATCCCTCTCGCGTGCGGTTTTTGGATTCTTTCTCAACAACTTGCTCCGCAGATCACCGCGCCGATCTCCTCAGAATCCGCCTACGTCGCCTCCTTCCCGGAGAAGAGCATTGCGGTTCTACCATTCGAGAATTTAACGGAAGGGAAAAAGGATCCCCTCCTCGCGGAGGCGGTGCAGGATGACATCCTGACCGCACTCGCGAAGATCGCAGAGTTGCGCGTGATCAGCCGCACCTCCGCGAGCAGCTATCCGGCGGGTCAGCCGCGGAACTTGCGCACGATTGCGCAGAGCCTCGGTGCCGGTCATCTCCTCAATGGGAGCGTGCAACGCGCCGGCGACATCGTGCACATCAACGTCGAGTTGGTCGACGCGCGACGCGGCGATCGATTGTGGAAAATGAGCTACGACCGCCACTTGGATACGGCCTCGAAAATGCAGACCGAACTGGTGCTCCGGGTCGCCGCGCAGTTGCAAGCCGAAGTGACTCCGCTGGAAAAAGCGGCACTCGATCAGCGGCCCACGCAGGATCTCGTGGCTTACGAATATTTCGTGCGAGGAAAGTCGCTCCTCGCCAGTGTCGCGAACGTGCAGCTTAATGAGAAACTGCAGCAAGCCGTTCATACGCTCGAACAATCGCTCGCGCGCCGCCCGGAGTTCGCCCTCGCCTGGGGTCAGCTCGCAGCCGCCCACGATTACATCTACTTCTTCGGCTTCGATCGCACGGCGGCTCGCCTCGCCGCGGCCCAGAAGGCGATCGACACCGCGATCCGCCTCCGTCCCGATGCGGGTGAAACTTATCTGGCCCGCGCAGATTTTTTCTACCGCTGCTATCTCGATTACGATCACGCGCGGGCGGATCTCGCTATCGCCGAACGGCTCTTGCCGAATAGCTCGGAGGCATTCGAGCTCAGTGGCTACGTCGATCGTCGGCAAGGTCTCTGGGCGGAATCGGCCCGCAGTTTGCAGCGCGCGATCAAGCTCGATCCGCGCAATTCCTTCATCCTCCAGCAGATTGCCGCCAGTTATCAGGAATTTCGGCAGTTCGGCGCGATGGCGGCTGCGCTCGACCGCGCGCTCGCGATTGCGCCGCACGATCTCGACCTCCGCGTCAGCCGCGCCGCGGTCGAGCTCGAAGCACGCGCCGACACCCACCCGCTCCAGCAGACGATCGATGCGCTCCTCGCGGCGGATCCCGCGTCGGCCAGCGATCTGGCAGATCAGTGGCTTTACCTGAGCCTCTGCCAACGCGATTTCGGCGCGGCCGCCCGCGCGCTCGCGGCCATTCCCGCGAGTGGTATTTCTACGGATTTGAACTTTCCTCGCAGCTACTGCGCAGCGCTCACCGCCCGTGCGCGCGGCGATGAAGCAACGGCGCGCGCGGCGTTTCTCACCGCCCGCGCGGAGATGGAAAAGACCGCGCTCGCGCAACCTGACTACGGGCCGGTCTTCACCGTTCTCGGCCTGATCGACGCCGGACTCGGGCGCAAGGAAGAAGCCATCCGCGAAGGCCGCCGCGGCGTGGAGCTGCTCCCGATCGCGAAGAACTCGATCGATGGTGGCGAGCTGATGAAATATCTCGGCGTGATCTACGCCTGGTGCGGCGAGAAAGATTTAGCGGTCGAGCAGATCGCCGCCACGCTGAAAATCCCGAGCACGCTGAGCTACGGCTACCTGAAGCTGCACCCCGCGTGGGACGGGCTGCGCGGTGATCCCCGCTTCGAAAAGATCGTCGCCGAGCTGGCCCCGAAAAACTGAGCGAAGAATCGGGCCGACTGGATTCGAACCAGCGACCTCTTGAACCCCATAATGAATTATACGTTTTCGGCACGATCCGGCAGGATGCGGCATAAACGTGCATCACGCGGCACCAATCGCACAAGAGATGTAACGCGAATCATTTAACTCCGTCAAATTGCCGGAATAACCCGGCATAGATTGGCATCCGGTTTTTTCATCGGGGCTACCACCGGGGCTACCACCGTTTCGCGCCGCCTCTCCGCGTCTGGCTTCGATAGCGCCACGGCTTACCCCCGCATTCTCACGCGGTCGCTTTGCTACCTCTTCAGCGGCGGGATTTGGGGCCGGCTGAAAGTGACCGGTCTCATCGTCACCGGCATTCTTACGAACATCCTTCTCATGCTGCCCTTGCCGCTGCTCGGCGTGCTCGCGGTTTGGCTCCTGTTTTGGAGCGGCTATTTGCCGCGCGATTCGTCAGTCGGAATTCGGAGCACGGCGGCGTTCGGAGTTTTTGCGGCGCTCGGTCTGATCCTCGCTGCGGGCTGGCTGCTCCTGCCGGTGACGAGAAATTTCGCTCGCGGCAAACCGGAAAAATCCGTCGCCAGCCAGCTGAAAAGCCTGCTGGAAAGCGGGCTGATTCTTCTCGGCCTGGGCCTGCTCGCGAGCGGCGCACTGCTCCTGGTGCCGCCACTTTTCAGCGCGCTCACGGCGGTGCGTGAGCATTACCATGTCGCCAGAACCGCGCTGGTGCGTGATCATTACCAGGTCGCCAGAACCGCGCTGCGGACGCTGTTAACGCCGGAAAAGATCATCGCCGTCGCGACCGCCGTGGCGCCGCTCGTGCTCGGGCTCCTGGCCGCCCGGGCGAGGAGCAAGCCGGGAAAAAAATGGCTGACCTTTCTCTTCGGGTTGAGCGGTCCGCTGCTGGCGCTGGGCGTGTTTCTGATCGTCGGCGAGCGCGCGGTCTGGCCGCGACCGGACTTGGTTTACATCAGGTGGGTGGGCGGAGTGACTTTTGCGCTGCTTTTCTGGGGTTACCTGCTCGTCGATCTGAACGAATTCTCGCCGCACTCCTATTACCGAAACCGCCTCTGCGAATGCTATCTCGTAGTGCGCCAGCCGAGCCGGCGCGGAGTCGTTAGGCGATGGGCGCGCCGGATTCTGCATGGGCGGAAAAAGGACGAGACCTTTCGGCAGGCGAGCATCGGGACGGTGCGGCAGTTGCAGCTCTCCGCGATGAACGCGACGCATGCGGCGCCGTATCACCTGGTCAACACCGCGGTCAATCTCCCCTCGAGCCGCGAGCCGAATCTGCGCGGGCGCGATTGCGATTTTTTCACTTTCAGCCGCGACTACTGCGGCGGGCCGGTCTGCGGTTACATCAAGACGAAGACGCTGGAAAAGCTCGACCCGAAAGTCGATCTCGGCACCGCCATGGCAGTCTCGGGCGCGGCGGCGTCTTCGAACATGGGGGTGCATACGATCCGGCATCTGCGGTTCCTCCTCACTCTCCTGAACGTGCGCCTCGGCTATTGGCTGCGGAATCCCGCCGTCGGCGTGCGGAATCTTTGGAACGCGCCCGGGCCGCAATATCTCCTGCGCGAGATGACGGGCTGGATGCACGAGAAAACCGGCTACCTCAATCTCTCCGACGGCGGGCACATCGAAAATCTCGCGCTTTACGAGATGCTGCGGCGGCGCTGCAAATTCATCGTCGTGATCGACGGCGGGATGGAGCCGGGGATGGAATGCGCCGACCTCATGCTCGCGCAGCGTTACGCGCAGATCGATCTCGGGGTCGAGCTGGAACTCGATCTTGCCGATCTCGTGTTGAATGCGGAACGCCGCAGCCGCGCCTATGCCGCCTTCGGCAAGATCCGCTACAGCGCGCGCGACGATAAAACTGGCGCGGGCGACCTCGGCTGGATGATTTACCTGAAGCTCGCGCAGACCGGTGGCGAGCCCGGCTACGTCGCGGATTACGCGCGACAGTATCCGGAGTTTCCGCACCAGACGACGGGTGACCAGGATTACGACGAGGCGCAGTTCGAAGCCTATCGGCGACTCGGCGAATGCGCGGCGGCGAGCCTCTTTCGTCCGGAAATTTCGCGGCCATATTTTGCCGCCCGGCCCGACGCACCTGACGCCGCCGACCGCAACCGCTTCACCACGCTCGACCAATGGTTCGCTGCGCTCGCGCAGAGTTTACTGGCAGACAACGACGTCGCGTTTGATGCCTGACGCCGCCTAACGATATGGCTTGCATCCCCGGTTTTCTGCACGACGTCTTCATCAGCTACGCTTGCGCGGACGACGTGAACGCGGATGGCCTGATCGGGAATTTCTGGACGCTGCTTACCCACGCGCTCAAGGCCGAAGGCCTGAAAATGAAGGAGGACGATCCCGCCGGCGTCGATGTTTTTCTCGATCGCCGCCGGCTCGAAGCCGGCGCGGACCTGACCGAGCAGGTGCTCACTTCGGCGCGGGGGAGCGCGATTTTTGTGGCGTTCCATTCGCCCGCCTATGTCGCTTCTTCGTGGTGCCTGCAGGAAGCGCGCGAGTTTAGCGGCATCTACGATCCGCGTTGGCCGAAGCTGCACGGCCGGCTCTTCGTGGTTTCGTTAGGCAAGAAGGGTTCGCCCGCGGGCTCGCCGGTCGAGGCGCTGCGCAGCCGGCGCTTTCGCCGTTTTTATTATGTGAACGCGGATGGGCGCGACTTCCCTTTCGAGCCCGCCCCGCACGCGCAACCGGCGCAGCGCAACGAGGACGGCTACAACTTGAAGGAAGAGGCGACGCTGCTGGCGCGCGAGATCGCCGCGACCCTCACCGAGATGCGCAAGGAAGCGCCGATGCCGCAGGTGTTTCTGGCGGATACCTCCGCGGCGCGCCGGGAGCAGGCGGAGGACATCAAGAACTGGCTGGTGCAGCAGCAGGCGCTGGTGCTGCGGGTTTCGCCTAACGATGAGGATTGGGAAAAGCAAAGCCGCGAGCTGATCGCGCGGGCAGATTTGTTCGTCGATCTACACGAGCCTGCTCCGCACGAGCCTGGGCGCCGCCAGGCGGAGCTGGCGGCCGAGCTCAAGAAGAAGAGAATTCGCTGGGTGTCGCGCGGCGAGCTTTCGCCCAGGGAAGCGCAACCGATGATGGACGAGATGACTCTGATCGAGGAGACGCTGGAATCCTTCAAAGAATCGCTCCGCTCCGAGCTGACGCTGCCGAGCGAACGCCACAAACCGCCGACCGCGTCCGCTCCCGCCGGGGGAGCTGGCCGCAACTCGATCGCCGAGGCGATGGTGCTGGTGGTGGGCGCGGAAACGGATTTGTCGCTCCTGGAAACGATCGAAAGCAAGCTCGACGAGTTCGGTTGCGGCCGGGATTCGTTGATCTCGAAAGATGTCATCGAGGTGCCGGACACCTGGAATGAGGAACTCAAAGACCGTCTGAAAAATCAACCGGCGGTGCTCGTTTTTGTCGACGGCGAATGCAGTGGCGCCTGGGCGGACAAGCGCCTGCGCGATCTGCTGATGCTGTTGCGCGACGCCGCTCCACGCGCGCGCGCGGCTCTGTGCGTTTTTCCACCGCCGAAAGCACGTCGTTTTCGTCCACGGCCCTCCGAGGTGAGCCGGCTGGAGCCAGCGCAGTTGGAGAAGCTGCGCGAACTTTTCTGAGATCGCCGTGAGTGTTCCTTTGCCGCCAGCGCCGTATCCGGGTTTGCGCGCGTTTCGCCCGGAGGAAGCGGCCATTTTTTGCGGCCGCGCGGAACATCGCAGTGAGCTGCTGGACCTGCTCGCCGACGCCCGTTTTCTTGCGGTCGTCGGCGCGAGCGGCTCGGGCAAATCCTCGCTCGTGCTCGCCGGGTTGATCCCCGATATCCGCGAAGGGCGCTTGATCGGCGTCGAAGGCGAGACCGCGCGAATCGTCTCCACGCAACCCGGCCTCCGGCCGTTCATGAATCTCGCGGGTGCACTCGCCGCCGAGTTCGGCACCGAACTTCCGCTGGCGACGCTGATCCGGCGCGGCCCGGCCGGTTTGATCCAGGCGCTCGACAAGCTGGGTCAGGAAACCGAGCGCTCGCTCGTCCTCGTGATCGATCAGTTCGAGGAAATCTTCCGCTTCGCCGACATGAGCGAGGACCAGCTCGTGCGCGAAGAAAGCAGCTACGCCGAGCGCCCGCTGCTCGACGGCTCGGAGAACGAAGCGCAGGCCTTCGTTAATCTTCTCCTCGCGACCGCGACTCAGCGCCGGCATCAGGTGTTCGTCCTGCTCACGATGCGCTCGGAGTTTCTCGCGCGGTGCGATCAATTCGGCGGGCTGCCGGAAGCGATCAGCCGGAGCCAGTTCCTGACCCCGCGGCTGGATCGGCAGCAGCTCGATCAGGCGATCACCCGCCCGCTCGATCTCTTCGCCGCGACGATCGAACCGAGCCTGGTGAACCTGATTTTGAACCAAATCTCGAGCGCACAGGACCAGCTTCCGCTGATGCAGCATTGCCTCGCGCGGATGTGGGAAGTGCGCGCGGAGACGGCGGGGGGATTTACTCTCACCATCCCGGGCTACGAACGCGTGGGTGGCCTGACCGAGGCGTTGAACAATCACGGCGACGCGCTCTGCCTTTTGCTTGCGAAGGATCACAGCATTCCGGAAGCGAAGGTCGAGAAATTTTTCCGCTCGCTCGCGCATCATCCGGCGGCGCAGATGGCGCCGGTGCGCCGCCCCGTGAGTGTGGCCCAGATCGCCGAGGAAACTGGCCTAACGACGACGGAAGTGCGGACGATTGCCGATGTTTTTCGCGCGGAAGGCGCGCATCTGCTGATGCCGCCGCGGACGCGCACCCCGCAACTCGCCGACGACGACTACCTCGACATCAGCCACGAAAGTTTACTCCGCCAATGGCGGAAGCTCCGCGATTGGCTCGAAGCCGAATGGCGCCAGCGCATCATGGCCGAGGAGCTGGTGCGCTCGATGAAGGATTGGGAACAAACCGCGCCGGAGCCGCGCGGAGATATCGTGCGCCGTTTCCAGCGCTGGAAGCAGGCAGGCGAAGCGGTCGCGACACGGCTTTATCGGGACGCCGAGCCGGTGTTCTTCGGGCCGCACGCGCTCCCGAATCCCGGCGCGTGGGCGCGGCGTTACGCAATAGACTGGCCGCGGCTGGCGAGCTTTTGTCGCGAGGCTTTTTCGTGGAAAAAAGTCACATCTGTTATGAGCAAGATGGGCGCGGGGCTAGTCGTCCTCACCGTGTTGCTGATGGTGGCGGTCGTCTGGGCGATCGTGCAAACGAAGCAGGCGCAGAAGGACTCCACGGCCGCGTACTGGGCGCAAAAGCAGGCGGAATCGAACGAACGGGCCGCCCGCCGCGAAGCGAAGGTCGCGCGGGATACCGCCATCGGTTCCAGCAGCGCGGTCGAGAAGATCGCCGCGCTCCAAACGACGGCTGGCGCTCAAGTGGAGAGCTACAAGATGATCCTCCAGGCGACACTGGAAAACCCCGCCGCGCGCACTGAGAAAGTCGAGAAGCTACTCAACTCCCCGGAATTCCAAGGCCTGGTCCAGTTGCAACCGGAGGCTACACCGGGAGCGTCGTTAGGCGCGAACGGTGCGGCCCTGAGCGCGCCGGTGGCTTTCGCGCTCCCGCCCGCGGCGCGGCCGGTGGTCGCTTTTCTAAAAAACGGCAACGGCTTCAACCTCGTGACCGGCGCGCAAAAGCTACCCGAGACGTCGCTATGGGATTTGGCGAACCCGGACGCGCCGCGTAGGACTTTTCCGCTCGAAACCACGCGCCTTTTTGCGTCCGCGGATGCGGAAGGAGTGGTCGCGCTCGCGGAGGGAGACGCGCGTGCGTCGTTGCTGCTGGCGGAGGGCCCGGCGGTTTCCTCGGGCAAAAGCGCGCAGCCGATCGCCTCGGCCGGACTCATTCGCGAAGGTCACCGATATCTCGTGGTCCTCGGCACGACCAAAGGCAGCGTGGGGCTATGGGACGCAATTGAAGGCTCACCGGTACGGTATTTTTCCACAGGCGAGAAGGGCGTGGTCAATAGCATCGGCTTCGTCCCTGCCCGCTCGATCATGATCGCATCCGGCGATGAGGGTTGGGCAAAAGTCTGGATCTTCAAGCCGGCGGCGGCGGATGCGCTCGCCTGGAATCCGCCGCCGCCAGCGATCGCGACTTACGAGAACGCGCGCACTTCGATCCACGGTGCCAGCATCCAGCCCGAGCGCGGCCTCGTCCTCCTCCCTGGCTCGGCCGAATTGCTGATTCGGCCGCTCGATCCGAAGGAACTGGCTGGCTTCGTTACGCTGCAACACCAGGCACCCGTCCAATTCGCAAAGTTCAGCCCCGACGGGACGATGATCGCCAGCTCCGACACCAACGGTCGAGTCTATCTCTGGAACCTCGACAACCTGCGGGTTCTAAATGAGCAATCGCGGGTGCCCAAACCATGGAAATTGCCTGCGAGCCTGCCCGATCCGGTCTTCCTCACGGCGCATCGCCAGGGCCTCACGTCGTTGCAATGGGAGCCGCATGGAAACTATCTCCTTACCACTGGCGCCGATGGGCTCGCGGTCGTCTGGCAAAGGCCAAAAGCGCGTGCGCACGGGGAGTTCAACGAAGTGCCTTACCTGCTCCCGGCTCATCCCGGCGGCGTGACCGACGCCGCGATCAGCCCCGATGGCGGGCTCGTCGCGACCGTGGGGGCGGATGCCGTCGCGCGCGTCTTTCCGTTGCGACCCGTCATGCGCGGTAAGTTTCGAGCCTGGGGTGGGCCTAACGCCACTGGCATTCAGGGTGGGAGCGATCTCGCGCTTCTCTCGAAGGCCGACGCAGGGGGAGAATACAAAGACTACTTTTTGCCAGATTCGAAAGATTCACGAGGACTGGTTTATCGGCTTAATCCAGCGACTCGCTACATCTGTGCTCGCTGGGATTATTCGCGGACCTCGCGCTCCTTTTTGCGGACGACCAAAGTCCGGATTCGTCGTCTCAATCCGACCGGCCAGCCAATCGGAGAGGTGGTCGAGGCGCAGCCGGTAGATTGGGGTCCGCCGGCCAAACTCGGCTACGATTTCGACATTTCTGACGGGGTCATCCGAGCGCTCTCTTTGCAGCCGGACGATGCGATCGAAGTCGAGATTCCGATCATTCCGAATAGCTAGTTCAACCAACGGTTCGGGGAGACGACTATCCGGCCTAAACGTGATCTCAAATATACAGGTAAATCTGCTAAAGCCTTGGCGAAGCGCTTGCACGGTTCGCCTAGCCTTGCGCAGGCTTCAATCCAGGCGGTTACAACTCAACCTTGCCGAATTGACGGACGCGCCGACTCTCTTCCGGGAGCGATAGCAGGTCGATACATACGCGGAGTTACCAAACACTCGACCGGATCCGGCTCCTCAGATCGCGAATTTGGAGCTCGGTTTTTGCTGCGAGTACAACAGCGCATTATCGAGCGGAAAATTCTGCCCATGGCTCGCGTTCGATGAAGTTAGCCCTAGTTCCTGCCGTGCCCTGCTCGCAAAGCGCACGCCTAACCTCAGATTCTCGAAACACAGACCCGTGTTGCCGGGGGCATTCGCGAAAAATCGAAGATGGATAATGAAAGGCGGGCAGTAGGATAAAACTGTCTTATGCGGTTCGAGCATGGGCCGGCTAACGGTAGGAAGGGACAATTCATATTACACAGGATGACACATATGTCCGCTGCTGAGGTTCTGTTCTACTGCACACTGCGAGGTCACATAGGTATATCTTAGCTGGCGTTCTGGCGGCTAACTGTCGGAATGGTATAAGTTTATGATGGTGCGGGAGTGGATCATTAAAGATGACTCCACGTTTGATGTGACAGCGCGGCATCTCTCTTGCTAAGCGACCAGCATGGGGACGATTTCCATTCGGGCTTGGGCGCGGCCGTTATGAGTCCGGAGCTGCAACAACTACTCTCAAATGGCTAACATAGCAGCCATCCGCTCAGTCGGAACTTCGCTCGCCGCTTACCTCGATCGGTCTTATCGGTCGGCCGTTTTCCCGCCCAATGTGATTAAGCCGGGCTGCACCTTCAGCGTGGTAAGCAGCGGGCGGATCCAAGATGAGACTGATCCAGGAGATGGCGCCGCCAGTGTTTTCCTCTTCCTCTACCATGTGAGCGTGGACCCGCACCTGCGGAACTCCGGGCGGCTGAGCACACCGGAAATGCCGGTGCCGCCGCTCTCGCTCGACCTGCATTATCTCTTCACTTTCTGGTCGAATAGCGCCGAGATCGAACACCTCGTGCTCGCCTGGACGATGCTGGAGCTGAAGAACACCCCGCTTCTCGACGCAACGATCCTGAGCGGCGAAGCGCGCTGGTCGGCCGAGGACCTCGTGCAGCTCATCCCCGAGGAGCTGAACAATGAAGAAATGATGCGCATCTGGGACACGTTGCGGCCAGATTATCGGCTCAGCGTCGGCTACGTCGCGCGGGTCGTGCGCATCGAAGGCGAAACGGAACCGGAACGTCCGCGGGTGGTCGCGTCGCGGTTTGATTACGCCGTGCCGGGGGCGCAGCCATGAATTTCGCGCCGCCCTTTCATCAGGTGGTAGAAACGGTTGTGCGCCGCACGCTCGGCGGCTTTCAGCTCGTCGATGCGGTAACGGGATTGCCGACCGTCACTCCGGCGCGAATCGAAGTGCGGGAGGCGAGTTTCGCCAGCGCGGGCGACCCGATTCCAGTGCCGTTGTCGACGGGCAGCCTGCAGATTCAACAAACGCGATCGGGGCTTTTCGCGATCAATCGCGCGCCTTTTTTCGACAACTACACGGCTTCGTTTGATAATCCGGCCAATCCGCCGGAGACGCCACTAGGCACGAGTTTGCGTCTGCGAATCGCCGTGGTGGAAGCCGGACCTCAGTATCTTCCGCGGGAGTTCGTCGTCGATCTTCCTCGTTCGCTGGACCGGGCGGCGGCGGAAAATATTTACGAACCGATGCTCGTGGAACTGCTGCGTTCACCGGGTGCGCTTGTGCTCGGCGGCTGGTCCGTGGTGCGGGTGAGCGTCGCCCAGGCGGGCACAAATCAATCGCTTCCGGGAGTGATGGTCCGCGTGTTCGCGAGTCCTCGCGGCGCGGGTGATTCGCCGATCGGCTGGGGCATGAGTGAATGGCGCGGTGATCTGCGCGGTGAGGCGCTCGTCGCGGTGGCCGATCTCGCGCGTTTCCGCGCCGGCGGCGGCGAGAACGTCTTTGAGACCGCACAGGAGGTTCAGTTGGAAGCGACGCGTGATCCGACTTTCACCGGCATGGCGAACCAGATTCCCGACCTCGCCATTCTGGTCGCCGCGGCTGCGCCAAGGATTATTCGCCGGCGCTCCGATCCGCCCGAGCCGGATTTCACGCTGGCTCCGCCCACTCCGCTCGCCCTGCGGGCCGGTCGCGAAACGGCGGTCCGCCTCACGATGCCATGAGCTTTTTCAGTCCAAACCCACCGCAAAATCCAAACCTATGCCTGAATATCTAGCACCCGGCGTTTACGTCGAAGAAACCAGTTTCCGCGCCAAATCAATCGAAGGCGTCGGCACCAGCACCGCTGCCTTCGTCGGCGCGACGCTGCGCGGACCGGTCGTCCCGGCCGCCGGCTCGGCCGAGACTCCGATCTTCGAGCTGCTCACCAGCTTCAACGATTTCGCGCGCATCTTTGGCGGGCTGGAGCCGCTCAGCTTTGACCCGACCCAGCCAAATTATCTCGCGCAGGCCGCCCTGAACTTCTTCAACGAAGGCGGCGGCCGGCTCTACGTCGCGCGCGTTCACAATGGCGCGACGGCCGCAGTCCGGGCTCTTCACGGCGCGGAGGGCGACGACCGCGTTATCATTCGCTCGCGTTTTCCCGGGACGGGCGGCAACGGGCGCGTCACCTTCCGCGAAATACTGACGCCGGCGAACCTGACCGCGTTGCAAGCGGCGCCGGCCGGAGCGCTCTTCCGCGACTTGGGCGGCAACAATATTTACGAGAAGAAGAGCGCCGGAGCGGAGGGCAAGTGGACCGCTTTCGACAACTCCGATTTCGGCCTTCCGGGCGATGCCACCACGATCGCCGGCAACCTGCTCGCGATCACCGTGCTCGCGGAGAGTCACGGCGGGGAAGCGGAAGTTTTCGACGAGATCACGCTCGACCAGGGCGGCGCGCGTTCGCTCGCGACCGTGTTGCCGGCAAATCCCGCGACCCGCGACGCGCAGTTGCGGCAGATTTATGCCTTCGACATTGGGGCGAACGTCAGCGGGTTCGACCTGCGCGACGCGCTTTTTTCCGGGAAAGTGAGCGGCAGCGACGCGGAAGGACACACGGCGACGCACGACATCGGTAGCGGGATCGACGGCAACGCCACTCCCGGCGAAGCGCCGAACGCGGCCGGGACCGACGGCAACGCTCCGGTCTCAGGCGCGCCGACCCAGGCCGGGAGCTACGCAGCGGCGTTCGAGCAGTTGCTCGCGCTCGAAGACGTCTCGATCGTGGCCGCGCCGGGTTACTCGGCCTACGACGAATACCAAGCAATCCAGGGTCTGCTCCGCAGCCACGTCGAACGGTCGCGCGCCTATAGGATCGGCGTGCTCGACACGCAGCCCAATCTCACGCCATCGGAAGCGCGCCTGGCCCGCGCGCTCGTCGATTCCTCGCGGCTCGCGCTTTACTACCCGTGGGTGACGACGGCCAATCCGCTCGCGCAGCCGGGCCGGAGCGATATTCCGCGCGAGATCAACCTGCCGCCGTCCGGGTTTATCGCCGGCATCTACGCGCGCAACGACACTTTCCAAAGCGTCTCGAAAGCGCCCGCGAATGAAGTCGTGAACGGCGCGCTCCGCTTCGAGCGCAACGTGAATTTTGCCGAGCAACAACTGCTCAATCCGCTCGGGGTGAATTGCCTGCGCTACCTCTCCGGGCGCGGCTACCGCGTCTGGGGCGCGCGCACCGCGACCTCTGACCCGGAGTTCAAATACGTCAACGTCCGCCGCTTTTTCCTTTATCTCGAAGCGTCGATCGACCGCGGGACCCAATGGGCGGTGTTCGAGAACAACGGCCCCCGGCTCTGGGCGAATGTGCGCGAGACGGTCGAGGCGTTTCTCTACAACGAATGGGTCTCCGGCAACCTGCTTGGGGCGACCCAGAAGGAAGCGTATTTCGTCCGCTGCGATCGCAGCACGATGACGCAGAACGACCTCGATAACGGCCGGCTCATCTGCCTGATCGGCGTCGCGGCGTTGAAACCCGCCGAGTTCATCGTCTTCCGCATCGGCCAGAAGACGGCCGACGAGCGCTCTTAATCCACCACCACCAAACAACTCCAGGAGAACACTTATGGCAGATCGCACCACTCCCTACGGCGCCTTTAATTTCGCCGTCAACCTCAACGGTCCCATCGGGGAAGAACAACCGCTCGGCGGCTTCTCCGATGTCTCCGGCTTGAGCAACGAAATCACCATCGCCGAGTACCGGAACGGCAACGAAAAGGTGAACCACGTCCGCAAAGTGCCGGGCATTCACAAGGTCGGCGACGTCACGCTGAAGCGCGGGATCGTCAGCTCGGCGGACCTTTGGGCGTGGATCACGCTCACGCGCACGCAGGGCGTGGAGGCGAAGCGGACCGTGGTCATCACCTTGCGCAACGAAGCCGGCGTGCCGGTGCAGAAGTGGACCCTCGGTAATGCCGTCCCGATGAAATACACGGGCCCCACTTTGGCGGCCAAAGGCGGCGGCGACGTGGCGATGGAGGAATTGGTCCTCTCGAGCGAAAGCCTGGAGTCCGAAGCGGCCGCGTAACCCGTCGCCTGCCATGGACGGACTGTCGTTTGTCACGGCCACGCCGCCGGTCGAGAGCGACCCGGCGCGGGCGGACATCGCCTGCTTCATCGGGTTCGTTAGGCGGCGCGCCGACGCCTTGCCTAACGAGATCGTAAAGCTGCTCACTGCGCTGCAAACTCTCGGTTGGGCAGGGCCAGAGCTACCCGTGAGCGAGCGGTTGATCCCGGAGGCGGTCATGCCGGCGGGGTTTTTCGATTGGCTGCGCGAGCTGGCTTGGGACGGTTCCGGCAATGACGCGGAGCTTTTTCGCGAGTTGCTCCGGATTCGATTCCCGGCCGCGATCGTCGATTGGTGGGCCGGCGCGGATTACCTAAACTCGGCCAGCGTGGTGCCGGCGGTCGACCTGCTCGAACTGCGCGACGTGCCCGTTCCAATCGACAGCTGGGATGTTTTCGATGCGCTCTTCGCGTGGGAGGACCGGCCGATCAGCGACGGCGCGCCGGAGCGCTGCGATACCTCATTAGGAGCGGCGTTGCGCAGCTTTTTCGCGCAAGGCGGGCGCAAATGTTTCGTCGTTAGGCTAGGCGATCCGTGGGCGGTGCTCTCGTCACCGGCGATCGCGCAGCTTCCGAAAACAGACGCTTCCGCAGTCGATCGCGCCTCTTGGCGCGGGCTCGGCCATCTCTTCGCTTTGCCCGAAGTTTCGTTTCTTTGTTTGCCGGATTTGCCGGACGTTTTCGCGGCCACCGCTACTGGCCAGGTGGAAAAAGTTCCGCCGCTCACGCCGGAGGTTTTCGTCGAATGCGCGGTCGAGGATTTGCCTCCGAAGAACCGTTCCCTTCGCGGCATTCCCGCGCCCCGTTGTGATGCTGATGGCTTCGAAGCATGGGCCGACTTTGTGGGGGAGAAGGTCGGCGGTTTTCTGGCGCGCTCGGCGCGTGAAGTGCAGTTCATCGGCGCGATTCCGCTTGGATTCGACGAGCCATGGGACGCGGCTTTGAACATCAACACCGCGTTCGTGCAGCTCGTTTATCCGTGGTTGTGCACGCCCAGCTCGCCCGCTTTGCCGGGCGGACTCGAAGCGCCCGACGGCGCGCTCGCCGGCGCACTCGCGAACAGCGCGCTCACCCGCGGCTCGTGGCGGAGCGCGACCCGGCAGCCGATCGCCGGCCTGACCGCGGTCGAGCCGATTCTCGATGTCGAGCGGCTCGCGGTGGTCCGCGATCAAGTCACCGTCATCGGCCCAACGCCGGGAGGTTTTCAGCTGCTTTCCGATGTCACCACCGACGCGGACGAGGATTATCGCCCGGCGAACGTCAACCGCCTCCTCAACGCCATCCTCCGCGCCGCACGACACATCGGCACGACCAGCGTTTTCCAAAATAGCGGCCCGCTCCTCTGGCGGCGTTTGCGCGAAAATCTCAGCGGCTTGCTCGCTGGTCTCTGGGCGGACGGCGCCCTCAGCGGCGACTCGCCCGAGGACGCCTACGAAGTGCGTTGCGACCGGAGCACGATGACGCAGGCCGATCTCGACGACGGCCGCGTGATTTGCCGCGTCTCTTTCACCGCCGCGTCGCCCATCGTCCACCTCACCGTCGTCTTTGCGATGGATGAAGGCGGGCAGCTTTCCCTCGTTCCGCAAGCGGAGGCCGCATGACCGACACCGATTATCCGCTCACGCTCTTCCGCTTCCAGGTGGATTTCGAGCGCGTCTCGCTCGCCAACGACTCGACGAATGGCGCGGCGAGCGTTTGCAGCGGCGCGTTCTCCGAATGCACCGGGCTGGAAGCGACGATGGAGCCGAAGGTGATCAAGGCGGGCGGCTGGAATTACGGCGCGCAGCAACGCACCGGTCCGGTCACGTTTGCGACCGTCATCCTGAAACGCGGGATGACGACCTCGCGGGATTTGTGGAAATGGTTTTCGCAGATCAACGAAGCGGGCAAATACGCCTTCCGCCTCAACGTCACCATCCGCGTCGCCGGGCCGGACGAGGCCGATCCGGAAACGGGCGAGGCACTCACGATCAAGCTCTTCCGCGCGCTGCCATTGAAATTTAAATGCGCCGACCTGAGCGCGCGCGCCACGGAGGTTGGGATCGAGGAACTGCATCTCGCGCACGAGGGATTGTCGATCGCGTAGCCATGAAAAGCCCGACCGAAAACGCCCAGCCCGTCGCGCTCGCCACCATCGGGGTCGTGACCGGCGGCGATAACGTGGCCGACCCGATCGAGGTCCATTTCAACCCGGTCTCGCTCCAGCTCCAGGTGAGCAACGAGCTGAAGGACACCGGCAACGCGGAGCGCAAACAATACATCGCCAAGACCACGACGAAGCTGACGATGGATCTGGTTTTCGACAGCACCGACACCGGCGTCGATGTCACTAAAACAACGCGCAAACTGCAGGCTTTTCTCGCGCCGGAAATGCCGCCCGGCAAGACCCAACAGACGCCGCCGCCGCTCGTGCTTTTCAGTTGGGGAACGCTGGCGTTCAAGGGCATCGCGGAGAGCTACAAGGAGACGATCGACTTCTTCAGCGCGAACGGCGTGCCGCTGCGCTCGTCGCTGAATCTGACGCTCTCGCGGCAGGACGGCGTCTTCGACGAGGCGAAAAACGCGCCCGCCGATGCCGGCGGTGTCGATGACGACTTGTTCGACGCGCCGGCGAGCAACGCCGCCGGTCTCGCGATGAGCGCGGGTGTGCCCGGGGCGGCGCGGGCGGTCGCGGCGGCGAACGGGCAGGCGAGTTTACGTTTTGGCGCGGGCGCGGGCTTGACCGTGGGCGCTTCGATCGATCTGAAACCGCCGGTCGCGTTCGCCACCGGGAGCGCCGGGCTTTCGTTAAGCGCGGGCGCGGGTTTGGGGATCAGCGGCGGGGCCGGAATCGGCGTGAGCGGCGGCGCGGGAATCGGCGTCAGCGGCGGAATCGGGGTCAGCGCGGGTGCCGGCGTCTCGACTTCCGCCGGCATCGCGGGCCTGGCCGGACTCTCGGCTACGGAAGGCGCTTTCGCCGGGTTGCGCGTCAGCACCAGCGGTCCCAGCACCGCCCGGATCGACTCCTCACGCCTTATCCCGAAAATCGCCAGCGCCACCGTCGCGACTGATGCCGGCGCGACCTTCCAAGTCGGCGGCAAAGCCAGTTTCGCCGGGGCCGCCGGGTTGCGCGCTGATGTCGGCGCGAGCGGCAAACTCAGCTTCGACGCTTCCTGAAATTTATGTCTGTCACGATCGACGAAATCCATGCCGAGGTAGAGCCGCCTACCGCTCCGGGCACGCCACCCGCCGCGACCGGCGCGAGCGCTCCCGAACCGGAAATGGAGTTGCGCCGCCTCAACATTTTGCTCCGGCGCCGCGCCGTCCGGGCCGCTCGTCTCGAAGCCGACTGACGCTTATGTCCGAGCAAGCACTCAGCCATCTCGCCCTCTACACCGCACGGCCGACCGTGCGTGTGAACGGCGCGGAAAACGACCGCGTCACAGCGTTACTCCTCGCGATGGATTTGTGCGAGGAAGAGAACGGTCTCAGCGCGCTCGAGCTGCGTTTTGCCAACGTCGCCAGCCTCAGCTCCGGAACCTCAGAGCTGGCCTTCGAAGACGAGAGCGCGTTCAAATTGGGCGACCGGCTCGCCGTTTACGCTGGCGAAGAAAGCGCGCCCACCGAGATTTTTTCGGGCGTCATCACCGGGCTGGAAGCGGATTTCCCCGCGGAAGGCTCGCCCTTGCTTACCGCGCTCGCGGAGGACCGCCTCCAACAGGCGCGGATGAAACGCCGGACCCGCACTTTCACCGACACTTCGCTTGCGGATATCGCGCGCGGGATTGCCAGCGATCTCGGCCTTACGCCGGTCATCACCGCGCTCGGCGAGTCGCTTCCGGTTGAGGTGCAGATGAACGAAAGCGACCTCGCGTTTCTGCGCCGCTTGCTCGCGCGCTACGACGGAGACGTGCAGGTCGTCGGTGATGAGTTGCACGTCTCGCCCCGCCGCGAAGTGCGCCGCAAACAAGTCGATCTCGCCCTTCACAGCCAGCTCCGCAGCGCCACCGTCCTCGCCGATCTTTCTCATCAAGTGAACGGGGTCACCGTGACCGGTTGGGATCCGATCCGCGGTGAGCGCGTGAACGAAAGCAGCACCGGCGCGGACCGCGGCCCCGGCCAGGGACGGACCGGCGCCGATCTCCTGCCGGACGCGCTCGGGCGGCGCTCGCATCAGGTCGGCCACCTCGCCGCAGCTACTTCCGCGGAAGGTCGCGCGATCGGCGACACCGTCTTCGGCGAACGCCAACGGCGCTTCGTCAAGGTCGAGGGCGCGGCCGAGGGAAACCCCGCCGTGCGCGTTGGCAGCCACGTCACGCTCACCGGTTTGGGACCGCGTTTCAGCAACACCTATTACGTCACGCGCTGCCGGCATCGGTTCGATTTGCAGCTCGGCTACGAGACCGATTTCACCGGCGAATGCGCCTTCCTCGGCAACCCATGAGCGCGCGCACTCTCGATCTTTTCCAAGTCCCGATGCCGGGGCTCTGCCAAGGTGTTTACCTGGCCGAAGTCGCCAGCATTGACGACCCGCAAAATCTCGCGCGAGTGCAGGTGCGCATCTTCAATTTCGATGGTGTGGACGCGCAGGACGGTCCGGTCTGGGCGCGCGTCGCGTCGGCTTTTGCGGGAAATAATCGCGGCGCTTTCCTCATTCCCGACGTCGGCGATGAGGTGCTGATCTCGTTCGTAAACGGCGACGCGCGTTACCCGATCGTGCTCGGCGGGCTTTGGAACGGCACCGACACCGCGCCAGAAACCATCTCGGGCGGCCGCAACCTGCGCAAAGTCATCCGCTCGAAAAACGGCGTCAAAATCACCCTCGAAGACGAGGACGGGCAGGAGAAATTCATTGTCGAAACGCCCGGCGGTCAGAGCCTCACGCTCGCCGACGGCCCGGGCAAAATCACGATCGAGGACAGCAACGGCAACACGCTCGAAACGGAAGCCGCCGGGATCACCGTCACCGCCGCCGCAAAGGTCACGGTGAACGCGCCGCAAGTCGCCGTCTCAGCCGCGATGGTGAGCGTTGATGCGGCCATGTCGACCTTCTCCGGGATCGTGAAATGCGACACGCTGATCGCGACCACGGTCATCTCCACCACCTACACCCCGGGAGCGGGCAACGTATGGTGAAGCATTCCGTCATCCTGCGCGGCTACCAGGCGGCGATCAACGATCGCGCCGCGGAGCCGGTCCTGGTGCAACGGCAGGATCAGGAATTCATCCCCGGTTTGCTCGACGGCTTCCGCCGCAAACTCTCCGCCGACGAGCTCGGCCGCGTGCGCAACGGCAGCTCGCCGATCCGGCTTTTCCAACCGGTGCATCGGACTTTTAACCTCGTGCTCCTCGAGGCCGTCTGCGATCGTCCCGGCTCGCCGCGACTCAATCCACGCGACATCGCGAGCGCCGGCTTCGTGGTGCGGCGCGGCGAGGAAGGCTGGCTCCTGCGCGACGAACGTGTGGTCGGCTGGACGAAACCTTCCGAGCCAAAACTCGATCCCGACCCGACCTTCCGCTCGCCCCGGCTCAACGCGGGTAACACGTATCTCAACGGCCGCCTCGCCCAACTGCACGCCGCGCTCGAGCCGCCGGCCGAACGCGTTTCCCGGCTTTTCGTCGCGCCGCCGGACGTCTGCGCCGCAGCCGGCCGCACCCTGCTCTACGGCCTCGTTCCAGTGACCAGCTCGGAGCGTTCGGAGGAAGCAGCTCCCGTCGACATCGACCCGGACGTTGTGAGCGCGAGCATGCCTGCGTTTCTGCTGGCACTTGGCCAATCGGCAACACCGAGTATCGCGGATCCAATTTCCTTCAACGACGTGATCGAAAGCGCGGTTGCGGCACCTCAGGGTCCGCTCGCGAGCTTCATGCAGGAACTGCGGCTGATGCATCATGGCTGGCGAGTCTGGGATTCCGGCGAAGGCGCCGTCATCCTCGCGCTGCTCAACCAAATCTCTCTGCAGTTCGGGGACGATGCTCAGCCGCTGGGCGATTACCTGGGAACATTGGTCGGTCGATTCATCCTGCGAGATGACAACAGCACCGACGACGTAGCCCTACCTGACGACTGGCCGCAACCGGACGCAGCGCTGGCCGACCGCATTCGCGACGCAGCCGGCCACGCCTTGGCCGCGCGCCTCCAAGAAGGCGTGCCTAACGAGCAGCGCTTCGATGACGCCGCGGCTTCCTATCAGCTGCACGCCTTCATCCGCGTGCGCTGCGCCGACGGCTGTCCGCCCGTTTTGCAATGGGCGCCGCCGAGCGCGCCTTTCCAGATCGTGCCCTGGTGGGAAAGCGGCGGCGCTCCGCTCCACACCATCGCGCTGCCCGATTTTGACCGCGAGAGCATCAAGAAGGTGAAGCCGAACATCGCCTTCAAAGTGCCGCCCAAACTCGCCGCCATCCTCAACCAGACACCGGACGTTTTTTTGAAAGGCAAGGCCAACGAAGGCGGCCTCGCGCTCGGCTGGATCTGCCAGTTCAGCATCCCAGTGATCACGCTCTGCGCGTTCATCGTCCTCAACATCTTTCTCGTCCTCCTTCACATCGCTTTCTGGTGGCTCTTTTACATCAAAATCTGTCTCCCGATTCCGAAGCCGAAATCGTAAATGATCCTCGACGCCAAACCGCCCGCTCTGCCCATCACCTGGCCGCTTTTCCCGAGGCCCGATGACGACGGCCGGCTCGCTTTTCCCCATCTCGCGGAAAGCATCCGGCAGAATTTGCAGGTCATTCTTAGCACCCGGCCGGGCGAGCAACTGATGCGGCCACAATACGGCGCCGGGCTGGTCGATTTCATCGGCGACAGCGACACCACGACCACGCGTCGACGCATCTACGACCGGGTCGCGAACGGGATCGCCCGTTGGGAAACCCGGATCATGGTGAGCCGGATAGAAGTCGATGCGTTGCCCGGGAAAAGTGGCCAGCTCCGCGTCGAAGTGGCTTATCAAATTCGCCGCACCGGCGAGCTGCACAGCCTCGGAGTAAACCTGGATTTGGAGAGCTGACCCGATGCCGATCCGCCCGCCAGCTCTCGATGACCGCCGCTACGACGACCTCGTCGCCGAGCTCGTCGCGCGCATCCCGGCGCATACGCCGGAGTGGACCTATCCGCGCGCGGGCGATCCGGGGCGGACGCTGATCGAGCTCTTCGCGTGGCTGGGCGACGCGCTCCTTTATCGCGCGAATCTGATTCCCGAACGGCAGCGTCTCGCGTTTCTGCGTTTACTCGGGCAACCGCTCCGCGCGGCGACTCCGGCGCGGGGTTTGGTCACGCTCACGCTCAAGGAAAACAAGCCGCTCGTAGCGAGCGCGATTCGTCCCCCGGCCAGCCTCAACGGGCCGGTCCCGTTCGAGATTCGCGATGAGTTCACGGTCCTGCCCGTGACCGCCGCGGCTTATTACAAACGTCCCACGCAGAGCGGCGAAGTCTCCGACGCCGTGCTCCAGGCGCTGGCGGATTTTCATAACCAGGGCAGTGGTGTGCGCGGCTATGTGACCACGCCGCTCTTCGTGGAAAACCGGCCGATCCTCGATGGTTTCGACGTCGTCGCGGACACCGCCGATCGTAGCCTTTGGCTCGCAATTTTCGCCCCGAAACCGATCGCGCCGAAAACCCAGGCGGAAACGAACGAAGACGTCTGCAAGCTCCTCGGCGGGGAGCTGCTCAACGTTGGCCTCGTTCCGGCCCTCGCGGTGGCCGATCCGCTCGCTCCGGCGACCGAACGCGCGCGCGTCCCGCACGTCTGGGAAATCGCCACCAACACCACCGGCAAAGTCTTCGACGAAAACACGCGTTGGAAACCGGAATACCTCGCGCTCAACGAAGTAGCGGACACGACGGCTGGACTGACCCGGTCTGGAATCGTTAGGCTAAGTTTGCCGCGCACCGCGATCATCCACGCGCCGGAAAACAACGTCCGCATCGATGAAAATGCCGGGGTCGATAATCATCCACCGCGACTCGACGACGAAGCGCTCGCGGTACGCCTCATCACTTGGATTCGGCTGCGCCCGGCGCCTCCCGCGCGCCCGGGATTGGCCGCGCAATTGCAATGGAGCACCAGCGAAAAAGTGATCGGAAAAACCGCCGTCGCACCGCAGCGCGAAGTGGAAAATCTTCGGCTCGTCTGGGCGGGCGTGAATGCAGTCGAGATCGAACAGTTCGTCACTCGGCAAAACATCGTCATCGGCCAGAGTAACGGCGCGCCGGATCAGGAATTTCAACTGCCCGCCACCGGCATCGAGGCGGCGACGTTGCGCTTGGAAGTCGAGGAAGCGAGCGGCTGGGTCGTCTGGCAGCGAGTCGATGACCTGAGCACGCTGGAGCGCGCGGCCGCCGCCTCGCGCGATGCCGCGGCTTTCGAGCTGGATGCGGCGTTCGGGTCGATTCGTTTCGGAGACGGGATGCGCGGGAAAATCCCCGGCGCGGGAATGCGAATTCGCGCGGCCCTTTTCCGCTCCGGCGGCGGAATTGCGGGCAACCTCCCGGCCGGCACATTGAAGGTGCTCGCCGCGACCACGCTCGAAGGCGTCGAAGCCGGTAAAGACCTCACCGTGGCCCAACCGCTCGCGCTCACTGGCGGCGCGGAGGCCGAGACATTGGCCGAAGCGGAGAAGCGAATTCCGGCGCGGCTGCGCCATCGCGAACGCGCGGTCACGGCCGACGATTATCGCACCCTCGCGCGCGAAACTCCGGGCGTCGCGGTCGGCCGGGTCGAGCTGCTGCCACGTTTCAAACCGCAGCAGCGCCACGACGACATTCCCGGCGTGGTCACGGTGATGGCGCTGCCAGGGCGACCGCTCGCTCCCGCGCCGAATCCACGCGCGGACCGGCCGTTTTTGGAAGCGGTTTTTGCCTGGCTCGATCCGCGCCGCCCGCTCGCGGTCGAGCTTTACGTGATCGGCTGCGAATACGTGCCCCTGGCGGTGAGCGTGACCGTCACCGTCGGCGAAACGGCTGCGCCGGAGACGACATTGCAGGCGATCAAAGAGGCGCTCATGCAAGTGCTCTGGCCGCTCGCGGGCGGAGGTTTCGACGAGCAGGGTTGGCCGCTCGGGCGCGCCTTGAGCAACCGCGAGCTGGCGGTGGAAGTAGCGCGCGTCGCGGGCGTTTCCGAAGTCGCCGGGCTAAATCTTTTCACGAAAAATAGCCCCTCCGGCGTCTGGGTGCCGGTGGGCGATTCCCGCGACGGCCGCGAACAAAACGTCCGGCTCGAACGCTGGCAACTCCCCGAGCTGCTCGAAGTGGTCGCGCTCGCTGACGACACCGCGAGCGGTGCTTCGCTTTCCGTCCCGGTCGCGGCCGACGCTGAAGAAGGCTCGGTCGCGGTGCCGGTCGTTCCCGACATTTGCTGAAATCATGGACGCCAACCAACAACGCTTTTGGATGCTGGCCGACGGCGCCGATTGGCCGCTCGTCGGGAGCGAAGACGCCGTGGAATACGACCGGGAATGCCGACGGTTGCGACTGCGCGACTTGCGCCCGGACCGTCCGATTCCCGACCCGCTGAACGAGAGTAACGCGCGCGCGCAAGTGCGCACGCCGTCGCGCGCGATCGACGCTTTCGGGACGACGGCGTTTTGGAACACCGCTGCGCATAGCGTGCAGGTGACCGGCGGATCGGGGGTGACGGACGATCCGGTGACGCTCTTTGCGGTCGCGCCGGAAACGCAGGTCATCGACCTCGCGATGGGTTTCGACGACGTGCTTTACGTCGCGCTCCCGGCAGCAATCGGGTTGTTCGATCCGCGCGGGCGCTGGCAGCATCCGGTTCTCTTCACTTTGGCGCTCGACGAATTTGTGCCCGACCGATTAGCCGCCGCACCAGATGGCGGCGTCTGGGCGCTCGATCGGACGGCGCGCAAAATCGGCAAGTTGCGCGGGTTGCCATTGCGCGACGGTTTGCCGCCGGAATTCGCGCCGACGGTTTTCCGGCCGGAGCCGGAGAACGCCGATGGGCCGCGTTTTGACCTTCAACCCTGGCCGGTGAGCGACCACGAGCCGGTTGCTCTGGCGTGTAATTCGTTAGGCCGATTGGCGCTGTTGAGCTGGGACGCGGTGGGCGAAAGCTGGCTCCATCTGCGCGAGTCGGACGGTCGCTGGACAAAGACGCGGCAACTTATCGGTGCCGGCCGCGCCACGAGTCTGGCGTGGTTTTCCGATACTCGGCTGGTCGTGTTGCCGGGGGTAAACTCTCCGCGCGAAGCGATCCCCTACGACCCGGATGACGACACCGCCGCGCTCGAGCCGGGCGGCGGATTTCTGCCGGTGCGCGGGGTGGCGGAGCCGCTCTTCCTCCAGGGCGTGACGCTGCCGCCGCGTTATCCGCTGAGCGAAAATCGCAACGCCGCCTTGCTGCCGTTGTCGGTCGCTTCGTTTGCGCATCAAGGCACGGCGCTGGCGCGCACGATCGACAGCGGGAATGAGCGCAACGTCTGGCATCGAATTTATTTGGAAGCGGTTTTCCCGCCGGGCTGCGGCGCCATTGTCGAGCTAGCCGGCTCGGATGCGCCGGACGAATGGCATCCGCACCTCTTCGGTGAAGTGCCCGCGCCTAACGAACCGACTCCAAACTGGCAAGCGCCCGCGCGCGGCGTTTGGCTGAAGGACCTTTCGGAGATCCCGCACCATCCCGGCCTGCTCGGGCGCGCGCCGGAGCCCGGCCGAGTCGGGCTTTTCACCGTGCTGGCGCAACGTCCGGGTCGCAAGGTGCGCCGGATCTCCGGACGCACTTTGCACATCCGCGTCCAGCTTTTCGGCGCCGGACATCTCACACCGGAGATCGCGGCTTTGCGCGTTTACGGCTCGCGCTTCTCCTATCGCGATCGCTATCTCGCGGAGGTTTATCGCGAGGATCTCTTCGGTGACGATGCCGACAAAATCGATCGCGCGACCGGGCCGGATTTCCTCGATCGTTTCCTCGGGATGTTCGAGAGCGTGCTCACGCCGCTCGAAGATCGCGTGGCCGCGGCGCAGGTCCTGATGGACGCGTGGTCCACGCCGGAGGAAGCGCTCGACTGGCTCAGCTCCTGGATCGGCGTGGTTTTCGATCCGGCTTTTTCGGTGGAAAATCGGCGCGCCTGGACGGCGGCGGCGGCGCGACTTTATCGGACGCGCGGGACGATGGTCGGCTTGCAACTTGCGCTCGAAATCGCCACCGGCGGACGCCTCGTGCGCGAATCGGTCGAGGGCCGCGAGATGGAATTCCCGCGCGGCGGCGGCGTGACCGGCGGCGAGATTTTGGTGATCGAGGATTTCCGGCTTCGGCGCACTTTCGCGACGATTCTCGGGGCGGATCTTTCCTTGCCTAACGACCCCTTGCTCCCTGGTCTGATCGCGAGCGGCAACTCTCGCGTCGGCGACACTTTGCTGCTCGGCGGTGCGGAAAAAAGCGAGTTGCTCGCGCTCTATCGCGACGCCTTCAGCACCAACCCAAGAATCCGCGCGCGCGAGCTCGCGCAGGAGCAAAACTTCTACGCGAAGCTCGCGAATCGCGTGACCGTTTTCGTGCACGACGAAGCGACGCCGGCCGATTTCCGGCTGCTCGCGCGGATCGCCGAGCGCGAGTCGCCCGCGCATTTAAAAATAAAAGTCGCACCAGCGAGTTACCCGCTGCTCGTCGGGCTGGCCAGCCTGGTGGATGTCGATACCTACCTCAGTCCGCGTCCGCAGCCGGGCGTCGTGCAACTTAATCGCAGCCGCATCGGCGAAGGCGATTTCGTTAGGCGCCGTCCGAGTCTAGATCCGCGGCTGAGCGGACTCGGCGTCGTCGCTCTGCCGACTGCGCGAATCGCGGCGCCGGCCACGGCGGGCGTGGAGGAAGGTTTTGCCCTCGATGCCTCGGGTTCCACTGCCGCTCCCGGCGCGACGATTGGCCGCTATCTCTGGACGCAAACCGTGGCGCCAAACTGATTTTTCCGAACCAACCAACCGAACCCGCAACAGAAGCAAAACAACATGCCAACCATCAAATTCAGCGAACTGCAGATCAATCAATCGATTGAAGGAGAAGCGTCGGATTCGTCGCTTGTCATCAGTGTTGATCCTACCGCCGGCGGAATGAAGCCGGGCACTTATGTCTTCCAATTGGAAGTGATCGACGACGCCGGAAACCGCTCCGCGCCCGCGACCGCGAAGATCACCGTGATCGACGACGACGCGCCGACCGCGATCATCAGCGGACCCGAGACCGTGAGCTTCGGCAAAGGCTTCACCTTCAGCGGCGCGAAATCGACCGACATCGGCGGGAGCATCACCAAATACATCTGGACGCAGCTCCAATAAACGGCAGTGAAGTTCACGATCCACAAACCGGTCGCGACGAAGGATCCGACCGTCACGGTCGATGCCGGGCTCCCCGTGGGCCGGCACGTTTTTCGGCTCGTGGTCGAGAACGAACACGGCACCCAAAGCAAGCCCGCGGACGCCACCATCATGGTCACGGACACGGTGCCCAATTCTCCACTTACGCATAATCCAACGCCGATATTTCGGCCTTTCTCATGAACCGCATTCCCGATCCGCTTCTGGGGCTGACCACCTCCGACCGTCTCAATTATTCCACCGGCGAACTGCTCGGCGCGGACGATTTCCGCGATGAGCAGACGTATCACCGCCGGCAACTTGCGCAGGCGCTGCTCCACTATCAGGGCAGCGGCACGCTCGCCGGTTTGCGCGTGGTTGTGGAGCATAAACCCGGAGCCGACGCCGCGTCGGACGAGGTCGTGCTGCAGGTGCGGCCGGGTCTGGCGCTCGACCGCGCGGGGCGGTTGATCGAAGTGCCGCGGGAAGCGTGTTTGCGGTTGCGGCGCTGGTTCGATTATCTCGCCGCGCAACTGCCGGACAGCGGCGCGCCGGACGCGGGGGACTTGCGCGCGGCCTTCCGCGACGGCGCGGTGGTGGCGGATATTTTCCTCGCGTTTCACGCGTGCGATCGCGGGTACACGCCGGCTTTTGCGAGCGGGCCGTTCGATGCGCTCGATGCTTCGCAGCCATCGCGGGTGCGGGACGCTTATGAGTTGTCGCTCGTCTTGCGGCCGGAGAAAAATTTGCCGAGCGCCTTCGATCCGTGGGCGGAGATCGCTGGAGATACGCCAGAGGAAAAGTTGAGCGCCGCGACCGAAGCGAGCCTCGATGCCTGGGACATGCTCGCGCTGCCGCCGGCCGATCACGTCGGCAACTGGCACGAGAATCCCGAGAACGTCGATCCGACTGCGGTGCTGCTCGCGCGGCTCCGGATTCCTGCCGGCCCGGCGCCCGACGCCGCGAGCGCGCCGGAGCCGGATTGGTCTGCCGCCACCTGGTCCGACCCGGCGACAAATCTCGACAACACCATCCGCAATTTCCTTTTCCCGCCCGCGGTCCTGCACCGCCTCGCCTAACGCCTAACGCCTAACGCCTAACGCCTAACGACTGCAACCAACACCTACCATGGCTCTCCAAACTATCGGCTCCAACCGCGACCAACTGCTCGAACTCAAAACGGACGCGCGCAATCTTCTGCTCAAGCAGCAGGTGCTCGTCGGCGACTCGCGCCGCTGGCGGCCGCGCTGGTTCGAAGGGCGTTTTCTGGCCGCGTCGGATTTACAGGCGGAACAGAATTATTTCCTCGTTAGGCAATCCGATCTCGGCCGCGCCAGCGGGAGCGGCGTGGTCGATGGCCTCATGGTTTCCACGACGACGAGTGCCGGAACCGATCGCCTGCAAATCGCGCCCGGCTTGGGCATCACCGACACGGGCGAGCTGATCGTTTTGCCCGACGCGCTGCTGGTGAACCCGGCGGACGTGCCGGAAATTCAGCGGCTCGACGCGGCTTTCGGTTTGCAGGTCATCCCGAACGAACCGGGGCGCAACCGCACTGGTCTTTACGTGCTCGCGTTGCGGCTGGTCGAGTGGACGGCGAACCCGATCGGCGCGTATCCGACTTCGCTCACCGGGCGGCGGACCGCGGAGGACGGTACCATCGTTGAGGGAGTTGCCGTTTCGCTTATTCCGTATCCCGACACGAGCAACGACGAGACCTGGCCGCGGCGGCGGGCGCGGGTGGCGCGCGAGATTTTCGCGGAAGGGCGCGATCGCGGTTTGGATTCCGGCGTGCTCCCGCTCGCGATGGTGGCGTTGCGCGGGAATTTCATCCAGTGGGTCGATCCGTTTCTTGTTAGGCGCGAGACCGGCGCGGAACGGCCTGCAGGCATGGATTTCGGCTTCGGCGCGCGCGCACTGCGCGAGGCGCATTTGTTGCAATACCAGGCTCATCTGGCCGATGCGCTGGAGGCGCAAGGCGATCAGGCTTTTGCCGCGACGAGCTATTTCGACGCGCTCCCGCCGGTCGGGCAGTTTCCCGCGAAAGCGCTCGATCCCGAGAAGCTCACGCAGCGCTTTTTCCCGGCTGGGATCGAGGTTGAGTTGTCTTTCGTGCCGGAGGACGAGTTGCCGGCTGTAATCGAAGAATCGCTCCTCCTGCCGCCGATCGATCTCACGGACTCCGTCGACGCGCTTGATGGCACCGGCGTGATCGTGCTCGTGCCGTTGAGCCGCGCGGACTTTAACCAGAATCGCAGCGCCCTCCCGAATTGGGACGCGCAACAGCCGCGTCTCGCCTCCGGTTTCCTCCAATTGAAAAGCCGCGCGACGCCGAAGCAGCTTCTGCTCGCGCAGCTCTTCCGCCCAATCGCGGTTGCGCCCGTGGTCGACCCGCAGGAGGAAGCGTGGCGGCAGTTGCTCCGCAATGCGCTCCAGCAGCCGCTGCTCTGGTACGTGCGTCGGCGCCATCTCCCGATCCCGTCGAACGTCGCCGGCACCGCGGTGAGCGCGACGAACGTGAGCGTGTCCGATCCGCGGGCTCTGGCGGAAGTGATTCGCTCTGACACCGCTCTGGCCGAGCGGTTCACAAGGATCGGCGCGCTTTCCTCGCCGACCACCAACCTGCTCCTAAACAACCTGTCGACCAAGGTTTTCACCGAGCGCCCGGCGCTGGTGAAGAGCATCGTCGCCTCGGCGGCGGGAGATGAAGGCACCGCGCTGCAAGCGGACACCGTGGTCGAGAAACTCGCGCCCACGACCGATCCAAAACTCGGCGATGGCCTCACGGTTTTGGAAAAACAAGACCCCGTGCTCGGGCGGACGCTGGCCACGGATCGGATCGCCGAGACCGGCACGCTGGTGCAGATCGACAAGCTCACCCGGGAAGTGCCGCCGGATAAGCTGGCGGATTTCACCACGGAACTGAAGACGGCGACGAAGACTCCGACAACGCTCCCTGAATCAGTCGCCGCCTTGCGGACCAAATTCATCACCAAATGAAAGTCGCACCCATCACCGCCCCACTGCCCGGAGAACATCTCGCCACGACCGAGCCGACGATGGCGCCGGAGACGGCGATCGACTCGCGCCAACGGCTGAATTTCTGGGCCGGCCGCGCGCTCACGGCGGACGCGTTGGAGCTGGAACAGGAGCATCGAGCCGCGAAGCTGGCGCGTTCCGGTAGACTCGGAACTGCCGGCGTGGTCACCGGACTCGATGTCGCGCTCGAGCCGCCGGCGGAAGCGCAGGAGACGCTCGGGTTGGCCGGGCATTTCCTCCACTTGTTGCCCGGCTATGGCATCACGGTTTCCGGGGAAGACGTCGTCATTCCGCGGGCTTTGCGCGTGCCGCTGGAGGCAATCTCCTTGATCGCGAATGACAAGGACGAAGCCGCCGAGATTCCGTGGGCAGCCGTGCTCCTGGCCCGGCCGGCGGAGCTGGGGATTTTTGAAAATATCGACGCCACCGATCCGTGCGAGCTCGATCCGTCGCATGACGCTTTCGCCGATGAACGCCGGCTTGATGCGATGGTGCTGCGGCTTTTCCAGCTTCCGCTCGCCTGGCAGGACGATCCGCTGCTCGGCGATACGGGCGACGCCCGTTGGCGCAACCGGCTCGCGCAACTTATTTTCCGCGCGGAGAGCCTGCCGTGGGAGGCGAAGGGACTGCCTCTCGCGCTGCTCGCGACGGAGACGCTTCCGGGCGAGACGCCCAGCTTTTTCCTCGATCGCGCTTCAGTAGTACGGCTTGGGGGACGGTCGCGCGCGCCCTTTCGCCCTTTCGGCATTGGCACGCCCGCGCTCTGGCGCGCGCGGGTCGATCAGTTTGCCGAGCAGCTTAGCCGGTTTTCCGATCTGCCCGCGACCGAGCAGGCGGCGCATTTCCAATTCCTGCCGCCGGTCGGTTTGCTCCCGCGGAATGCGCTGGAATTTCTCACCACCGCAGAGGCCAACCTGCTTTCCTCGACCGCGCCGGATCGGGCAGCGGTCAGCCATTTTTTCCCGGAGTCGATCGCGGTCGAAGCGGTCCCGATGCCGCTCGAAGACCTCGACGCGGAGCTGGCCGCAAGTGCGCCGCTCGCGCCGTTTGATTTCGCCGCGGGTGACGATGTGGTGCGCATGCTCGTGCCGGTCCCGCAGCAGGTTTTCGATCCGCGGCTGCTCGTAGTCGAGCAGGAGGATCCGTTCTTCGCGCGCGAAGTGGCGCGGCTGGTCTCAGTGCGGCAGGATTGGCGGCAACGTCGCGATTTCCAGCAGTTGTGGGTGGATGGACTGACCGGTTTTATCTCCGGTCCCAGGCCCCCGGCGGCTCCGCTCGCGCTGGAGCAAGGGCAGTTCGAACCGGAACCGGTCGAGGACGACGCCTCGCTGCCGGCGGCGGCTTATCTTTCGCCTAACGATACGCCGGGGCCTTGGGAAATCAGCGCGCCACTCGTGGGGGAAGCACTGACGCCAGCGACGCTCCTCTTCGTCGCGCTCCGGCTCGATGCCGACCAGCCGCCGAGCCGCGTGGAGATGCGTTGGCAACGCAAAGGCGAGGAATTCACACATGTCTGGACGGAGCCGTCGGTCCCCTTCGCCGAGCAGACCGACGCCGCCGGCAACGCGCTCGCCATCCCGCTGACCCGGTTTTACGCCGTCACCGCCGGCGAGTTGGGAGCGACCGGCGACGCCTTTACCAGCTTCACGCTGCATCTCGAAGACGGCCGCGTCGCGCTGACCGAGGTCGGGGCTTTGCTGCCGGAACGGAGCAGCTGGTGGATGCCACCGGTGCTCGTCGGCGCCCCCACGATTTCCCGCGCCAGAGTCGTGTTTCTAGCTGCACAAAATGTCACTTTCGTCGGAGGGGACTGGAAAAAAATTGCGGGCGACCAATTGGAGGCGCCCTTCGAGGAGCGCTCCGAACCTGATCTAGGCGGCGATTTATTTGAGCCGCGAGTAATCGAGGTTGAGTCGGCCTTGAATCCCGAGGTGGCGACGCCGCGACCCGACCCGATCTCGGTCGAAACCGACGGCCTGGAAAAAGCGCTCGCCACTTTGGCTGCCGAGGCGAACGAAGCGGACGACTTCATCGACACAAATTTCCTCCGCGCGCAGACGAATCTTTATCGCATTCGTAAACTCATCCTCGGCGAAACCGCCGCGCAGAAGCTCCTCATCAGCCCAGCGATCTCGGTCATCGCCGAACAACAGACGGCCGCCGCGTCGGCTGCGACCCTGAACAATTACCTGGCGGCGGCAAAACTGGTGAAAGTTCAAACGTCGACGGTCACGGAGGCGATCGGGATAATCCCGCGCGCAGCCGCACCGCCGGCGACTACGGGCGGTTTCCGCGTGGCGGAATCAACTATCAACCAAGGCAATCCATTCGCCGCCGAAGTGATGCTGAAAACTCCGAGCCCGGTCGTCGTTTCGATGGGGAAAACAGTCAACCTCGGCGGCGCCGCCGAGACGGTCGGAAAGTTTGAGAGGGTCACTACCACTTCTTTTCCAAAGGTGATTCTCGATGACTCGATCGGAACGGCTTCGGTGGATTCGAGCTTCGGAAATATTGCGGGCGGGAAGGAATTCGTCATCAGAAAAGAAACGTTCGGCATCTCGCCGATCAAAATCGTCTTCGGCCAGCTGCCCGAGTCCGGCCCGCTGCTGCCGCCGCGCGGCTTGAGCATCGGCCAGCGTTTCGAGGAGCCGCCGGCGACCACGAATCTGGCTTTCGCGCGCTCTGCCCTGGTCGCTCTCGTCGATCAACTGCCGCGGCTCCGCCTCCCTTTGATCAACCAAACCGTGCGTTCCATCAGAGGCACCGACGTTTCGCTGCTCGAATTGCAAGGCCGCTCCCTCCCTGCCGACACGAGCGCATCGAAACGGACCGCGGCGGTGAATGCGCTGCTCGATGCCGCTGGCGTGATCACTAACGATGCCCAGACGGACGAAGCGGAGATCACCCTCGGTGCGCTCGATTTGATCGAGATCAAGTCGGCGATTTTGCGCACGATCGAGGCCGTGGTGCAGCAACGCCGGGTAACGATCGACCGCGGCCGCCTAACGATCGCGGCGATCGCGGCGAGCGCCGCGACGACGCAGGCCCGTCTCAGCGTGCTCGCCGCCGAACTCGCGGAAGCGCGTCACGACGTGAATGTGGCGCGCGCCCTGCGCCAGGAGGAAGACGCGCGCATCGATGCGATCAACGACCGGCGCGATGCGGTGCTGCGCGATGCAGTGAAATTCCTCGCCTACGTGCGACCGCGCGCGGTCGATCCCGTGCGGCGGGTGGTCGCGGGCTGGAAACTGGAGAGCGGCGACGCGCTCGCCGCCGTGCCGGCGTGCCTGCGCCTGCACGGTGACCCGCCCGACGGGCTCCACGCTTACGTGCAGCTTTTCCGGCAGGCGCCAGTGCGCTGGTTTCCGGCGATCGCGCCGCGGCTGCGTGAACTGGATACGCCGAACAAGCTGTTCGAATTGCTCGCCTCGACGAAGCAGGCGGCAACCGTTTTTTCGGCACAACAGCGCGTGGCGTTCGCCCAGCAGGTCACCCACGTGGAGACCCAAAATACACTGCTTTCCGCCTTCTCGATCGTCGAGCCGTCGCGGCTGCGCGCCGCCAACCTGCAGTTCCAAGTCGCCTCGACCGTTTCCTGGACCGATCTCCACCAGCAGGCGCAGGATCATAGTTCGTTAGGCGACATCATCGATGGTCGCCATGGGAATCCCGCGCTTGCGCGATCCGCCGCTGCTCTCCTCGAACAAATCGAAGACGTGGCGACCTGCCTGCACGCGGAATTTGCCGCCGTCTCCGCCGCCACCCGGCTGCTCTGGGTCGAGCGCTACAGCCAGTTCGACCGGGCCTCTCCGCTGCGCGATCTCACGATCCTGCCGGGCTACGGCAGCCTCGACCGCGCGGCACGGCGGCGTTTTCAGGCCTTCGTGGACTGGCTTTTCCAGCGCGTCGAGAGCAGTGCGACTGACGCCTTCGGCCTCGTCAACGACCTCATCCGCATCTGTCTCCTGCTCGCCAGCCACGCACCGGTGAAAACTCTTATCGGCGGTCATCTCCCGCGCCCGCTACCGGTGCGACCGGGCGTGCTCATCCCGGTGCGCCCGTTCGATCCGAAGCTGGTGAAAGTCGGGATGGAAGTCCACATCTGGAAAGCCAACACGCTCGTCGCGCACGCGCTCGTGGAAGACCTGAGCCAGAACGAAATCTCGGCCCGCGTCGATCAGGTTCCGACGGCGCTCGCGACGCTCGATGAAACGATGCGCGTGCAATTTGTGCCGCGGGCGCTCGGGATCGCCAGGGCTCTGACCCTCCGGTGAAGACGGCCCATGAGTCGCGCTCTTACCTCGCTCAGCGATCGTCACGTGCACCAGTTGCGTCTGCGCGCCTCGAGCGAGGAGGATGCGCGCCGGGCTTCGATCCTTCTCCGCGACGCGCTGCAAATGGCCTCGATGCCATTGGCGGAGAGCGGAGGAATGTTGTTGGTGCGCAAGCTACCGCTCGGCCGCATCTCCGCGCGGGCGAGCGCCGCGACGCTCGCCTTGCAGATCGAGCAAGTGCTGCAGGCGGCACGGCTGGAGGCGGTCCCGTTCGATCAGCCGGCGGCGCAGGAGACTAATGCCGTGTTCATCCCCGGGCAGCTCGAGGCGATCGTCCGGCTGGCCCGGCGACACGCGCACGGGGCGCCGGCGGAGGAGTGGTTCTGGAAAATGATCGTGCCGGGCTGGCGGCCGGATCTGTCGAGCGGCGAACGCTGGCTGGCGTTGCTCCGGGCGGCACACGAGCTGCCGGAAGCGGCGGTCGCGGTGGCCGCAGTGGTCGAGGAAGCGGTCGAGGCCGGGGTGGAAAACGAGCTGCTCTGTGCGCTCCCGCCGGGGCTCGGTCACGCCTGGCTGCAACGCGCCGGCTGGAACGCGCCGGTCCTCCCGGCCGCGGAGACGGCGCACCTGCCGTCGCTCAACTCGCGGCATGAGGTCATCGTTAGGCAATGGGCGCAACGCTGGGGACCGGCTTCGCGGCGGCTCAATTGGCTCGCAGTCATCTTCGCGGTCGCGGAAAAACCGGCCCGCGCCGCCGACCGAAACCTGTCGTCGAGGGTTGCCGCCCTCGTTGCGGAGGTCTTAAAAAACGAACCTGGCGCGCCGGTCGAAATCGCACTCCCTCCGCGTCCGCTGGTGCCGTTCCTCCAGGAGGAACCGAGCGCGTTCGCCGGGTTACTCTTTTTGCTCCCGATCCTCCAACGCCTCGGGCTGGAAGAAGCGCTCGTGGCGCAACCGGCCCTGATCGAAGCCGGTTTTCCAGCACGGCTGCTCCGGTTTATTGGTGAGCGCGCCGGTCTGCCTAACGACGATCCGCTCGCGCTCGCCTTCGACGGTTTCGATCCGGTCGCGCCGTGGCCGGTGACTTGGGAAATGCCTGCGCCAGCGCAGGCCGAACTAGCCTCGCCCAAGCCGCGCGGGCGACTAAATTCGCCGCTGCTCGCTTGGCACACCGCGGTCCGCCGCTGGTCCCGACGCCATGCGCGCATGGGCTTGATCGCGCTGATTTGCCGGCCGGGCGCGGTCGCTCTTTCGCACACGCAGATCGAGATTTCATTCCCGCTGGCCGACGTCGATATCCGCCTGCGTCGCCTCGCGCTCGATGTCGATCCGGGCTGGGTGCCGTGGCTCGGAAAGGTCGTGCGTTTTCACTACGGAGAAGAAACTCGTGAGTAATACAAACTCGCTGCGCTTGCGCGAGATCGCGCTGGCAGCGGTGGCTGAAGTGGGCGCGAAAAACACCGACCAGAGTGAGGAAGCCGCCTTCTTGCGGCAGATCTCGCTCGGCGGCAAAACCACGCGCGCGGCGCTCGCACAGACTCTGCAAAGGCCGGCGCCAGAGGACCGACGGCTGGTCGAGTTGGCGAGAAAATTATCCCTCGTTCCAGTGGAGATTCTCGCCGTCGCGCTCGCGGCCGCGGTGGAAGAGGAGGCCATCGTGGGCCGCGTGCTCGCGCATGTGCAAGCGCCCATCGGCGGCTCGCGGCCGACGCTTGGGCTGATGGCGCACGCTTTTGCCGACGCGGTCGAGGAGAGCGCGGCGATTCTGCCGACGCTGCTCAATGGTGTCGCGGTGCGGAGCGGTTTGCTCGTGGCGCTGAACGACGCGGCGCCGTTGCCGGAACGCCCGGTGATGGTGCCGGCGCCGCTTTGCTTCGCGCTCTCCGGACACGACGGCGCTTGGCCGGGCGCCACGCTCGGTCTCAACGGCGCCGGTTCCGTGCCGCTGCCCGATTCCGTCCGGAGGGAAGCAAAACGGCAGGCGCTCGCGCTTGGCGGGGAAGAGCACCGCGCCTTGGTGTTGCGCAGCGGATCGCCCGCGGAAGGGCGGAGCGTGGCGGCCGAAATCGCCGCCGCCCTTCAGCGCCGCCCGTTTTTTATCGACTCGGAAAAAGTCGCTGCCGGTCTGGGGCCGTGCCTGCTCCTGCGCGATTTGCTGCCGGTCTTTTGCGCTCAGCTCGGGCCCGGCGAACGCCGGATGCTGCCAAATTTACCAGGTTATCGCGGTCCGGTTCTGGCGGTTTGCGGACCGGACGGCGCGGTCGAAACTTCTCACGGCGCGGCCGCGAGTTGGATCCTGCCAGTTCCCTCCCGCGAAGAACGCGCCGCGCTTTGGGCTGACGCCATCCGCTACCGGCCGTTGGCTGAACGCCTCGCCCGGGAGCATCGACACGGGACCGGCCGCATTGCCCATCTCGGCTTGCTCGCCCAGCATCGCGCGGCGCTGGCCGGCCACGCTTTCCCGCATCGCACCGACGTGATCGCCGCAGCCTGGACCGGCGAAGGCAGCGGTCTCGACGCGCTCGCGGAGCCGTTGCGCACCCGCGTTCCCGATCGCGCGCTCGTGACGGCGCCGGGTTTACGCGCGGAGCTGGATACTTTGCTCATGCGCTGCCGGGCGCGCGACGACCTGGTCGCCGGCCTCGGCGTCTCCGCGACGACTCGCTATCGCACCGGCGTGCGCGCGCTTTTCACCGGCCCGAGCGGGACCGGCAAAACCCTCGCCGCCGGCTGGATCGCGACCAAGCTCGGTCTGCCGCTTTACCGCGTCGATCTCGCCTCGGTGACGAGCAAATACATCGGCGAGACGGAAAAAAACCTCGCCCAACTCCTGGCCCGCGCCGAGCAGGCCGAGGTCATCCTTTTCTTCGACGAAGCCGATTCGCTCTTCGGCAAACGAACCGACATTACCGACTCGAACGACCGTTTCGCCAACGCCCAGACCAACTACCTCCTCCAGCGGATCGAGAACTACGACGGCATCGTGCTCATGACGAGCAACAGCCAGGCGCGTTTCGACACCGCTTTCGCGCGCCGAATTGATTTCGTGGTCGAATTTTCCCCGCCCGCTCCCGAGCAGCGCCGCGCCATCTGGCAGGCGCACCTGGGCGAACATTCCGCGATTTCGCCTAACGAACTCAATCAGCTCGCCGCGCTCGTCGATTTCTCCGGAGGTCACATCCGCAACATCGTCCTCGCCGCCGCCGCCCGCGCGCGGGGCGAGGAGCGGTCGATTTTCTTTTGCGATATTCTCGGCGCCGTTGAATCCGAGCTGCGCAAACTCGGCCGCCAAGTGCCGATCGCGTTGAGGGCGAAAACCTAGCAAAGAAAGAAAATGGTCGCGCCAGCCACCCTGCTCGAGCGAAGAAAAAAAAAGCGGGGCGATACGAACCTGGCGCGACCCGCTGTGCCGGGGGGCAAATCTGACAGAGGAGCTCCGGCTGGAGTTCCGCTTTTCCTGCAACGGCTCTCGGCAGCGGGCACCGGCACGTTCGAAGAGGGCCCGCTCCCGACCCCGGCAAACCTCGCGGCCAACCGCCCCCACGTCCCTGGGCACGCGGCTGATGCAGTGCCGGCGCAGGCGAATGCAAAAAGCGACACCAGCCATGTAGTGGAGCCGAGCGGAGGCAGCACGCCGAATGACAGTACCGCAGCCGCGCCCGCCGAGGCACCCGTTGAATTGCCCGGAGGCGTTCCCTCAGAAAAGACAATTTCAGAGGATCACGCGGGCCATGAGCAAGACGGGGAGGCGGCGAAAGGTGGGAAGGACAGCGGGGGGAAAGGGAGGGACACCGAGCTCGTCACTCAGGGTAGAGCCGGCGAGGCGGAAGCTCCGGCCAAGAAAAAAGCGCCTTCCGCGCGCGAGGCGATTGCCCCAACTGCCAGCGCCGTGCGCCAGCGCGCGGCGGGTGCTCGGGCCCATTCCAAGGTCGATGTTCCAGTAGGTTCAGCGCAGGCCGCGGCGCTGACGCCGGCCACGGAAAAGGCGCGAGGCGCGGCGGCAGCCACCGTCAAAGGAATGGATGCGGCCAATGCCGATCAGGTGCGCCGCGAGGCCTTCAAGAGAAGCCTGCGGGAGGCGATCGACAAGGCCACGCCCCAACCGAAGACAGAAAATGAAGCTGCGCGGGTGCGGGAGCACGGCGCAACTGAGGCCAGCGGTGCACTCCGTGGCGAGCTCACCACCCAACGTGATGCCGCGGCGGGGCCGATGAAGAATGCAGCAAAGGCCGAAGTGACGGCCGAGTCGCAGCCAGCGCAGCCGGAAACCAAGCTACAGCCCGAACCAATGGGCCAGCCGCCAGCGCCAGTTTCTGCAGCCGCCGTCGTTCCGTCGCCACTTTCGGCCGAGCAGCTCGACTACTCATCGGATCGTGCTCCTACGGACAACGCCATGGCCGACGCCGGCGTGACTCAGGAGCAACTCCAGAAGGGAAACGAGCCAGCCTTTGGCGCCGCGCTCGAATCCCGTTCCACGGCCGAGACGCATGAAAACAAGGCGGAAGGACAGTACCGCCCGGCGGAAGCCAAGGTGCAGGACAAGGCGCACGACGGGGCGCAGGCAGCACTGGCCGGAGGCCTTGGCGGCATGCACGGCACGCGCGGCGCCCAGGTGGGAAAGGTCGTTGCGCAGCAGAAGACCACACAGTCGAAGAACGCGGGCGAGCGCAAGCGCATCACCCAAGTCGTCACCGGCATCAAAGATCAGACCAAGATCGACGTCGACAAGATCCTGCAGGAAATGGACGACGAAGCTGCCCAAGTTTTTGAAGACGGCCTGACAGATGCGGAGCGGGTCTACGAGAAGGTCTTCGACGACGAGAAGGGCGGCGTCGGCACCTGGCTCACGACGTGGGGCAGCGACTGGGAACAGCTGATCGAGCACTCGCTCGGCAGAGCGCGGCAAGCCTATTTGCGTCGAGTGGACGAGGCCATCGACAAGGTGGCCGACTGCGTCGACGCGAAGCTCAAAATCGCCAAGCAACGCGTGGCAGCGGGCCGCACTCAGGTCGAGGTCTTCGTCGCTGGTCTCGACGACAGCGTGCAGACGTTTGGGAAAGAGGCCCTCGAGTCGGTCTCGGCGGACTTCGACGCACTCGAAGGTGAAATAGACCAGCGCCGCGATGCGCTCATCGACAAGCTCGCGCAGCAATACAAAGCCTCCTACGAGCGGATGTCCGCGATGGAGGACAAGCTGCGCGAAGAGAACAAGTCGCTCTGGCAACGCGTCTACGACGCCACTGTCGGACTGATCAAAAAGATCCTCGCCTTCAAGGACATGCTACTGAGCATCCTGGCGAAGGCGGCCGACGTAGTCGTTGACATCATCTCGGATCCCATCGGTTTCCTCGGGAACTTGGTCTCGGGCGTCATGCTCGGCCTGGAGAACTTCATGAGCAACATCGGCGCCCATCTGAAAAAGGGTCTGCTGGACTGGCTTTTCGGCGCGCTGGGCGGCGCCGGCATTCAGCTGCCCGAAACACTCGACCTCGAAGGCATCGTCAGCATCGCGCTCCAAGTGCTAGGTCTCACCTACGCCAACTTCCGCGCGCGCGCCGTGAACATCGTCGGCGAGCCCATCGTGGCCGGGCTGGAACAGGCAGCCGAGGTGTTCCAAGTGATCCTGACCGAGGGCATCCCCGGGCTCTGGCGTTTCATCAAGGAAAAGCTCGCCGACCTTCAGTCGATGGTGCTCGACGCCATCTTCACCTTCGTCGAGGAAAAGGTGATCATCGCCGGCATTACCTGGGTGATCGGGCTGCTCAATCCGGCATCGGCCTTTTTCAAAGCGTGCAAAGCGATCTACGACATCGTGATGTTCTTCATCGAGCGCGGATCGCAGATTCTCGCGCTCGTCAACGCGGTGATCGACTCGATGGCATCGATCGCGAAAGGGAATATCGCGGTCGCGGCGCAGTTCGTCGAAGACGCGCTCGCGAACGCGATTCCGGTCGCGATAGGATTCCTCGCCAGCCTCCTGGGCCTCGGCGACATCAGCGGCGAGATCAGAAAGATCATCGACAAAGCGCAGGCGCCGATCAACGAGGCGATCGATTGGGTGATTCACCAAGCGGTGAAGCTGGTGAAGGCGGCAGGCAAGTTCGTCGGCGGCTTGTTCGGGGGGGAGACGGATGACAAAAAATCCGAGATGAGAGGGACGCCGCACGAACAGGCGGTTCACGATGTGGTCACGACTTTACAGCGACCCGCGACTGGTGAGCTACCCAGTTACGCGCAGCTTAGGGCGGAGAAGGAACAGGAGGCAGCAAATATTATGGCGGCGCGAAACCCGTTGCTGGCAGCGGAGCATGTAAAATTATCCATCGTTTTTAAGGACCAGAAAACAGACCAAAGCGTTCATAACCTCAACTTTAGCGTACGTATCAGCCCGAATGACGCCGCCGGAAACGGTGCCATTCCATTCCCTGAACCTGTGGCAGGGCTGCATGTCGTCAAGCGGCCCGACGAGTGTAAAAATGTTGCTGGAGAATCTCACCACGTCCCGGCCAAAGGTCTCGGGTCGGGGATTTCACAATTCCTCGGTGAGATCGTGACCGAGTTGCGACAAGGTGAATGGAAAAATGATCCCGCGGCGCAGGCGGTGGCTGATGCATTCGAGGATCGTAGTACAGAGAATGGAAGAGTCGCGAAGGAACCCGCCGAGAAGCTAAGCGCCATCCTCGTACGTCCTGAAGCACATACCGAAGACGGCGGCGTACATACAATCGAAGGTTCAGGTCCAGTCCTCCTCGCGATTGCAGAGAATCCGCGCGGCCGCGCAATCGTCGTGGTTAAACGCCGGACGCAGACGAAGATCGGCGCCATTGCGTCATACATTGCAGTGAATCCTCAAATACGAAGTTGGCGGCTCTTCCTAGCTGATATCCACCGCGCAATTAACGACCCGCAATTCCGAAACCTGCACTCCATGCCGCCGGGTACCGAACGAGGCGTCGACCTAATCCTGAGTGAGGCGGAAAAAGAGTTCATGGACGCCGACGAATCTTCCGAAAGATTCCTACAAGACCGCGTCGTCGCCCGAACCAATAAGATTCTCGATATCAGCGTCAGTCACGGGTATAAGAATGGCAAAGCCACGATAACTACTGCAATGACTCGCGCGAATGACGGTACGCCTGAAGGTCGCCAAGCGGCGCTCAGTTCGTTGGACGGTCATTTTGGCTCTAGTTGGGCGCAGTTTCGTAAATCTATTCGAGTTTCATTTCCACCTCTGGGAAGCGAATGAGTGCTCTTGAGTCGTGGCTGCGCGGCGTTTTACAAGCGGTTGAACGTCTGGGCCGTCAACCGGTTCTAGACCTTGAAGGATCTGGAACGCCGTCGGTTTCACGTAAGCTCGCAGCGGATGGCTTTCCCGGCATCCTCCCGCTATGGACCGGGCGGCGGCATGCCGTCGGTTTGATGGTCACCCCGGAATCTGACTTTACAACTTGGCAAGGGATCATCATACAGGATGGTCAAGGACTGACTATCTCCAGCGATGCGCGAACGCTCCTTCCACAGTTTCTGGTCCAACGCATTCTATCCAATTCGCCCCAGGGCGCTTCGGCACTAGGTGAACTATGGGGCGAAATCGAAGCCGATGCATTGCGGCTTCATACTGTTCTTGGCGGCAGGGATGAGACTCTCGAAGTTGTCGCTGCGGTGGCACGCGATCCGACCGCACGGGATACGTTTCGGTATGTGAGCGGCAAAGAGGCGATGTTCGAAGCTGCGCACAGCGCCTTAAACCGCAAGGTCGACCGGTCCGAAGCGTTCGCGCACTATGCCGACTGGCTCGATGCGTGCGTCGCCCACGTCTGGGCCACCCCCGACAATCTGCTCCTCTTCGGCCCATGGCAGCGACGGGTGTTATGCTGGACACATCGATTGAAAACGTCCGGAAAGGTAACGACACCACGGACGATGCCGGCCATGCTGTCCATTATCGAGGCGAATGCAGGAATCGATTCCGGCGTTCCCTCTGAACCTTCTTGGTCCGTGCATGCAGCAGAGTCATCGGCGGCCGCCGCGCTCGTCGCAACGGCATTAGACCTTAGTGAAAGCATTGAGGGATCGGACCCAGTGAGTGCTGGACTAATCACCGCACTCATCACCGAGGAAGAAGCCTATCGAGGTCTCGCGCACGCGGAAGCGGCGGTGGTTTTTGACGAGCGTGGGGAGTCGTATCGCGCATGGGGAGCGTTGCAATCTTCCATCTGGTGGGCAGCGCGGAATTTGGGAACCACTCCACCCGCGATGCTAGAAGCACTTAGATTCCTTGTGACGCGACACGGCTGGGGTGATGTAATCTGGGCCATCGAGCGCGGGATACAGGCCATTCCATGAAAAATCGTTAATGATGTGACAACGTGGTCACTCAGACAGGCGCGTCCTATATCCCAAACGACGGCGGGAACTGCACGAAGTTAACCCTTCCAAGTAGAAGATTTATGCGAACCGCTTACCTTCAGCAGAGAAGATCGCTGATGCGGAGTAATGCTTCTCGGCCGGGGCAGCCGACGAAGAACACGTGTCCCGGACTACCGCTCTACCTCAGTGGCTCGGGGAAAAGCCACGCGCGCAATTTTGGTTCGGTCTTAGGCTCTTTAGGCAAAAACGGAAGCAGCCAGCCGTCGGAGGTGAAGCCGGAAGAAACGGACGCGCTGCCGAGTGTGTCGGGCGCGGGCCCAACCGTTCACTCGGTGGCCTACGGGCTCAGCCTGAAAGGCCAGACGGATGCGGATTTCAGCAATGACTTTGAAACTCAAAACGGCCGCACCCGACCGGCGCATGGCTGTGAAGGATGTGAGGACGGCGATTGCGTTCGGGCGACGGGAATCCTCGTTTCAACGTTTCAGGTCACAACAACAGTTAGCCTGCCGAGCGTAGATGATTTTCCCGATCTGACACCGTGTCAGCAGCATCGCGTCCAGAGCGCGATTACCGGCGTGCTCTCGCCGCACGAGCAACGACATGTGCGCGCCTTTCACACTTACGACGGGACCGTCCGCAAGGCTTTCAATCTCAAGGTTTGCCAGGGGGATTTCGACGCTCAGATCAAGGAATTGCACGACGGAATTGCCACCGCCCGGAAGGACCACGCGCAGTCCAAGAGTGACGCGCTCGATCCTTTTAACTTCGACGTTGATCTCAATTGCGAGGAGCCTCCCGCCCGCGCCGTCCCGGCGCCGCCCGCGCAAAAGAGCGTCGGCGGCAAGGACTCACAATCGTAAGGCGCAACGACCACCTGAACCGGCGCCTAACGTTTCGTCGCTTCGAGCAACTCGTGCTTGCGCAGCAACTCCCAGAACGCGCGCCGGTTCTTTTTCACCGCCTTGGCCGCGTGGGTGATGTTGCCGCCGTGAGAACGCAGCGCGGTCTCCAGAAAGTCGTGCTCGAAACGATGGACGACGCGCGCTTTCATTGTCCGGAACGAATCGTCGCCCGCGCTGGCGCCATACTCCGGCAGCGCCAGGTCGGCAGGCTCGATCGTTTCCTGATCGCTGAGCACGACCGCGCGGGTGAGGACGTTCTGCAGCTCGCGCACGTTCCCCGGCCAGGTGTGGGTGAGCAGGCCATGGAGAGAAGCCAGCGAGAGATTTTTCGGCGTTTCCTTCACGAGGGCGGCTTGCTCGTCGAGAAAATGGCGCGTCAGCAGCAGGATGTCGCCGCGCCGTTCGCGCAGCGCCGGGAGCGCGAGGGTGAGCACGCTGAGCCGGTAGAAGAGGTCCTCGCGAAACTTCCCTTCGCCCACGATCCGGCGGAAATCGGCGTTCGCCGCCGCCACCACCCGCACGTTCGCCCGCACGGTCTGCTGCGAGCCGACCGCGCGGTATTCACCTTCCTGCAAAAAACGCAGCAGCTTTACCTGCGCCGGCCGGCTCAGAGCGTCGATTTCATCGAGAAAAAGGGTGCCGCCTTCCGCTTCGGCTACCAGGCCGCCGTAATCCGCCAGCGCTCCGGTAAAGGCGCCGCGCTTGTGCCCGAAGATCTCGCTCTCGAGCAGGTGCTCGGGAATGGCTCCGCAATTCACCGGCACAAACGATCGGTCCGCTCGCGCGCTTAGCCGATGGAGCGCGCGCGCAAAAATTTCCTTGCCCGTGCCCGATTCACCCGAGATGAGGACCGTCGCATCGCTTCGGGCGAAGCGCGGCACCCGCTGGATTTCGGCCAGCAGTTGCGGGCTCTCGCCGATGATCTGCTGCAGTCCGATTTCCGTCTTAAGCCTGTGTACCAGGATGTCTTCGCGGCGCGTTACCTGTGCCTGGCGCAGCAGTCGCGGAATTAACTCGGACGCCCGCAGGGGCGGGAGCAGAAAATCCCTCGCGCCCAATTCAAGCGCCTGGACGATATCGACCCCTTCGGGTTGCACCGGAATCGCGACGACCGACAAGCCGGCGAAGGCACCTCGTAGGTAGGCAAATAATCCATCGAGCGCGCTCGTCGGCGCCGTCTCGAGTGTGACCACCACCACATCCGGATCGAACCGTATCCGCCGCCGTCCCGGGTGCGTCTTTGGTTCCAGACCGGGGTGATATTGGCAGCGCTGGCAAACGAAACCGGACGTTGAATCGAGCAACGCTTCGACCGACTCGGCGATCGCGTTGCTCCTCTCGCAAACGAGGGCGACCCTGGTCGGCGCGTTTTCGCCCGATCCTCTCCGCGCGTCGCAAACCCCTGCGACTTCTTCCTCGCGCTGATTTTGATGGATAGGGCTCATCTTGATCGTTCAATGGGGCCGAGGAACACAGTGATAAAAGGGCTTTTAAAATGCGAAGCAGCCTCGCACGATGACCTTTAGGCAACTGGAAAACCGCAAAGGGTGTCAACGCTTTTCGCCGATCATTTTGTGACAATTTGCGACACGGCCGTCCGTCGCCACTGCCGCACGAAAATTTTTGCCCACCTCACCTTTGCGATCTCAAGCTTGATGCCGAATGCTTCACGTCGGAACGCAAATCGTAGCAAACAACTTGGAGACCGAAGGGCGTGAAGCGCACAACCGAATTAATCGCACCGTCGTTTCTCAGTAGGCGCAAGCATCCCAAAATCGTGATGCTCTGCAAACTTCCCGTGCTAGTCGGGCAGGCGAGCCGGGATGAAGAATCGATCACGCGATTTGACGCCATGAAGCATTACTGGATCGGGGTCGCCTCGCACGAAGATGTGCGGAAGGCTGTGGTGGGCGGCTTTTGCCAATTCAGCCACGGTAGCAGCGCTGCCGTCAGGCGAGTGCAGCGCGGCGACGGCGTTGCCTATTATTCACCACGGAGTCAGATGCGGAGTGGCGATCCGGTTCAAGCCTTCACCGCGATCGGCATTGTATGTGCCGGCGATCCCGAGCAGGCCAGCGATGGAGGGACATTGCGCTCAATCCGGCGCAAGATTTATTACGCCCACGCGATTACGCCCGCGCGAAAAAGGCGCTGATCAAACCGCTGCTAGACCAGCTCTCCTTCACTCGCGAGCGTACGCACTGGGGACCGGCCTTTCGTCGCGGCCTTCTCTCAATCGAACCGGCTGACTTCGCTCTGATCGCAGAGGCGATGAATGCGGGCACAATCGTAACAGCGCGCTGAACACCCGGGACCTGGCCCTTAAATGATGAACGGCTCACAGCTAACGCAGCCCCATGCAATCTCCCTCCAACGGCTTTCGCGAGAGGCTGATCGTCCTCAAACCAAGGCTGTGGTTGGTGGCGCTGCCCGGCCCGCTGCGCGCGATAACGCGAACCCTGGCTAGACCTGCTCGATTTCAACGGAGGGTTAGCCCACCATGGTCAATCCTCGAAGTCTCTGCAGAATTCGGTTGAGCACCTCCGCGTCGCCCCGCGCTGACCATCTGCTCCCGCAAGTGCCCGTCCTCGCGGACTCGTTAGGCGGAAAGACCTTACCGACACGCCAATAAAACCTCTCTCGCAGTGCCGGCATCGCTCGCCCGCGCGAGGACCAGGGCGCCGACCATCGAGGCGAGTTCGCGCGCGGCCTGCTCCTTTGTGTCACTGGCTGAACCCTCGACGCCTTTTTCGAGCGCGGCGATCATCCGCAAGGGATGAAGTCAGCGCCGGTTGCGAACACGTGCCGGCTTTTGGCAAGACGCAACTTTCGAACTAAGCCTTGAGGAGCCTCATGACCGAATATTCAAATTTCCTAAGGCTCTCTGTCGAAGCGCTTCCAATTCATTTGGATCTCGGTTCCGGGCGCACCGAAAAGCGAAAGGCTACCAAAAAGGGCTACCACCAAAATCTTCACACAAGCTGAAATGAAACGTAACCATCTTAAAGTGAAATATTTAGAAATCGGGCCGGCGAGATTCGAACTCGCGACCTCTTGAACCCCATA
>JBBSED010000022.1:0-58461 GCA_038240025.1 Chthoniobacterales bacterium
ATTGCTATTATGATCTAGAGAAGCATCGCTTTTATCTTGACGCAGAGTGTACAGAAAAGAACAAAGGTGCCGTCTCCAGTGCTGTTCCAAAGACCTAACCAAGCGATGCAGCCAACCACTGGCCGGCGTACGCCCAAGTTTCCCATGACTTCAACCTCTTCTCCCGCCGCCACGCGCGCTCTCGCCAGAGGTGGCTGATCTTGTTCTCGTTAGATGATAACGCGCCGCACATATGCAACACTGAGATTCAGCCTCCTGATGCTCGCGACGGCGTCGCTTATGGCCTCGTGCTCAGCTGGAGCGGGCTTGGGAGATCGCTCCGAAGTTACGCATTTGAGCGATGCGGACATTGAGTCGGCCTTTCACACGGCGCGAGAGCTCGCTTCCGATCCTGACTTTGATACAGAGCATTCCGAGATTCTCTGGTCGCAAATGAACTCGTATCTTAGGTTCGTCGGGGACGTTCGCTTCGCGTCTCTGGTGTCGCACCAGCCGCCAAGGACGAAGTGGGCTATCCGGCAGTTTATCGATCTCCATCGCATCGCAGCTGGATATCCGTCGACCTATGCTATTCTGCATCACTATCCGGTGCAACGTCGCCCGCGAACTCAACCATCTAACCATGCGATGCAGCCAACCGCTGGCCGGCGTACGCCCAAGATGTCCATGACTCCAACCTTTTCTCCCGCCGCCACGCGCGCCCTCGCCAGCGGTGGCTGATCTTGTTCTCGTTAGGCCTAGTGACCACGCCCTCTGAAAAGTTCGCGAAGTCTTCGCTCTTTGGCGGCACAGTGTTTCTGTTATTTTCGCTTTGGCTCTTTTTCGCCGGCCGCAGCGCGACGCTGCGTCATGATGTTATTAGTACGGAGTATGGTGCCGGGTGGATCACTCCCACGACAGGATACATTGTCGGCCTCCTCTGCTTTTGCATCGCCGCGTATCTATTCATCGGATACATTCGTCATCACACCCGTCGCAGACCGTGACTACCACGCGAAAAGGCCTAACCAAGCGATGCAGCCAACCACTGGCCGGCGTACGGCAAAGTTTCTTATGACTCAAACCTCTTCTCCCGCCGCCACGCGCGCTCTCGCCAGCGGTGGCTGATCTTGTTCTCGTTAGACCTATGAGCGTTGCCATGCGATTGATGCGATTCTTCCTGTGGGCCTCGGTGATTGGTTGGGGCATTGGTCTTGGAGCCAAGCTGTTTGACCTTCTCGTCGTGGCCGGCGCGTGGAGCGCGTCGCCACCTGGGTCGTTTGCCCTCTTGCCGTATGGTCCACGATTCCCGATGAATCCGGGCGATTTCTTCCAACCGCTGTCCGCTGTCATGGGGCTTGGCATTCTCGGCGCCCTCATCAGTGGTTGGCGGTCACCACTTGAGATCCGTTTGTGGCTCTGGGTCGGGGTCATCATGTTTCTCATCATCTGGGCCATCACACCCACGATCTTCTGGTCCATGATTCACGAGCTTTACGGAAGCGCTAAAGGCAGGATCAGTCACACAGACGCTGAATTAGCACAGCTGGCCCATCGCTGGATCGTCTGGGATTGGTTTCGTGTAACCTTGATCGCTGTGGGTTTCATTGCCTCTGTGCGGGCGATCAGTCTGCCCGCGGACACGAAGGTCTAACCATGCGATGCAGCCAACCGCTGACCGGCGTACGCTCAAGATTCCCATGACTTCAACCTCACATCCCGCCGCCACGCGCGCTCTCGCCAGCGGTGGCTGATCTTGTTCTCGTTAGACCTATGACCGACTCCACATCGTCGTTTTCTGCCGTCGATCTGCGGCTGTTCATCAAGCAAGCCTTGCTGGACATCATCGGCGGCGTATCGGACGCGCAGAGTGAAGCCCCAGTCGGAAGTATTGCTCCTTCCGACGTAAGTCGCACTTTTACGAGTGTCGAGCACCGCGTTAGCCACCTTCAAGCCGTTAGCTTCGAACTGCAGGTAGTGGCCGACAACTCCGCGTCGACTGGCGCCAAGATTGGTGTCTTTAGCGGGATTTTTGGAGCGGGAGTACAAGGCGATCTGAAAGACTCCAACCAGATTCATAGCACTTTGAAATTCACAGTTCCCATTCATCTCCCGGGGGGTGGTGAGAGTTGGACTAGCAAGAGCGAAAAGGTCTAACCATGCGATGGAGCGAACAGCGGACCGTTGTACGCTCCACTTTTGAGATGACTTCCACACTTCCACTCCGATCGATGCGCGCTCTCGTCCGCCGTCGCTCATCTTGTTCTCGTTAGGTCCTTGAGCATCGTCGTTCCAGTAGCCGTCGCGGTTATCGCTGTCGTGTTGTTCGTCTGCGTCAGGCGGCCTCGTGATCCGAGAGTGATCGCGTATTCAATCCCGATCGCCGATCGCCTCTTTTTGGCCGATGAGCTGGAGCGCATCACTCTCTTGCCGACGACCACAGATGAAGACGTTGCTTCGTGGTATGCCGCTACCGAAGCCACGCAGCGACGACTCCGCGAGCGCTTTTCGGATGTTGCGTCCGTCGTGCCTCATCGGCTATACCATTACTTCACAGATGCGGACATCCATCACAAAGAACCCTCATATCGCGCCTCTCAGGAGGCTCCCATCTTGGAGTTCATTCGACTTCTCCGGGAAGATTCCAGTGCAGGCGAACCCGCAAAGACCTAACCAGGCGATGCGGCCAACCGCTGGCCGGCGCACGCTCAAGTTTTCCATGACTTCAACCTCTGCTCCCGCCACCACGCGCGCTCTCGCCAGCGGTGGCTGATCTTGTTCTCGTTAGACGCTACGCATGACACTTCCTGAGATAGTTTATCTCCTCTGCTTCCTTGGAGCCCTGCGGTTCTTGACCATACCGCTTCCCTACGAGGCCCGGTATTGGTCTGGCCCGCCTTGGATTCGCCGAGCACTCCTTCTTGGAACTTCGCTTGCCGTCCTTTGGAGCGGGTTGAGTTTCCTCACTTCATTATTTCATGCGCAGCTTGGTCGCGTGTGGCTGTGGAGGCTTGATCACATCGCAGGGCTGGCGTGTGGAATGTTTCTTGGCATTCTCACCTTGGTCATTTTCAGCCCCGATTACCATGAGCTTCGCCGACATTCTGGTGGCACGAACGTCTAACCAGGCGATGCAGCCAACCCCTTGCCGGCGTACGCTCAAGTTTCCCATGACTCCAACCTCCTCACCCGCCGCCATGCGCGCCCTCGCCAGCGGTGGCTGATCTTGTTCTCGTTAGGCTCAATGAACTCGCAGCCGGACGCAACGCTTGAGAGCCCTCGCCCTGTCACTTTGACCGCGAAGATCGCGGCGATCTATCTCATCGTTGCCGGGGCCGCAAGCATCCCGCTTCTCTTTTTCGCTCCTAATCACAAATTCTTGGCTCAGTCCATGTCAATGCGCGCTGGTCATTATACCCGAGAAGTCATTCTCAATGCCGCGTTCGTCGTTGCTGGGATCGCCGTCCTTCGTCAGCGGGCTTGGGGGCGCAAGTGCGCTGTGATCGTGCTTGCGATTAGCACCTTCTACGGCGCCATCTCCTTTGGGCAGGGCCTTTCTGGTCGTTTGACCACTCCGCAAGTTCTTTTGTTCTCGCTACTCATCGTTGGCGCATGGAACTCGCTTTGGGTCTATTTACTTTATCGGAAGTCATCTCGTGAAACTCCAACAAAGGCCTAACCATGCGATGCAGCCAACCACTGGCCGGCGTACGCTCAATTTTTCCATGACTCCAACCTTTTCTCCCGCCGCCACGCGCGCCCTCGCCAGTGGTGGCTGATCTTGTTCTCGTTAGATGGAGCGACTCCGCCGATAGCTAATCTAAGCACATGAAAGAACCACCACCAACAATCAAACTCGCGTGGATCGCAAAGCTTGCCATTGCCGCCACGTTCTTCAATTCCTGGGTCATTTTCGAAGAGACCGTGATCGATCGACACGGCTTGTGGCGGTACATGCCGTTTTATCGGGTCGGTTTGTTCTGCACCTGGGATGTTGTCGCGCTGCTGGCGATTGTGCCGCTGGTCCTGCTTGGCATCGACCGCATCCGTCATGTTGTTTTCGCGTCGGTCCGGAGGTTCTGTCCCATACAGCACTGCCGCCTGTGTTAGCGACGACGCCAAAGCATCTAACCAAGCGATGCAGCCAACCACTGGCCGGCGTACGCTCAAGCTTTCCATGACTCCAACCTCTTCACCCGCCGCCACGTGCGCTCTCGCCAGCGGTGGCTGATCTTGTTCTCGTTAGACGAAGAAAGCTATGAGTAAACCCGCACACAAGTGGACTGATGAATGGCTCACATCCGTCGCCGACGGTTCGAACACGATGAGTCAGCGGAAGCGTTCATCGATCGAAACACGCGGCGGCGGCATGAAAGCGGTCAAGGCGGCTGCCAAAAAGAAGGGGGTTCACCTGCTGCTGCTCGAAGACGACAAGGGGAACCAACTTGTTGCTGCCAGCACGAAACCATTTACGGTCGTATGCTAACGCACGTAACGTCTAACCAGGCGATGCAGCCAACCACCGGCCGACGTACGCGCAAGATTCCTATGACTCCAACGTCAACTCCCGCCACCATGTGCGCCCTCGTCAGCGGTCGCTGATCTTGTGTCTCGTTAGACCTTTGCCACGCTACCGCTAAATTGCGAGTCCATTATAACAGCGCCACATATGAAAACTTCCACACCAGAACTAATTCTCATCGCCTTGCTCGGAACTGTGCTTGTGAGGGAACTACACGCAGACGCCTCCGCCGCCAAGAGCCTCGTTGTCACCGTCGATGCGAAACCGGAGTCGATCGCAATGGATCTGGGCAAGACGGCGGTGATCGTCGTTGATATGGAGAACGACTTTGCCGCCAAAGGAGGAATGTTTGATCGGGCCGGCGTCGATATTTCTGGGGCGCAGAAGGTAGTTGCTCCCATTGCAAAAGTTTTGTCGGCCGCGCGTACGGCAGGGATGAAGATCATTTACCTGAAGATGGGCTATCACCCGGACCTCTCAGACCTCGGCACACCGGACTCAGTGAACCGGACGCGGCACCTACAAATGGGAGTTGGCCAAACGATCCGCGCGCCTGATGGCCGCGAAAGCCGGATTCTTATTCGCGACACCTGGAATACTGACATAGTCAACGAGCTTAAGCCGCAAGCGGACGATATTACCATTTACAAGACCCGATTTAGCGGCTTCTACCAAACCGATCTGGATGACACCCTCAAGAAGCTCGGCATCAAACATCTTATTATGACCGGCGTCACGACCAGCATCTGCGTCGACTCGACCGTGCGGGACGCGATGTTCAGAGACTATCTTTGTGTGCTGTTGAAGGATTGCATGAGTGAGCCGATTGGATCGACTCTACCAAGGAGTAATCATGACGCTTCCCTCTTGACGGCTGAGGTCTTACTCGGATGGGTCTCGGATTCCACCCACTTCCTAAAAGCATTGCAATGATAAGTTGCCAAAAGGGGAAACGGCAGCCACTTCTCTCCAACAGGTCTAACCAAGCGATGCAGCCAACCGCTGGCCGGCGTACGCTCCAGTTTCCCATGACTCAAACCTCCCATCCCGCCGCCACGCGCGCCCTCGCCAGCGGTGGCTGATCTTGTTCTCGTTAGATCTAGCAGATGGACCGCTTCGAAGAACTCGTATTCCCCAAGCGGCTCCATCGCATTCCGTTCCTCGTTCGCATTGTTACCGCGGACGCTTGCCTTTGGTCGCTTCTGAGCCTCGCATCATCCCACGATCCTATGGTTGCGAGCCTCCGACTTCTCGCCATTTGTGTCGGTGCGTTTATCATCGGTGTCTATTCACTCTTCTTTGTGCTTTTGCCGCGAGTGCACGATGCGGGCTGGAGTGGGTGGTGGGTCATCTTAGGTTTGCTTCCAGACGCTGGTCCGCTATTTCATCTTGTTATGTTATTTGTTCCGACCGCACCGATGATCGTAGACGAACCGATCTAACCAAGCGATGCAGCCAACCACTGGCCGGCGTACGCTCAAGATTTCCATGACTCCAACCTCAACTCCCGTCGCCGCGCGCGCCCTCGCCAGCGGTGGCTGATCTTGGTCTCGTTAGGCACTGAAATTCGTCCGCAGACCCACGCACGATGACCTACATCACGATTGCCCTTTGGATCATTCTCATCGGGTTCGCGCTCGAAGAATTCGTTCTGATCAAGCCCGTCTCTACCATGGCGGCGTCGGACCCATTCAGCCGGCGGCTGGAGTGGGCCGCGATCTGGCTGCCCGCCATCGCTATTGGTATTTCCACGGCGACGATGAAGATTTTTGGCGGTCTACGTCTGGGGGGCGTAATCAACGTAACGGGGTTTTTGCTCTGCGTGCTCGGGCTCTGTCTGCGCTATTGGTCGCGGCGGACGCTGGGTCGTTATTTCACGATCGGCGTCGTCAAGCAGGAGGGGCACGTCGTTATCCGGGACGGCCCGTATCGGTTTGTCCGCCACCCAGCCTATCTTGCGTTCATTTTGCTTTACCTGGGCCTTGCCTTACTGATGGGAAGCTGGTTCGGTCTTCTTATCCTGAGCATTCCGACTAGCGCCGTCTTTGTCTGGCTCTGCGTCGTCGAGGATAGGCGACTGGCGGAAGCGTTGGGGGATGAGTATCGGAATTATATCAGAGAAAGCGCGCGCTTGATTCCGGGTTTTTGGTGATGTGCTGAGAAGCCTAACCATGCGATGCAGCCAACGCCTACCTGATGTACGGCCCACGTTTTCGATGGCCACAACCTTTTCTCTGCGTGTCACGCCCGCTCCCGGTAGGCGTGGCTGATCTTGTTCTTGTTAGATGCAAAAGCCGTTCCTCGTCTTTCTTTTGCTATGGGCGACATCCGTCGCCACGTCTGCGGCTGACGACGTGAAGACAAAGGTCGAGAAGATCGTCGCGCAAGCCATCCGGCCGGTCATGGAGCGTTATGGTATCCCCGGCATGGCGGTGGGCATCGTGCTCAACGGGCAGAGCTATGTCTTTGACTACGGCGTGGCTTCCAGGGCGACCGGCCAGCCTGTCGAGAGCAGCACGATTTTCGAGATCGGCTCGGTCAGCAAGACGTTTACCGCGACCCTCGCCTGTTACGCGCAGGTCAGCGGCCAAGTCTCGCTCTCGGATAGCGCGAGCAAGTATTTCCCATCCTTGCAAGGCAGCCACTTCGATAGGGTGAGCCTGCTCAACCTCGGCACGCACACGTCGGGCGGCCTGCCCTTGCAGGTGCCCGACGACATCACGAACGACGATCAACTCATGCGGTACTTCCAAAACTGGAAGCCGCCCTACGCTCCCGGGACGTACCGGACCTACACCAACCTGGGCGTTGGACTGCTCGGCAGAATCACGACGAAGAGTCTAAACGAGGGTTTCGTCGAGCTGATGGAAGGCAAACTCTTCCCGGCGCTGGGCCTTAAAAACACGTATCTCAATGTTCCCACCGCCCGGATGGACGATTACGCCCAAGGCTACACGGACAAGGACGTTCCCATCCGCATGGGATCCGGGGTCTTCGCTGCCGAAGCGTACGGCGTGAGGACGACAGCCGGTGACCTGCTGCGATTCGTCGAGGCCAACATGGGGATGCTCGCGCTCGACGAAAAGTGGCAGCGTGCGGCCACCGACACGCACACCGGCTACTACCGGATCGGCGCCATGACTCAGGACCTAATCTGGGAGCAATATCATCATCCGGTGGCATTGAAAGATCTGCTGGCAGGCAACTCGGTCGAAGTTATGTTGAAGGCCAATCCGGCGGTCAAGCTCGATCCTCCGTCGCCGCCACGAGATGACGTTCTGATCAACAAGACAGGATCGACCAACGGATTCTCGGCCTATGTGGCCTTCGTTCCCGCCGGAAAGATCGGCGTCGTTTTGTTGGCCAACAAAAGCTACCCCATCGCCGCACGAGTGACGATGGCGCAGGAAATATTGACACGGCTAGCGGTGTCTCCGTCCACGCACGCATCTAACCATGCGATGCAGCCAACCGCTGGCCGGCGTACGCTCAAGATTCTCATAACTCCCACCTCTTCACCCGCCGCGACGCGCGTCCTCGCCAGCGGTGGCTGATCTTGTTCTCGTTAGGTGTATTGCATTCCACGTATGTTGCGAGCAACCAGCATCCTCTCGATCGCGACATGGATGTCTGTCCTTGTGGGCGCGACCGTCGTCATGTGGCCGATTGCGCTTCTGTCTTACCGGATTCAATACGCTATCTTGTTGGTGCTCGCTCTCGGCACAACCGTGCCCTGCATAGTCATGCTGATTCATAATCGACCCTTTTTCGTGTCGCTCCCGTTGCTCATCTCCATCTTCGCCGGCATACTTTTTGGCATCGTCGGCCTTGGGATGTTGGTTCATTGTCTTCTTTCCGTAATCGCTCCGGGCTCGTTTATCCGCCCACCGGCTGTCGAGTGGTTCTATGGGATCAACAACGCGATCATGCTCGCCATCCCGATCTCCTGGGCATTTCTCTGGCGCGACCATCGCAACAAGATCGCAGACGAACACCTAACCAAGCGATGCAGCCAACCCCTGGCCGGCGTACGCTCAAGCTTCTCGTGACTCCAGCCTCTTCACCCGCCACCGCGCGCGCCCTCGCCAGCGGTGGCTGCTCTTGTTCTCGTTAGGCCCTTACGGAGGCGCTTAATCATGCAAGGCGACAATATCCGGCTGATCCCTCACACGCTGCAGCACCTCCGAGCGCTTCTCCAAGGCTCAGGTGCTTACGAACAGCAATTTGGTAGCCGAGTTGCTGATGGAGTCAGAGACTTTCTCGCAGGGCCCGAAGTATCGCAAGCTTTCGTAGAGCGACTGAATTCCTCGACCCGCGGTGATCCGTGGAGAGATGGGTTTGGTGTTTTCCACCTTGCAGATAATCTGGTTATCGGCTTATGCAGCTATGGTGGCCCACCAGTCGATGGCGCGGTCGAGATTTCTTACGGCGTTGTCCCCGCATACCGCGGACGCGGCTATGCGTCTGAGGCCGCTCAAATGCTCATCGCGCGTGCGGTAGCCAGTGGTGGCGTAAGTACGCTTCGAGCGCATACGCTACCCGAGCACAACGCCTCGACTAAGGTTCTCGAGAAGTGCGGCTTTAAGCTTGTAGGAGAGGTCATGCACCCCGAAGATGGTCTGATCTGGCGCTGGGAGTTGCCACGCAAAAGGCCTAACCATGCGATGGAGCGAACGGCGGACCGCTGTACGCCCCACCTTTGAGATGATCTCCACACTTCCACTCCGAGCGACGCGCGGTCTCGTCCGCCGTCGCTCATCTGGTTCTCGTTAGGCCTATGAGAAAGTTGATATCGCATTCAGTTGTTTCGGCAATCGCTGTCGGCGTGCTGGGGGGGTGCCAGAACCAGATCAGCAGTGGACTCCGGCCCCACGAACAGATTCCCTTATCCTGGCAAATGCAGTGGGATCGTCCGCTCCCTTTTGACACTCCGCCAAAGCTGATTCGCGGCGAAGCTCCTATTTATCCAATTACCCAATTGTATCAACTTAAGTCGGGCAGTGCGGTCATTTCGTTCACGATCGACGAACAAGGAAAAACTCGCGACTTTAAGGTCCTCTCTGCGGATTATTCCTACTATGCGAGCCACGCTATCCTCGCGTTGCAGAAATGGCAATTTGAGCCTGCTCGCAAGAACGGGCGTCCCGTGACTGTCCATCTGCGAGTACCGTTCCGCTACCGGATACATGTTTGATCGCTCAGCCTAAATCTCGTTAGGTCCATGAAACCCACACCTTTTATGCGATGTGCTCTCTCCTTTGTTGTATTTGCCATCCTCATTGTCGCCGCCTTCCCTGGCCGCGTTTCTGCCGAACCGCAGAAGCTCTCAACGATCCGTGTCGTCTGGGCCAACGGAAAGACCGAAGAAATTCCCGCAGCCGACCTGAACCGATATGCAGTGGCGTTACCGTTTCCCGGTTATCCACCAGAAGCGTGGCCGCGTGGAGGCGCGGGAATTTTTGAGCTGCGCATCAACAACGACGGCAAAGTAAGCGGGGTCGTTATAACGAAAAGTATCGGAGAGAAGATCCTAGATATTGCCGCTATGCGCGCTCTGATTCAATACCGGTTCAAGCCGGGGGTATTTAAGAAAGTATATGAGCCCATTGTATACACGGTCGCTCGAACCCGGTGAATAGATTTGGCCATGCATGCGAGGTGACGTAGGAGTCGAAGTTCCCTACATGGGACAACGGTTTGACGATGTGGGAATCGACTTCCGCCACGTCGGAGCGTAGTTTGCCAATGTAGAAAAGAGCTCTGACGAGATGGGAAACCGCAGGCGTAACGCGCGAAATCCACAATAAAAATCGCGGCCGCCTTGTTCGTGTGTTTCGATCACACTGCCAGCGTCATCGTAAACACCGATCACGGCATCATGTGAGCGGCTGAAAAACTTTGCGTGACTGCGGGATTTGCTTCTCCCGCACGAGGACCCCTTTCTTCTTCCGATAGGCGAATTCCGCAAGCGTGTAGACGCCACCCTCTTTCAACAGGCGCTGGACCTGGAGAAAAATCCCGTCGTTGATGGTCCACATCCGTTTCCAGTTCTCGCGTTCATAAAATTTCGGAATATCCTCAAGCGGAATCCCTCGTTCCTTCGCCAGGTTGTAGTTGTCCAACCTGTGTTTCCACGCGAGAAAAAGCCAGATACTGGGCGACGTTCCGGACCGCGCATACACGCTGTCTTTCGGCACCGTGAAAAAGTAGTTGTTCGCGTGATGAAAACTTTCATCGGGAAACCGTTCAAGCGCTCTCGGATCCGACAGATCTATGATATGGGATTCGAATCGTTCTCCCGCATTGCTCTGGATGTCGATACCCACCGGTTGCGCTCCTGCCTCCTGCAGGATTCTGCAGTACCACGGCTGGAACCTTGCAAACTCTTTCGGTTTCCTCCACCGCTGCCCCAAGCGGACGATCGGATTCCAATGGCTGTCCTTGTTTTTCGCCGAGCCGCATCCGAGATCGAGCACGCGCTTGTTCGCCAAAGAGGCGACGTTTGCGGAGATATGCTGGATGCGGATCAGCTCCACCTCCAATCGGTCATCATGCAGCGTCGAGCGGTGCGTTGCCAGGAAGTCTGATGCTAGGGCCGGATAGGAGGGATCGAGCTTCATAAAAGGCGGCAGGATAGCATCCACCGAGTCATCTGCGTGAATCTGTGTAATCGGTGGATGAATCTCTTTCTTTAAGTAGTTTTTAGACGCCCTCTGAGAGGATTTCACCGGCATTGACTAGCGATGATCCTGGTCGGATCTGCCGGATTTCTGTCTGCCTTGCCGCAGTGCTGATTGAACTTGCTGCGAAGCTGGTCTTGCTAAGCCGCGATGCTGGTCTTCATGGTCGCCTTGCAGGTCGGCTGTCTCGCTTTGTTAGTCAAACACGCCACCCACGGCTCAGAGCTTCTCTGGTCGAGACCGCCTGGCGGCTGGTTCGCTTCCAGCCGCATTATCGCGCCCTCAGCAAATGGCGCCACTTGTTAGGCAAAGGGGCCTGGCCACCGGGGCCGTAGCGGTGGCCCGCCAGCTCGCGGTCGACCTCTGGCGCCTGCGCACTGGCCGGGTCCGCCCGAGACTCTCGGTCGCGCGTTTTATTCGCTTTCATGCAGAGAGAGCGCAGACGCAAGCTGGAAGCATGCCCTACCATTGGCGGCATCCGCGAGAGATGAGTGCGCCCGAGATCGTGGATTTCTCAATGGACCTGGCGCGTCGCGGGGGGTGGCCGCTTCCACCCAGAATTACCACGGAAGGCTAGGAAGCTTAAGCTGAAGCGTCAGGACGCCTTCGAGCGGCTCCAAACGCCGATCTGACGGCTTCACTCCGCCTCCCCGCGGCTCCAAATGTCGATGTGAGGCCTCACTTCGCCTTGCGGCGGCTCTAAATGCCGATGTTGGGCCTCGACTCGTCTTTTGGCGGCGCGGGCGGTGGATCCTGGGCCTACATTTGCCCTTTAGCGGCTCTAAAAGGCGATCTGAGGCCTATCCTTCGCCGCGGACGGGGTCTTTGGCGATCTTGAGACGAATGGCATAGAGGCGGCCAAGGTGTCGTTTGTGCCCCAGTTGCGGGCGCGCCACTGTTGCTCCGCGGGGAGGAAAGAAAAAGCCGCCGCCCACGGTTTTCGTCGCGGACGGCGGCTTGCTTTAATCTCTGCTAGCTATCAGCCAGGAAGGACTAACTAATAACCGGCGGCTAAGAGCTAGCCGACACTCTACCAGATAGCGGTGCGATCCTGGCGGACCATCTTGCTGTCGGCCGGCAGGTCGAACGCTTTCTGGAATTCCGGCATGTTCGAGAGCGGGCCGTTGCAGCGGAAGTGGCCCGGGGAATGCGGGTCGGTGTTGAGCCGCAGTTTCAGCTCTTCGTCGCGCTGGTTGGCGCGCCAGATTTGTGCCCAGGCGAGAAAGAATCGCTGGTCGGGCGTGAAGCCGTCGATCTTTTTGTTGGCTTCCTCGGGATGTTTGGCGAGCGCTTTCTGGAAGGCGGCGTAGGCGATCTTGAGGCCGCCGTTATCGGCGATGTTCTCGCCTTGGGTGAGCTCGCCGTTGATGTGCAGGCCGGGGAGCGGCTCGTAGGCGGCGTATTGCGCGACGATCGCTTTTGAGCGGTCGGTGTAGGCTTTCGCGGATCCCGGCGTCCACCAATCACGCAAGTTGCCGACTGGGTCGTACTGCCGGCCCTGGTCGTCAAAGCCATGAGTCATCTCATGGCCGATGACGGCGCCGATCCCACCGTAATTTACCGCGTCGTCGGCATCGGGGTTAAAGAAGGGCGGTTGCAGGATGCCGGCCGGAAACACGATCTCGTTCATGTTCGGGTTGTAGTAGGCGTTGACGGTCGGGGGAGTCATCCCCCACTCGCTGCGGTCCACGGGTTTGCCGATCTTCTTGAGTTCGCGATTTGTCTCAAACTCATCGCCGCGGAGGACGTTCATGACATAAGGACCGCGATCGACCTTGAGCAGGGAGTAATCGCGCCACTTATCCGGGTAACCGATCTTCACCGTGAAAGCGGCCAGTTTCTTGAGCGCTTCTTTCTTGGTCGTGGCGTCCATCCAATCGGAGGCGTTGATCCGGTCGGCCAAGGCGTCCTTCAGGTTATTCACCATCTCGAGGGCGCGCTTCTTGGCGTCGGGCGGGAAATGATCGGCGACATAGAGTTTGCCGAGGGCTTCGCCGATCTGGTTGTCGGTCGTGCTGACCACGCGTTTCCAGCGAGGTTTCAGCTTCTGCGCGCCGGTGAGGGTCTTATTAAAGAAGTCGAAATTGGAATCGACGAAGTCCTGCGAAAGAACCGGCGCGGTGTCATGCAGAAGGTGCCAGCGGAGATAGGTCTTCCAGTCATCGACGGAGACAGTCTTAAAGACATCGTTGGCGGCCTTGAAGAAGTCGGGCTGACCTACATTGACGTCGCCGAGCGCGGCGATATCGAGTTCTTTGAGGTATTCATCCCATTTGAAGTCAGGCATGAGTTTCTGCAGCTCGGCCTGGCTCATCTTGTTGTAGTTCTTCTGCGGGTCACGCAGCTCGACGCGGGTGCGCGCGGGCTTGGCGAGCGAGGTCTCGACAGCGAGTACGGTCTTAGCATTCTTCGCGGCAGCGTCGGCGGAATCGCCGAGGAGGGTGAAGACCTTGGTGACATGCGTGACATACTGGTCGCGAATCTTTTTCGAAGCGTCGTCGTCTTTCGTGTAGTAATCGCGATCCGGGAGCCCGAGCCCGCCCTGGTAGGCTTGGGCGATAACCATGGTGCTGTTCTTGTCGTCCTGGCCGGAAGTGAACCCGAAGAGCGCGGTCACACCCATGCCGTGAAGGTGGGCGATCTCTTTCGTGAGGTCGTCGGTGGTCTTGAGCGCGGCGATCCTATCCATCTCGTCCTGCAGCGGCTTCACGCCGGCAGCGTTGATCTCTGCCTCGTTCATCCCGCTGGCGTAGAAGTCGCCGACTTTCTGGATGTCGGCGGTCGCGGCCTGCTCCAGCTTCGGTTTGCTCTCTTCGCCCTGGGCGAGGCCGGCGGCTTTGTCAGCGATCTCGTGGAGCGCGTCGTTATTTTTCTCGACCAGCTCGTTGAAGCTGCCCCAGCGCGAATATTCCGGCGGCACGGGGTTGTTCTTCAGCCAGGTGCCGTTGGCGTACTGGTAGAAGTCGTCCCCGGGTTTCACCGAGGTGTCCATGTTCTTGGTGTCGAGCGGCGGCGGATTCTTGTCGATCTGCGGCTGCGCGCCGGTATCGGCGACGGCCTTCGGGGTCGCGGCGATCGGCGGTGGGTTGTTGGTGTCTGCCGGGTGCGCGGCATCATGCACCGTCGCTGGCTTGGCTGTGCCGGCGGCCGGCGAGGAACCCGGCTCGGATTGCGCACGCAACGACGCGGCGGAGAGCAGGCTGAGAGTGATGGCTAGGAGTTGTTTGGTCATATGGACAGACTGAAGCAATAGGCTTTGAGGCCCCGGATAGCAAGCTACCGGCTAAGGAGTTGAGGTTGGCTGAGTGGCGTTGAAGGCGGAGGCGAACCGCCGAAAGGGCGGTGCAGGACTCAACGACGCCGAGTGTATTGCAAGCCGCGTGCCAGCGGAATTGCGAAACGTCTCGAATGCACAACACCAAAAGTTTAGATACTTATTTACTTAGGCTTGGTGAATTCCATTCGATCGATCTCGGGATTTTCTCGTCCCGATTCCGCGACGATTCTCGCGACCGGGATCGGCGGCCAAGTTTGCGAACTGCGCATAGTAGGACCACCCTCCAGCGCGAGCTATTATGATGAATCAAACGAGATGTAGTCGCCAACAACCGTTGCTGGAAGCGGTCGGTAAAGTGCGCGAGATCTACGCCGATCTGGCCGCACGGCCAGTGGAACGCACCTGTACCCGGTTGACGGAATGCTGTCAGTTCAGACTCACTGGTCTGACGCCTAATCTGACGAAGGGCGAAGCGCTCGTCGCCGCCCGCGCCTGGCGGGCGACGGGCCGGAAGAGTCTGCCCCAACCCAGCGACGGAGCGTGTCCCCTGCTCGACCGCGCGACGGGCCGTTGCCTGGTGTATGCGGATCGACCGTTTGGTTGTCGCACCCATTTTTGCGCGGCCGCGGGCGGACCGATGGCACGGCGCGAGGTGCTTGATCTGATCCGGAGGCTGGAAACGGTGGATGCGCAACTGGGTGGCAACGGGCCGCGCAAGCTGCCGGCCGCGGTCACGGCGGCTTTGGCGGAAATCGCCTAACGAGTCGGCGGCGCCTGGTGCGCCGCGCGCCATGGCCCTTCGTGCGCGGCCCATGATCAAGGTCGCGATCGGCACGAAGATAAATTAATCACCGGGCGAGACGCCCGGTGGCCCCATATGCAGGATGCGTGTGCTACGGCGGAGGAGGAAACCGGACGCCCGGTTCAAGCTGGTGGCGCCAGTGAGGCAGTGGACGGACGCCAGCGGACGCTCGTGCTGCGCGGAAGCGAGAGTTGACGACAGGCCGATGTATTCCGTCAGGCAGCCTTCTTGCTCGCCGCCTTGGTCCGCTTGCTTGCGCTCTTTTTCTTTTTGCCGCCTTCGGCTTTTTGCAGGCTCTGCTGGAGCACCGCGACCAGGTCGATCACCTTCGACGACTGTTTCTTCGCCTTCGGTTTCTCCTCGATCTCTTCCCCGCCGGCTTCCACCTTCTCCTCGATGACGTCGAGCAGCGCATCGCGGTAGTCGTCCTTATATTTATCCGGACTCCATTTCGCGGTCATGCTCTCGACCAATGCCTTCGCCATGTCGATCTCCCGCTTTGCAGGTTCGAGCTTCTTCGGGACGTTGAGCGTTTCCGCATCGGAGAGCTCCTCGGCGAAATGCATCAGCTCGAGCACGAGCGCGTGCTTGAGCGCCTTCACCCCGGCAAGGTATTGCCGGGTCTTGATGATCACTTTGGCGATGCCGACCTTGTTCGTCTTCTCGAGGACGTCGCGGAGGAGAACGTAGGCTTTATCGCCGCCTTTTTGCGGCTCGAGGTAGTAGGGTTTGTAGAAATACATCGGGTCGATCTCCGCGACGTCGACGAAATCCTGGATGTCGACGGTCTGCGTCGCCTCGAGATCGACCCGTTGAAAGTCCTTCTCGCTCAGGACGACGAACTTCCCCTTCTCATATTCGTAGCCTTTCACGATCTCGCCCCACGGCACTTCCTGGCCGTCTTTCTCGGCCACGCGCTGATAATTTACCGGGCTCAGGTCGCTTCCGCGGAGGAGGCGGAATTTGAGATCCTCCCGCCGCGTCGCGGGATAGAGCGCGATGGGAATATTGACGAGACCGAAGCTGATACTGCCTTTCCAGATTGCACGCATGCAAAGGAGTTCGTCGCTGCAACGGGAAATGCGCGGCTCGGCGGGTGGCGGCTAACCGGTCTTGATCGGGTGCGAGCCGGGCAAGCGATAGATCACCGGCCAGTCGATATGAGAATCCACCGGATGTCCGTCGCGAAACCCGGGAATGAAGACGGCATCGCGGATGCGGCCGGCGATTTCTTCTCCAAAGCCCATTTTTGACGGGTACTCGTAGGCGATATGGGAGTGGACGACGTTACCGCTCGCATCGACCTCGATCGCCGCCACCGCGATGCCCTCGTGATTGGAGGCTTTCAGGGGGGGACGGAAGCCGCGGAATTTAGAGTGACCAGCGCTGATCACAAATTGCGGGGCGAGGAAATCGCGACCTTTGAGCAAATCATCCTTCTCCTGGTTCAGGTAGATCCGGAGATGCGGCTTTCCCTCAATGATGACAAACGTCACCGTGCCGTTGATCCACACATCAACGAGGTTGTGCTTGTAGACGGCGGGGGTGTATTCGGCGAGGTGGCAGCGCCGCGCGACTTCCATGCCCAGCTTGTCGGAGCCGGGCGTCCCGCGAAAATAAAACCCATCGAAGGAGATTCCCAGTTGACTGACCAAACAGCTAAACATCACGGTGGCATTGCCCTGCCCGCGTTTCAGAAGTGATTGGATGTCGATGCTGTTAATCAGCGAACGTCTCGTGTTCGCGATCAGCGCTGGCCGATATTCCGGGAGATTGTCCGCCTCCGCGCGAGGGAGCCCAGGAAAAACGAGGAGGCCGGCGAGAAGAACTGGGGCAGCGAGGGATTTTTTCATCGAGGAGACCGGATATCCCAAACCGGCGTCAAAAGTAAAGCTTTTTGCGTGCGAAGCCCGGGGGCGCGGGAGTGCGGCTCTCCGCCGCACCCGCAACCTTGCCTAACGAGTGGCTGGTGGAACCGCCGCGCCCGTGAATTGACTAGCGATGTGAGACCGAAACCGACGCGTCTTCCTGCGCCAGGGCTTCGCCGGGCGTTTGGCGTCCGGTTTTTAGCTGGGTTTCCTGGCTGTAGCTCTTCTTGCCGTCAGGGGAATATTCCGGTTGATCGGTCAGACGCGGATTGTTGTTGGCGCAGCTGGCGAGAATGAGAACGCTGCCGGCGAATAGTAGTTTTTTCATAGGTGCCTTGTCTCCTGTTCGGCCGGCATTCGCGCGGAAACGATCTGCGCGGTTCGACCGTGTAAGAATATCCGGTTGTGCCGCCCCAAAAGCAACTCCCCCGACCATGAGGCTACGAGCGGGACGCCGCCGGTCCGGAAAGTGTTCGTTAGGCGAACGATCGATTCTTGTTCTTGCCCGCCCCGCCGAGTGATTCTATACGTGTTCAATATGAATATTCTCCGTCGTCATTCACTTCTTTCGCTGGTTCTTTCGGTCGCGGTCACCTCGGCTGCGGGGGCCGGTTCCATGCCGTCGATGCAGGTCAAAGTGGCCAAGACAGCGGGCAAGGTTGTTTACGAAGGCTCCACCGACTCGGCGGGCGCCTTTCACACCGCACCGCTCGCCCCGGGAAATTACACGGTGCAGTTCAACGCCAAGAGCGCCCCAAAGGGTGGACCGTTCTCGATCGTTCTCGATGATACCGGTAAAGGCGGCTCGGTCTCAAATTCGGTTCCGGCCGGGAAATTCACCGGCGGCGGCGTCGCGTTGAAAGTGGAGGTCGGACCGAAACCGATTAGCTTGACCGGACACGTATCCCCGGCGAGTTCGGCCCAGGCGGTCGCTGGGGCAGCGGCGACGCCGATCCCGAAGGATGGCGTCCACATGGAGAACGGGAAAAAAGTGAGATACGAGAAAGGGACGAAATTCGTCTGGGTCGAGGGGATCAGCGCCATGGGCGGCCACTGGGCCCTGGCGGACAGCTCGGAAGCGAAAAATGCCCCGGTGGACGGGAAGCAGGGTCCTTCTCGCAAAAAGGAAAGCGATCGGTAGGCGAACAGCGCGGCCTTTTCGAGCAAGCCGTACTCGCCTGGACGGATCGTGCGCTCTGTGTGAACGCGAAGCGGTTCTCACTTGCGCTCCGTGATCGGTTTGTGGCGTTCCTGCCCGCGCAAATTCACCAGCTCCTCAGCGTGAAAGGGCTGGAGCGCGGAATACAACACGCTGACGAAACTGCGGAGCCATCCCGGGATAGCGGAATTTGTGCAATGGATCCGCGGCACACAGCCCGGTTTCCGCGCAACGATGCGGAAGGCGCTCGCTTCGTCCATCAGCCTAACGAGGAGCGGGGCGCCAACTTCGTTCTTGCCACGGCCGCGATCGGCCTCATATTTTATCAAGATGAAAACTTCGCTCCATTCTGTGCTAGTCACTTCGCTCTCTTTTCTGGGAGCGGCCACCTTGGCCTTCGCCGCGACACCAACGGTCGACGTAATGGTTGCCAATGCTGCGGGCAAAGTGGTTTATCGTGGCAAAACCAGCAGCGACGGAACCTTTCAGACGCCGGTTTTGGGCGCTGGCCACTATGTCGTCCAATTCAATTCGAAAGGAGGCCTGAAGGGGGGGCCCTTCGCGATCGTGGTGGATGCCGGAAAGAAGAAGGTCGTCGCTAATTCCGTCTCCGGAGGGCAATTCGCCCAAGGCGGTGTGGCGATGAGATTCGAAGCCGGGACGAAGGCGAGTCTCACCGGTCAGCTTTCCAGCGGCGCCTCAGCGGCGGGGACGATGCCGGATGGCGAGCGGGTGGAACATGGCGTCAGGGTCAAATACGCCAAGGGCGTGAAGTATGTCTGGGTGCAGAATCAGCTGGGCACTGCGATCAGCGGCAGATGGGTTGAATCAGGCAGCGCGGCCGCACAAAACGTCGTGGGTGTCAGCCGGAAGGATATCGACGATCTGCAAAACCGGAATGATCATACCCTGAGCGGGGGAAACTAGGAAAATTCCCTGCGTAGGCCGCGACCCGCGCTAATTACCCGCGAAACGCTAACCGGCAGCGGCGTGCAGTTCTGCGGTGCCGATGCCGCGCAACTGGAAGAGACGAATCAGCGTCTCTTCGATGAGGTTATTTGGGCAGGAAGCGCCTGCGGTAATGCCCACGACCACCGGTCCATCGGGCAGCCAATTTTTCGCCACTTCTTCGGCGCGGCGGTGGAGGTCGTAGTGCAAAATTTCCCGGTCCGAAATCAATCGGCTGGCGTTGAGAACGAAATAGGTCGGTAGCTTTTCTTCCCCCATCTCGGCGAGATGAGAGGTGTTTGAGCTGTTGTAGCCACCGACGACGAGAAGAAGGTCCATCCGGACGTCGAGCAGTTCGCGGAGCGCGTCCTGGCGTTCCTGGGTCGCGCCGCAGATGGTGTCGAAGAAGCGGAAATTTTTCTTCGCCTCCTCCTCGCCATCGCGATCGGCCACGGCCTTCTGAATTCGCCGCTGCACCTCTTCCGTTTCTCCGCGGAGCATCGTGGTCTGGTTGGCGACGCCAATCGTGCGCAGGTGAATATCGGGATCGAAGCCCTCGGAATGGGCGCCGCGGAATCTGGCCAGAAACTCCTCCTTGTTCCCTCCGTGCCGGATGTAATCGCAGACGTAATCCGTATCCGCGAGGGTGAGCACGACCAGGTAATGCCCCTTGCCGTCCCCGAGCGCGCGCGAGCTGGTGGCCTTGGTTTCCTCGTGCTCGGCCTTGCCATGGATGATCGAGGTCGCGCTTTCGCTGGCGTATTTGCGCACCCGTTTCCAGACGCTCATCACGTCTCCGCAGGTGGTGTCGACGATCTGGCAGCCGCGATCCTTGATCTGCTGCAGAAGCGAGACCTCAGTCCCGAAAGCCGGTAAAATCACCACGTCTTCCGCGGTCAGTTCGGCGATGTCGGCCTGCTTGTTGTTCCCGGTGAGGTTCTTGATGCCTAACGACGAAATCTGCTCGTTAACTTCGGGATTGTGAATGATCTCGCCGACGATGAACAGGCGGCGATCCGCAAAAACCTTGCGCGCGGCGTAGGCCAGATCGATCGCGCGCTCGACCCCGTAGCAGAAGCCAAACTGTTTCGCCAGCCGCACGGTCACGCCGCCGACCGAGATGACCCCGCCAGTGCGCCGGACCTTGTCCACGATATCGCTGCGATAATGCGCCTCGACCTGTTCCTGAACCGCGGCCATCACCTCCGGGGTGCGGAGGTTGACCTTGTTGCGCGCGGTCGTGCCGCTGGAAATGAGGTTGGCGCTCACCTAGCAATGTCGCGGTGCGCGCCCGGCGTCGCAACTCTGTCCGCCCGCTTAGGGAACGAGCAATGGCCCGGTCGGCTTCTGGAACGCGCCGGAAGTGATCTCCAGCGCCGGATCGGGATCGGGTGTCTTTGAGTCGTCGACCCGCTCGACCTTCGGGCCGATGGTGGCGTCTTCCGGTTGGGTATCGGCGATGTAAACCGGCGTTCCTTCATGCACGAGGGCGAATAATTTCGGAGCCGCTTCGCCGTGGAGGCGCAGGCAACCATGGGTGCGCGGCACGGGATGGACGAAGCCCTGATGAAAACCATAACCGGGCGCGAATTCACACCAGTAACCCATCGGGTAACCGACGTAGCGGCCCTTCACATTCGCTCCCGCATCCGCGGCAACCACGCGCTCACCCTGGACGCGGAAGCCATAAGCGCCGGAGCGTTTATTTTCGATCTTGTTCGTGATGTGGAAATGGCCTTTCGGCGTCGGATGCTGATTCAATCCCACAGATGTCGCGGCTGACATCAGGCAACGGTCGCCTTCCATCACGTAGACGTTCTGCTTCGAGAGCGAAACTGCGACGCGCACGTTCGAGGAATCATGCGGCTTATGCGCGACCACGTGATAGACAGTCGCACTGGTGGGTGCCATCGTGCTGCAGCTCGTGAGGAAGGCGAAACCCGCGAGCGAAGCGAGGAGTAAGAGGCGGGAAAGAATACGCATAGTGATTACTGCAAGAGCTTATCGCGGTGGTTTTGTCAACCGGCAGGCGGCCTTTGCCTAACGAGTTTCGGCGATCAACTGGTCAAAGCGCGGTGAGGGACGGGCGTAGGACGGATAGGGGCGCGCCGCGTCCTCCGGCCGATAGCGCCAGTACTTATACATCCACATCCAGGGCGCGGGATTTTGCCTAACGAATGGCTCGAATCGATCCCAGCAAAGTTGTGCGACCTGCCGGTAAGTCGCGCCCGCGGGGATCTCCAGCTTCGGATGAAGCACGATCCGGCAACGCCCGCCCGGCAGCGGCTCCGCGTGAGCCGGCACGATCGGAGCCCCGGTCTTCGCCGCCAGCCAGGCGTGCGCGAACGTCACCGAAGTTTGCAACCCGAAGCAGTCGATCGGCACGGTCGGCTGATGCAGCTGGAGCGCGAGATCGACCAGAATCGCGACCGACCCGCCGCGCCGGAGCGCCTTGTAAAGACGCACGATCCCGCCGTCACGCGGGATGATCTGATGGCCGGAACGAGTCCGCAGCCGGTTGAAGATGGGATCGAGCGCCGAGTTCTTGAACTCCTGCGTGATGATGTGCGGCGTGATCCCGACCCAACCGCAGCCGAGGCTGAGCAGCTCGAAATTCCCGTAGTGATAACAGGCGAAAATATGGGGATTCCCCCGTCCCACCGTCCGCTCAAACTCGTCGAAACCCTCGAACTCGATCAGTTGCCGGAAGTTCTCTTGATTCAGGCGCGGACTCCAGAAGAGGTCGATCATCGTGCCGGCAAACTGCTGATACGACTCACGCGCGATCGCCTCCCGTTCGAGGGGAGAATAACGATCGCCAAAAGCCGCCTCCAGATTGCTCAGAGAAGTCTTCCAACCATGGCGATCCAGCCCGGCCGCGAGCGCGCCGGCGCCGCGCCCGAGATGATAGGCGAGCGGCCGCGGCAGCTTCGGGATGAGCGCGGCGAGAAAACGAATCCCGAGCACCTCGAGCCGGTAGCGGAAAGCCTTCCACGCTCCCGTCATCGGTGCGCCCTCGTTAGGCCGATCGCGTTGACTTGACCGAGTTTGATTTTACCTTCGCGAAAGCGTCGCCCCCCCCGCCTTTCCAGATTGTGAAACACGTTCTTTTCGTCTGCACCGGCAACATTTGCCGCAGCCCCATGGCGCTGGGACTTTTCCGCCGTCTCGTGCGAGATCGCAAGGACATCGAGGCCGATGCGGCCGGGGTGCACGCCGTGCGCGGGCAACCGCCCAGCATGCACGCGATCGAGGTCTGCCGGAAACGCGGGGTCGACCTCAGCGCTTTCCGCAGCCAGCCGCTCACCGCCACCCTGGTCGAGGAAGCGACCCACATTTTCGCCATGACCGGCTCGCACCTTGAGACGATCCATCTCTTCTTTCCGCAGGCCGCGGAGAAGATGTTTTTGCTCCGCGAATTCGAGGAAGCCGGGGCCACCAACTGGCGCGATCTGCCCGACCCGATCGGGATGGGTTACGGCGTCTATCACGAGTGCGCGGACGCGATTGAAAAGGCTTTACCGAGCGTGCTCGCCTTCGTAGAACAAACCGAAATCGCCCGGCCACGAAACGCGCGCGGCCCCTCCACTTTTAGCAAAGGAACTATGGCTCAGAATACGGAACAAAATGCGGGCGGAGCCAGCAGCTCTCCCACCTCGTTAGGCGGCGGGCTCGCCCGGGTCGATCCCGAGATTTATGCCGCGATCGAGGAGGAGGAAAAACGCCAGCGCGAGAACATCGAATTGATCGCTTCGGAGAACTTCACCAGCCGCGCGGTGATGGAGGCACAAGGCTCGTGCCTAACGAATAAATACGCCGAGGGCTACCCCGGGAAACGCTGGTATGGCGGCTGCGAAAATGTCGACGTTGTCGAGCAGCTGACGATCAATCGCGCGCTTCAGCTTTTCGGCGCCGAGCACGTTAACGTCCAACCGCACAGCGGCGCGCAGGCGAACATGGCGGTCTACTTCGCCGCGATCAAACCGGGCGAAAAAATCCTCACCATGAACCTCGCCCACGGCGGGCATCTGACGCACGGACATCCCGCGAATTTCTCCGGCAAGCTCTACGAGGTCACGCAATACGGGGTCAGTGAGCAGACCGAGTTGATCGATTACGATGCGCTCGCGCGACAGGCCGAGGAAGTGCGCCCGGCACTCATCACCGCAGGCGCTTCTGCGTATCCGCGCTTCATCGACTTCCCCCGCCTGCGCCAGATCGCCGATTCCGTCGACGCGCTTCTTTTCATCGACATGGCGCACATCGCCGGCCTCGTCGCCGGCGGCGAACATCCGAGTCCGGTGCCGCATGCGCATTTCGTCACCACGACCACGCACAAAAGCCTGCGCGGCCCGCGCGGCGGCATCGTCCTTTGCCAGGAGAAATTCGCCAAGGCCATCGACTCCTCGGTTTTCCCCGGCGTGCAGGGCGGCCCGCTCATGCACGTGATCGCGGCTAAAGCGGTTTGCTTCCACGAGGCGCTGCGCCCGGAGTTCAAAGAGTATCAGCGTCAGGTCGTGTTGAACGCGAAAGCGCTCGCCGCGGGCGTCGCGAAACAAGGTTTCCGGATCGTCTCCGGCGGCACCGACAACCACCTCATGCTGGTCGATCTCCGCCCGAAAGAGATCAACGGCAAGGACGCGCAAAACATCCTCGATCGCGCCGGGATCACGGTAAATAAGAACGCGATCCCGTTCGACACCTACCCGATCTTCAAGCCGGGCGGCATCCGCTTGGGCACGCCCGCGGTCACGACGCGCGGGATGAAAGAAGAAGAGATGCTTGAGATCGCCGACCTCATCGGCGAAGCGCTTGCCGGCCGGGAAGACGAGCGCGTCATCGGCAAAGTGCGCGAGCAGGTCCAGCAACTGACGCGCAAGTTTCCGTTGCCGGATTAGGCGGCCGCGAGTTTCTTGCGAGCCGAGATCGGCCGGGAAAACGGTTGCGGCCACCAGATGCCATAGCGGAAACAGGGCTCCCTGTGCACCGCGATGGACGTGAACCCGCTTGCCGACAAATGCGAGAGCAAATCGGGCTCCGCGAAGACTCTCATCTCCAGCGTCATGCCGGGGCCGCCGTGGAAAATAAGGTCGCCGAACTTCTGCACCACGCCGGCCCGAGTCATGTTCGTAAGCTCAAAATGTCCGGCGGTCTCCGTGATGGTGAAGTCATACAGATCGGGAAAATGCTCCAACGTCGCCTGCTTGAGACCGCAAGGCGTGGTCAGGACGAGGAGGCCGCCCGGTTTCAAGAGGCGGCAGATATTCTCGAAGGCTCGGCGAGGCGGCGGAGCAACGTGCTCCAGGACTTCTGAAGAGATCACGAAATCATAAATCCCCTCCCGCTCCGGCGACAGCGGCGCCATGATGTCCAGGCGGGGATCCGAGTCGAAAAACGTATTCTCGTACGCGAACTTCTCGGCTAACCCTCGCGCGTAAGTGTGGGGGTCCGTCATCCCCAGTCCGCGCAGGTGCGGCGAGGCGGGGAAGTCCGGCAACGCTTTCGCCTCACCGAATAGCTCGCGGGAAAGGATCTCGATGACCGCCCGTTTCCTCGGAGTGGAACTGCAGCGCGCGCACGAACTGGTCTCGCGGCCGAGCTGACCGAGAGGAAACCGACATTCCGCACCGCAAATGTTGCATTGGAAAATCAGCATCCCCGGTTCGTCCGGTTCCGGCGGGGTAAGGTTCGTTTCCAAGATGTCCTCGCTTTCCATCTGCGCCAACCCGCCACTGTCAAACGTATAGATGCGACCCCATTTCTTCCCCCATTCTTACCCACCCTGGCGCGAAAGTTTCCACTCCCGGCCTCGTTAGGCGGATTTCACAAATCGAAATCCGCCCAGACTGCCGCCTGATCGCTGGCGGAATTGCTGTCCCCCATCACGGTCGCGAGTGACGGATACTTCGCGCGCGTCTTCTGCGCGTTTGCCCAGACCCGCGGCGCTCGATCCCGACCTCCTGTAAGCGCGGAAAGAACGAGCAGGTAATCGATCTGATCGTTCCTGCTCGGGACCGCATCGTCGCGGTGGGTCCAGCGATCCGCGTCGTTAGGCAATTGCTCGAAGGCATTGCGCAAGCCGGCTAATTTCAACAACGGCGCGAGCGGGCCGGAGCCCGGCAACTCATTGAAACCCGCGACAATCACGAACTGCTTCTGCAAATCGAACTGCGCAGAATCTTCGGGAGTACAGGGAAAGGTGTGAGTCTGTGATTCTCGCTGTTCCCGCCTTCGGCGAGTTCGTGAATGCTCGGCGTCACGTCCTCGAATCCTGCACGATCTGATCAAGCCTATATCCATCGATGTCTGTCTTTACCTGGATCCAGATGGGGAGGTGGTCCGACATCTGGTAGGTGAATTTCTCCCGGGTGTAGTTCTTTCCGGGGAAGAGGGCTTCGATGCTGGCGTCGTCGATGTAAAAGTCGAGTGCGCCGCCTTTGTTCGTAAAGTTTTCCGGAACGGTGGCGCGGTGCAGGATCTGGTCGTAACGCGCGTCGAAGCCGAGGTTGGAACCTTCAATGACTCGGTCGCCAACAGTTAGCTTCACGAGGGGCTGCGGGATTTTAAGTCCATGACCGAGCAGGATGTCAAAGATCGGGTCGGTGATGTGTGGAGTGTTGAAGTCGCCCATGACGAGGAGGTCGTGGTCCTCGGCGAATTTGTTTTTGAAGCGAGTATCGATCCAGTCGGAGAGGAGCTCGAGCTCGGCCATGCGCGCCTCGATGCTATCGCCCCATCGAATGTGAGCGGCGATGGTGATGAAGTCGAAGTTGCCGGAGCGAAAGGCGCACATGTAAGGCGCGCGCCAGAAGGAACGGGTGGCGAGATACTCCTTGGCGGCTTTGGCACGCGGGGCGTCGATCTCGGCGGCGAGGCCGTTGTGGATGACCGCTCGACGATCGAAGAGGAAGGCGATCCGTTCCTTGTTCCCGCCGCTGTCGTGGATCCAATCGGAGAAAACGACTCGCCATTCGGGCCCGAGATAGACGAGAACGCGGCCGAGATCGGTGAGGTCGTCGCGCAGTTCGACGAGGGCGATGAGGTCGAACTGACCCAGGATCTCGGCGATGTAATGGACGGCGGGCTCGGTGCGATGGACTCGGCCGAATTCGCGAATGTTCCAGCTGGCGATGTTGATCGATGCGTCGAGCTGGGACGGCGGGATCCGGGCCGCGGCGATGCGCTCGCGCAGGACAAGGAGTCCGGCCGCGATCTCGGGAGTGACGTCGCCGTGGTGCATGGCTGGTAGCTACGCCGCAGATTAGCGAAACGCCGGTTGGTCTGGCAATAGTTTCTTGCGATTGCGACTCCTATGCGCCGGTGCGCAGAGGTTGCCTGATTGACGATGCCTCGTGCGGGGCGTGCAGAACTGGATCGGGAATTTTGGATCACGATCGCAGGCCGGAAACTTTCTTCTTATCACCGCCGCGCGAATCTGCGTAAGCTTCCCCTCGCTTGAACCAAAATATATGAAGGAAAAGTCCCAGCCCAATCCCTTGCGCGAAGGGCTCGCCAACAAGGCGATGCCGCAGCCCTGCGCCGTGGTCATCTTCGGTGCGACGGGCGATCTTACGCACCGCAAGCTGGTGCCCGCGCTCTATAATATTGCGGCCGATGGCGAGCTGCCGCCGGCCGTCGCCGTGATCGGTTTCGCGCGCCGGCCGAAGACCGATGAGGAGTTCCGGACAGAGATGGAAGAGGCGACGAGGAAGTTCTCGCGGCAGACGGTGCGCGACGAGATCTGGGATGGTTTCGCGAAGGCGCTTTATTATCACCAAAGCGAATTCGGCGACGAAGCCGGCTACAAAAAACTGTCCGAGCGGCTCGACAAACTCGACGAGGAGAGCGGCACCCGCGGTAACCGGCTTTTCTATTTCGCGGCCTCGCCGGATCAATTCGAGACGATCATCGAGAACCTGCAAAAAGCCGGGCTCAACAAAGCGCGTGAAGGGAGCTGGGCGCGGGTCATTCTGGAGAAGCCGTTCGGGACCGATCTCGATTCCGCGCGGCACCTGAACGGCGTGGTGCAACGGGCTTTTTCGGAAAATCAGACTTATCGGATCGATCACTTTCTCGGCAAAGAAACCGCGCAGAATATTTTGGTGCTGCGTTTCGCGAACGCGATTTTCGAGCCGCTCTGGAATGGCGATCATATCGATCACGTGCAGATCACCGCGGCGGAAACGTTAGGCGTGGAGAATCGCGCCGGTTACTACGAAGGCGCGGGCGCGCTCCGCGACATGGTGCAAAACCATCTGCTCCAGCTCCTCTGCCTCGTCGCGATGGAGCCACCGACCGATCTCGGGGCCGATAGCATTCGCGATGAAAAAGTGAAAGTCGTGAAGTCGCTCCGGCGTTTCCAACTCGACGAAGTCGGCTGCGACGTGGTTCGCGGGCAATACGCGGAAGGCGCCATCGCGGGCAAGCCGGCAGTCGGCTACCGGGCGGAGAAGAACGTCAATCCAGAGTCGCAAACCGAAACTTATGTCGCGCTGCGTTTGCGGATCGATAACTGGCGCTGGGCCAACGTGCCGTTCTACGTGCGGGTCGGGAAACGGCTGCCGAAATCTGGCACCGAAATTTCCGTCCACTTCAAGAAGGCGCCGCAGGTACTGTTCAATCGCGAGTCGGATGCACCGGATCAAAACGTGCTTGTGATTCGCATTCAGCCCGACGAAGGAATTTCTCTCCGGATGCAGGCGAAAGTGCCCGGAACGAGCTTCCGGATCGAGTCGGTGAAAATGGATTTCCACTATGGAACTTCCTTCGGCAAAGCGAGCCCCGAAGCCTACGAGCGCTTGCTGCTCGACGCGATGAGCGGCGATGCCACGCTCTTCGCGCGTCGCGACGAAGTGGAACAGGCCTGGGCGTTCATCGATACGGTCGAAGAAGCCTGGGCCGCGAAGGAAGACGCGCCGAAACTGGCGACTTATCCGGCGGGCTCCTGGGGACCCGAGGAAGCCGACGAACTGCTTGCCCGGGACGGTCGGACCTGGAGGAGATTGTGAGCGCAATCCCCCGCTGATATGGCTGCGCCTGCAGAAACTTTCGCCGCCGGGATGCCGGTCGAGATCGGCAAGATCGACCGCGAACTGAAGAAACTTTGGGCGCAGGCCGACGGCGCCATGACCCGCGCGTCGTTGATCAATCTCGCGGTTTACAGCGAAGCGCCGGACTCGTTAGGCAAAAACACCGCGCTGGTGGCCGAGCTGACGGAAGACCACGCCTGCCGCGCGATCGTGATCGCGGCCGAACCTTCCGCGCCGGAGAGCAAGGTGCAGGCGTGGGTCAGCGCGCATTGCCACGTCAGTCGCGCGGGCAGCAAACAGATTTGCTCCGAACAACTTTCGTTTTCGCTCAAGGGCAAAAGCGCTGCGCTGCTCCCGAATATCGTTTTCGCGCAACTCGATTCCGATCTCCCGCTCAGCCTCTGGTGGCAGCAGGAGTTCACGGCGCCGATGGACCCGCAGCTCTGGGCCTGGGTCGATCGGGTGATCTACGACAGCAACGGCTGGAGCGATTTCGATGCGCAGATGAAGCTGGTGGAGGCCGCGCAGGAAGAAGCGCGGCAGCGGATTGTGCTCTGCGACCTCAACTGGGTGCGGCTGGTCCATCAACGGCTCGCGCTCGCGCAATTTTTCGATCATCCGATCACCCATCACCACCTGGACGAACTGACGACGCTGGAGATCGCGCATGCGCCCGGCCACCGTTCGACCGCGCTCCTGCTCGTCGGCTGGCTCGCAGCGCAGCTCGCTTGGGAAAACCCGCGCGGTGAGGGCGACTCGTTAGGCTTCGAGAAGACGGTCGGGGAAACGAAACATGCAATCAGCGTCACTCTTTCCGAAAAAGCCGGCGAGCCCATTGGTCGGGTGACCGTTCGGAGCAAGACCGCGGAGTTCGTCGTCGCGCACAAAGAAGGCGCCGATTTGCTCGACGTTTCGTTTGGGCGAACAGGCGGTCGCCAAATGCAGCAGGTCTTCCCCGCGGGCAAGAGCGACTTGGTCAGCCTGGTGCAGGAAGAGCTGATGCGGGGCGGTCCGCACCGGGTCTACCTCCGCGCGGTCGCGAAAGTGCGCGCTTTGTTGTAGACGCTTCGCTGTGCGAAGCGCGGGTATCGGCGTCGATCGCATGGGAGCGCAACTCTGGCGTCTCCCACAGGGAGACGTCTACAAATTCGCGTTCAGCGCGGGCTCGGGAATTCGGGACGGCACCTGCGATTCCTTCACCAGCTCGGGATCGTGCAAACGCGAGTCGTAGACTTCCGACCACGTCTGCTGATTCATCGAGCACATCGGCACCGCTTCCCAGGCGCCGTTCCGTTTGACCGCGCCCTTGAAAACGCAGGAGTCGAGTCGGGCCTGCACCACCGGGTCGTTAGGCGCGTTTGCCACTTGCGCGGCGTCCATGAAATTGTGCATCCCCACCCCGACAGTGTGCACCTGCCCGCGGAGGAGGGAGCGCAGGATCTCCGGCGGCGCGCTGCGCGAGGTCATGTAACGGAAAAGCCGGGAGAGCGTTTTAACCGCGAGCCACGGATGCTGCGCGAGCACGCCTAACAATCGGAACGGCGGGGTTCCCGCATCGTCGTTGACCAGCGAGAGCCCGCCGATTTTGCGCAGCACTTCGCCGAGCAAGGCGTCGAATTTCTTGTCGTCGGGCAGGAGTGGAAAAACTTTTCCCGAGGGCCGCGCGACGAGGAGCGAGGCCCAGCTGTTGCAATCGGGATGCCCGAAAATCGAGACGTCGCGACGCAACGGCAGGCCGACGCCTTGGCAGATCTTTTCCCAGACGTCGGCGGGCGTGATCGGACGTTCGGAATAAATGGTGCGACCGGTGTCGGCTTCCGGTTGGAAACTGATCATCCGCCAGATGTGTGTACGCTCGGGGTCGGCCAGATACCAACGGAGCACTTCCGGCACGTCGTCGATGTTTTTGCGCGTAACGGTAAAGCTGAGCGCATACTCCAGGGTCGCGCCGGTCTTCGCGCGAACGTCCTTCGCGAGATCGGTGAAAGCCTGCCGAACCGGATGCAGGTCGGCTTCGCATTTGATCCGCCCGATGGGATAACCGTGCCGCCCGGCCTGCGTCATATCGACGTGGACCGAGATCTGGCGAAGCCCGCCTTCGACCACCAGCCGTTCGAGAAATTGCGGCTGCTCAATCAGCGTCTGCCCGTGAGTCATGAGCATCGGAATCGAGCCGACGGAGTAGGCATACTTAACGATCTCGATGAGTTCGTCAGGCCGGCCGGCCCGCCAATAGGCATCGGCGACATCGCCGCCGGTGATCTGGAGGCCGCCGCCCGGCCCCTGAAAACGGCGGTTGGCATCGATCTGCTCCTTCACCTGCGCGAAGGACGGGATCGGGACCGAGTTGGCATTTTTCGGCAAATAACAGTGGGTGCAATGAAACGAGCAGTAGCTCGCGCCTAACGTAAACCCGCAGTGCGTAAGATGACGGCCAGCGATCTGGTTATCGGTCTGCAGTTCCGCCGGGAGTGAATCCCAGCGCTCCTTCAGGACGCGCGCCTTCTCTTCCGTCACCGGTTGACGGAAAGCCCGCCAGCGCGCGCTCCACTTCCCTTCCCTCATTTATTTCACCTCATTGAGCGACCAGTCGTAAGTCTGGGAGGTAATTTTGACGTCGTTAGGCAACGGCTCGTGCCGGCGTTTGTTGATGAAGGCGAGCGGGCCGCCGGCGGCTTTGAAATCGTCTTTATACCAATCGAAAATCGCGGAGAGCGCCGCCGTTTTTTTCGCCGGCTGGTAGTCCACCCCCTTCGGTGAATTGACGAAGGCGGTGGCGAGCTGGTCGAGTTGCCCATCGAGCTTATCGCCGCGGAAGGGCTCCGGGTTAAGCGGCGGACAGCTCTGGCTCGCGCAGTTGAGGGCGAAGTGGACGCGCGGATCGCGGAACTTCGGACGGATGATGTCCTTCTCGAGATGATTGAAGCTCATCGGTTCGCCCGCGACCTTGATGCGCTGGCCGGTAAAAAAGGTGAAGAGCAAATCCTTCACGCTCTTGGTGGGATATTTCCCGAGTGCTTCGTGCAGGATCCAGGCGTTGTAGCCGTTGAGGTAAAAGGCGAGCTGCTCCTTTTTGTTCAAACCAGAGATCTTCTCCTGGGCGATGCCGTCGACGACCTGTTGGATCGCTTTCATGTCCTCAGCGTTCCCTTTCCAGGCGGCATAACGGACGCCGCCGGTGGTGGCATATTTGCCGAGCAGTTTCTGATAGGTGCTGATCCAAGCCGGAGATTGATCCGCCCGTGCGAGAGAAGCGGATGCGACGAAAAAGGCCAGGACGACGGCGAAGAAGGAGCGAGGATTCATGGGGGCAAGTTCCGTTTTCGAGTGGCCCGATGCAAGCGCAACTCACGGAGCGCGGCTAGAGCAGTGCGCGCAGCTCGTGGACGCATTGGGCGATCGCGAACCGCGCCTCGGCCCGCGCCCGGCCCGCTTCGCCTAACGAGCGCGCGAGCGGCCGCTCGGTGAGCAAGTAGTGGAGCGCGCCGGCCAGCGCACCCGGGTCGCGCTCGGGAACGAGGAAACCGGTGACGCCCTCCCCCACCATCTCCGGCACACCGGCAAGCGCGGTCGAGACGACCGGAAGGCCGGCGGCCATCGCTTCCATCACGACAGTCGGCAGATTGTCCATCCCTCCGCCGGATTCGGTCACGCAGGGCAAAGCGAAGACGGCGCTCTGCGCGAGGCGGCGGATCACGACCGGCTGCGGGAGCGGTCCGGTGAGGACGACGCTTTTCGTTAGGCCGGCGGCCGCGATCTGGGTCTGCAGCTCGGCTTGGAGCGGGCCTTCGCCGATGATCTCCGCGCGGAAGGCGGTGCCTTGCGCGGCGAGCAGACGACACGCCTCGATCAGATCGGCGAAGCCTTTTTTCTCGATCAAACGCCCAACCGAAATAATCGCCGGCGGTTCATCCGCGAAGGTCGCCCGCTCGAAACGGGCGAGGTCAATCCCGTTGTAGACGCGGTGAATCTTCGCGGCATCATCCGGGAATTTTTCCCGGAGATAAGCGACGCCGAAATCGCTCACGGTCACGATCGCCCGCGCGGCGGCGAGCAATTTGCCTAACGAAATCGCGAACGGCTTCGGCGCGAAAATGTCGTTCGCGTGCGCGGTGAAGCTGAACGGAATGCCAAAGAACCGCTCCACCCACCAGGCCGTCCGCGCCGCCAATCCCGCGAAGTGGGCGTGCAGGCGGCTCACCTCGAGCGCCTGCAGCCGCGACCCGAGCCACGCCGCCTGGTAGAGCCGCAGAAAATCGCTCTGCCGTCCCCAATCGCGAATCTCCTGCGCCACTTTCTCCGGCAACTGACCTTTGCGCAGCGCGCGGTCGACCTCTTTCACCAGGGCCTCGTCGCAGGGCAAATAGGTGACCGCGGCCCCGATCGCCAGGTCCCAATCCTGCGGCGGCTCGTCCTTCGGCTGCCGCACCGAAAAAACCGCCGGCTCGACGCCCTGCCGGCGGAGCTCCGCGACTTCCCGGTAGCAGAACGTCTGGGTAAACGAGGGAAACCGCTCGAAAAGATAAGCCAGCCCGGGCATGGCGAAGGATGAACCGCTGCGGCCGGCTTGGAAAGCGGCCCGGCTCGAAATTTCCCGCGAATCCGCCCGTTGGCCCGCACGACTCTTGCTATCAAATCTATGTGACGCAGCGGGATTTCTTTGCCTATTGCACCTCCCTTCGGCTGATCGAGCTGAAGGCGATCGGTGCTCTGTCCCAGGTCCGCCACTATCGCGCAGGCGAGCAGATTTACTCTGCGGGGGACGAGGGCGAGGATCTCTACCTCATCAATCGCGGGGTCGCGGAGATGGTCCCGGCCAAACCGATGCCGGGCGCGCCGGCGACCGTGCTCTCGCGCGGCGATCTTTTCGGGGCGTCCGGCGCGCTCCTCAGTCTGCCGCGCGATCATTCCGCGCGAGCCGGTGCCGACCTGAGTGTGCAATGCTTCCGGCGGAGCGATTTTCCGGAGCTGATCCGCCGGGTGCCGTCGTTTTTTCTTTTCCTCTCCGAGAAACTGGCGAGCCGGCTGTTCCAGACCACGGAGCTGATCCGCTCGCACAGCCACGCGCTCGAGCTCACCGGCAGCCTCGCGAATTTCGACGTGATCACGATTTACCAGACGATCCTGCACTCGAAACAGACCGGTCTCCTCACGATCGCCAACGGCCAAGGCGAGCGGATCTCGGAATTCTTCTTTGAGCGCGGGACGCCACGCTGGGGACGTTTCACCCATCTCACGGGCGAGGAGGCATTCTGGCAGCTCTTCCTCCATGACGACCAGGGGGCCACTTTTTCTTTCGCCAACGGCTCCGACCATAGTGAGGACGGCGGCGCGAACGATACCCTCCGGCGGCAGGCCGACGAGATCCTGATCAACGCGATCCACATGCGCGACGAGTTCGACGACCTGCGCAAGCGGCTCCGCGACAGCTCGGCCTTCCTCCGTCGCAAACAGGCCAATCTTTCCTGGGAAAAAGAAGATCTCGCCGAGCTGCGACCGACCGCGGAAGCGATCTGGGAACTCGCCTACAGCCGCCCCATCGCCCTGCGAGATCTCTCGCGCGAATGTAAATATTGCGACCTGAAAATCTACCAGGCGGTCGATGAAATGGTCCGCACCGAACTTTTCACCCTCGAAACGCAGCAGACAAAACGCAGCCTCGCTCTCACCTGACGATCACCCATGAATCTCCCGACCCGACTCCTCACCCTCTTCCTCGCCGCGCTGCTCCTGCCGGGCTGTTCGATGCTCACCTCGAGCGGACGCCGGCAGGCCGCTTACGCCCGCTATGTCAGCAAGCAGAGTCACGGCCGGGTGAAACAGCAGCGGATATTTCACTCCAGCAAGCCGCAGATGCCGGTAAACAACGAGCCCGCGGAAGCGAGCGAGCCGATGGAAACCGCGAGCGCTGGCCCACAGGCGGTCGCGGAGAACGTCCCGTAAATTTACGGCCGCTCGACCGGCACCGGCCGGCCGGATGGATCGACCGCGACATAAGTGAAGACTGCGCGCGTGACCAGCGCTTGTTCGGTGCGCATGTAACGTTGCACCCATACTTCGACCGGGATTTTCATCGAGGTGCGCCCGACTGACTCAACCCGCGCGTAGCACGCGACCGTGTCCCCGACCCGGACCGGCGCGAGGAACGACATTCCCTCCACCGCCACCGTGACGACGCGGGTCTTGGCCATTTTGGAAGCGAGGATCCCGCTGCCCAAATCCATCTGCGACATCAGCCAACCTCCAAAGATGTCGCCGTTCGGGTTTGTGTCGGCGGGCATCGCGATCGTGCGGATGACGAGCTCGCCTTGGGGCGTTTCTAAAGTGTCCATCAGCGCGACGATAGCATGGCTCCTACAGGATCAGCATGCAGTCGCCGTAGCTGTAAAATCGATAACGTTCCCGCACCGCCTCGGCATAGGCGCGCAAAATCAATTCGCGACCCGCGAACGCGCTCACGAGCATGAGCAACGTTGAGCGCGGGAGATGGAAGTTGGTCAACAACCGATCGACCGCGCGGAACTGATACGGCGGATAAATGAAGATGTCGGTCGCGGCTTCCTGCGCCATGAGCTTTCCGTTAGGCGACGCGGCCGATTCCAACACCCGGACGGAGGTGGTACCGATCGCGAGCAGCCGCTCGGCCGCGTTGATTGCCGTCGCAGCTTCGCTCGTGATCGCGTAGCGCTCTGCGTGCATCCGATGCTCCTCGATGGTCTCGCTCTGCACGGGCCGAAATGTGCCGGTGCCGACATGCAACGTCACAAATGTATGCGGCAAGGGCGCGAGCAATTCCGTCGTGAAATGCAGCCCCGCCGTTGGCGCCGCCACTGCGCCCGCGGCCTTCGCGAAGACGGTCTGGTAGCGGGTCGTGTCCTCCGCGTCCGCGGCCCGTCCCAGGTAGGGCGGCAATGGGATCTGCCCGCCGCGATACGGATCGAGCGCACGATCAAACCTCACCAGTCGGTCGCCATCGTCGTAAATCTCTTCCACCCGGCCGCTGACGCCATCCACGGTCACCGTCGCCCCGACCCGCATCTTGCGACCCGGCTTAACCAGACAGCGCCAGCTCCGCTCCTCGACCGCCTCGAGAAAGAGAAACTCGATCGCGCCGTCATCAGAGAAGCGCCGTGCCGCGAGCACCCGGGTGTTATTCAACACCAGCAGATCGCCTGGCCTAACGAACTCCGGCAGCTCGGCAAAACGCCGATGCGCGATCGTCTCCTGCACGCGGTCGATCACCATCATGCGGGCGTCTGCGCGCTGCGGGAGCGGGCGCTGGGCGATCAACTCCTCTGGCAAATCGAAATTGTAGTCGCTCACGCGCGCGCTCATCTCGCGCCACCATCAAAGGGATTGCCGGAGCGCGCAAAATCTTCACAATGAGAACCGAAGCATGAGCGAATTTACGAGCGCCCTCGATTCCGTCCTCGGCGCGCTCGGGCGCCTGCAGCGGGAGAGCGATCACCTGCCCCGGGCCAGCCGCGGGGCGCTCGAGCGCCTCCGCCTAACGACCGCCGCACCGGCCAACCACCGCGCGGAAAATCAGCCTAACGATAAGGCCGCGCGCTTGGCGCCGCTGCGGGCCCGCGTGGCGGCTTGCGTCCTCTGCCCTCACCTCGCCAGTTCGCGCACCCAGACGGTGTTCGGCGTCGGCAACGTTGACTCCGAGCTGATGTTCATCGGGGAAGCGCCCGGGGCGGATGAAGACCGGCAGGGCGAACCATTCGTCGGTCGGGCCGGACAACTGCTCACGAAAATCATCGCCGCGATGGGGTTGACCCGCGACGACGTTTACATCGCGAATATCCTCAAATGTCGCCCCGACACTCCGGGCCAGAGTGCCGGCAACCGGCCGCCCGCGCCTAACGAGATGGCGACCTGTCTCCCCTACTTGGTGGAGCAGATCGAGATCATCCGGCCGCGGGTGCTCGTCGCCCTCGGGTCAACCGCCGTCGCCGGCCTGCTCGAGCTTAGCGAGCCCATGGGCAAACTCCGTGGGCGCTGGCATAGCTACCGCGACACGCCGCTGATGATCACTTATCACCCGTCCTATCTGCTCCGGAACCAGAGCAACACCGAGAAGCGCAAGGTCTGGGAAGACATGCTCCTGGTGCTCGAGCGTCTCGGGCACTCGGTCAGCGAGAAGCAGCGCGGATACTTTCGTTAGGTGCTGGAACGCGCCCGCCGGCGGCCAGGGTTCTGGGGACCCCGGTACCGGACCTTAGCGCGCTCCAGGCGCAATTTTCCCCTAACGAGTCACCAGATCGCCGCTCCCCTTATTGATCCACTCCTCGGTCGTCGCCACCGGCGACTCCGATTCCCAGAGCGCCGCCCGCTCTTCGTGATAACGCGAACCGATCGGCACAGAATAGTCGTCCTCGTCGTAGCTCCGTTCGCGTTTGAGCAGTTTGCGGAACGCCATGATCGCGTTCGACGGCTGGTGTTCCGCCTCGTAGATGCGGCCGGCGAAGGCGTCGGTCATCTCCTCGGTGTAACGCGAATGCACGAAGGTGGAAAAGGCGAACGGCTGTTCCCAGAAGAGATCGATCATATCCTCGAGGTTATCGATCCCCTTTTCGCAGGCGATTTCGTGCTCCTTGAAGGGATTACCCTCGTTCGGCAATTTCCCGTCGAGATAATCGCGGATGAGCGGGGCGGCCAGCTCGGCTTCGCGCATGGTCACAGTCACGCCAAAGGAAAAAATCGGATCGATGAAGCGGTGCGAGTCGCCGACGCAGATGAAGCCTTTGCCGGTAAACCCTCGCACCTGATAGGAGTAGTTCGGCACGACGTGCACCTTCTCGCTCATCTTGATTTCCGGGATGCGACGTTTCAGCTCTGGATTGATCGAGTAAAGGTCCGACTTGAAAAACTCTTCGGGCGTCTGCTTCTTCGCGAGGAAATCCGCCCGAGGCGTGACCATGCCGACGCTCACCGTATCCTTGTCGACCGGGATGAACCAAGCCCAATGGAACTTGTGATGATAGAGGATGAGCGTGTTGTCCGGCGCGTCCGGGCCTGATGTGCCGGTGTCGCGGATCGCGCCCTTGAGGTGGGTGAAAAACGCCACCTGCTTGTCGTAGCTACCGACGTATTTCGGGCCGGTGACTTTTTGATTCGCGAGAAACGTCGCCTGCCCGGAGCAATCGAGCGTCACCTTCGCGTGGATCTCACCCATGCTGCCGTCGGGCCAGCGCACTTCCACGCCGATCATCGCGCCGCTGTCGTCCTTCAGAGCCTTGGTCGCGGTGCCTTTCATTTTTTGGGCGCCGCGCTTGATCGCTTCGTCCTGCATCATCTTGTCGAAATCACTCCGGCGGACCTGCCAGGTGATGTTGTCGTAGAGGTTCCAATCTTTATCGCGAGACGAGACTTTCACGTACCAGCTGTTCACCGCGGTTGAGCCATAAACCTTTACCCCGTGCTTGATCGGGTACTCGCGCTTCACCATTTCGTCCTCCAGCCCGAGGCGGCGCAGGACCTGGGCGGATTCGCCCGTCAGCGATTCGCCGATGTGAAACCGGGGGAATTCCTCCCCCTCCAAAATGATCGGGGTAATTCCCTGGCGCAGCAGAAACATGGCGGCCGCCGAACCTCCCGGGCCGCCACCGATGACAAGTACTTCAGTATTTAACATTGCGTTCATGTAAGGTAGACCGCGAGAAGTTCAAAATGGTTTCATTTATGAGCGCATCGGCGAAATGAATTCTTCCCGAAGCTGCCCTCGCCTAACGAATACCCGCGCCCGGAAAACTTCTTGGCGAGTCGCGAGCGCCGCGCTTAAGCTCCGCCCGCACCCGCCGATGTGGCGAAATGGCAGACGCAACGGACTTAAAATCCGTTGGGCTTAACGGCCCGTGCCGGTTCGAGTCCGGCCATCGGTAGGCGCCTTTATAACCTGCCCTGACGAATCCTGATGAGCGCCTCATCCACAAGTCCATTGTTCATTCCGGTGATTCTAGGCACCGGCCGCACCGGGCGGATGAGCGGGCCGGTGGCGCACTTTGTCCACGGCGAATTGCGCCAGCGCGCGGAGGTCGAGACGGAGCTGATCGACATTCGGACGATCCCAGTACGTTCCGAGGGCCCGACCGCCGAGCACAAGGACGTGGCCTTCGCCGCGAAAATGCAACGCGCGGACGGCCTCGTCCTCGTTGTGCCGGAATACAATCACGGTTACCCCGGCCTCCTGAAGCAGGTGCTCGACATGAACCTGGAGGAATACATTCACAAAGCCGTGGGCCTCTGCGGTGTTTCCGCCGGCCCGTTTGGCGGCGCGCGGGTGATCGAGAATCTTCTGCCGGTCCTGCGCGAGCTCGGCCTCATGACCACCTTCACCGACGTCAATTTCGGCCAGGCCCGGAAGCTGTTCGACGACCAGGGCAAACTCCTCGACGAGGCTTATGTCCGCCGGGTTGGCGGGTTCTTCGACGAACTCATCTGGATGTCGCGCGCGCTCCGCGCCGCCCGGGGGCAGGATGACTCTCGCGCTAGTTAGTTGCCGATCCGCGAGGAGAGAGAAGACAGGATTATACCAAGGAATTCGCTATGCGTGTGCTTCCCTGGAGCGTGTCCTGCACTTGCAAGCCTCTCGGTGTAGACGTTTCGCTGCGCGAAACGCGGGCATCGACTCTTGCGGCCTGCGCAACCACCGCGTTTCGCACAGCGAAACGTCTACATGGACACTCCTGTTAATCCTGTTCAAAACCCCGGCTGAATTTCTGCCTAACAATGGAACCTAACGAACGCATGCGTCGGCTCGGGATTGAGCCGGCCGACCTCGAAGAGAGCTTTGCGCGTTCCTCCGGGCCGGGCGGTCAGCACGTGAACAAGGTCTCGACCGCGGTGACGTTGCGACATCGCCGCAGCGGGGTGAGCGTGACGGTGCAGGATTCCCGCTCGCAGGCGCGCAATCGCGCCCTCGCGTTGGAGCGCCTGCTCGACACCCTGGAACGGCAACGGGATGAGAAACGCGCTGCGCAAAAGGCGGCCGCTTCCGCACAACGCCGACGCAATTCGCCTCGCCCACCGCGTTTGAAACGCAAAATCCTCGAGGGAAAACGGAATCGTTCGCAGTTGAAGAAATTGCGCGCCAAGCCGGTGGATTGAAGTTATTCCTCCCGCCGTGACGAAACCGAAAATGCGGGTGGGAATCATCGGCGCGGGCTGGCCGGGCCAGCAGCATGCGCGCGTGCTCGCCGCGATCGGGGAGGCCGAGCTGTCTGCCTGCGCCGAGGCCGAACCCGCGCGGCGGGCAGAGTTCCAAGCCACCTACGCGCCGCGCCAGGTCTACGCCGATTACCAAGACTTGTTAGGCAATCCGGCGGTGGACGCAGTCGTGATTTGCCTGCCGAATTTCCTGCACTTTCCCGCGACCCTGGCCGCGCTCGCAGCCGGCAAACACGTTCTCTGCGAGAAGCCTCCGACCCTGAACGGCGCCGAGATGGTGGTGCTGCGCGAGGAAGCGGCGAAGCGCGGGCTCGTCTATTTTTTCAGCCGGCAATTTCGTTTCTCGCCGGCGATGCGGCGCGCCCGCGAGCTGATCGCGGCGGACCGGCTCGGCCGGATCTACTTCGCGGAGGCGACCTGGGTGCGCTCACGTGGGATTCCACTCGGGATCGGCGGCTGGTTCACGGAAAAGGCGCGCTCCGGTGGCGGGGCGCTGATTGATATCGGCATTCACGCGCTCGACGCGGCCTGGTTCCTCATGGGCACCCCGCGGCCGGTCTCGGTGTCCGCGTCGGTCTTCCGGAACTTCGAGCATCTCGTTAGGCCAGCAGTCATGGACGTGGAGGACGCGGCCTTCGCTTTCATTCGTTTCGAGAACGAGGCGGTCGTGCAGTTGAAGACTTCGTGGGCCGGCAATCTGACCGATGAGATCCCGCAGGGTGACGTTTTCGGGCGCGAGCTGAACAACTGCACGATCTACGGCAGCAAGGCGACGGTGCGCCTGCGCCCGCTCACTCTTTTCGAGGACCGCGATGGCCAGCTCGTGGACGAAGCGCTCACGCCCGCGGATGACGCGGATCCGTTCGAGCTGCAGATGCGCAACTTCCTCGATGCGATTGCCGGCCGCAGCGCGCCGATGAACAACGCCGAACAGGCTGTTTACCTCATGGAAATGCTCGACGCGATCTACCTCTCGAGCAGTCTCGGCCGAGAGGTGCCGATCCCGCGGGCGGAAAAAACTCCCGCCTAAAGCCATCCGCGGAGCTGGTCTGCGTCGAATTCGGTGTGTCAGCTTAAATACCAACCAATATGAAAAAACTATCTCTAGCCCTTCTCGTCATCCCGGCCTGCGCACTCGTCTTCTCGTCCTGCACGACCGTGGGGAAAGAACCCAGCGCCACGACGACCACGCACACTGAGTCCGCCGTCACCCAGACTCCGACCAGCACGAGCACGACGGTAACGCGGCAGAGCGCCGGCGGCTACTAGCCGATCCGTTCAATTCAGCTTAACGAAAAGGCAGACGCGTGAGCGTCTGCCTTTTTTGTTAGGCGGCGCTGGGCCGCCTTGCGAGTCGGAGACCCGCGCTACACGTCTTCCGCGGCGGCGGTCTCTTCGGTTTCCGTTGGCTCCTGGCTCACGACCCGCGCGATCGCCTGCAATTTTTCGCTACCCTTCAGGTTCATCAATTTCACGCCCATCGTGTTCCGGCCGACGGCCCGGATCTCTGAGACCCGCGTCCGCACCATTTGTCCCTTGGTCGTGATGAGCATCAGCTCGTCCACCTCTGTGACAGTAAGCGCGCCGACTACGCGGCCGGTCTTCTCGCCGGTCTTCATCGTGATGATGCCTTTGCCGCCGCGCTTCTGTTTGCGGTAATCGTCGAACGGCGTGCGTTTGCCGATGCCGTTCTCGCCCGCGACCAAGAGCATGGCGTCGTCGCGCACGAGCGCGTTCGCGATCACGTGGTCGCCTTTCGAAGGGCGAATGCCCCAGACGCCGACGGTGTTGCGGCCCTGGTCGCGCAGCTGATCCTCGTGGAAGCGCAGGCTCATCCCCTCGCTCGTGATGAGGACGATTTCGTTCCCGCCATCGGTGAGCACGACGTCGATCAGGAAATCATCTTCCTCGATGTTGATCGCGATGATTCCGCCTTTGCGCACGTTGCTGAAGGTGGAGAGGTTAGACTTTTTCACGATGCCGGAGCGGGTCGCGAAAACGATGTGGAAGTTCTCGTCCCAGGTTTCATCGACTTGGTTCGGGCCGAGGCCGCTGCGCTTCGCCTGGATGCGAATGGTCGCGGCGATTTTCTCGCCCGCGCGGAGCTCGAGCAGATTGGCGATGGAGCGGCCTTTGGAGGAGCGGCTCATCTCGGGAATCTCGTAAACTTTTTCCACATAGGTCCGTCCCGAGGCGGTGAAAAACATCAGGTAATCGTGCGTCGTCGCGGTGAAGAGATGCTCCACGAAATCGCCTTCATCTTCCGTGGTCGCGCCCTCGCGAGTGGTCATCCCTTTCACGCCCATGCCGCCCCGCCGCTGCGCGCGGAATTCGCTTAAGGCGGTGCGCTTGATGAAGCCGTTGTGGGTGATACTGATGATGCAACCTTCGTTCGCGATCAGATCCTCCATGTTCATCTCGCCTTCGTCGGGCACGAGCTGGGTCAGGCGCGGGGTCGCGTACTTCTGCTGAATCTCGCGCAGCTCACCCTTGATGATGTCGAAAACGCGGATCTCCTTCGCGAGGATGTCGCGCAGGTCCTTGATCGTCTCGAGCAGCGCGGTGTATTCCGCGGCCACCTTATCGGACTCGAGCCCGGTGAGCTGATAAAGGCGCAGGTCGAGAATCTGATTCGCCTGGTGTTCGCTGAAGGCGTAACGGCCCTCCGTGAGCCGGGCTTCGTTGCGAATGAGCACGCCGATCTGCTCGACCTGCTGGCGGGTGAATTCGAAGGCGAGCAACTTGACCCGCGCTTCATCGCGATTCGACGACCCGCGAATGATCCGGATAAACTCGTCGAGATTCGCAAGCGCGATGAGATAACCCTCGAGCGTCTCGGCGCGCTCTTCGGCTTTGCGTAGCTCATAGCGGGTCCGGCGCAGAACGACTTCGCGGCGGTGATCGATGAACGCGGTGTTAGCTTCCTTGAGCGCGAGCAGCTTTGGCCTGCCGTGATCGATCGCCAGCATGTTGACCGAGAAGGACGATTCCAGCGCGGTGTGCTTGTAGAGATTGTTGATGACAACCTTCGGGAGCGCGTCGCGCTTCAGCTCGATGACCACGCGGGTGTTCTCATCCGACTCGTCGCGAATCGCGGTGATGTCGGTGAGAATCTTCTCGTTCACCAAGGACGCGATCCGCTCGACGAGGGTCGCGCGGTTCACGTTGTAAGGGATCTCGGTGATCACGATCTGCTCGCGATTGAGTTTGAGTTCCTCGACGCCGGCAACGCCGCGGACCTTCATGCTGCCGCGCCCGGTCTCGATGTATTGCTTTACTCCCGCGATCCCGCGAATGGCGCAACCGGTCGGAAAGTCCGGGCCTTTGACATACTTCATCAGCCCTTCGCTGGTGATGTCCGGGTCGTCGATCTGCGCGCAGATGCCATCGATCACTTCGCCGAGATTGTGCGGGGGAATGTTCGTGGCCATGCCGACTGCGATGCCGGTGCCGCCATTGACGAGCATGTTCGGGAAAGCGGCGGGGAAAACAGTCGGCTCGGTCAGGCGCTCGTCATAGTTAGGCACGAAGTCGACCGTGTCCTTGTCCATGTCGGTCATGAGCGCGGCGCCGAGATGGGTCATGCGCGCCTCGGTGTATCGCATGGCGGCGGGCGGATCGCCTTCGACCGAGCCGAAGTTACCCTGACCTTCGACCAGGATTTCGCGCATTGCCCAAGACTGGGCCATGTGGACAAGCGTCGGGTAAATCACCGCCTCGCCGTGCGGGTGATAGTTACCTGAAGTGTCACCGCAAATCTTCGCGCACTTATAAGGCTTGCGGCCGGGATAGAGCGACAACTGTTGCATCGCATAGAGAATGCGGCGCTGGGAAGGCTTGAGCCCGTCGCGTGCATCCGGGAGCGCGCGCGAGATGATCACCGACATCGAGTAGTCGAGGAACGACCTCGAGACCTCTTCGGCGACGTTGATGGGTTCTACTTTTTCGTTCGGATTTAGCACGGCAATTTTAGACAGGACTTACTGATGGCTGAAAGGATCTGCGCAGGACTTGTAGCCGCCTCCCTGTGGGAGGCGTGGGTATCGAGCCGACCTGGAAATAAGCTCGCATCCAAACCCACGCTTCGCACAGCGAAGCGGCTACACCGGAAGCGTTGATCATCGTCCAAATCCAGATCCTGTTAATCTCGTCTGGAACTAAACATCCAGGTTGCGCACGTTGAGCGCATTGTCTTCGATGTATTGCCGGCGCGGCTCGACGATGTCACCCATCAGCTTCGAGAACATGATGTCGGCTTCGACCGCATTGTCGTCGTTCAGGTCGACCTTCAGGAGCTTGCGACGCTCGGGATCCATCGTGGTCGAGAAGAGTTCTTTCGCGTTCATTTCGCCCAAGCCCTTGAAGCGTTTGATCTGCACGCCGCGGCGGCCGATCTCCATGATCTTCTCAAGGATTTCCGGGATGGAGAAAAGCGGATGCGAGGTAGCGCGATCCCCCTCGCCTTCGACGAGCTCGAAGATCGGCTTATCCGCGGCGGCGTAGTGATCCACTTTCAAACCGCGCCGCGAGAGATCGGCGATGAGCTTCTGGATGGTGGTCGACTCGTGGAGTTCCACGAGCGTGCCACGGCGCCGGTTGCCGTTGGCTTTGGCCGGGGTGGTCGCAGGCGGGAGCAGTTCCTGGCCGATCTCCATCTCGAACAGGCTCAGATCGAGATTCGTTTCGTGAAATTGCCGGACCGAGCGTTCGTCGTGGAAGTAATGAACCGACTCTTCATTCCCGTCGCGCACTTTCACGAGGTAGCTGGGCAGCTTGCCGCTCTGTTCTTCGCGATGGGAAAGGAACTCTTCGAAGTCGCCGCCATGGCGCCGGACGGATTCGTTCAGCTTCGCGAGGCGTTCGAGTTGATCGAGGATGTCTTTCAATTGCGCGGTGCTCAGCTCGTTCCCATCCGCGAGGTTCTTCAACCGGACGTCTTCCGCGCCTAACGAGATCAGAATCTTGTTCAACTGCACGTCGTCATCGACGTACTCCTCCCGCTTCTTGCGCTTGATCTGGTAGAGCGGTGGCTGGGCGATGAAGATCTTGCCGGCGCGGACGAGCTCCGTCATTTGTCGGTAGAAAAAAGTCAGCAGGAGCACGCGGATGTGCGAGCCGTCCACGTCGGCGTCGGTCATGATGATGATCCGGCCGTAGCGCAGCTTGGTGATGTCGAACGTGCCCTCCTCTTTCGTGAGCGCTTCCTCCTTCGGCTTGCCGATGCCGGTGCCGATGGCGGTGATCATCGCCTGGATTTCGGTGTTCTTGAGAGCCTGATCGAGGCGGGCTTTTTCGACGTTGATCAACTTGCCGCGGATCGGCAGGATCGCCTGGTAACGACGATCGCGACCCTGTTTCGCCGAGCCGCCGGCCGAGTCGCCCTCGACGATGTAGAGCTCAGTGAATTCCGGATCGCGCTCGGAGCAATCCGCCAGCTTTCCCGGCAAGCCGCCGCCCGTGAGCGCGCCCTTGCGAATGGTCTCGCGCGCTTTCCGCGCTGCTTCCCGCGCGCGCGCGGCGGTGAGGACCTTGTCGAAGATGCGCTTCGCGACCGGAGGATTCTGATCGAAATAAGTCATCAGCCCGTCGTAAACGACCGAGTTCACGACGCCGTCGATCTCGGTGTTCACGAGCTTCACCTTCGTCTGCGACTCGAAGCGCGGGTTCGGCAGTTTGATGCTGAGCACGCAAACCAAACCTTCGCGGACATCGTCGCCGGAGATCGCAGGGTCCTTATCTTTCAGAAGGCTGTTGGAACGCGCATACTGGTTTACCGCTTTCGTGAGGGCGGTGCGGAAGCCGGTGAGATGCGTCCCGCCGTCGGGATTCGGAATCGAATTCGCGAACGGAAGAATCTGGTCGTTGTAACTGTCGTTGTATTGCAGAACGACGTCGACGAAGACCTCGTCGCGCTGGCGCGAGATTACGACCGGCTTCGGATGGATGACCGTCTTGTTCTCCCCGAGTTGCTTCACGAATTCCTCGATGCCGTGCTTGTAGAAAAACGTCTCCTTCCGCGGCGATTCGGTCCGCTCATCCGTGAGGTTGATTTCGAGACCGGGATTGAGGAACGCCAGTTCGCGCAGCCGGCTGGCGAGCCGCTCGAATTTAAACTCGACCGTGATGGTGAAGATCGTGGGGTCAGGCAGGAAGGTGATCAGCGTGCCGGTCGTCTTCTTGTTCTTCAGCTCGCCGATGACGCTGAGCTGCTCGGTCGTCTTCCCGCGCTCGAAGGCCATGTGGTAAACCTTCGCGTCCCGCGAGACCTCGACCTTGAACCAATCGGACAAGGCGTTCACGCACTTCGCACCGACGCCATGGAGACCGCCGGAATATTTGTAGGCGCCCTGCCCGAACTTGCCGCCCGCGTGCAGATTCGTCAGCACCAATTCGACCGCCGGCATCTTGAATTTCGGGTGCATGTCGACCGGAATGCCGCGGCCATTATCCCGGACCGAGACCGAGCCATCGACGTGCACGTTGACGTCAATCTTGCTGCAATAACCGGCCAGATGTTCATCGATCGAATTGTCGAGCACCTCGAAAACGCAATGGTGCAAACCGCGTTCATCCGGGTCGCCGATATACATGCCGGGCCGCTTCCGGACGGCCTCGAGCCCCTCCAGTTTGTCGATCTGCGCGGCGTTGTATTTTTGGCTCTCCGCGATCCCGGCGGGACGCTCGGGCGGAGAACTGGAAAGGTCGGATTCGTCGTTGGATTGGAGCATAACGGCGCAGCGAAAACTGCGAGCCCAAACCATAGGCGGAAACGGGGTGAAAACAACCGGTTATCTGCGGGGTTTCGGCCTGTGAAATCCGCTAGATTTAGCGACCCGCGGAAACCCAAACGCAGAATGTAGTGGTCGCGCCGGAGCGCGGGAACGCCTTCAGCGCCTGGGCGCAATCGTCGCCGCCTTACCCTCATCCGGCGGCAGCTCCGCGAGTCTCACGGAAGCCACGCCATCGCTCACCATCTCGAGCTGTTCGGCTGCTTCCTTGCAAAGATCGATCCGCGATTTACTTGCTCGCAAACCGGTATCCGTCACCCGCACCGTGACTTGCTCGCCGTTGGATACGCGCGTCACGCGGAGCAGCGTCCCGAGCTTGTAGTGGTCGGTCGCGGCCGTGAGCTCGACTTCACCGGCTCTTCGTTTGGCGAGGGAATCAGGGGGCACGTTATACCAGGTCGCTTCCACCGGTTGGCTCTCGTCGCGTGGCTCCTCCGCGCGCTTCTCCGGTCCACGTCCGCAACCAGCCACGGCCAGGCCTAACGACAGCAGGATAAGGGAAGAGATGCATCGCATGAACCCAGAGTAACCTAAACCTTTGGCAGGGGCGACCTTCTCGCCGGCTCCCCCAGCATTTCCCGAATCTTCTGCGCGAGCGTGCGCGGGCTGAAAGGCTTTTCCAACAGCTCCACCTCGGCATCGAGCACGCCATGATGGCCGATGTCGTTATCGGAATAACCCGAGACGTAAAGCACTTTCAGGCCGGGCCGACGAGCGATGAGGAGGGCGGCCAGCTCATGGCCATTCATTTGCGGCATGACCACATCGGTCAGGAGCAGATCGATCCGGCCGGAGTATTCCTCGGCCATCTTCAGCGCCTCGCGCCCATTCGCGGCACAGAGCACGTGATAACCCTGCTGATCGAGAACCTCGCAGACCAGCTCGCGCACGATCTCCTCGTCTTCGACCACGAGGATGGTCTCGAAATCCCGTGAGGGCTCGACCGGATATCCCACCGCCTTGATCTCATCCAGAGGCGCGCTTTCCCGCGGCAGATAGATCGTGAACGTCGTCCCGCTGCCAGGCGTGCTCTCGACCGCGATGGCGCCGCCACTCTGGTGGACGATGCCGTGGACCGTGGCCAGGCCGAGCCCGGTCCCCTTTCCCGGGCTCTTCGTGGTGAAGAACGGCTCGAAGATGTGCGAGAGCGTCGCCGCATCCATCCCGGCGCCTGTATCCGCGACGGTCAGCACCACGAAGTCGCCTGCCTCCAAGGATCCGGAGATCTCGCGCGCGTGCCCGGCCCCGAGCGTTTCGTTTCTCGTGCTAATCGTGATCCGGCCCCCGGCCGGCATGGCGTCGCGGGCATTCACGCCGAGGTTCATCATCACCTGCTCGAGCTGCGTCGGATCGGCGCGCACCCGGCCCGGCTTGGCCTCCGGGATGGTGACCAATTCGAAACGTTCGCCGATCACGCGCCGGAGCAGCCGCTCCATCTCAATCACGAGGTTGTTCAGGTCGATCACTTTCGGCTGCAACAGTTGTTTGCGGCTGAAGGCCAGCAGTTGGCGGGTCAACCCCGCCGCTTGGCCGCCGGCCTTGCGAATCGACTCGGCGCCATGCCTAACGAGTGTAGGATTGTCCGCCCGCGTGGTGAGCAATTCCGCATAGCCGATGATGGCGGTGAGCAGGTTGTTGAAGTCATGGGCCACGCCCCCCGCGAGTTGTCCGACGGCCTCGAGTTTCTGCGAGTGCCGCAGTTCTTCTTCGCTTTTGCGCAGCGCTTCCTCGGTCGCGCGGCGCTCGCTGATCTCGCGCAGGAGATTGCGCCGTTGCTCGAAAAATTTGTGCACCGTACGCGCAAGCGCGCCGTACTCCGAGCCATCGGTGAGCAGGCTTTCGATCGGTTGCGGATCATCACTTTTCAGGCTGTGCATAATCCGCTGCAACGGCCGGCGGACCCAGCGCTGGAGCGAAATCGTGAGCAGGAGGAGGAGCACCAGCGAAAAAATAATCAGCGCGAGCAGCAGGCGCTGACTGGAACGATTCAACTCCCGGATGACTGGCGAATCGTTCGTGATCACCAACCGCGCGAGCGGCGCGCCATCCCAGCCGGAGAGGGTGCGCGAAAAAGCGATTTGGCCGTCGGCGAAGTCGCTGGCCTCACCCTCCGGGCGCGCTGTCGCCGGCAAGAGATGAATTTCGTTGTTCGTGAAGAGCGACATCTCTCCGATCACCGAGTCGCCCTTCGCTCCGCCGGGCGCGCGTTTGCTCCAGAGCCGGCCAGCAAAAAAGTAACCGTAAGCGGGCGATTGGCGCTGGAAATCCTGCGACGGATGCACCGTGCCGGCGCGCACTTCCATGAACCCGAGCGGCACCTTGATGAAGAACTGCCGGAGCGGTTCGTGGGCAAAGAGTCGCGCGAAGGCCGGCGGCGCGATCGGCAGCGCCGGTGGCGGCTGCGCATGCAGGTTGTCGTGCTGATAAAGCAGCGTCCCGTTTTGCCGGAACACCCAGATCGCGTTCGCGTGGAAGCCAGCGAGCGTGGCATCGTTAAAATATTGCGCGAGCCAGGTTTGATCATCGGTCGCAATCGCCTGCACCAGCCGATCGAAGCAGGTCGAGTCCTCCGCCAAAGTCCGCAGGGGCGCGCCGTAGGATTCGAGGAAGTTGTCGAATGACTGGTTCCGCTCCGCGAAACGCGTTTCCGCAATGCGGCGGAAATTCGCCTTTTCGTAGAAACGAATCGACGCCAGGCCGGCCAGGAAAACCGCCACCACCAGCGCGAGCAAAAGCGTTATTTTGGTCTGGACCTTCATCAGTGCGTCTGCCCCGATCTGCCGTTAGTCTGGACCCGTTGCCGTGTCTCTGACGAGCCAGCAGCCCTTCTCATTCGGGCGCACGTTCCTCTCTGATGGCGAAAATCTTCAGCCCGCCGCCGTCCGGCCGGATCGTCCAGAAGTTGCGGGTGGTGCCCGAGACCTGGTGATGACTGTTGCGCACTTTGAAGGAAATGGGGAACTGCACCACGGTCTCGCCCGCCCTCGGACCAGCGGCAAATTTCACCGGCGCGCTGAGCTCGTATTTGCGCTCCGGCCAGCGCTGCATGTAGCGCCGGTTATCTTTCGTCACGAACGCTTTTCCCACTTCACCGTGGGTGAAGTAATCGACCGGAAAAGCGTAGTAATCGAGCTGCCGCTCGAGATCGTTCGTCTCGTTCGCGCGTAGATAGCTCTGGACGAAATTCGTCACTTTCTCCGGGTCCAGGTTTTGCGCCGGACTCGGTGGCTCCGCTGGGATCTCCGGAGACGGTTCCACGTCGAGATTCGCGACCGCTCTCTTCTCGATCGCCGCCCGCGTCGCCGGGGACAAAGCCCGCGCCGCATCGCTTTTCAGCACTGGCAGGTCCGGCCATTTCGTCGCCGCGGAGACCAGTATCGCACTGGCGCCGTCGCCCGCGACGACGATGCCTAACGACCGCGCCGTGTCGGCATCAATCTTCCCCGTCGGCGGAAACCCCTTGTGCGTTTGGTAAAGCCGCAACGCCGTGGAGAGCTCCGGCGTCGCCTGGCCATCGACGTCGCCGAAAAACAAGTTCCGGCGCCGGAGTTCCTCCTGCGCCCGCCGCTCCGTCTCTCCCGCCCGCACCTCTCCCGCGAAAAGTAAAAGCAGCAGAAGGAGCAGAAAGATTCGCATCGCGCCGATCTCTATCTTGCGGAGTATCGCACCTTCAGGCTCATTCGGCTGCACGTAACTCCCCGCCGCAAAATCAGCCCGCCCGCACAAACCACGCGGGCTTGAGATGGGCCAGCGGGTTGCGCAACTTGGCGAGTTCCGCCTCCGGTCCGTGAATCTCGAGTCGGGTGAGATCGGCGATCTTGAAAGCCTCGGTCAGCAGAGCCCCGACATTATCCAGATGCTTGAGCAACGCCTCCGCGCCGTCATATCCCTCCCGGCAGAAGACTTCGTTGCCATTCACTGTGAAGTCATAGAACAGGTTTTTCGTTTCCGTCGCCGTGACCTGCGCAAAGGCCGGGAGCGCGGCCTTGAACTCCTCCAGCTTGCCCGGATGCACTTTGAAATACGGATGCAGACTAACGAAGTTTTGGGGCACGCTCATCCGCCGACAATGGCCGGGACCGGAAACATCCGCGAGTCGAAAGTTGGAAAGATCGCCGTCTGCAGACCAGTGGGGACCAATGGCAACACCACGGCTAAAGCTCGAGAACTACCGGGCTTCGTTAGAGCGGGTAAGGGAGTGTCGCCCCGAGAATGGTCACGAGCAGCAGCACCACCGGCACGAGCACGAGAAAGATGACGAAGGTGTAGCCCATCACGTCGCGCGCCCGGAGCTGAAACAACCCGAGAATCGGCAGCATCCAAAAGGGCTGCACCAGATTCGCCAGCGCTTCGCCAAGATCGTAGGAACCGACCACCCAGCCGAGGTGGACCTTTAACTCGTGCGCCGCGGCCATCACATAAGGGGCTTCCACCACCCATTTCGATCCGCCTGAGGGCACGAAGACCCCGAGCACCGCGGAATAGATCGCCACGATCGCCGGAAAACTGTGCGGGGTGGAGAGACTAACGAACATATGAGCAATCCTTTCACTCAAGTGGGTCGTGGTAATGATCCCGGCGATCCCCGCGTAGAAGGGAAACTGCAAAATCACCCCCCAAACCGCCGGGGTCGCCCCCTGCACCGCGTGCATCAATCGCGCTGGAGTCCGATGGAGCAGAAACCCTAGGAGCAGGAAGGTAAGGTTAACCGTGTTCAGATTGATCGCATTCAAGGGCTCGCCCGCCTGCAGGAAGTAGCGAACCAGATAAGTGCCGCCGAGCAGAACGATGAGCCAGTTAAGAATCGGGGAATGTTCGAGCCACTGGCCCGGAGTGGGATTCGCCAGCGCGACGGGCGGTTCCATCTCCGATTCTCCGAGCGCGATCCCGAGATCATTCGCGGTCTTGCCGCGACCGGCCGGCGGAGTGACCAGCCACATCACCGTTGTCACCACCAGGATTTCCACCACCACGGAGAAGAGGCTTTGCCAGAGAAAGATCGTATGGCTAAACGGAATCAGTCCGCCCGGCACCAAGCCGCCGAGCGCAACGATCTCGCGAATCTGCGGCTGCAGCGCCCCCGGCGAAGCCATCTGCAAAGCCGCAGACCCGCTAAGCCCCTGCGCCCAGACACTGCCCAACCCGAGAAAGCTGGCCGCGGCCAGAGCCCGGTAATCGACCCCGACGACGCGCCGCGCGATCTCCCGCGCGAGTACCGCGCTGAAGATAAGACTGAAGCCCCAGTTCAACCAGGAACTCGCCATCGCAAAGAACGCTACGAGCGCAACCGCGTTCCGCGGGGTCGTCGGCCACGCCGCCATTTTGCGGATAACCTGTCCGACCGGCCGGGAAGTGGCCAGCACATGCCCGGTGATGATCACCAGCGCCATCTGCAAGGTGAACGGAATGAGTTCCCATAACCCTTTGCCCCAGGCATCCACCACCTGCGGTAAAGTCGAGGGCGTGTAGGTAAACCCCGCGACCACCACGATGAGGGTGGCGACTAGCGCGAAAACAAAGGCGTCGGGAACCCAGCGCTCGGTCCAGTCAGTCAGGCGTAGCGCAACGCGCGCGAGCCAGCCGGGCTCTTCGGACACCTGCGATTTGGGAACGGCCATGAAGAGAAAAACCTGCCGGACATTGCGGGCTGGCGTCAACTTCCGAATCCCTTTCATTCTCACTTGACCGGCCCGCTCCCGGGCTAACTATCCCTGATGGCGAGAAAACCTCCGAATCGCCCGACCGCGCCGGCAGAATGTCCGGTTTGCGGCGAGGAGGTGCCGCGCAATGCGCAGGCACGTCCAGAGTGCGGCGCGGACCATAACTCCGGTTGGAAAGAGGAGGCGGACGCCGTCGGTCTTGGTCTACCGGATGATGACTTCCGCTACGATGACTGGGTGCGGGAGGAATTTGGAAATTCGCCCAAGCCCGCGGGGATCAAACCAATCTGGTGGATCGCCGCCATTATTCTGGTGATCATCTTCGCCGGGCTTTATTTTCTTGCTGTCTGGAGATGATGCTTAGTTAGAGCGTCATGCACTTGTACGTTGAGGGCGAGAGGGGCGCCGTCCCCGCTTGGGGAGCGCACGCGCCTCGCGTGCTGGCGCTGGCGCCCCGCCAGCGCCAACTTTGTCTTCCGCGGGACGGACTTTTGCCCGGCCTGGTGCAGAACAAGTTCGTTTCGGCGAGGGCGCCGAAACCTGCACGCGAGGCGCGTGCGGTCCCAGAGTGAGATCTAGAGCGTGTCATGCACTATGGACTTTGCCGTCAGCGTGCTGATGTAGCCGTTTCGCTGTGCGAAACGCGGGTATCGACTTCTCGCGGCCAACTCGACGACCACGTTTCGCACAGCGAAACGGCTACATTCTCACCTCGGCCGCAGGGCATGACACGGTCTAGTCATCCTTACCCGGCGCTCGTTAGTTTATTTTCGTGAGCTCCCAGAATTTACGAAACGCACTGGGCCAACTCCGCCCGGCGACCGCCGCCCGCGCGGCCGCGCTCATGCGCGTGCGCAGCTCCGGGTCGTCCACGAGTTGGCGAATCGCGCGCGCAAAGTCATCGGCATCTCGCGCCTTGGTGATGAGTCCGCTCACCCCTTCGCTCACAAGCTCGGCGGGACCGCCTTCATCGGAAACGATCACCGGTAACCCGGCCGCCTGCGCTTCAATGATCACGTTGCCGAAGGTATCGGTCGTGCTCGGGAAGACGAAGATATCCGCCGAGGCATAAGCCCGTGCGAGTTCTTCACCTGTTAGGTATCCGGTAAAACAGGCTTCGGGTAACTGCTCCGCCAGTGCTTCGGAATAGGGGCCGTGACCCACGATAGAAAGCTGCGCGGGCACACCCCCCTGCCGCAACGAGCGAAACGCCTGCACGAGCACGTCAAGGTCCTTCTCTTTCGAAACCCGCCCGACGTAGAGCAGGCGTATGCCAGTTCCCTCGCTCCCCCATTTGCGCCAGAAATCGGGTTCGGCCCGGCTGGGAGCGAAGAGTTTGGTATCGAGTCCGCGCGGGAGGATCTTGATCTTCGCGGGGTCGATCCCGCGATCGATCCAGCTCTGTCGATACTGCTCCGAGTTCACGAAGAGCGTATCGCATTGGCCGTAAAACCACTGCATGTATTTCCAGGCCAGGCTCTCGAGGAAGCTATCCTCGGTCAGGATGCGAATGTATTGCGGGAAGTCGGTGTGATAGATGCCGCTCGTCTCGAGATTCAGCATCTTCGCCGCGAGTAACGCCGTCAGGCCAATGGGTCCCGGCGTGCTGATGATGATCTCGGAAAAGCCTTCGCGCTGGACGTAATCGAGCATCTGGAGGATCGGCGGGAAACTGAGTTTTTGTAACTCGTATTCGGGTAACTCAAACTCTCCAATCGGCCGGAAGTTCTTGATTGGGATGTCCTCGATCGTTAGCTCCCCACGCGAAGTCACCACGACCAGTTCTTCGCTCGCTTCCGCGGCAGCCGCGGTCATCTTACGAATGGTGGTCGCGACGCCGTTCACATCCTCGAGGGTGTCGGTAAACCAGGCGCGCTTCCGGTTTTGCAAAACTGGCGGGATCGCCCCGGTGAAGTCACGACAGATCTCGCGGAGCCAGCGCCGGGAAGGCGCCTGACTATGAAAGGCATAGATATAGGGCGCGAGCACGACCAGGACCGGAGCTACACTCGTTAGGGCCTGGAGGGCCTCGAGCACATTGCCGGCGCTGAGCTGTTGCATGAATTTCTCGAAGCTGCGGAAAGCCAATTGTTCGCAGGCGGCGTTCGCCATCACGAAAGTGCGCCGCTCCGGTTCCGCGATCTCTGCGGTCTCGCGCGCGATCGCCGCCTTTACTTCCGGCTGCGCGAAGTAGCCGGAGAGCTCGCGCCAAAGGGAAAAATTAGCCGGCTTCGCCAGCTCGAAAATTTTCCCGGAGAGCACGCCCTGGGTGATGAATCCAGCTTTCTCCTTGAGAGTGAACTCGGTCGGATCGAGCCCCTCCATGAAGCGCGAAAACATCTTCTCCACCAGGCCGGCACTCGGCCCGAGCTTCTCGGTGAAGCGATCCTGGATGAAGCGCGAGAGCGTGTTGTAGAATCCATGCGAGAGCACGAGCGGCGTGCCTCCTTCCCCATGCGGCGTGCAGCGGCCCGCACGGAGATGATTGAGAAATTCGGCGGGCGAAGCGGCCGCCGGCGTCTGGGTGTAGGCCGCGCCGACAAACATCCCGCCATGATCATCCGAACCGCCGGTAAAGATTTTCCGCCACGGCTCGGGATGGGTCGGCGCGAGGTCGTGCCGCTCGGCAAAACGTTGCACTTTCTCCGGGGTGAGCTGCTCGAGGAGATGGCGGGTGAGATCGCTCAGGAGCGCGTCGCGCAACCCATTGATCCCCTCAAAATGCTGGAAGAGCAGCACCAGCCGTTCGAGGTGCGAGGTCGAGAGTTTGCCATTGATGCTATAAAGCGGATGCGCGACCGCGTGCGCGATCGTCTCGGCTTGGAGGAATTTCTGGAGGTCGAAAATGTTCTCGCGCGCCGCGGCGATCGCGCGGTGCTGGGTTTCGCTGAGGCCCCAGACGAGCAGGTGAATTTTGCAGGGATCATGTGGAAAGTAAGTCGTCACCTGCTCGCTGACGAACACATCCGGGCGATCGGCAATCGTGAGGCAGCCATCGATCGTGTCGTGATCGGTGATGGTCACGAAGTCCATCCCGGCGGCCTTCGCCCGTTGGTAGAGTTCGTCCGGGTCCGAGTAACTGTCGGGGAAATCGAGCCTTCGAAAAATCCAATCCTCCGAGCGATCGCTGGCCTTGGAATGGAGATGGAGATCGCAGCGGCTCATGGTTAGGCGGCGAAAGCCTCCTGCGCCAGCCAAGCCTGGTAAGTCATCACCTCACGATCACGCAAGGCGAGGCGAATGAACTCTTCGATTTGTCGCCAGATCTCCGGATGCGCGAGATCGGGCGGGTGCAGACTGATCCGGAGGAGCCCGTGGTGCGTGAGGCGGGAGAAAAGCCAGCGATTCCACCCGAGGCTGACCCCGCGCCGCCAACTGCTGCGCACGCTGTAGACGAGCGATTGCGAGGCCACCTCCTGGCGCGCGACGAAATCGCGCACCTGCCGCAGGGTAGTGGTGTAGGTCATCCCGGCATCGATCGCCGCGCGCTCCGCCTCCGCGCCGAGCAGCCAGGCCGGCGCCACAAAACCTTGCGGTCGAAAACCATAGGCGCGGAAGTCCTCCTGCGCGTCGTTGATCCGGCGGAGGGCCTCGTCGTAGCCGAGATCGAAGAATTCTCCTTCATCCGCGGTGTAAAACCGGGTGATGAATTTGTCGCGCGACGATTCGTTAGGCCGACGCTCGCGCTGGTGGTAGAAACCGTGGAGGACCACCTCGTGCCCACGTTGTTCGAGGTCGGAAAGCCATTCGCGGAAGTCCGGGTGCGCCATCGAGCGACCCTGGTGATGGTAATCGGGCACGACGAGGAGCGAGCTGACCAGGACCTGCCGAGAGGCCAGTTGGCGGATGATTTCTGCGACCTCCGGCTGCGTCGCCGGAGCGACGTCGTGGATGGAAACGACGAGGGCGCGCTGCACGCGTGCAGCTTCCCGACGCCATGCAGAGGGACAAGTCCGAATCTGTGGCCGCCCACCCCTAAGCTTCGAATACGGCCGTCCCCCGCGCTTCGCACAGAGAAGCGTCTACAGTCTACAGGTGACTGATCAGCTCGAACTCCACTTTGCCTAACGGCTGGACCGAGAGCCGCGAATTTCGCAGGAGTGCGATCTCGCGCAGCTTTGGCTCGGCCTTTATCTGCTCCAGCGTCACGGGCTTTTTCAGGGTTTTCACTGGCTTTAGCTCGACCGCGCTCCAGTCGCCTTCTTTCGCGGTGGGATCAGGGAAGGCTTCACGAGTCACCTCGGCGATGCCGATCACCGCCTTCTCGCTCACGCTGTGATAATAAAAGACCGCGTCGCCCTGACGCATCGCGCGGAGGTAGTTGCGTGCCGCGTAATTGCGCACCCCGGTCCAACTCGTGAGGCCATCGCGCACGAAGTCATTCCAGGAATAGGCTTCCGGTTCCTGCTTCACGAGCCAGTAGTTTTTCATCGTCTGTCGATAGCACACTTCAGAGCCCGCTAAAATTCTTCTCCTCCGGGGAGCACAGGCTGCCAGCCTGTTGGTCGCGGCAGCCTGCCGCGACCAACTTTCGGCGGGGGGACGAGGCCGGGCAATGTGGAGCGTTCGTGCTGCGAGATTTTTTTTGAAACCGCTGAGCAAATCGCCCCCACGAGCATCGCTAAAAAAATCGCGTCTCACCAACGCCCGACCTCACCAGGCCTGGTCACGATGACGAAAGTTCGCGAAGGCCAGCGGCCTTCGCCAACAGGCCGGCGGTCCGTGCTCCCCGGAGCGCAGAATTGCCGCTGAACGAGAGCTCCGGCAGGATTCGACAAGGCGCGCGATCTGCTTCAAAATCGCCCGCATGCCGCGCCTTCCCTTCATCACTTTCGAAGGCTCGGAAGGCTGCGGGAAATCGACCCAGGTGAACCTGCTGGCCGCTCGCCTAACGAACGCCGGCGTGCCCCTCTTTCTCACCCGCGAACCGGGGGGGACGGTCATTGGGGAAAAAATCCGGCACCTCCTCCAGTTCGATCCCGAGTGCCTCGCGATGACCCCGGAAACCGAACTCCTGCTTTTTGAAGCGAGTCGCAGCCAACTGGTGCGCGAGAAAATTCAGCCGGCGCTCGAGCGCGGGATGGTCGTGATCTCGGATCGCTTTGCCGACTCGACCACCGTCTACCAAGGCGTGGCCCGACGGCTCGACCAGGAAATGGTCGGCCACCTCAATACTGTCGCGGTCGGCCGGTGCTGGCCCGACCTGACCTTCGTGCTCGACGTGGACGTCACGACGGCCCTCTCGCGGATGCGGCGCCGGGTGCGCCCCGCGGGCGTGCCCGACCGGATGGAACAGGAGCCACCAAAATTCTACGAAGCGGTCTGCGCAGCCTATCGCGAACTCGCCGCACGCGAACCGCACCGGGTCCAACTCCTCGATGGCGGCCAGTCGATCGCCGCGATCGAGGCAGAGATCTGTGAAATCATTACCGCGCGTTTCGCTTCGCTCGCGCGACTCGTCCCGAAAGCCAGGGGGCGGCGCGCCTAACGATGGCCTTCACACCCGAGATCGCGCTCCAGTATTTGCGCGGCGCGCAGGCGCGCGACCGGCTGGCGCACGCCTACCTCATCACCGGCCCGTCCGGGAGCGGGAAGCGCGCGCTCGCCGGCGAGATCGCGGGGCTTGTGAATGGCGCTGCGCCTGCGGCCGTCTTCGCGGGCGGCGCGGTCGACGTCCACCTCGCCAGCCCGGAATCGAAATCGCGCCGGATCGCGATCGAACAAATCCGCACGCTCGAGCACGCCCTGCAGATGCGGGCGAGCGGCGGCGGCCGAAAAGTCGCGATTATTTCCGACGCCGACCGCATGGGGTCGCAGGCGGCGAACGCTTTCCTGAAGACGCTGGAAGAGCCGCCTAACAATTCGCTGCTGCTCCTCCTCAGCAGCATTCCCGAAGTGCTGCCCGACACGATCATCTCCCGCTGTCTCACCCTGCCGCTGGCCGCGCCTAACGACACCGAGCTTTCCGCGGAAGCGCGCGAATTTCTTGAGCTCCTCGATGGCGTCGCGGAGGAGAAAAGCGCGAGCGGAGTGCACGCCGCCTATCAGCTCGCGCAGGGCCTGCAGCGACTGCTGGGCCGCATGCGGGCGGCGATCGTGGAAGAAAATGCCGCCAGCTCCAAGGCCGAAGAGGCGCACTACAAACAAACTACGGACGCCAAAAACTGGCTCGAGAGCCGGGAAGAGCACTTCAAAGCCCTCACGGAAAGTGTCTACCTGCAACGGCGCGCGGAGCTGGTGGAAATTCTTTTCCGCTGGTGGGCGGACGTCCTCCGCGCGAGCGAGCTCGTAAGCGCGCGAGAGTTGCCCGAGGCGAAGGAAACGACCGAGGCGGTGGCCGCTCGCCTAACGACACCAGAGATTTTGCGGCGGATCCGGCGGCTCGAAGAATTGCGCGATCACTTGAGCCGCAACATTCAGGAGAACCTCGCGATCGAAGTCGCGTTCCTGAGCGTGTTTCGTTTCTAGAGCGGGCCAGATCCGGAAAACGAGGTGCGACTGTAGACGTTTCGCTGTGCGAAACGCGGTGCTTGCTCTGGCCGCGAGATTCGATGCCGGCGTTTCGCACAGCGAAACG
>JBBSED010000023.1:0-55783 GCA_038240025.1 Chthoniobacterales bacterium
CGGTCCCTATTTCTTGCTTCACGATGGTCAAAATCACGATCATGGGAAATGCTTCGAGACGATGTTCACCAGGGAAATCCAGTGCGCTAAAACCGGCCCGGCTTGGCTACCCTGCGCCGGCGCATGGTCCTGATCGAAGACACCGCCGGTATCGGTCGGACTTATACCGCGAAGGCTTTTTGCGACGCACACGCCGGAATGGTTCGTTATCTCGAGCTGACGCGAGCGACGACCGCAGTTTTTTCGCTGACATCGCAAAGGCACTTGGCATTCCGCACGGCGCCTCTTTCAAAGGGTAACAGATGAAAGTGCGGATCGAGGAAATGCTCAACACCAGGGAGTTGCTCCTGTTATGCGATGACGCCCAGTATAATTGGGGTCAGGCGATGCGTCCGCGCAAGACTCCTGACCGGCTGCTTGCCGCCCAAGCGCTCGGCACGGAGAAGAAACAGGCAAGCGGTATCACGGAGGCGTTGGCGAGTGCCATTTACCACGCCAACCAGGACGGTCGTGAGGAAGTGACATTTGCGGACATCCGATACGTGCGGATTCACGTTCACGGGTTCCTCCGAAGACCGGCCCGCGAGCAGGTCAGGGAAGACGCCAGGCATTGCAGATCCAGCACCATTGCAGCCGTTCCGCACAGGCGGAAAGCGCAGTTCATTTCCCGAATTTCGACACCCGCGAGCCTGATCCCGTCGGAGCGGATTTCCTCCCTCGGGCCTGGCTAAAGAGCCGGGCAGTCAAGGTCGAAACTAAAAACCGAGATTGCAGGCCGCACCCTTTTCTGAAAGAGGGGTGGACAGCGAGGGCGAAAGAAACGCTCTTCGAACTTTGAACTCGTGTGCGATTTTTCAGAGAACTATGCGGCCGGGCTACACCGGTCTTGACGCTTTGCCCGACTTCCTGTCCGGCTTTCCTCCCGCCCGCCGTTATCTCGTCGGGGTCTCGGGTGGCCGCGATTCGGTGGTGCTCCTGCATTGGCTCGTCCAGCATGGCTATCGGAGGCTGATCATTTGTCATCTCGATCATCAACTTCGCGGTGCCGCGGCGCGGGCGGACGCTCGGTTCGTTAGGCGATTGGCGGAAAAGTGGGCACTCCCCTACGAGATGGAGAGCGCAGATGTGGGTGCCGCGGAGGGCTCTGCCGAAACCGCGGGCCGGGCAGCTCGCCGGGAATTTTTCTCCCGTGTCGCCCGGCGCCGACGCTGCCGCACGATCTTCCTCGGGCAGCATGCGGATGATCAGGTCGAAACGTTTTTGCTCCAACTATTCCGCGGCGCCGGAGGACGGGGGCTCGGTGGAATGCGAGAGATCTCGCAAGTCGGTGCGCTGCAAATTGTGCGCCCACTCCTCGGCACCTGGCGCGCGGAGATCGACTCTTATGTTGCCGCGCATCGGCTAAAATTCCGCGAGGACGCGACGAACGCGGATCCCGGGCCGCGCCGGAACCGGCTCCGTGGCCAGATCATTCCGGAGCTGGAAGCACAGTTCGGCAGAAACATACGGCGGAATCTTTGGCGCACCGCGAGCGTCCTCGCAGAGGAAGATACCTTCCTCGAAACACTTCTGCCTAACGAGCCGGAGCTGAAGGTGAAAACCCTCCGAGCCTTACCTTTAGTGCTCCAGCGTCGCCTCGTTTTGCGCTGGCTGCGCGCGCACAATGTCTCCGACGTCGGCTTCGAAGTGATCGAGCAGGTGCGCGCGCTCGTCGCACCGGGAGTGCGGGTCGCCAAGATCAATCTGCCGCGCGACCGATTCGTTCGGCGCCAGGCCGGCCGGCTCTTTCTCGCCTAACGCCGCGCACCCGCGGTTTGCGGGAAGGTGCGACCTCGCACAGGATGAGAACTTCCATGGCCGCTCCTGTCCGCGTTCGTTTCGCTCCTTCCCCTACGGGATTCCTCCACATCGGAGGGGCGCGCACCGCGCTCTTTAACTGGCTCTTGGCGCGCCATCATGGCGGCACCTTCGTCCTCCGGGTCGAGGACACTGACGCGGCGAGGAACACCGACGAAGCGGCCGCGGCGATCTATGACGGCCTCCGCTGGCTCGGTCTCGACTGGGACGAAGGTCCGCAGGTGGGGGGAGATTTTGGGCCGTATTTTCAAAGCCAGCGGAACGAGATTTATGAGCGCCACCTCGCCCAGCTCGAAGCCGGCGGCCATCTTTTCGAGGACAACGGCGCGATCCGCTTCCGTTCGCCGCGCGAACACGTGGTCGTGGACGACGTCGTCTGCGGGCGAATTGATTTTGACCTAACGAATCCCGAAACGCACCCGGACATGACTCTCCGCCGGCCGGACGGCTCGTGGATTTTCCACTTCGTGAATGTGGTCGACGACCTGGAGATGAAAATCAGCCACGTCATCCGGGGGGAAGATCACCTCTCGAACACGCCGAAACACATCGAGCTCTACCGTGCGCTCGGCGCCGAGCCGCCGCGCTTCGCGCACATCCCGCTGATCCTGAACCCCGACGGCTCGAAGATGAGCAAGCGCGATGCCGGCGCGAGCGTCAGCTCCTATATGCAGGAAGGTTTTTTGCCGGAGGCGGTGCGCAATTACCTCTGCCTGCTCGGCTGGTCGCCGAAGGATAACCGCGAAAAAATCGCGATCGCGGAAGTCGTTAGACTATTCGATTTGGAGAAGATTAATCGCAAGAGCGCGCACTTCGATCTCGAGAAATGCACCTGGCTGAATGGCGAATACATGCGCGAATTGCCCGACGCGCGTTTCCAGGCGCTCGCGCTGATCGCGTTGCAAAACTCCGGAATCGACACCGTGAAATTCCCCGACGACTACGTCCGCGCGGCGCTCGAAACCTGCAAGGGAAAGGTCAGGCTCTTCAGCGACCTGCCGGCGTACGGCGGCTTCTATTTCAAGGATGACATCGAGTATGCGCCGGAAGGCGTGGCCAAACATTTCATCACAGAGAACAAGCCGCGCCTCGCCGCGCTGAGGGCGACGTTCGATGAGCTGGAAATGTTCGACGCGGTGTCGATCGAGGCCGCGCTCAAAGCCACCGCCGCGGAGCTCGGCGTGAAGGTCGGCGCGCTCGTCCACCCGACGCGCCTCGCCGTCACTGGCAGCAACGCGGGTCCGAGCCTCTACCACCTGCTGGAGATTCTCGGGAAACGAAAAGTGCTCTCGCGGATTGATCGTGCCTTGGCAACGATTTCGGCCTGACGTTCAGACGTGGAGAACGCCGAACCCCAAAAGCCCAGCCGAATCGTTGGAGGAAGAAATCTTCCTCCTCCTTCCGAGCGTTTCGATCGCCTGCAACAGACCGCGCAGATGTTGTCCCGCGGGTTGAAGGAACCCAAGGGCGTCTATCGCTTCAAAACCTGGGAAGAGTTTAACGAATGGAAAACGAGCTTCCAAATCCAGGGCGGCTCCCCACCAACACCGACCTCGTAGCGCTCTGCCGTGCGTTCAATGAAGCCGGCGCGCGCTACGTGGTGATCGGCGGATTCGCGATCAATTATCACCGCTACATCCGCGCGACAGAAGAGACATCGACATTCTGACGGCGGGTGATCTAGAGAATCAAAAGCGGACCAAGCAGGCCATCGAAGTTTTGCCCGATAAGGCCATTCGAGAATTGGGCGAGGACGACTTTCGCGACTACATCGTGGTCCGGGTCGCCGACGAGATTCTGGTCGACGTGATGACCGCCGCCTGCGGAGTCGAGTTCGAAGAAGCCAGCGCCGGAATTGAATGGGCGACCTTCGAGGGAGTCGCCATTCCCTTCGCGACGCCGGAGCTGTTGTTGCGTCTGAAACAGACGGTCCGGGAGAGTGGTGTCGCAGACTGCACCTTCCTTCACCGCCGCATTGCGGAGAGAAAAGCTAAGTCTTCTTAGCCGCCTTTGCCCAGGTGTCGCGCAGGGTGATGGTGCGGTTAAAAACGAATTCGTTAGGCCGGGAGTCCGGGTCGAGGGCAAAGTAAGCGAGGCGCTCAAACTGGTAGCGCAGCTCCGGCTCTGAATCGCCTAACGATGGCTCGCATTTCGCGGTCACGACCTCGAGCGAGTGGGGATTGAGGAACGACTTGAAGTCGCCGTCCGCGTCCGGATCGGGCACAGTAAAGAGCCGATCGTAGAGCCGTACCTCGGCGTCGAGCGCATGCGGCGCACTCACCCAGTGGATCGTACCTTTTACTTTGCGATTCGAGTTCGGTCCGCCGGATTTACTCTCGAGATCGGCGGTGCAGCGCAGCTCGACGACCTGGCCTAACGAGTCCTTCACGACCTCGTCGCACTTGATGATGTAGGCGTATTTCAAGCGCACCTCGCCGCCCGGTTTAAGCCGGAAGTATTTCGGCACCGGCGTTTCCATGAAATCCGCCTGCTCGATGTAAAGCTCGCGACTAAACGGCACTTGGCGCGTGCCGGCAGCGGGATCTTCCGGGTTGTTGATCGCAGCCAGCTCTTCGCTTTGGCCGGCCGGGTAATTCGTGATCACGACCTTGAGCGGATGGAGTACGGCCAACCGGCGGAACGCGGTGCGGTTGAACTCTGCGCGCATCGCGTGTTCGAGCGCGTCCACTTCGGTGAGCGACGGATATTTGGTGATCCCGACATGGTAGGAAAAATCGCGGAGCACGCTTGCGGTGACCCCGCGACGGCGCATCCCGGAGATGGTCGGCAGGCGCGGGTCGTCCCAACCATTCACGAATCCCTCGTCGACCAGCTGTTTTAACTTCCGCTTGCTCATCACCGTATAGGCGAGGTTCAAACGCGCGAATTCGATCTGCTGCGGGAGCTCGTTAGGCAACTCCAGCGCCCGCAAAATCCAGTCGTAGAGCGGGCGATGCACTTCAAATTCGAGCGTGCAGAGCGAGTGCGTGATCCCCTCGAGATAATCGCTCAGGCAATGCGCAAAATCGTAGAGCGGATAGATGCACCAATCGTCCCCGGTGCGGTGATGCGTCGCGTGGCGGATGCGGTAGAGAACCGGATCGCGCAGCCACATGTTCGGCGCCTGCATGTCGATCTTTGCGCGCAGCGTGCGCGTGCCGTCGGGGAATTCGCCCGCTTTCATCCGCGCCAGGAAATCGAGGTTTTCCTCGATCGCGCGCGGGCGGTCCGGGCTCTCTTTTCCGGCGCGGCGGAATTCATCGGTCTGTTCCGCCGTCATGTCGCAGACGTAGGCTTTTCCTCGCCGCACGAGTGCGACCGCGAAGTCATAGAGCGCGGGGAAATAATCGGAGGCAAAAAATGGCTTTTCGTTAGGCTGAAGCTGGAGGTTCTTTTCGGCCCAGCCATCGATCAGCCAATGCACGTCGGCCATGATTGAGTTCACGTATTCGACCTCTTCCTTCTCCGGGTTGGTGTCGTCCATCCGCACATTGCAGAGCCCGCTAAATTCCCGCGCGATCCCGAAGTTGAGGCAGATTGCCTTGGTGTGGCCGAGGTGGAGGTAACCGTTCGGCTCCGGCGGGAAACGGGTGTGAATCTGCGGGGTCTTTCCGGCGCGCTGATCTTCTGCGACGATGTCGCGGATGAAATCGGAAGGAGGTTCGTTAGGCAAGGGCGTCATGCTGGTCGGGCGACTTTAGCAGAGGCCCCGCCTCGCGGCCAACCGTGCGCCCATCCTGCTCGTGAAAAGCGTCTATCACCTCGCGGATTTGCGGGCGGGCCTCCCGGGCGATGAGTCGATCCGGCTCGGGGTACTGGGGGATCCGGTGGCGCATTCGCGCTCGCCGGAGATGCAGAATGCGGCCCTCGTTCAGGTCGGCTCCGAGTGGCGTTACGCGCGCTTTCAGATCGCGCCTAACGAACTTGCCGAGGCGGTCCAGCTCATGGGCACGCTCGGTTTCCTGGGCGTCAATCTGACCGTGCCGCATAAGTTTTCCGGCCTCGCCTTGGTCGACGACGCGGACGAATTCGCGAGCGCGGTCGGCGCAATCAACACAATCGTTTTTCGCGACGATCAGCGCTTCGGAGCGAATACGGATGGGCCGGGTTTCGAGCGGGCGATCGCGGAAAGTTTCGGCATCGCGCTGCCGGATCAGCGCGTGCTCCTGCTCGGCGCCGGCGGTGGTGCGGGCCGCGCCGTCGCTGCGCAATGCGCGCACGCGGGTTGCCGTGCGCTCACGCTCGTGAACCGCGATCCCGCGAAGGCGGTAGCGCTCGCGCGAAGCCTGCAGGGCAACGAGATCGTCGCCATTCCCTGGTCGGGCGACTCGTTAGGCGCGGCGCTCGCCCGGAGCGATCTCGTGGTGCAGGCGACAGCGCTCGGTCTGCGCTCGGGCGATCCTTCTCCCCTGCCTGGCGGGCTGCTCGAGCCGCGGCATCTGGTTTACGATCTCGTCACACAGCCGACGGCGCTCCTCGCCGAGGCGCGCACGGCGGGCGCGGCGGCGGCTTCCGGCCTGACGCTGCTGCTGCACCAGGGCGCGCTTGCTTTTGAACTTTGGCTGGAACAAGCCGCGCCGCTCGCGCAGATGCGGGCCGCGCTGGAGTCGCTGGATTTTCCCGATTTCCTCGTGCATAGTCCGCGATCCTTTTCCACCAATGATTAAGGCTCTTTTTCTCTCTGTTCTCACGCTGCTAGGCGCGCAGTCGGTTTTCGGTTTCGCGCTCGAAAACATGGCTTGGACGCTCGATCGCACGGTCCACATCCAACTCTCGCTCGGTCCGGCCCGCACCTTGAGCGACGGCTTTACTTCCTTCAACAAATCCGCCGAGGACGTGCTCAATACTTGGAACGAGCATCTCTCCCATCTCGTGCTGAAGAGCGTGCTCGCCTCTCCGGTCGTGCCGGCGGGTAACGATGAGGAAAACTCGGCTGCTTTCTCGAACACGATCTTCGGCGACACGTTCGGCTCCGGCGTGCTCGCGGTCACCCTCCTCTCCTCTCGCAACGGGCTGACCGAAGAATCGGACACCCTCTTCAACACCGCTTATGCCTGGGATTCCTACGACGGCCCGATTCGGCCCGGCCCGCAGGATTTTCATCGAATCGCGCTTCACGAATTCGGTCACATGCTGGGGCTCGATCACCCGGATGAAGCGGGGCAAACCGTGGCCGCGATCATGAATTCCCACGTCAGCGACCTCTACGTCCTGACGGCGGACGACATCGCCGGGGTGAAGAGTCTTTATGAAAACGGCCTCGCTTTTCGCGATGGCGGGAACACTTCCGTGCTGGCGAATATCTCGACCCGCGGACTGGTCGGCGCGGGCGACAATGTCCTGATCGGCGGGTTCATCATCCAGGGCACGTCGCCGGTGACGGTCGTGCTACGCGCGATTGGATTCTCGCTCACGGCGTTAGGCTTGCCAGGCGCGTTGCACGATCCACTGCTCACGGTTTACGACTCGAATAATCGCCAGATCGCGCAGAACGACGATTGGTTTACCTCGAGTGATGGAGAGCTGATCGGCAGCTATCACCTCGACCCGCCGAACAGCATTGAATCGGCGCTCTACCTCACGCTGCAGCCGGGCGCCTACACCGCGATTCTCTCGAGCTTCTCGAGCGCGAACCAGCCGGCGGAAACCGGCGTTGGCCTGTTTGAGCTTTATGATTTGCAACTCAGCGGCCAGACCGGACGCGCGGATAATATCTCGACCCGGGGCCAAGTGCTCGGCGGGGATAATGTGCTGATCGGTGGCTTCGTCATCGGCGGGGCCGAAGCCAAGCCGGTGGTGGTGCGCGCGATCGGTCCGTCGCTGGCGGATCAGCACGTGGCCAACGTGCTCACCGATCCGTCGCTCGATCTGCGCGATGGCAATGGCAATCTCGTGCAGACGAACGACAACTGGGGTGACGGGCCGGATGCGCAGGCGATCGAAGCGGAAGGCTTCGCCCCGACCCGGGCGAAGGAGTCGGCGTTGCAGGGGACCTTGAACCCGGGGAACTACACCGTCGTGGTGAGTGGCGTGAACGGCGCGACCGGCATCGGGCTGGTGGAAGTTTACGACATGAGCCCGTTGTAGCCGCGGCTATAACAGCTCCTTCGCGCGCGCGGCGGCGGCTTCGACCGCGGCGCTGATCCCCTTCGCGCTCTGGTTCTGCTCCATCACCGCGAGGCCGGCGGCCGTCGTCCCGCCCGGGGTGATAACCATCTGGCGCAGCTCCTCGGGCGTGAGGCCACTCTCGAGCGCGAGCTGGGCCGCACCGCGGAGCGTTTGCGTGGCCAAGCCTAACGACACGTCGGCGGGCAGCCCGCAATTCGCTCCGCCGGCGGCGAGCGCCTCGATCATCGTGTAGACGAACGCCGGTCCGCTGCCCGCGAGCGCGGTCACGGCATCGATCTGGTGCTCGGCCACTTCCACCACCGTGCCGATGCTGAGGAAAATCTCGCGCGCTAGCTCGAGGTCGAGCTTGGTTGTGCGCGCGCCGCGCGCGATCGCCGTCGCCGCCTGGCAAACCGCCGCCGGCGTGTTCGTCATCGCGCGCATGTAGCGCGCATTCCCCTTCCCTTCCATCGCTTCCACTCCCACGCCCGCCGCCAGCGAGATGATCAAACGATCCGCGGTCGCGACCGCGATCTCAGCGATCACCTGCAAGACGACCCCGGGCTTCAACCCGATCAAAATGGTCTCCGCCCCCTCGGCGACCTCGGCGTTCTCGGCGGTCACGCCAATCCCCAATTCCCCTAACGAAGCCCGCGCCGCCTCGTTAGGCTCACTCACCAGGATCTCCTCCGGCGGGCAGAACTTCGCCCGCACTAGCCCGCGCATGACCGAGCCCGCGAGCTTGCCGCCGCCGATGAAACCGAGCCGATACCGCAGGTCGTTGGATTGTAAACTCATGGGATGCGCGGATACTAATCGATGGTCAGCAGCGGTGTAAATTTCGGTCTCGATCTGCGCGCGGAAATCGAGGAGCTGAAGCGCGAGCGCAACGCGGTCATCCTGGCGCATAATTACCAGATCCCGGAGCTGCAGGACCTCGCGGACTACGTCGGCGACTCGTTAGGCCTGAGCTTCCAGGCGGCCAAGACCGAGGCCGACGTGATCCTTTTTTGCGGCGTCCATTTCATGGCCGAGACCGCGAAAATCCTGAACCCGGCGAAGAAGGTCATCCTGCCCGATCTCGATGCCGGCTGCTCGCTCTCCGAGTCGTGCCCGCCGGAAAAACTGGCCGCCTTTCTCGCGCTGCACGCCGACAAAAATTACTACGTCATCGCCTACATTAATTGCAGCGCCGGGGTGAAAGCCCTCTCCGACGTCATCTGCACCAGCGGTAATGCGGAGAAGATCGTGCGCGCCGCGCCTCCCGATCGCAACATCCTCTTCGTCCCCGATCAGAATCTCGGCGCGTGGGTGATCGAGAAAACCGGGCGCAAAATGGATCTCTGGCAGGGCAACTGTTACGTCCACGTGGAGTTCACCGCGCAGAGCATCGGCCGGATTCACGATGAATATCCGGGCGCGCCGGTGGTCGCGCATCCGGAGTGTCCCTTCGCCGTCCGGCTGCTCGCCGACGAGGTTTGCTCGACTGAAAAGATGATCAATTTCTGCCGGGAATCGCCCGCTCAGGAAATCATCGTGGTCACGGAAGCAGGGATGTTGCACCGGTTGGAAAAAGAGATTCCCGGCAAGCTCTTCATTCCCGGCCCGACCGATCGCTGCGCCTGTGCGGAGTGCCGTTTCATGAAGATGAATACGGTGGAGAAAGCGCACGCCGCGCTGCGGGATCTCCAGCCGGAAATTATCCTCCCCGAGCCGCTGCGGAAACGCGCCGAGGCGCCGATCCTGCGCATGCTCGAGCTGAGTCGTTAGGCGGTGCCCGACACGCCAGGCGCGTTTTTCTGCTTGTCAGCAGCCGGCTCGCGCTGGTCCTCTCTGGGGCATGAAAAGGATTCTTTTTTTCCTCGCTCTCCTGCTCCCTTTCGCCACCCCTCTGCGGGCCGGGACAGCGCCCGCCGCTGCGACGCTCACCAAATTGCTCCAGGATTTCCTCGCCGGCGCAGGGAAGAACGACGCTGCGATGCACGACCGCTTCTGGGCCGATGAATTGATTTACACCTCGTCCAGCGGGAAGCGCCTCGGCAAGGCGGAGATCATGAAAGAAGTGCGCGCGGCGGATCCGGCGAAGCCGGACGAGCCGCCGACCGTTTACACCGCGGAAGAGATCCGCATCGAGCAATTCAGCGACACCGCGATCATCGCCTTTCGCCTCGTCGCGACGATCGATGAAAAAGGAAAACAAACCGTGAACCGGTATCTGAACACCGGCACTTTCCTGAAACGCAACGGTGAATGGCGAGCGGTCGCGTGGCAGGCCACCGTGCTGCCGAAAAAAGAAGAAGGGAAAAAGGAAGGTTAGCCACGCCGCGGTGAGGCCGCCGCCTGGTTACATGCGCTTCCTCGAGAACCGCCTCAGCCTAACGAATGAGCCCTAAAACCAAGCGCGGCATGTTCATTCTCGAGGACGGGCGGAACGTTCTCTTCGTCTTCACCCTCCTGATCCTGCTCTTCGCCCTCTGGGGCTTCTGCAATGGCATGATCGACGTCATGGACAAGCATTTTCAGGAGGAGTTGCACCTCAGCCTCTCGCAATCCGCCTGGGTGCAGTTCGCGCATTACCTCGGCTACTTTCTCATGGCCATGCCGGCCGGCTGGCTCGCCACGAAGCTCGGTTACAAGGGCGGCATCATCACTGGTCTGCTCATGGTCGCGGTCGGTGGCTTTTGGTTCATCCCCGCGACGCACATCGCGCAATTCTGGGCGTTTCTAATGGGCGTTTGCATCATCGCGGCCGGGCTGACTTTTCTCGAGACGATCGCGAATCCCTACACCACCGTGCTCGGTCCGCTCGAATACTCGGCGACGCGGATCAACCTCGCGCAATCTTGCAACGGCATCGGTCTGCTCTTCGGCCCGATCGCGGGGGGCGCATTTTTCTACTCGAAAAATTCTGCGGGCCTCAGCACCGGGAGCGAGCGGCTCTGGATTCCCTACGCGTTCATCGCCGGGATCGTGATCGTGCTCGCGATCATTTTTTACTTCGCCCAAGTCCCCGATATCAAGATGAAGGACGACTACCATCTCGACGATCCCGCGGACCGCACGACTTCCAATTCCATCTGGTCGCACGCGCACTTCTGGATGGCGGTGCTCGCGCAGTTCCTCTACGTCGCGGCGCAGGCAGGCATCTTCAGTTTCTTCATCAACTACATGACCTCGCAGGTGCCGGCGCTCCCCGCGCGCTGGGGCACCGGCAGCCACGCCGGCTGGTTCGAGCTGCATCACGGCGTCCTCGGCTTCAGCAACAAAGGGGCCGCCAATCTCGCTTCGCTCGGTTTCCTCTGTTTCCTGATCGGGCGCTTCACCGGGAGCGCGATCCTGAAGAAATTTGCCGCGCATTCCGTGCTCGCTCTCTACTCGGCGGCCAGCGTGGTCCTTTGCCTGATCGTTTTCCTGAAGCTCGGCTGGATCTCGGTCGTGGCGGTTTTCCTCACCTACTTTTTCATGTCGATCATGTTCCCAACCATCTTCGCGCTCGGGATTTTCGGGCTCGGCGAGCGGGCCAAGAAAGCGTCGTCGTTCATCGTCATGGCGATCATGGGCGGCGCCATCCTCCCGAAAGTGATGGGCGCGGTCGCGGATCATTCCGATCTCTCGCGCGGGTTCATCGTCCCGCTCTTTTGTTTCCTCGTCGTCGCGGCCTACGGCTTCCTCTGGCCGAAATTGAGCGGCCACGAGGCGATGCATGGCGTCTCGACCTCCGGCGGACATTAGCGCGATGGAATCGACTTTCGCCCTTGATCTCTGCCCGCTCGAGCCGCGCTATGACCCGTTCGTTAGGCAGATGCAGGGGCCGGAGCAGATCGATTCGACGGATTCGTTTAACCGGTTCTGCCAGGAGGCGTGTCGCGCCTGGCGTGAGGCTTTTCCCGAGAGACTCGGCGCGGCGTCGCCGCAGTTCAGCGAGTTGCTCGACGAAATCTCCGGCCGCGGCCCGAATGTGATCCCGACCGGCTGGGGCGGCGTCGTCATCACTCTGCACGAGTATCCGCGGGGGGAAAAATTCCTCGTCGTTAGGCAAAACGGCTATCTGGCACTCGAGGAGCACGAGCAGAAAGACGAGAACCTCGAAGTGCGCGAAGGCATCGGGCTGATTCTCTGGCGGCAGAAGGACAACGCGCCGCTTGTGCTCGACGTGCTCACGCCGGGCCGGCGCTTTCATCTTCCGCCCGGGCGCGAGCATTGCCTCATCGGGACCGAGAATCTGCTCGTCTTCGAGCGTTCCACCGATCCGAAAGGCATGGATCAGGACCTGATTTTCATCTACGAACCGGAGGCGGCCTGATGAGCATCGACTTCTTTGCCTACGGCGAAATTCTTTGGGATTGCCTCCCTTCGGGCCGGCACGCGGGCGGGGCGCCGTTCAACGTTACCGCGCACCTCGCCCAGCTCGGCGCGTCGGTCGCGCTCATCTCCGCGATCGGCCAGGACCCGCTCGGGGATGAAATCCTCGCCGTCGCGGCTGATAAAAAAGTCGAGACCAAGTTCATCCGGCGCGTGCGCGTCGGGCTGCCGACTGGCACGGTCCTCGTGACGGTCGATGAGCGCGGCAATGCCACTTATAAACTCGTGCAGCCCGCGGCGTGGGACGAAATCCCGGCGACCGAGGACGCGCTCGCCGCCGTGGTCAAGGCGAAAGCGATCACCTGGGGTTCGCTCGCCGGTCGTTCGCTATATAATCGCGGGCAGATCGATCGGCTGCTCGCGATCAGCGGGCCCTTGAAATTTTTTGACGTCAACCTGCGCCCGCCTTTCACCGACTACGACCTCATCATGAGCTGGGCGAAGCGGGCGGACATCCTGAAGTTGAATGACGGCGAAGTCGGCCGGCTCGCGCATTGGCTCCGCACCGGCCGTGACGAAGCGGAGGCGCCGCACTCCGAGGCCGCCATCTCGGAATGCTGCGCCACGATCGCGGAAGCGGCTCACGGCTCCCGCATCTGCGTCACCTGCGGCGATAAAGGCGCGGCTTATTGGGACAGTGGCCAGCTCGTCACCGCGCCCGCGCCTCTTGTGAAGGTGCGCGACACGGTCGGCGCCGGCGACGCTTTCATGGCCGGGCTGATGTACGGGCTTACCCGCCAACAGGATCCGCGATTGGTCCTGGAAAACGCTTGCCGCCTCGGCGCCTACGTCGCGTCGCAGAACGGCGCGACTCCGTTGCTGCCGCCGGAAATCACGGCGCTTTTCCGCGCCTGACTTGGAGCTGCGCTTTTCATTAGGTAACGAATCCGTTACCGAGCCGGTCTTGTGCCGACCGTCGGCGGGCGTTCGTTAGGATCATGAAAGCGTTGCTTCTTTTTCTCGCGTTCGTCTCCTTGGGCAAAGTGCTCGCCGCGCCCGGCGATCTCGACCCGGGATTCGGCAACGCCGGCATGGTCACGACCGATTTCAGAGGCAGCAATGATCTCGCCTACGGCCTCGCGCAACAGCCGGACGGGAAGCTGGTCGTGGCCGGCATTCGCTTTGTCGGTAACTCCGCGACCACGGGTGACTTCGTGGTGGCGCGCTATAACACGGATGGCACGCTCGACCAGACCTTTGCCCGGAGAGGCTGGGTCGTAACCGACTTCGGGATGACGGAGACCGCTTCCTCTGTCGTGATCCAACCTGATGGCAAGATCGTAGTCGCAGGCGGGACTTATCCGACTTTTCCCTTTCTTGGCCAATACGCGCTCGCTCGTTATAACCGAAACGGCTCGCTCGATCCCTCCTTCGGCGTCGGCGGTTTGGTGAGAACAACCTTTTTCAGCGAAGGCTGCTATGCTTCCGCCCTGCTCCTGCAGGCCGATGGGAAGATCCTCGCGGCCGGGACCAAATACATTCACTTCACGAGCGACGAGTCATCAGATACCGACTTCGCCATAGCGCGCTACAACCCGGATGGGTCGCTCGATTCCACTTTCGGCGTCGGCGGCGAAATGGCGACCGATTTTAACCAGCGCAACGACGACGCGCTCGCCATCGTCCTGCAACCGGACGGGAAGATCGTTGCCGTCGGTAGCGCGGTCAGCGTGACAAACTTCTACGACTTCGCCCTTGTCCGCTACCTTGCGAACGGCACCATCGACCCGACCTTCGGCACGGGCGGGAAAGTCGAGACCGACTTTGGCGCCGCGAACCTGGATCAGGCCCGCGCCGTAGTCGTGCAGTCCGATGGCCGGATCGTCGCCGCCGGCACCACCGTGGCCCGCAACGGACTCGACCAGCCTTTCGCGCTGGCTCGCTATAATTCGGACGGCAGCCTGGATAACTTCTTTGGCAGGAAAGGCCTCGCGACGGTGACCTTTGGCAGCTTCTTCCAGCAGGCGCGCAGCCTTCTCCTCCAATCCGATGGCAAACTCATCGCGGTAGGCTATGCCGATACGGAATCATCCGACTCCGACTTTCTTACCGCCCGTCTGAACTCGAATGGCAGCCTCGATGCCAGCTTCGGCCTCGGCGGCACCGTGCGCACTTCCTTCGGCGACCTGAATGGCGGCGCGACCGCCGCGCTCTTTCAGCCGGATGGGAACATCGTCGCCGCGGGTTTCATCGCCACGCCCACTAAACGCGGCGTGGAGGTTGCGATCGCAAGGTATCTCGGGAACTAACGCACTCACGCTCGCAAGGGAGCCCGCCGGAATAAAATCCCGCGTCGCCGCCCCTACCAGGGTGACCCGAAAGCTTTCCTTCTTCGCCCTCCTCCTCACCCTCGTCGCGCTGCTCCCCGCACGCGGCCAATCCCCGTCTCCTGCCCCCGAGCAAAAAGCGATCTTCGCCGGCGGCTGCTTCTGGTGTATGCAACCGCCGTTCGACCAGACACCGGGCGTGAAGGCCACCGTCGTGGGCTACACGGGCGGCACCGAGCCTAACCCGACCTACAGCCAGGTCTCAGCCGGTGACACCGGCCATCGCGAAGCGATCCAAGTCACCTATGACTCCTCCAAGGTCACTTACACCCAGCTCCTCACTATTTTCTGGCAAAACATCAATCCCATCCAACGCGACGGCCAGTTTCACGACATCGGCGACCAATACACCAGCGCGATCTTCTATCTCGACGAAGCGCAACACCAGGCTGCCGAGGCCTCCAAGGATGCCCTCGCCAAGTCCGGCAAATTTCAGAAACCCATCGCGACCGTGATCCTGCCCGCCAGTGAGTTCTGGCCGGCCGAGGAGTATCACCAAAAGTATTACCTCAAGAACAAAATGGCCTACGGGATGTATCACTTCACCTCCGGCCGGGCCTCCTTTAAATATCGCGTCTGGGGCGCCGGCTCGCGCTAGCTATGTTCCGGTCACTGGAAGACTACCTCGGACGTGGCGCGGACCTCGGACCCGCGTTCCTTCAGAGCAAGCAACAGCGAATGCAAATATTGCCCGCCCTCAAACGACGCGGGTAAGACGCCCACGCTCCAACCGCCTCACCCACACGCTATGCGCACCTCAGGGCTACAACAGGTCTCTCCACCAGTTACCGAACCTACTGCGCCGCCGCGTTTACCATCAAGGTGAAGGTAAACGTTTCCAGCAGACTGCCGGAAGTGCCAGTCACCGTCACCGTCGTCGATCCGGTGGTCGCCGTTCGAGCGGCTTGAAAGAGTATCTTTTGCCGGTTCGTCCCCTGCCCCTGAATCCGCGCTTTCACTCCGCGCGGCAGTCGCGAGAGAGTCAAAGTCACCGTGCCGTTGAAGCCATTCAGCGGCGTGATCGTGATCAGGGCCTGCGCGGTGGAGCCTTGGGTGATCGTCACCGTACTCGGCCCGGAAATGGCAAAGCTCGGTTCGCTCGCCACGGCGTTGTTGATCGACGTGGCATATTGCGCGGCGAGCCCGTTGCCGACGAAGTCATCGTAAAGCCACATGAAGCCGCCATTAATCCCGCACTGGTTATTCCAGCCGCTCATGATGCTCTGCACCTGAGCCGGTGAGTCATCCCGGTCCCAGAGCCCGGGCCACACCGGGACGCCTCCGAAGTTCCATCCTACGCACGGATTATTTCCCGCGCCGCCCGCGTATGCCTGGAGGTGCACGCCATCGACGGTACCGGGTAGCTGGGCGTTGATTTGGGAGACGACGTTGATCCAGTAACTGCTGTTCGTGTAAGGGTCGGGATTTACGTGATAACCCAGCCCACCGACCATGACTCCGAAGGCGATAGTCGTGGGAGTGTCATAGCTGTTCTCATCGTCGAAATCGAGCGCATCGAGCGCCGGAATCGCGGCCTTGAGTGCGGCGAAGTTCTTGTAAAGAATGCTATCCATCCCCGTGCCCTGCGCGTTGACCAGTGCCGTGACATCCTGCCAGTCGCCCACATTCGACGAACCAATGCTGAAGGTAACTCGCCGCACCGTCCCCTGCTTCAGCAGCGCCATGTTGCCGGCAAAATCGGGATGAGTCTGCCCGCCAATGTAGACACCGTTGGAAACCAACGGGAACTCCCCGTTGAAATTAAGGTCGCCATTGGTCTTCACCTCGATGTTCCAGACGATGACTTCCGTGAAACCGGAATTCTTGATCTCGTTGATGTTATTGGTGGCGTTGATGTAGAGCGGACCGCCGCCGAAGATGCCGGTGTAACCGGTTTGAGCGGAAGCCGCGGCGGCCGATACCCCAAGGGCGGCGAGGAGTGAAAAGGCTAGGCGAGCGCGACAGATCGATTTCATGAACCTAGAGATAGCGCGTGGATATCCGCGCGCAACTTTTCTCATCGCGGGGTGCCATGTAGCGGCGGGTCTCGACCCCATCCGCCGATTTTCCCTAGAGCGTGCCATGCACTTGGCGCCCGCCGCGTGACGGGAGACAGGCATCTTTGCCTGTCTTGGAAGACAGCCTTCCAGCCTGTCGCTTCAAAGCGCGCGGAGCACCCGACAGGCTAGAAGCCCGTCGGCCGAGTCAGACTGGAAGCCTGACTTCCTTGCAGCGTGGGAGTGCATGACAGGCTCTAGGCAGACAGCCTCGGAAAGCACAATCCGCCGTCCTCAGAGCGGCCGACCACAGCGCCCGCCTCCAAGTGCGACCGGCTAAAAAGCCCGTCGATAAAACCGACTTACGCCGCCTTCTTCTTCTTATCCGCGATCACGCTTGGAAAGAGGGCGATGTCCGTCGCGACCGTCTTTTCCACCGGGCTCGAGGTCAGCTTTCCCTGGATGATCTCAGTCAGGGCGACATCGGCGAGTCCCATCCCCGGCGGCGTCTCCACGAGCGGGCGATGACCGAGCGATAATTGCCGGACGCGCCGCGAGACGACATTCACCAGCAGTTCGGTCAGGGGGATCACTTTCGAGGCAGCGGTCAGGAGTGTAGAGTTCATAGGATAAGTGAATCGCCTCGCGGACTGGACGAGAAACACCTGGGCGCCCGCTGAACGCGTTCATGGTGCTTCGCCGCAAAGGAAGCGGGCCAGATTATAACCCACTCTCACCGAAAGACAACCACGGATACCGCGAAGCGCTGCCAGGGTCCTCACCGGCCATTTTCTGCTTTCCACTTTCGCCCCCTCCACTACCATCGGCTCATGCGTCCACCATTCCTCTGCAGCCTCCTGCTGCTCGCCGCGGCGAGCGGCACCACCCTTTCGGCCCAATCGCCGGCCCCGGCCAAACCCGAGCCGTCACCCGCGACCCTGCGCTCCCTGCTCCTGGCGCAGCTCCATTCCACCCACGACAAAGCGGAATGGTTCACCCCCGTGAACACCGCCGTTGCCGGCCTCACGGCCGAGCAGGCGAAATGGGTGCCGCAGAATGCCCAGGGCAAGCTCGATCCGGCCGCCAATCACTCCGTCGGGATGCTGGCCTATCACCTGGCCTTCTGGAACGAGAAAAGCCTGGCCGATCTCCGCGGGGAAAAAGCCGCCAGTCCCGCGACCAACGAAGAGACCTTCAACGACTTCGACGCCGCGCATTGGACCGAGATCGTCGCGCGGCTCGACAAGGTGATGAAAAACCTGGAAGCCGAAGTAGAGAAAATGCCGGAAGAAAAACTGGCCAAATCAGCCGAGATCATCGCGCACATCGGCACCCACAACGCCTACCACACCGGCCAGATCCTCTACGTGCGCAAACTCCAGGGCTCCTGGAACCCGGCGAACGGCGTGAAGTAGGCAGGCAAAAAGCCGCCGAAGGTCGCGCGCCCATAATCGCTAGCCGCTCTTCTGGCGAGTAAAGACCGAATGAGGCCAATCAGAAACCGTAGCGCAAACCAGCGGTGATGGTGTGCGAGGTGTAGTTCTCGCGTCCGAGGTCGCCGCTGTAGTAGGTGAATATGCCGAGGCGCGGAGTGAGTTGCGCGGAGACGCCAGCCTGTTCAAGGAGGCCGTCGCGACCGATATGAGGTCCTTGGACGCTAAAGGTCTCGGCCGAAGTGAAGCCAGCGTCGATACTGGACGTGCTGGTGAGAAGTTCATGCTCCCATTGGACTCGGATGAAGGGTGTGACCGGGATACGGCAGATGGTCGCGGTGTAGGAAGCCTGAGCGCCGATGGTGGAGAGGAGCGAGTTTTCTTCCCGCGAACGAATACCTAACGAGCCCAGGGCACCCTCTTCGTTGAAGCTATCAAGGCTGAAGCGGCTAAAGCGGAGGGAGGCGAGAGGGCCAAAAGTCCACGGCCCCACGTGCTGATCGTAGCCAGTGCCGAGGAGAGCGTTGACGTTGGTCCCGTTCGTGTCGCCGCGGGCGATGCCGCCCAGCGTCACGCGACGAGTCTCGATGGACCCATAGCCGGCGCCGGCGATTCCGTTCACGTAGAAACCCCCGTGGTAGTAGGTCCCATAAAGGCTAGCCGTGCCGCTGTCGCTGCGAATGCTGCCGCCCAGGTTCAGGTCGGCCGAGTTATGGGCGTAACCGAAGGCCGCCCCCAGAATGAGGTGCGGCGTGAGACGATAGTCGGCGCCGACGGTCACGCCGCCGGTCTCAAACGATGAGCCGCGCGCGCTGCTGCTGTTTTCCAAATCGACGATCTCTCCGCTGCCGGAGATGAAAAAGCCCCATCGTTCGTCCAGGTGAACTGGAGGCACCGGGGACGGAGAAACCACTTCCTTACCGTCGCCGCTAAGTACGTCTTTGGGATCGGTGGCATAGGTGGAGTGTCGGTCCGTAACTCGATAACCAGAATCGCTGAAGCCGGTCGCACCGTGTCGCGCATCCAGCAGGCGCTGCTCGATGTTGTCGAGCTGCACATGGGAGACTGCGAATCCGGCGGTGAAGATGGCAGCGAGATCTTCGGGCGAGAGTAAGTCAAGCGCGCCGAGGATTTGGGACGCGGGCAGAGCGGCGAGGCTCTGGATGAGTGCGTCACCCGGATGAGCGGCCGCGAGGCGATCGATCGCATTCGCGACCGCGAGTTGGTTCGGAGTCAGCGCAGGAATCGGAGTTACGGTTGGTCCCGGTGTAGCCGTCGGACTCGCGGTCGCGGTCGGGCTTGGGGTGGCAGTTGCGCTGGGGGTGGCCGTTGGGCTTGGGGTTGCTGTAGGACTCGGAGTAACTGTCGGGCTTGGGGTTGCTGTTGGGCTTGGAGTAGCAGTTGGGCTTGGAGTAGCCGTCGGAGTCGGCGTGGCAGTTGGGGTCGGCGTGGCAGTTGGGGTCGGCGTGGGAGTTGGGGTCGGCGTGGGAGTCGGGACAGTAATCGTGTTGGTGTCCAGGGTGACGGCGCCATTCAGCGCCAGCGCTCTCCCGGCGATGCTCGCGCCGGTGTTCAGGGTGATGTTTTGATTCGCAATGATCGTGCCGATAAAGCTGCTGCCCGCCCCGATCGTCGCGGAGGTGCCGACCTGCCAGAAGATATTGACCGTATTCCCATTGAGCAGGGAGACAGTGGAATTCGGACCTGTCACAAGGGTGCTGCCAATTTGAAAATGAAAGGCGGCATTGGGGACACCGCCGGTATCAAGACTCAGGTTGCCAGTCAAAATCGCGGAGGAGTCAAAGTGATAGGTCCCCGGCGTCAACGTCAGGCCTCCCAGATTCATGCCCGTGAGGTTGCCCGTGGCGGTTTCGTTGGCGAGCTGATTATAAGCGGCCAGTGCCCCAGCCTGAGCCGCAATGGCAAAGGAGTCATTGATATGGAGCGCTCCGCCGGTGATCACCCCCGGCGGAAATCCCGTAACGGAGCTGCCCGGGGCGAGCGCCACGTCGCCCGTAATCAGGGTGGAGCCGGTATTGGTGATGGTGGTCGCGCCCAGCACCGCCACGGAGTCGGCTCCGCCGAGGTCGATACTTTGCGCAGGCAGACTCGAGATCATGACCGATCGAGTGTAAGCGGTGAATGCCCGGGCGTGGGCTTGGTCCCTTGTGACAGGGCGAATAGGTGCAGCCTCATCAAAGATCAAGCCCGGCGCCAACGTGATCGCAGGGTGGTCAAGGCGAGATGCCAGGCTAGCCGCTATGGCGAGCGAGCCGGTGCGAAGACCTGTCGGGGAGATACTTCCCGCTCTGCCTAGCGCGACGGTCTGCGCCCAAGCGGGCGAGGAAACCACCAGCAACCCCACGAGGAGAAGCGCGAACTTTTTCGGCCCGACAATGAACTTACACATCTTGGCGCAGAAGCAGGTTCTGAGCCCGGCCAGCGATTTGTCTGGCGAGGTGAACTCGCGAGGGAAACATCAATTTAAAGAAACGCCCCCGGTTTCCTTTCACTGCAGATTCCTCCTTCTTCTCGTCACATTTTCGCCCCCACCTCCACCAGCCGCTTGGTCAAAAAGACCAGCCCAGCCATCTGCACCCACTCCGAGAGCAGGTTACCCACGACCTGGCCCCAATGGCCGTCCGGCTTCATTTTCAGGAACGCCACCATCCAGCCGATTCCGGTCAGCCCGATAAAGATGAGGAGCGAATGCTCGCGCAGGAATTCGAGCGCGGGACTCGCGCTGTGCCCGCGCATCGGCTTGCTCTCGGCCGACCCGATTTCATAGAAAAACTTGGTGCCCAGGATGAGCACCACCGATCCGCTCCAATCCGCGATCGCATTCCCGCAGAACGCCGCGAGCCGCGTCTTTGGATCGAGCCAGACGTAACCGACGATCCACAGCGCGAGCAAAGTGATGGCAACGATGCTCAACGAATGACGAACGAACCAGGGCCGTTTCAGCGATCTCTTCTTGCTCATAATGGCAACAGTCGATCAGAAACCGCGCGTCATCCCTTCTTTTTGCAGGCCGCCTTTGCACCGCTCAGCATCACCCGCCGGGTAAAAAGATCGCGGCACGGACAAGCCCGAGCCGGCTCGGATTCAAGAGAGTTGCGCGTCCACCCTCGGCGCGGAGAGTCCGGGCATGAGCGATAAACTCCTCTCCCGGTTCCTTCGCTATGTCCGGATAGATACCCAGGCGGATGAGACCAGCAGGGCGTTTCCGAGCACGCCAGGTCAACTGGTGCTGCTGGAGATGCTGAAGCAGGAGCTCAGCGAACTGGGTGCCGCGGATGTGCAGATGACGAAGCACGGCTACGTCATCGCCAGCATCCCTGCAAACACGCGCAAAGCCCGCGTGCCGACGGTAGCCTTTCTCGCCCACGTGGATACGGCGCCGGATTGTTCTGGCAAAGACGTGAAACCCATCGTTCATCGCCATTACGACGGCGGGATTATCAAGTTCCCCGATAACCCTCATCTAACTCTGGATCCAGCGACGTCGCCGGAGCTTAGAACAGCCTTGGGCAAAGACATCGTGACCGCCAGCGGCACGACGTTGCTCGGCTCCGACGACAAGTCGGGCGTAGCGGTGGTCATGACTCTGGTCGAGCGATTGCTCCACGAGACAAAGCGGAAGCATGGGCTGATTCGAATCTGTTTCACACCCGACGAAGAGATCGGCCGCGGCGTGGACAAACTGGATCTGCGCATGCTCGGAGCGGACGCTGCCTATACCCTGGACGGTGGTGCGCCAGGGGAGATCTGCTGGGAAACCTTTTCCGGCGATGCGGCCGAGGTCATCATCGATGGTGTCACCACCCATACGATGGAGGCGAAAGCCAAAGGCATGGTCAACGCCGCCTATCTGGCGGGCAAGCTCCTCGCCGCACTGCCGCGCGAACGCTGCGCCCCGGAGACCACCGACGGAAGAGAAGGCTTCATTCACCCGATCCGCGTCGAGGGCCGGACAGAGCGGGCCGTGGTGAAATTCATCCTGCGCGATTTCGACCTGAAGGGTCTGGCGGAGAAAGGCAAAATGTTACAGGGCCTTTGCCGAGGGTTACAAGCCAGCGAGCCGCGAGCACGCATCCGCTGCAAGATCCGCAAACAATATCGCAACATGGCTTACTGGCTGCGCAAAGACATGCGCCCGGTGGAGCTGGCCCGCGAAGCCTTCACCGCAGCCGGACTAAAACCCTACGACCACGTCGTGCGCGGCGGCACCGACGGCTCGCGCCTAACGGAACTAGGACTGCCCACGCCAAACCTGTTCTGCGGCGAACACAACGCGCACGGACCGCTCGAATGGGTTGCCGTGCAGGACATGGAGTCAGCCGTAATCGCGTGCGCCCACCTGGCAGAGTTGTGGGAAAGAAAAGGTTGAGCATTGAGTCGCTGCAATACCGACGAGATCATTCGTGAACTCTCGACGGAAATGTCAAATGCACAGAAATGACCCGGTTTCCCTCTCACGATTCGCCGCTGAGCTCCGACTTTCCGAACTTTACGCCCATTATTGAACGGCACGGGTCGACGCTGATTCGATGTCAACCACCGAGTACCACTGCAAAAGAGCGCCCCGCCCCAAAAAGATGAATCTCCTGCTGGCCACTGCATCTCATTCACACATGAAGATCCTTGCTGCCCTTTGCCTTCCTCTCCTCGCCGCCAACGCTCCGCTGCTGGCGCAGAGTCCGTCGCCCACGCCCGCTCCGACTGAGATCATGATTCTCGGCACCTACCACTTCGGCAATCCGGGGCTGGATTTGCACAACATGAAAGCCGAGAACGTCCTCACCCCCGAGCGTCAGCAGGAGCTGGACGACATCGCCGCGCGTCTCGCGAAATTCAAGCCGACCAGGATAGCGATCGAGGCGCTCTCCGATCGACCCGATTACCGCTCGCAGAAATACACCGAGTTTACTCCCGAGAAACTAACCACCAACCCGGACGAGCGCGTGCAGATCGCCTACCGCCTCGCCCATCGGCTCGGCCAGCAAACGGTCTATGCCATCGATGAACAAAGCGACACGATCGATTATTTCCCCTTCGATAAAGTGCAGGCCTATGCGAAAGCTCATCGCCAGACCGCGGCGCTCGATCGCATGCAGGAGAAGGTCGAGAAAAAAGTGAAAGGCGAGGAGGCAGCGCAAAAGACCACCCCCATCCGCCTCCTGCTCGCGCAGATGAACGAGCCGGCCCAGGTCCGTGCGGATCACGACGAATTCTACGACGGCCTGCTCGGCTTCGGAGACCAGAAGGAACAGCCCGGGGCGGACTTGAACGCCGCTTGGTATCTGCGCAACGCCAAAATCTTCGCCAAGCTGACCCAGATCGCGCGGCCCGGCGATCGGGTGCTGGTCGTCTTCGGAGCGGGGCACGCCTTCTGGCTGCGCCACTTCGCGCAGCACACGCCCGGATTTAGTCTGGCCGAACCAAACGAGTTCCTCCGCTAGGCCGACGCTCCGCGAAGCTGGCAGATAAAGTCGCGGAGAATAGAGTCACGAGCCGATTAGATCAGCACAGGCCGACCCTGGCTTGAGATCGACCAATCGGGGTGCCGTTCCCATCGATTGGCCGATCGTCGGCCATTTTTTTGTGTCAATAGTGAGGACTGACCACGGCTCATGCTCTCAGGTGATAATGATTGCTCAGCAGCACCCAGGCATGCACCCGCCATCCCGTCATCCCGCACGCTTCGCCCAGGGTCTGCGGAAAACGGCGCCGAGCCTCTTCGTCCTTGAAAATCGCCTGCCGGCAATTCCCCCGCGCCATCACGTGATAGAACGCCCCCGCATATTCGATCCGCACACTCCGCGCCATCCTTAAGCACTACTTCCGCTGGCCGCCTTCTGTCAACATTTGCACACTGACCCCCATTCCCCCCGCCATTCCCCTCGCTCCGGCAGCTTTTCAGACTGGCCCCGGCGAATTCCACCCGAGCTTTGCATGCCATCCCTTTTCTTTATCCGCCGTTCAAGCCGACGTTCCGCGATTTTGCCGCGATTCACAGACTGACCCCGGGTCCGTACCGAGGTTTTTGGAGCCGTCTATCACGTGCGCGTTTGATCGAACGAATTGAAACTGGCTGGGATGGCAACATGCCACCCACCGACCCCTATTTCTCCTCACCCGTCCGACCTAAATCTCAACGGGGCGGTATGATTGGTGACACCGGACGCCCATACTGCACATATCGGACGGTCGTTGTGCACCCAACGGAACCTGGTGCGGGGCCGCAGTCGGCCTTGAGAGGGCTGCCTGCTGGAACGGCTCCCACGACGACGTCGTAGACTTCAGCGCCGAACATTGCTGTTCCCGGAACCAGTCGATTGTTGAAATAGTCGCCGAAGCGCCCTGCTTGTGGGGCGGGCCCGCCCTGAACGCCGGTGTTGGTCGTCACCGTGAAGACGAGGAAATCGTCCTTATACCCTACGGCGTGCTGCGGAAATGTCGGTCCGGCTCCGGCGGCGGCACCGCCTACTCCGAGCGTCATGCCGATCTGCAAGCCGTCGGTTCCAAGGGCGGCATTGGCGTAGGCGTAGCTCGCGTTCCAGATATCGTACTCCTCGACGGCCTTGTAATTGGCTCCGTCGGGGGTAATCGTCTCGAGGCGCACATAAGACTGAGGCCGACCCGGGGAATTTACTCCCGCGTCGAACGCGAACATGTATTCGTCGCGGTTCGGGTTGCCTAGCCCTAGCGAAACACGTCGATAGACCGCGCCGGTAATGTTGCCAGGCCGTTGAACATTGACCCAATCGGTTCCGTCGGGCGCAGTCGATGTCCAATTGTTGGAGATGGAGCTGAAGGCCTGGTCGACCGGCGCTGGGAGATTGTTGTCCGAATCCGGCCAGCTGAGAATTGTCAAATGACTGGTGTCCTTGAGGCCCGCGACGACCATGCGGTTGGGCGCAGTCTGCACGAAATGGGCGAGGGAGAGGCCTTGTGTGTTCGAGCCCGCTTGCGTGAACTCGCCATACTGCCAACCCACAAACTTGCCTGAAACGTCGGTTGCGGCGACGATGTCGGCAAGGCTCACGCGCGCGAAAATGCGCCGGCCCGCCCAAACTGTGCCTGGCCCTTTGGGAGGTGAAGACCGCACGTTCGTGCCGTGATCTATACCGACGTAAAGAAACGTGTCCGACCATGCGAGGTCGGGATAATCTAACCACTCCGTGTTCGTCGTCCCGATCGACGGGCCCGTCATGTCGACCCAGGTCTAGGCATTGTAGAAGTCCGCTTTGGCGGCTTCAGGCGTTGCCCAGGCAATTCGCAGAGCTCCCGGTGCTGTTACATAGGTCGTTCCTCCAGCCGGAGCGCCCGGCGGTGGGCAATTGGCGACGGCGGGACCGGGAGCACAAGTCGTCGGCTCGTATTGGATCAGCCAAACGAGCAGATTTTGTCGCTGGAGATATACGACAACTTGGTCGCCTCCGTGGCCGCCGAAGTTTTCGGGAAAGAACGACGTGCGCGTCCCAATCGGCGGATTGAGATTGACCATATTGATGGGAGCCGTGAACGTCTTGCCGCCATCGATGGAGTAGGCAACGCCCTTATTGAAGGTCGCAATTACGACATTTCCCGACGGCGCGACACTTGGATCCGGCGGGATCCAACCCGTCGTGTTCACGCCGATCTGAGTGTTGTAGGTGATCTCCACGGGCGCACCGCTCGAGCTCGCTTGAACCGCGGTGCCTTTGGGTGTTGGCGGAAATAGCCGAACCGGCGGACCGAGCGGAATCAGCGGCCGATAATCGTCATTCAGGTCAAGGTCCGCGCTCTGGGGAGGCGAAGGCGGAAAGACGGCTGTTTTGATAGTCTGCGATTTCGCCCCGCTGCTCTTGCTCGTGATGGGCTTGTAGTCCTCTGCGCTCGGGCTGAGTACCCGCGATACCACAAACCCAGCGCGGCCGCTGCCCAAGGCATAGTCGCCAATTACTTTCAAGATGTGAGCGCGGCCATCGAGATCTTCCAAATTCAGAATCGCATTGACGAAATTGTCCTCGCCGGGCCGCATGTTGCCGAGGGCATCCGGCAACACGGGAGATTTATAGGCACCCCCGTCGATTGTCACTTGGGTCACGCGCACGTCTTTTGCCGTCGCATCGCCGACATTGCGCAATTGCGCGAGAGTGGCGAGCGTATGCTTGTCGTCCCAAAGCGAGTAGCCAAGGTCCTTCAGTGCGAGTTCGGGCCGGCCGGTTTCCCGGGACACAATACCGGAGTCATGGCGGCCGCAGTTGCAGTAGAACAGCCAAACCAAAACCCCGATGAGAAAGATCGACGCAACGAGCGCGAGCAATGCAACAGCCGTCTTGAGAACTGAATTCATAAGATCCCCCGTAAAAGCTCACAGCGTATCGGCACTTGAGTAGACGAGATATTTTTGTGAGCAAAGAAAAAGTGGTGGAATTGGGGGTCGGAATTGGGGGTCAGTGTGCAAATCTTGACACAATTTAATCTTGCCTCAACGCCCGCTCCACGAATAACGCCAAACCTCGCGGAATCTTCCGTTTGAGCCGTTTGCCCCCGAGGCGCCGCAACTGCTGACTCACGTTGGCCGCAGTGCGCATTGCCAGACGTTCCGCCAACCATACTTGCGAAACCGTCGTGCCCCGCCATAAGAGCCGGGCCAGAACGATTTTCCTCGGATCGCTCCCGGGAATAGCCGCGAGCTCTTTCTCGTCCAACCCCGCTGCCGCCAATCCCTCTCGCAGCCACTGCTCGGCCCGCTCCAACCCGTGCGCCCGTCTGATCGCCACCCCGCGATAAGCTCGCGATTTGGTGCGACCCAACGTCTTCCCGGCCAGCTTCAGCAGTTTCTCGGCAAAATTCTGGCTGCCCCAATACCAGCCCCGTCGCAAATGGCTGCAACGCGCATCCACCTCCCCGCTTACCGCCACCACGCCAGCGCGCGAGTTCCCCTCTTCCAGCGCGCGTCGCTCCAGACGTTCCACCATCCGCCGGCGGCCTGCCGTCGTGTCAGCGAGTCCGAAGACGTCCAGCCCGTCGCTCGCAGCCAGCCACGGTGCTCGCTTCCTCGGCGGCAGAGCGTAGCCCATGGCCAGGGGGAATTGAATGGGGGTCAGTGTGCAAATCTTGACAGGCTGGGTTCGCGTGTCGGTCCTTTTTCCTGACATTTCGTGCCTGGCCTTGCCATTTGGAAAGACGACCCCAGGGGCAATTTGGAGCGTCTCCTCGCGAAGAGCCCGTGCGACGCGGATGGACGCCCGCTCCGTGCTGGCCACGAATGCGGGCACTTTTGTTGCGCCGTTCGTCTTTCGCTTCGCCTTCATGATTCAATCAGTTGCCGGACGGAATCTATATCATCAGTCGCGGAGGTGGCGAGGTGTCTTGCGGAATTCTGACCTCGCCACGGCGAGTCCGTCCGTTAGCGGACACGGCGGGCAGGCTCCGGATTTGCTAACCGCGGATGGGAAATGAGGTAGACTGCAGCGAGCGCTACCCGGGGTCTGAGGGGAAATCAGGTCTGTGCTTCATCGCGCAAAGCTTCCAATTCGGCGAGGGCTTCGAAGTCTTTCGGGCGTCCGGCGGCGCGTTTGAGTTCGATCAGTTTGGGCAGGGTAACGCACCGGAATTTCACCCCGAAGGCCTCGAATTCGGAGGTGTGCGGCAGGAGTTCTTCGTAGGTGCCGCCAGCAATGATCTCCCCTAACAAGTCGATGTCGCCCGCGCCGGTGGTGAGGGTGAAGTTGAGCCCGTGAAGAAGGGTGCGCGGCTCCCAGGCAAAGGGCAACCCGGGAGGGGTGTCGCGCAAATAAGGATGAAAGGGGCGAAGAGCGCTGACCAGTCGCTCGCAGTTCTCTGGCGACCGGCCGTAGACGAGATCGACATCGTAGGTGACGCGCGCAGCGCCGTGGATGACCGCTGCGACTCCGCCGACCAGAACAAAATCACTCCGGCGTGGACGAGCACAGGAAGCAACTTGTCGAAGGCCGGATCCATTGACCGTTAGGGCGGTGGGGGCGGCGGCAGAGGGGTCGCCGCTTTCCCGCCAGCCTGACGAAGCTCGGCCATAAAGGCGAGGGCGCTTTGCAGCTTGGCGAGGCGCTGCGCCGGGGTCAGCTTGAGATTCTCGCGCAGCAGGGAGAGATCGACGTGCTGCCGATAGGCGGCGATAACGGGGTCCGATGAGAGCGGCGGCGCCATGCGGCGAAAGCCTACCCCGCGCAAGAGCTTCTATCCAGAATCATTCCCCGCGTGCTGTGAAGATTATCGGCGAGTAACGAACACGCTCCCAGGTTTTTAATCGTAACAGTAAAACGGAAGGTCCAGGCTGCTGCTTGCCGGAAGTCGCTCGCCGGGCGCCGGGTGCGCCAGCTTCCAAACTTGGTTCAAACTGAGCGTCACGTGCGGATCGAAACCGGACAACTGGCGTTAAGGCGCCCGGCCTACTGATCCTCCCAGGCGAGGCCCTCGGTCATCATTTTCACTTCGCTGCCTCCATTCGAAGGTTTGACGAAGATCGTCAGGCTCGCTTCCCCGCGTTTCCGCTTCAGGATCGACGACTGCGGGTTAACCATATCGGAGCCATCATTCGCCCAGCCTTGCGCTTTGAGATTCGCGGCTAACTCCCCACAGACGTTCTTCACACCCGATTTGCTCTTGAAGAGGACGTGTTCAACCAGAGCTGCGTACTCGATTCCGGTTGCGTCTTTGGTCAGCGAGAGATCCTTGACCTTGAGTTGGGCGCCCGGGGGTTTGGACGCAGGATTGTCTCTGTCGTCGCCCGATTCATCGGTCGTAGACTGTGCGCTGGCCTCCGCGGTCTTCTCCGCCTTCGGCTCCGCGGGTTGCAACTCTTTCGGGATCTCACCAAGCGAGGCCACGAACTTGAGATTCACTTCCCAAGTCTCGCCGAAGGTATCCAACTGACCACTCGTGGTGATTTGGCCTTCCACCTTGCCATCAGCGTAGGTGAAATCGGGCGCCTCGATCTGGCCGATCGCACTAAAGCCCTGCTTGGAATGGGCGCTGTGCACTACCTGGCAGCCGTAGATCTGGCCGTCTTCGAAGAGCGAGATAATCAGAGCGCTGCCAAACTTGCCGAAGGCGGCGTGGAAGTCGGGCTTGTCATCCTTAGAGTGATCCTTCTCGGTGAAGACAAGGACGATGCCGGCCTTGTCGTTAAATGGCTCGCCCCAATGCGCCGAAACGTAGGCTAGCTTGGCGTCATTGCCGTTGCCCTTGAACACCCCGGTTACAGCTGGCTTTACCTTTGCGGCTGGTCCGCCCTTCTTAGCTGCCGATGCTGCCGGCGACTCGCCCGCCTTGAGTAACGGGAGATCGAAATGCACCTCGAAGCCGGAGGGTATCATCCCTGCGCTCTCCATCGCTTGGCTGGCTTTGCCGCTGACCCGGCCGTTCTGCAGCTTCAACTCTCCAGTTGCCTCACTGCTATGTCGGCCAAGCATTGCGCCTCCCGCGGCCGCGCTCCAGGATTTCAGTGCGCCCATCTTGGTGAAGACCAACTTGAGGAAGGGCCGTGTGAAATCGGGGTCGCCGCCCTCCTTCTCCGCGTCGCGCGCTTCGTTCAGTTTCTCGCTCGAAACCGCCTGCCCAGTCAAGAGAAGCGCGATCGCATCCTCGTTATCGATATTCGTCTCATAAGCCACCGCATGCTTCAGCGGGTAGGTCGTTTTCGTCATCGTCAGCGTTCCCAGCGCGCCGGTTGTCTCCCCCTCCGCGACGACCCCGGCCGCGCCCAACGTGGTCACCACCGCCAGCAAACAAGCAAATTTTCCAACCATATAAAGTGCTCCTAAAGTTAGAGTTGAGGTTGATCGAACGCCGGCATTTTGCCGAGGAGCGGGAAGGTTGCCAATCACATTCGCACCTATTCCAGGTATCCGTGATCCAACGCGTTTCCAAGGCATGGAGCGGGTAAATAGGGGCTCGCCATGGGTTGCGCGGATTTGACGGACAGGGGGCTTAGGGCACAGCAGGTCCACTTTCTTCAAATCCCTTTCTGGATTCCCGGCTTCCACATTCCCCTCCCCTTTCCTGCCTTCCTAATTTGCCCTTCCAGGACGATCCTCCTCCCAGTGTCACCGGTGATCGACTCGCCCGATTATTTTCGGATCAAGACCGTGCGCAGCTTTGCGGAGCTGGTTGCGACGCCATTCGCGCACGGGGTAAATGCTCTCTGCTGGTCGCGCACGCTTCCCGGGGATTTCGGAGAGGTGGTCGAGAAACTCGGAGACGGCAAAGGCGTGGTGATGATCGAGGAACAAGAACTCGTGCAGCTCGCCGTGAGCCCGGCGGGTCGGCTGGCCATCAACGGGATACGGGAAGATCAGCGCCAGCTGCGGGAGCAGGAGCGCGCTCCAGTCCTAAACTGCATCCATGACTATCCCCGCGACGAGGAGCCGGGGCCGGTGCAGACGGATGTGTTTTCCTTCCACGTGGATAGCGCGCCAGTCGAGGCCGACACTTGGCTCTGCACTTATTTCGGGCCCGCGAGTGAAGGCTTACGGAACGAGGAGGCGCTGCGCAAGGTGGAGATCCCGGAGACCCGGGAAAAACTCCGGGCGTATCTCGGGGCGGAAGCGGATGATGATGCGTTTCGCACCGCGCTGCGTGATAATTGTTATGACCTGCATTACGCGGCCGTCGAGGGGGCGCAGCCGTATTCCTTCGGGGTCGGAAATCTTTGGCGAATCGCGGTGGACTGGCCCGGAGGCGCGGTCCCGCCGTGCATTCACCGCGCGCCCGCCACGGCGCGGGGAGAGCCGGCGCGGTTGCTGCTCATCTGCTGATCCGGAAAGTTATACTCGTTAGGGCTACATTAAGCCGGAGTTATCCTGCCTTAGGAGGCTTCCTGCGTCGTCCGGACCTCGGCTGCGCAGCCGCGAGGGATATCCGAGGCTGTCGAAGATGAGGCGCGTCGCGGCGGAGCGATGCCGGGTATAAAAATGGATGCCGTCCACGTAAGAAGCGGCTCTCGACCTGAGGCAGTCCGGGCTCTGCACGCCGTTTTTTCCACTGGGAGTAGCCGCTGCGCGAGACGAGCAACGCTCGCATAACCAAGCTACCTTGTACGGGCCGCTCACGGTTTGGGTCCGGGCATACCTCTGGGCGGCGCTTCGGAGAGGATGTCCAGCGATTTTTGTAGCACTTCACGCTGCTCCAGGAGCTCGGCGTTCTCCGTGCGTAAACGATGGTTCTCTGCCTCCAACTCCTCGACGCTGCGCGCGGCCTGCGCCCGCCCCTTGGATCATCCGGCGCTCGCTCGGTGTGCGCCCGATGGTAGAGCAGCGGCGGGCGGATCCCCAACTCCGCCGCCACCTTGGCCGCACCGCGGCCGCTCGCACGCCATAGCGAGAGCGCCTCCTGTTTGTCCTCCTGCGTGAAGCTCGTTCTCTGACGAGCTGTTTTTCTGATCTGTGTCTTCATGTGGGTTCCTCGGGTTTTGACCCTAAGACCCACTGTCAGAATAGAAGCTTCGAAAAAGAAACGACGTCGGAGAGCACGGGCCGGAGCCTACTATCGCCAGTGGGCTCGAGTTAGGTTGGCGATGGACGATGAAACGCTTCTCGTTTCCCTCTTCTCCTCGCTCCCCAAGCTCCAGCTTGGGAACGCGCTGGTCGGCAAAGTTTCGTTAGGCCACCCGTCGTTGCGCGTCCTCTTGCAGCCAGTCCCAGAGCCGGTCGAGTTTCTGGGCCAGTTCGGCTTTGATCTCGGCCAGCTCTTCCGCCGAAAAAGTGCGGCCCTCCGGGCGCCGTTGCGCGAAGAGGTAAAACTTGATCTTCGGCTCCGTTCCCGAGCCGCGGACCGCGATCCGGGTTTTATCCGCGAGCTCGAAGATGAGCATTTTCTCTTTCGGGATCTCGTCGCCCTCGATATCGCGCATCGTCTCGGTCGCAAAATTCTTCAGCCCGGTGACTTTGCTCCCGAGCATTTCTTCGGGCGGATTCTCCTGGTAGGTCGCGAGCAGTCGCTGGATTTTCGCCGCGCCTTCCGCGCCCTCGAATGTCAGGGCGGCATTTTTCTCCAGGTAGCAGCCGAGTTCCGCGTAGATCTCGTCGAGGAAACCGTCGATCGTTAGGCCGCGTCCCTTCGCATAGGCGGCGACTTCGCAGAACATGACCGTGGCGCCGTTCGCATCCTTGTCGCGCACGAAATCCGCGCCGCTGTAACCGTAACTTTCTTCGCCGCCGAAAATATAGAAGGACGAGTGCGCGAGCCGCAGCTTCCGCGTCTCCTCCTCGGAGAGATCGCGATAATCGGCCCTCTCCGGCAGGGGCAACGCGCGCTCGTATTTCCGCAATTTCGCCCCGATGTATTTGAAACCGGTCAGGGTCTCGACCAGACGCAGGCCAAACTTTTCCGCGATCGCCTTCTGCAGATCGGTGGTGACGAACGTCTTGATGAGCACGCCACGCGAAGCATTCTCTGGCGTCAGCACGCCCTGGTCGAAAAGGGTTTTCGCCCGGTAAAACGCAATCAGGCCACCGATCTGGTTCCCGGTGAGCAACTTCATCTCGCCGTCGGCGCTCCGCACCGCGACCCCCATGCGATCGCAATCCGGATCGGTCGCGATCACGAGGTCGGCGTTTAGTTGTTGCGCGAGCTCAATCCCGAGCTTCAAGGCTTCCGCGTTTTCCGGGTTCGGCGATTGCACGGTCGGGAAACGGCCGTCGAAACCGTCCTGCTCGGGGACGACGTCGAACTTGAATCCGAGCTTGGTCAGCAACGGTTTGATGATCACGCCGCCGGTGCCGTGGATCGGGGTGAAGACGATGCGCAGGTCGCTCTGCGCGCAAACCAGCTCCGGGTCGAGAACCAGGGTCTCGAGCCGTTTGAGATACGCTTCGTCCACCTCGCGGTTGAGCGTAGTCACGCTCCCCCGCTTTCCGTTAGGCGGCGCGGGCGGCGCGTTCACTTTCGCGATGATCCCGCTGGCGTGGGGCTCGACCACTTGCGCGCCGTCGTCGAAGTAAACTTTGTAACCGTTGTCGTGCGCCGGGTTGTGGCTCGCGGTGATGACGACGCCCGCATTCGCCCGAAGATAACGGACGGCGAAGGAGAGCTCCGGGGTGGAACGGGGCCCGTCGAAGACGCAGGCATCGCAGCCGTTTTTCGCCGCGACCTCGGCCGCGAGCTTGGTGAATTCTTTCGAAAAAAAGCGCGGGTCGTGCGCAATCACCAGCTTCGGGGTGCCGCTGATTTTCTCGTGGGCGGACCAGTCGTGCAGATACTCGACGAGTCCGCGCGTCGCCCGGGTGACGCTTTCGTAGTTCATTGCGTTCGTGCCGACGCAGGGGAATTCCGGGCGCCCGAGACTGTTCGGCGTGCCCCGTTCCGCCGTGGTCACGATCGTCCCGACGGTGCGGCCACGAATGCCGCCCGTGCCGAAAGCGAGCGTCCGGTAGAAGCGGTCGTTCAACTCCGTCCACGCCCCGGCCTGTTCCAACTCCGCGACGGATTTGCCGGCGACCGGGGCGCTCGCCGCGGCCAGCGTCGCCTCGATGTTCGCCGCGCTCTCGGGGAGAAGTTTGCCCTCCTGCACCGCGCTCTCGCGCGTCGTGGTGTCGTGCGCCATGGCTCGACTTTTCGGGCGCGCCCGCAGCTTTGCAAGCGGCTTGTCGCCCCTAATGCACGAGCGAGTGGTAGGCTTTACCGATGGAATTCAGCCAAGCGCGATCGGCCGTGCGCAGCTCGAAGTTCCCGTTCCGATCGATCACCCGCACCGTGACTTTGTCACCTTTCTCGAGGAAGAGCCGGTGCACCGCGACCCGGCTGAACAGCGGCCGCGCCGCGAGCAAATGCCGGCCCGGTCTTAGATAAACCGTGACCGCTTCGCCGGCCGCGATGCGCGCGAGTTCGTTGCCATCGAGATACATGTTTAATCCCGAGCCGCGCACTCCTGGCTCGCGCACGATCGTGAGCGCGCAGTTTCGCCTGGCCGACGGCTTCAGGAGCGTCGAGTCGAACCGGCGGTCGGGCGGAACGGGGGCGTGCGCGACGCGACCGGTCTGGTGCTGAGCGCAGCTCACGAGGCTCACGCAGGCGAGAGCGAGGAGCAGATTTCTCAGAGCGATTTCCTTTCGTATTTCCAGTTGTGGCTCTTGCCGTCGGCGAGCCATTCGATCGAGGTGGCGATGCGCTGCCGCCGAGTCTGGTCGCGCTTCGCTTCCGTGATCCACTCGAGGTAATCGCGGCGCTTGCTCGGGCTAAAGCTCTTGTAGTGCCTGGAGGCGCGCGCGTTTTTCTGCAAGGCCGCGGCGAAGTCATCCGGCATCTCGATCGGCTCCCGCGCCGGGCCCGCGCCGCGCTCCACTTTCACCCCGTCCTCGTTCAAGGCCGCGGCTTTTTTCACGTAGCCGATCATCACCGTTTCCGCGGGCATCTCCGAGACATGGGTGAGCCGGCCGAACTGCCCCATGGCCTCTTTCTGCTCGCCGTTCTCGCGATTGAAGAGGAGCGCGTCTTTCCAAAATCCGAAGACGCAATGCTGTTGGAACGCCGCCATCCCGGCGATGTTCCCCTTGTAGACGAAATGCGGGAAACCCCACTTGATCGTCTCCTCCACCGCCGGGCAACCGGCATGCACGATCTTGCGCAGACGGCGCAGAATGGGCCGCGCAAAGGGAGCCGCCTCTGCGATGTAGGCGTCGACTTTTGGGTCTCGTTTGGCCATGCCTGCGTGGGGCGCCTGGGATCGGATCGGCGTCCGCTCCGAGTCATGCAAAGGCATGAGCCGAGAAATGTCCATGCTCGATTTTTGCGGGTCGCGCGCTGGACATCGGCGCCGGTCCCGGTGATCAGAAGGCGATGCTGAAACTGGAAGCGGTCTCGAAGCAATTTCGCAGCGGTCAGTTCGGCGTGCGCGACGTTTCGCTGGAATTGAAATCGGGTGTGATCGGTTTGCTCGGCCCGAACGGCGCGGGCAAGACCACGCTGATGCAGATGATCGCCACGATCACCCGACCGACGAGCGGGCGGATTTTTTTCGGCGGGGTCGATGTGGCGGAGCGGCCTAACGAAATTCGCCGGCAGCTCGGCTACCTCCCGCAGGACTTCGGCGTTTACGACAACCTGACCGCGACCGAGTTCCTCACCTACTTCGCCACCCTCAAGGGCGTGCGCTCGAAAACCCGGGTCCGCGAGATGCTCGAAAATGTGAACCTGCACCAGTCCGCGGATCGCGCCGTCGGTGGATTCTCTGGTGGCATGAAACAGCGGCTCGGGATCGCGCAGGCGTTGATCAACGACCCCGCGCTGCTCATCGTCGACGAGCCGACCGCGGGGCTCGATCCGGAAGAGCGGGTCCGTTTTCGGAATGTTCTTTCCGAGATCGGCTTCGGAAAGTTGGTCCTGCTCTCGACCCATATCGTCTCCGACATCGAGTCGATCGCGACCGAGATCGCGGTGCTGAAATCCGGTTCGCTCCTCACCGTTGGCCCGCCGGAAGAATTACTCCGCGCCTGCGCCGGACAGGTCTGGCGCGCGGTGGTTTCCTCGGAGGAATTCGATCGGCTGCGCGGGACCCTGAAGATCTCCAGCGCGATCCGCAAACCCGATGGCGTCCATATCCGTTTCGTCGGACCGGAGCCGGCGATCAGCGCGACCCCGGTGGAACCGGAACTCGAAGACGCGTTTCTTTTCCTGATGAACTTCGGCGCCGCGACCGCGCCGGTGCGATGAGCGCGAGCTTCGCGCGGATCGCCGCGATCGTGCGCGCGGATTTCCTCATCCGCTTCCGGCGCGTCTCGACCGTGATCGTGTTCCTGCTCCTCAGCGCGTTCGCCTACGTCTGGATTCCCGATCCGTCCACCGGCCGCACGCTGATCCAGATCAACGGCCGGCGCGCGATCTACAACTCGGGCGCGATCGGCCTCGGCACCGCGTCGCTCGGAATGATCTTCGTCGGCCTCTTCGGTTTCTACGTGATCTCCAATGCGATCCGCCGCGACGTCGTCTCGCGCTGCGGGCTGGTGGTCGCTTCAACTCCGATGCGCTCGGGCGAATACCTGCTCGGGAAATTCCTCGGCAACGTCGTTTTTCTCACCGTCTTCATCGCCGGCTTCATGCTCAGCTCGATGGCCATGCTGCTCGTGCGCGGCGAAGCGCGGATCGAGCTGGGCATTTTTCTCGAACAATATTTTCTGCTCACGCCCGCAGCGATTGTTTTCGTCTCCGCCGTCGCGGTGCTCTTCGAGTCGATTCCCCGGCTCTCCGGGAAATTGGGCGACGTCGTTTACTTCTTCTTCTTTATGGCGGCCATCGGGTTGGTGATCGGCAACGAGGCGAGCAACGGCGGAATCAACTGGGCGCGCTTTCTCGATTTTACCGGCTTCGGATTCATGATTAACCAGATGTCGCGGACGCTGCACACCACCTCGGTCTCGATCGGCGCGTCGGATTTCGATCCGGGAAAACCGACGATCATTTTTCCCGGGCTCACGCTCACCCGCGATTGGATTTTGCCGCGGCTCGTCTCGACCTTCGCGCCGCTCCTTCTCCTGCCGGTCGCGGCGCTTTGCTTCCACCGGTTCGATCCTGTGCGCACCAAACAGACCGCCGAAAAGTCGCGACGGAACTGGCTCGGGCGCTTGCAGAATCTCTTCAAACCACTGAGCCGGCGAGTGGCGGCGGTGCTCCGAATCAGGCGCGGCGGCGGCTCGTTAGGCGCAGCGAGTTGGAACGACGCCGTGCTCACGCTCACCCTGCATCCGCTGGTGCTGGTAGCGTTCGTGGCCATCACGATCGCCAGTGGCTTGGTACCGCCCGGCACGCTGCTGCCGATCGTCTTCGCGCTGCTCGCGCTCGTGGTCGGAGATGTTGCCACCCGTGACGCGCGCGCGAACACGCTCGCGAGTCTGCGCGCGATGCCGCGGCTGCGGGAGGATTTTGTCTGGTGGAAGTTCGGCTCCACTCTGCTCCTCAGCCTCGCGCTCTGCGCGGCGCCGCTCGTGCGGGCCGCTTCGCTCGGCGTCGTGCCGGCTTGCGCGCTGCTTGGCGGGATCGTCTTCGTGACGGCGCTGGCGACTTCGTTAGGCGTCCTGACGGTGAACTCCAAGACCTTCATCGTCATTTTCCTAAGCTTTTGGTATCTGGTGGTGAACGATCACGGCGCCCATCGCTGGTTCGACTTCGCCGGCTTCAGCGGCACTGCAAACGGAGCGACGATCGGCCTGTACGCCGTGCTCAGCCTTACGACGCTGGTCGCGGCGCAGTTGTTTTATCGGCTGCGGCTCAGGTAGCGCAGAGTGAAACGATTGTTAGGCGTTTCCCAAAGCCGCAGGCGCACCAGACGCTCATGCAACCGCGCGTCGCACTTCGGCCAGAGCGCGCGCACGATGTTTTCGCCGGTCGAAGGTTGAGACCGAAACTCATCCGTCTCCAAGTCGAGATGTTTGTCCTGCCAGGGCTCAAGCGCACCGTCGAGGCCGGCGCGAAAAGCGACGAAATCAAAGAGGGTCCCGCTCCGTTGATCGTAGTCGCCGCCGATCGTCGCCTCGGTCAGATAACGATGCCCGTGGCCGCGCGGATTGTTGCACTTGCCGTAGAGCGTCAGGTTTTCGCCCACGGATAACTCGCCCGCGTGCAGCCGGTGCGCCGCGCTGAAGGCGCCTTGCAAGCCGAGGAAATAGCTCTTCGCTCCCCAGTACTCGGCAAAGAAATCCTCCCGCTCATGCAGCCGGACGCGCGCGATCGGCTGCTCAGCCGCGACCCGCTCGTGCAGGTACTGCGCGAGGCTTTCCGTTGTCATCGGCCGATTCGTTAGGCCAGGAACTTCCCGATTCAGGTTCTTGTGATCGAATTCCGCGCGAATTGATTCCAAAAGACTCGTTAGGCCAGGTTTCGTCGCCTCGCGAAAAGTGAAACGCGCTCGGTAATGATGACCGTGCCCAAAAGGCGAAGCCGCCACCCCGAAGAGCCGCTCGTTTTCCTCCGCGCTGAGGTGCGGCGACATCGTCTGGCGCGCGGCGGAAAACTCCAGCCAATGATTTTCCTCGCTCGTCCCATCCAGATAAAAAGTCGCGCTCCGGTCCGGGGCCTCCTCGAGGTGACACGCGACCAGCTCCGCGCTGAGATCACCGAAGAGCGGCGCCGTCTCCACGAAGAGCTGGCGAGCAATATTCTCCGCGGTCGGCGGTAAGGCGCGAAAGGCCGGGTGGTCTTCGTTCAGAAACTTGTGATCGAAGCGCGCTTGTAACACCTCCTCCACGCGCCGCTTGATCTCGCTGATGTTGACCAGCATGCCATTCGCGCGATCGACCGTTCCGGTGAGGACGAAATAAGCGACATAATTTCGCCCGGTCCCGTAGCGCGCGGCCGTCTCCGCTCCGAAGGCCGCGCGATTTTCCGCATCGCTCCACACGGGCGAAAAGAGCCGGCGCGAGGCGGAAAATTCCAGGCGTTTGCTGACCGTCAGCAGCATCGTGCGCGGTCGATCACCGATTGAGCAACGAGAGGAATTCGGTCCGAGTGCGCGCGTCGTCTTTGAAGACTCCGCGGAGGCTGGAGGTCTTCATCACCGAGTTCTGTTTTTCCACCCCGCGCATCATCATGCAGAGATGTTTCGCCTCGATCACGACCGCGACCCCAGCCGGGTGGAGCGAGTCCATGAGCGCGTCGGCGATCTGGGTCGTGAGCTGTTCCTGGATCTGCAGTCGGCGGGCAAAGATGTCGACGATTCGCGCCACCTTCGAGAGACCGATCACCTTGCCGTTCGGGATGTAGGCCACGTGCGCCTTGCCGATGAACGGCAGGAGATGATGTTCGCACATCGAATAGAGCTCGATGTCCTGCACCATCACGATCTCGCTCGCGTCGGAGGTAAAGATCGCGTCGTTCACCACCTCCTCGACCGTCTGGCGGTAGCCCTGGGTGAGAAATTCAAAAGAGCGCGCGGCGCGTCCCGGGGTCTTCACCAGCCCCTCGCGGTCGCGGTTTTCGCCGACGGCATCGAGCAAATCACCAAAGATGCGCTCCATCTTCTCGAGCCGGCTTTCCGCCACGCGATTCTGCATTCTCGTGAGGCGTTCGGAAGTGTCGAAGTCGGTGTCAGGCACGGGAGAACCTAGCCGCCGGGGGCGCTTTAATCCAGCCAGCTCAGCGGATACTGCGGGTCGTCGAGACTCACCGCCTGCTCGGTCAGCTCCAGCGTGTGCTGGGTGTCGAACATGACCGCGAGTTCTTCCGTACGCTCCGCGTCTTTGCTCGCCATGATCGTGCCCGGATGCGGCCCGTGCGGGATGCCGCGCGGATGCAAGGTGATCGAGCCGGCTTCGATGCCGCGACGCGAACCGAAATTCCCGCGCACATAGAAGAGCACTTCGTCGGCTTCCACATTGTCGTGGACCCAAGGGATTTTCACCGCTTCCGGATGGGTATCGAGGAGGCGCGGGGCAAAGGTGCAAACCACATAGCCGCGAATCTCGAAGGTCTGATGAATCGGTGGCGGCTGATGCACCGTGCCGGTGATGGGCTCGAAGTCGGCGGCATTAAAAGTGTAGGGATAAACATAGCCATCCCAGCCGAGGACATCGAAAGGATGGTGCGCGTTCACCACTTTAGTGAGGCGCGGACCGTCTTTCACGAGAATGTTCACGTCACCTTCGCGGTCGATCGTGATCAGCTCCGACGGACCGTGAAAATCGCGTTCGGAGTAAGGCGAACCCATACGAATCTGGCCATCGCTGTTCATGTAACGGCGCGGGATTCGCACCGGCCCCGTGGACTCGAGGACGAGATAGTCTTCCTGCTGCACGTCATCCGGCACCAGCCGGTAAGTGATCCCGCGCGGGATCACAATGTAATCCTCGGCGCGATAAGAAAGCTTGCCGAACTGACTCTCGAGCACACCGCCGCCCTTGAAGACAAAGATAATCTCATCCGCCCCGCCGTTCTTGTAGAACTCGTACTCACCGAAGTTCTTCTCCGGCTTGCAGCGATAGGCGACAATGTCCTGATTGAACATCATCGGGATACGCCCGGTGTAGACATCGCCGCGCCGCGGGATTTCGGCGGTCTTGAAATGGTGATGCCGGAGCGGACTCTCGGCCGCTTTCTTCAGCTCTTCGCACTTCAGTAACTCGACGCTCCGGACGCGGGTCGGCGGCCGGATGTGATACATGATCGAGTAGGCTTCGTTGAAACCCTCGGTCGTGATCACATGTTCATAGGCGATGCCTTCGTTCTTGTAACCGCCGTTGGAAGACCCGTTGCGGTGAAACCAGATGTGATGCTTCTTCGGCATCTCGCCGAGTTTTTGATATTGAGGCATGAGTCAGGTTCGGTTAGAGATTGCCGCGTAGTTCCTGTTCTTTCTCCAAGGCCTCGAAGAGCGCCTTGAAGTTACCTTTGCCGAAGCTCTGGGCGCCTTTGCGCTGGATGATTTCGAAGAACAGGGTGGGCCGATCTTCCACCGGCTTGGTGAAGATCTGCAGGAGATAACCCTCGTTGTCGCGATCGACCAGAATGCCGAGGCGCTTGAGCGGCTCCAGGTCTTCATCGATGTGACCAACGCGATCGAGGACCGTGTCATAGTAAGAGGTGGGAATATTCAGGAACTCGACCCCGCGGCTTTGCAGGTCGGTTACTGTGGTCACGATATCTGTGGTCGCGATCGCGACGTGCTGCACGCCTTCGCCGTCGTAGAAGTCGAGATACTCTTCTACCTGGCTCTTCTTCTTTCCCTCGGCCGGTTCGTTGATCGGAAACTTCACGAAGCCGTTTCCGTTGCTCATCACCTTGCTCATGAGCGCGGAATATTCGGTCGAGATATCGTTGTCGTCGAAGCTCAGGATGTTGCGGAAGCCCATGACCTCCTCGTAGAACTTCACTCGCGGATTCATCTGGTTCCAGCCGACGTTGCCGACGCAGTGATCGACATATTGCAGGTTTGCATCGGGCGGATTGTAGTTCGATTCCCACTTCCGGAAACCGGGCATGAAAATGCCATGATAATTCCGGCGCTCGATGAAGAGATGCACCGTCTCGCCGTAGGTGTGGATCCCGCTGATCACCACCTCGCCGTCGTCATCCTTCAGCGTCTTCGGTTCCAGATAACTCTTACCGCCGCGCTGAGTCGTTTCCTTCCAGGCGGAAGTCGCGTCCTCGACCATGAGCGCGAGAAATTTTACCCCGTCGCCATGCTTATAAATGTGATCGGCGATCGGAGTGCCGGAACGCAGCGGAGTGGTCAGGACAAAGGTCAGCTTATTCTGCCGGATGACGTAGCTCACTTTGTCCTTCATCCCGGTCTCGGGTCCGGCGTAGGCGAGGCTCTGAAAACCGAACGCGGTTTTATAAAAATGGGCTGCCTGCTTGGCGTTGCCGACGTAAAACTCGACGTAATCAGTCCCCCCCAGCGGAAGGAAGTCTGCTTCCGGAGCGGAGCTTGGTTTCGAGGTGGTCGTGGGAGCTGCGATCGTGTTTGTTTCCATAGAGTTTGGGCTTTCAGCGGGGCGGAGAACAGCGGCGGCCATGCTCATCGCGCGAGGCTCGAATATAAATCGGCGCTGGGCCGCCGCAAGGACGGGCTTCCCCGGTCGCTCGCGGCCGCGTCGGCTTGGAGCGTGTTCACATTTGCACACCTCTCGGTCACCATTCTGGTGTAGACGTTTCGCTGTGCGAAACGCGGGCATCGACTCTCGCGGCCTGCTCCACCACCGCGTTTCGCACAACGAAACGTCTACAGGCTCACCTTCTAAAACGCGAAGCCGATGCTGAAATGAAACGCGCCGAACGCCTCGTTCTGGCGCGGGCTCGGGTTCACTCCGTAGTCGAGACGGATCGGGCCGATCGGCAAATTGTAGCGCAGCCCGAGGCCCACGCCGTAACGCAAATCGTTCAGCCCCGGCTGGCTCGCCTCCGGCAGCAGATTACCGGCATCCACGAAGACCGCGCCTAACAATTCGCCATAAATCGGGAAGGTGTATTCGGCGTTGAAGATGGTGTAGAACTCGCCGCCGATCGGGTTCCCCTTGTCGCTCGGGCCGAGCTCGCGCTCCGCAAAGCTGCGCACGGTCGTGCTGCCGCCGAGGAAAAAGCGCTCGTCGATCGGAGTGGCAAAGGCTTCGCTCCGGCCCGCCGTGTCGAGCGGAAAAACGATTCCGGAGCGCGCCCCGAAAGCGAGCAGGCTGCGCTCGAACCATTTCTGGAGCGAAGATTTCTGCAGGTTCTCACCGACCAGCAGCGGGCTTTCCGGGGCGAAGGAAAGATAGTAGCTGACCCGGCCGGTGGCACGGAGGAGGTCGATCTCACTCCCGAGCGCGCTCGTCGCCAGGTCCACGGTGTTATCGACCACGAAGCCGCGCGGCGCGACCAGCGGATTCTTCCGCAGATCGAGCGTCTGCGTGAAGCCCACCGTGGTGACGAAGTAATTGGTGTCGCCGAGAATGACCGGATCGATGGACGCGCTCGTGATTTCCACGTGCCGAGCGCCGAGGACGAGCCCGAACGAATAGGCTTTCGTGAATTGACGACTAAGCGTGACCTGACCGCCGAGCTCGAACTTCGAATAGCCATCGTAATCGAAGGTGAGCGCGGAGAGGCGCGTCTTGAGCGCGAAGCCAGTGTTAAAAAGATACGGATCCTCAAACACGATATCGGCCTTGTAACTCCGTTGCGTGTATTCGATCGAGGTGGTCACGGGCCGGCCATAGCCGAAGAGGTCGCGGTTCGCGTAAGAGGCGCCGACGATCGCACCCTCATAGGTACCGTAACCGATGGAGAACCCAAACTCCTGTGGCTTGGCCTCCTCCACGTTCAGGTCCAGGCGCAATTGATTGCCGTTCACCGGGGTGGGATTGATCCGGACGATGTTGAAGAGACCGGTGCGGGTTAACTCGCGGAACTTCCGGTCGAGTGTCTCCGGGCTGTAGGGTTTGCCGTGGTACTGCTTGAAGCGGTTCACGAGATAGCTCGGGCGCAACTGCTGCGTCCCGTGCACGGTGATGCCATCGTAGTAATACACCGGGCCGGGTTCGACCGTCACCCGCACCGGCACGAGGCCGTTGAGCGCGAGCGTGGGATCGGCGATCCCATCGACTTTGACCGCGTAATAGCCGCGCGTCTTATAATAGGCCTGGATGCGCCGGGAGATATCAGCCAGCCGCGCCGCGGTGTATGGCTGACGCAACAGATCCAGGATCTGACCGCGTAACGCTTCCCCGCCGTAAATGGTCGGCCCGACGAAGTTGACGTTGCCGAAGAAATACTTCCGCCCCTCGTGGATGACGAACTGCGCCCGGACGAGATCGGGTTGCACATAGCTGTAGGTCGGCGGCTCGACCACCGCCTCGACGAAGCCTTCCGAGACATAGAAACGCTGGACCAGGTCAGCGCCTTCCGTGAGCTGACTCGGCACGAACGGGAGCCGGCCTTTCCCCGTCGCGTCCCCTTCGCGGATGGGACTGACCACGTACTCGAAAAGCTTTTCCGTGGGGATCTGGCGGTTGCCGATGAATTGCACCGTCTGGACGCGCACGAGCGGGCCTTCCGAGACCTCCAGCCTCAGGCGATTTCCGGAGATGGTGTAGCGGACGTTGACCTTGGCGTAGCCGTGTTTCTTGTAGTAAAGGCTGAGGAAAAAAGCCGCGTCATCGCCGCGGGCGCTGGTCAGGCCATTTTGCGCGATGAAGGTCAGTTGCTCCTTAAGTTGCGAGCGCAGCGTTTTGTCGTCGTAGGCGGCATTGCCGCGGATTTCCAGGTTCGCCTCCTCGGCGACCTTCTCCTGCACCTTGGAAACTTCCTTCTTGGCTTTCTCCTTCTGCTCCTGCTCCGGGAGCTTGACCGCGGTCTGGGCCGAGACTCCTACACTCGTTAGGCAAAGACAGAGTGCGATGAGGACGGGTCTCTTCATCAGCGGAAACGAAGCACATACTTCACCTGCCCGCGAAAAGAGCCGGCCACCCCGATGTCGCCGATGAGGAGATAATGATCGCTGAGCTTATACCTCGCGGTCGCCGTCTGCTCGCCCGTCTGGGTATTGGCCCCGCTGTATTCGACGCTCAGGCGGTTGAAAATCGAATCGGTCTTCGGTTTCTCGTCACCGGTTTTGTGAAAGACTTTCCGGTAAAGCTCTTTCCCGAGGAGGAGGATCGCGCGGCTCGCGAGGACGTTGCCGCCGGTGAGACTTTCGCGGGTCACGCCGGTAGCGAGGAGCGAGATGATGTCCTCCTGCGGGAGCGGCGGCTCGCTGCTGAAGACCGCCTCCGGTTTGAGCGCCGTCCCGTAGACATAGACGTGGATCGTGTAGTCCTGGATCAAGGACGCCCCCTGCAACTCGATCTTGGGATTGAGCGGATCGTCCGGGTCGAAGTAGAGAAACCCGAGATTGATCGTGAGGGTGCTGAAAGGGAGGGTCGCCTCGAAGTTCTCCAACCGAACCTGGCCCTGCAACTGAGGATGCAGACCAGTGCCGGTCATCTTCATGTCGATATTGGCGCTGCCGCTGGCGAGATTGCCTCGAATCAAAAACGGCTCCTTGCTCTTGATCGCAACGTCGAATTTCCAATCCCGCAACGGCGGATTCGGGAAGGTAAGAGCGGGCGCGGCGGAAGGCGGATCGGGGAGCGGCGCAGGGCGGCCGGGCAGGCTGATCGGGATGATGTCGATGTTCTTGAGGAAACGGCTGTTCGTGGTCAGCACCTGACCGCTCACACTCGCGCTGTTGAATGGCCCTTCGACCTTGATATCGGCATCGACGCGCGCCGTCAGGTTATCGTTCCGCGCGACGAGGACGCTGTTCGCCTTCAGGCGCAGATCGAAAGCCGGCTCGGTCAATTTCGGAAAGGAGACGCCGCCGGAAAGGGTGAAGGGGCCGCCCGCGAGGTCGCCGCCGAAGCGGTCGAAGCGGAGGGTGTTGTCGCGGAAATTGAGCTGCGCCTGGAAGTTCGTTAGGGCCGGCAGGGTGGCGTTTTCGAACCGGGCCATGAGGATGTTCATGTCAGCGGCACCACTGAGCGCCGGGTTGGCGATCGTCCCGCCGACGTTGACGTTAAGGGCGATGCTGCCGTCGAGTTGGCGAAGCGCAGGAACAAATTCGCGCACGAAGTTAATCGAGCTGCGCGGCATCTCGACCTTCGCGCTCACCCGCGTTTGCTCGTCCACCTTCTTCTTTGCGATCACGTCCGAGACGTTGAGCGGCAGTTGCGCCGTGATCGTGATCGGCTGGATGAGCGGCTGCTGGATTTTGCCATCCACCTTTAACTGGTTGTTCTGAAGGCGGAGCGCAAGGTTGACGTCGGTCGGTTTCAGCTGCGCGGCCGCCTCAGCCTTCACGTTTTGCAACTGGAGATCGAGACTCGCCTGGAGCTGATCGAGCGGCCCCTGGGCCTCGAGTTTCAGGCTGAGCGAACCCGCGACCGGCGGCTTTTTCCCGAGATCTTTGAAAAGTTTCGCGAGATCGAGATTCTCGGACTGAAGATTGATCGCCACCTTTCCGTTAGGCGGAACCAGCGGGCGCCCGCTCCCCAGGTTGCTCCAGGTGAACGGAATCGACGCATAGGCGCTGGCGTATTTCGCGGTTCCCTGGTCGATCTGGATTTTGCTGATCTCGAGAGTGGAATCCTTCGCCTGCAGGATCGCCTGGAAGATCAGCTTGTCGCTTCCCAGGTAGATGATCGGCACCCGCAATTCCTCTGGCGTATAGTGCGCCTCCACGTTCGCCTGCAAATTTTGCAGGTCGGCGTAGCGCGCCTTTTCGAGCTTGAGGTTGAGGTCGCCACTGTTTTTGAAAGTGGAAATCTCCCCCTGCCCTTTCCAATCGACGACTAACGAACCCGCGAGCGGCGTTTTCTTCTTCTCCGCGGTCGCGAGCAGCGGCTCGAATGTGGAAAGATCGGCGAGATGCGCCGTAACCGCGCCGCTGTAGGGAAACGGCTTCTGCAATTTCGCGGTGCCGTGCGCGTTGACATAATCCTTCTCGTTCAGGGTCGCGGTGAGATCGTTTAAATAAACCGTGTTGTTCGCGATCGCGGTCTGCGCGCTCAGTTGTTTCACCACCAGTTTCTGCGCGGTGATGTCCTGGCCGAAGAGGTTCACCTGCCCATTCGCCACCCCGCCGCGGACCCGGATATCGCCGTCGGCTTGGAGCGCGCCGATCACTTTGTTCGGCGCATCGCTTTTCCAGTAATCCGCCAGTTGCGGAGCGCGCAGGGAGAGCCGGAGATCAGCTGGTTGCTTCAGCAGTTCCTCGTTAGGCGCGGGCAGTTGGAAGATGCCGTTCACCTGCAGGACGTTTTGATTCCGCGTCGCCACGAGCGGCGCGAGCGTGACCTTGGCGCCTTCGCTTTTCACGTTCGCCGTCACCTTGTCGATCGCGTATTCGCCATAGCGCACGTCGCTCAACTCCGCCTGCACGCTCGAGCTCAGGCCCTCGAAAAACGGCAGGTCCTTCTCCCCCGGCGGAGGCAATTTCCGCGTCGCCGAGATGTTCGCGGTCAGATGCTTCACGGCCGCTTCGCCCTGGCCGATCAAATCGCCAGTGGCCTTCAGGTCGAGCTTCACCACGCCGTCGTTCGTCGTCAGAGTCCCGTTCGCCTGGAGCGCGCCGGTCGCGGGCGGGTTGAGAAAACCGGTGAGCTGCTTGAGATCGGGCGCGTCGATCGAAATCTGGAAATTCCCCGGCGTGCGGCCGAAGCCTTCTGCCGTCTTCGGCAGATCCACCGTCCCGCGCAGCGCGATGTGATTCGTTCCGGCGTCGAGCCGCGCGTCGCGGATCGTCGCTTTCCCGTCATGCGCCACCATGTCGAGCTTCACATCGTCGAGCGCGAAATTTCCCTGCCGCACGTTCCGCACGTTCGCGTTGATCGTTCCGTCCCAACTCGAGGGTTGATCGAGCGAACCTTTCAGATCGATGTCCGCCGTTTGCACATCACCGGAGAAAGCGCCCGGTGATTTCCCGAGATACGCGGCGAGTTTGCCTAACGAGATGTTCTTGGCGTGGACATTGGTGCTGGCGTGGTAGGTCGTGCCCGCGGTCGTGACGTCGACCTTGGTCGCGACGTCGCCGCCGCTCACCCTGCCTTGGAATTGCACCCCGAGCTTCCCCTGCCCGATCTGCGAGACATCGATGTTCACCGTCTCCAGCTTGTTCTCCCGATCGAGCACGAGGTTGTGCAGGTAGAGATTCTTGTCCGCGTAGGTCGTGGTCGCGGTCACCTCGGTCCAGTTGTGGACGCCGGGGATCTGCAACTGGTCGATGCGCAGCGCGCCCTCGCGCTTGGGGAACAGGCCGAGGTTGAGATTCTTGATCACGGTATCCTGCGGCTGGCCCTTGAGCGTCAGGTTCACGTTCGCGACCTGCAGGCTCTCGGGGAAAAATGCCGGCAGGCTTACCTTCTCGTTAGGCTTGGGCGGGGTCGGCGTCGGGATTGGAGCCTTCGAGGGATCGAGCACCGCGGTCACGTTGCGCACTTCGACGTCCTTCAGGAAATTCGACATCCCGTAGAAAGCCAGATCCGACAGGCTGTATTCCGCGTGAATCAGATCGGCATCGAGCGATTGCACCGCCGAAGGTCCGGTCGCGGTCGCGTGCACGTTGCGCAAAGTGAGGCCACCGAGCACGCCGCCCTCGACCCGGAAATCGAGCTTCAAATTCTTCCCGCTCGCGACCTTTACCGCCACCCCATGGACGACCGCGCGCAGGATCGGGCCGTGAAAAATGACCAGCCCCAGAAAAAGAACCGCGAGCCCGATCAGCGTCCAGCGAATCCACCTTCGGCGACGGGGCGCGGGAGGAGGATTCGCGTCAGGGTCGGGCACAAGGCGGGTATTGTAAGAGGAATGCTTGAAATCTCAACCGTTCCGCCCTGCTTCCAGCCCCTAGACTACCCGGTCGTGTCGACTACTTTCCACCCTCTGTGACGCCCGAAAAGTTCTTCGACTATCTGGAGGGAAAACTCGACCCGCCCGAGCGGGAGCGGCTCGAGCGAGCGCTCATCGTCGACCCGGAATTGCAGCAGCAGTTGCACAATGCGCGCCAGATTCACCGGGGCCTGCAAAACGATCCCCGGCAATCGTCGGCCACCACGCGCGCGGGAAATCGCGGGCGGCAACTGGCCGCGGCCTTCGCCGTCCTCGTGGCGATGAATGTGGCCCTCGGGCTCGTCTATATTTTTAAGGCCAACAAGCCCGACCAACAGGTGCAACGGGCGCGCCAGGATGCGCTGCGCCATCAACTCCAGAGCTCAATCGAGAAGCAGGCGGCCGCGACCTTCACCCCGCCCGTGATCGGCATGGAACAGATCCCCTTCCCCGCGCCGCGCGTGCAGCAGGAGGCGATCGCGCAGCAGATCATCACGGCGGCGAGCGCTACCGGCGGCTCGGGGACGAAGAGTTTGCCTAACGAGAAAGGCTTCAGCGTCCTGGTGGTGGTGCCAGGCGCGGCCGCGGCCAAGTTTCGGCAGACGCTCGCTTCGCTCGGAGCGCCCGCACCGGCCAGCGCGAATCCCGCTCCCGCGCCGGATGAACTCGTCCGGCTGGAAGTCGTGCTTTCCAGCTCGCCGTGATCGCAATCACCTTCGCTCTGAAGAACGAGAGCCGTGATTTCCTCCAGGTCGTCGGGAATAAGAGGGCACGCGTCGTCGTGCTCCACACCGGAGTCGGCGCCGAGACTTGCCGGCAGCGGATCGGTCCGTTCCTCGCCACGCAATCATTTGATTTCCTCGTCAGCAGCGGCTTCGCCGGCGGCGTCGATCCATTGTTAGGCGTCGGCGATCTGCTGCTCGCGGAAAATTTCTCCGACCCGGAACTACTGCGCCGGGCCGAGAGCATCCTCGTCGCGCGGACAGCCCGCCTCGCCTCGACCGATCGGATCGTGGCGAGCGCGGACGAGCGCCGCGATTTCGCCGCGGCCCAGAATGCCGCGGCAGTGGATATGGAAACCGGCACGATCGCCGAAGCCTGCGCCGCGCGGAACCTGCCCATGATTTCCCTGCGCGCGATCAGCGACACGACCGCCGCGCCCTTTCCCGCACCGCCGGGGATTCTCTTCGACGTCGCGCGCCAGCGGACCGACGCCTTTCGCCTCGGCGGTTATCTCCTGAGCAATCCTCCCGCGATCATCCGGCTGATGCGTTTTTCCCGGCAAATCGAGCTCGCCCGCGCGAACCTGGCCGCCGCGCTCTGCGAACTGCTGGCCGTCGCCTAACGATCCTCGCCCGCCGGCTCGACATGCACCAGTACGTCCGCGATGCGGCCGTCGGTCTGCCGGATCGCGTCCTTCACCTGGTGCGCGATCGTGTGTCCTTCGCGGACTGAGATCGTCTCCTTCACCCCCACATGGAGATCGACGTAAAATTCCAGGCCCATCTTCCGGACGAGACATTTATCGACGTGCTCCACTCCCGGCACCGCGGCCGCAGCCGTGCGGATTGTGGGCACGATCGGCCCGACCGGCGCGGTATCCATGATCTCGTGCAGAGCCGGATTGAGCAGCCGCCAGCCATTCGCGCCGATCAAGGCGCAGGCGAAGAGCGCGGCCCACGCGTCCGCGCTTTGCCACCGCGGTCCGCCGAGAAGCGCGATCGAGATGCCAATGAAGGCCGCGATCGAAGTGAGCGCGTCGGTCCGATGGTGCCAGGCATCCGTCTGCACCGCGGTGCTCTCGGTATCCTTCCCGAGCTTCATGACTTTGCGGAAAAGCATCTCCTTCACCACCACGACGACGACCAGCACGATCAGGGTGAACGCTTTTGGCTCATGGTGCGGCTGGAAAATCTCGCGCACACTCTGCACCGCGATCAGGAACGCGGCGGCGATCACGCCTAACGAGACAAAGACGGCCGCGACCGGCTCGGCCTTGCCGTGACCGTAGGGATGGGTTTCATCCGGCGGACGCGCGGCAAATTTCAACCCGCTCCAGATGATCGCCGACCCCGCGATATCGAGCGCCGACTCGATCCCGTCGGCGATCAGGACGTAGGAATTCCCGAGCGCGCCGGCCGCGATCTTCGCGGTCGCGAGGACGACATTAGCGCCCATCCCGACGAGCGCGATGCGGGCGCCCGAGCGGAGATTGCTGGCGGGAGTGTTCGCAGTAGGATGCGGGGTCATCACGATGAGGCTTCTCGTTCTCGTCCTCGATCTCGTCCTCGATCGGGCGAGAATTTCGAGGACGAGGACGAGGACGAGGACGACAAAAGCGGGGACATTGCGGAGTGAAAGTAAAGGCGATTGTATATGAGGCGCACGGAAAACCCACCGAGGTTTTGCGCCTGGAAGAGTGCGAACTGCCCGCGGTCGGGCCGGATGAAGCGCTCGTTAGGCTGAGCGCCGCGCCGATTAATCCAGCCGATCTGAATGCGATCGAGGGGAAGTATCCCGTCCGTCCCGAGCTGCCGGCCACGCCCGGTTTTGAGGGCGCGGGCGTGGTCGAGGAAATCGGTGCCGCGGTCCGGAATCTGTCTCCCGGCGACCAGGTAATCCTGCCCCATGATCTCGGCACCTGGCGCGAAGCCGCCGTCGTGAAAGCGGATCGGCTGGTCACCGTGCCTCACGACATCGCGCCCGAGCAGGCCGCGATGTTGAAGATCAACCCGATTACCGCCTGGCGCATGCTGCACGACTTCGTGCCGCTGCAGAAAGGCGATTGGGTCATCCAGAACGCCGCTAACTCCGCGGCCGGTCGCGCCGTCATCCAGATCGGGCGCGAGCTCGGCTGTCACACGGTCAACGTCGTTAGGCGGAAGGAGCTGATCGAAGAACTGCGCGCGGAAGGCGGCGACGTCGTCCTCCTCGACGATGACGACCTGCGCAATGCCGTCGCGGAGGCGACAGCGCACGCGCCCATCCGGCTCGCCTTCAACGCCGTCGGCGGCGAGAGCGCGTTGCGCCTCGCAAAGATCGTCGCGCCGGAAGCGACCATCGTCACTTTCGGCGCCATGAGCCTGAAGCCGCTGACGATGCCGAACGGATTGCTGATTTTCAAAAATCTCCGCTTCACCGGCTTCTGGGTAAACAAATGGTACGAACAGGCGACGGGCGCAGAGCGCGACGAGACTTTCCAGCGGCTCTTCGATCTCGCGCGGCGCGGGCTGCTCCGGACGAAGATCGAGCGAACCTATTCGTTAGGCGACTTCGCCACCGCCGTCGCCCGCGCCGGCGAGGGAAAACGCGACGGGAAGATCATCTTCGCGCCCAATCTGTAGCGTCCGCTGCAAAGCTCCGGGGAGCGCACGCGGCTCGCGTGCTGGTTTCGGCGGCTCGCCGAAACGAACTTGTTCCGCCCAAGACTGTTTAGAAGCACCCGCCGCAAAGACAAAGTTCGCGCTGGCGGGCCGCCAGCGCCAGCATGCGAGCCGCGCGCGCTCCCCGGAACCTCCAACCCGCCGTCCACGCACTGCGAAGCGCACCATGTAAAAGAAACACGCCGGTTGCCGTACCCGCGCCGGACGCGTTCTGTAACGCCATGAACCTACGCGCTCTTGCCCTGCTCCTTCTCCTCGTATCGTTAGGCGCAGCCTCTGCTTCCGCCCAGGATTGGGCGAAGGCCCAGCTCAACAAATCGCCCCGCCACAGTGAATGGGTCGACTTGAAACATGACGGCCGCACGGTCAAAGCCTTCGTGGTCTATCCGGAGGCCAAATCCAAAACCGCCGCCGTCATCGTGATCCACGAGATCTTTGGCCTGACGGATTGGGCGCGCGCGCTGGCCGACGAAATCGCCGCCGCCGGCTCGATCGCGATCGTTCCCGACCTCCTCACTGAACCCGGGAAAGACACCCAGAGTTATCCCGACCAGGGCGCGGCGATCAAAGCCATCTCCGCCCTCGAGACCCCGCAGGTGATGGCCGATCTCGACGCCGCCGCGGATTACGCGAAGAAATTGCCGGCCTGCAACGGGACCATCTCCGTCGCGGGCTTCTGCTGGGGCGGCGGTCGCTCCTTCCAATACGCGAATCACAATCCAGCGCTGAAAGCCGCTTATGTTTTCTACGGCACCGGGCCGGAGAACAAAGCCGAGGCGGAAAACATCAAGTGTCCCGTCTACGGTTTTTACGGCGAGGAAGACGCGCGAATCGGCGCGACCATTCCGGCGACCACGGCGCTCGTGAAGTCGTTAGGCAAAACCTATGAGCCGGTCACTTATGCCGGCGCCGGTCACGGCTTCATGCGCGCCGGCGAAGCGCCCGACGCCAAGCCAGCCAATCGCCAGGCCCGCGACGACGCCTGGAAACGCTGGAAAGCGTTGCTGGGCAAGTAGCGGCGCGGCGAGCCCGCTGGAGGGACCACCTCCGTGTCGTCCTTGTTTGGTCGGCCGAGGAACGTCGATTGTCGGGGACGGGACGGCGCCCGTCCCTCCAGCCGACCCGGTCGCCCTTACGCGCGCCCTTTCCAGAGCGCCGCGTCGAGGATCGACCAAATGTGGATGATCCACCCGAGCAGGAAAAACCAGAGCACGCCCGCGAGCACGAACTGGATGATCGCCATGATGAGCCGGCCCTGGATGAGTTGTCCGAGCCCAGGAATGAAAAAGCTACAGAGCGCCGCGATAACGTTGCCGGTTGAACCTTGTCCTGCCATGCGGTGAATTTCCGCACCGCGGCCGAAACCGCAAATGCGGAATCGTCCTGCGGGGAGTGCGCCCGTGAAGATTCGAACTTCAAACCTTCTGATCCGTAGTCAGATGCTCTATCCAGTTGAGCTACGGGCGCAACACTTAATTTACCTATGAAATAGCCCGACCAATGCAACTGTATCATGTCGTCTCGTCACGGATATATTCCGTAGCAAAATCCGTTGCATAATTACAGGCGACCTCGTAAAACGAATGGCATGAAAGATCGGCGTTTGATGTTTTACGTTCATGGTCGCGCGTTTTACCTTGCCCCACCCCGGCGGGCGGGAGGGCCTTATTATATTCGATTCGAACCGCCGTCAAACTGCCGCGGGCGAATCCGCGCTGTCCACCGCTCCTTGCGAACGACCGTGATCGCAGCCGCGAAAGATCGAGCGAAATTGATCATCGAGCCGATCCTAAATGGACAATGGGAGGTGGCGGAGAAGCTCAAGACCAAATCCGGCTACGCTACGATCGGCGACATCGTTGAGCGCTATCAAGCCCAAGCCCAGGATCGGCCACCAACAATTCGGAACAACATCAGCGCTCTGCGTCTGTTAATTCGTACGGTCCATGGCGGAGAGGCCGATGCCCAAAGCTCGTCCGTGCTCACCGTCGATTTGATCCGATCGTTCGAGCGCATTCGCATGGCGGAGGCGAAAACTGAGGCGGCGCGCAGACGGACCCGTTCATCCATTCGCAGCTACGTCGTCCAAGCCCGATCCCTGATCGCACCGCGCAAGATGCACTTTTACGAGGGCCTGAACCTGCCGGATTTATCGCGCTTCCGCACCGAGAAAATCGAGGCTCCGAAAAGAGCGAAGCCGCGGGCGCTAAATACCGGCGTGATCGCGGCGATCAACGCCGCGGCACCAAAACTCGCCACCACGGATCCCGCAGTCTACGTCGCGTTCCTAATGTTCTCTCGGCTCGGCCTCCGCAACGTGGAGATTCGGAATGCCAAATGGAGCTGGATCGAAAACGGCCGTATCGGCATCATCGAGCGACCGGAAGAAGATTTTTATCCCAAGGGAAGCGAAGGCTGGGTTCCTATCGCTCCCGATGTAATGAAGGAGTTGATGCAATTCCGGCACCTTTCGAGCGCCGATTACATCGTGCCGGGCACCACGATGACTGAGCGGAAGGTCGCGGTCGATCGAAGACACTCAGCCTGGATCGGCCAGTGGATAAAAGATCGGTCGAAGACCAGCTACGAGTTGCGGCGCTACGCTGGCAGCCTCGTGTACCAAGCGACTCGTGACATCTTGAAAGTCCGCGACTTTCTCCGGCACGCGAGCGTGGAAACCACGCAACAATGGTATGCGTATTTGCTTGAGGACGTTCCCTCAATCGGGATGAACGATTTCGTTCCAGAACTGCGATCCGCATAGCGTTTAACGGAAGGCCGAAGAAGACTCCGCCCATCCGGCGCAGATCAGCTCAGCCTGGGCGAGAACGGTCTGCGTGGCTTCTGCTTCGAGGTCCGGCGGGTAGCCGTGTTTTCGCAGAATGCGTTTGACCATGACTTTGATCTTCGCTCTCGCTCCCTCGCGAACGGTCCAATCGATGGTCACGCTCTTGCGGACCTGCGTGACGAGTTCGGCGGCGATGACTTTGAGTTCGTCCTGGCCCATCGCTTCGACGGCGCTGTCGTTCGCGGCTAATGCGTCGTAGAAGGCGACTTCGTCGTCGTTCAGGCCAAGATCAACGCCGCGCTGGGTGGCTGCGCTCATCTCTTTGGCGAGCTTGATCAGCTCTTCGATGACTTCCTGGGTCGCTATCGCTCGATTGTGATAGGCGTTAAGTGTCTTCTTCAGCATCTCCGAGAACTCTCGGCTTTGGACGAGATTGCGCTTTGACCGCACGCGAATCTCGTCGCCTAACAGCTTCGCGAGCAACTCGGCGGCGACGTTTTTGTATTTGAGGCCGCGCACTTCGGCGAGGAACTGATCGGAGAGAATGCTGATGTCGGGCTGCTTTAATCCGGCCGCGCTGAAAACGTCGATGATCTCGCCTTCGGGCACGATGGCTTTCGCCACTAACTGTCGAACGGCGTGATCGAGATGCTCGGATGACTTTCGTTCGCCGCGCGGTTTGGCGAGTGCGGCTTTCACCGCTTGAAAGAATCCGATGTCGTCGCGGATCTCGACGGCATCTTCGCTGCCCGCGCAAAGCGCAAAGGCTTGCGACAGCTCCGTCACGATCTGCACGAACCGCTCCTTGCCCTTCTCCTGCTCGAGAATGTGCTCCTGCGCTGGGGGCAGGAGCGACATCTTCTCGGCGGGCGTGCCGTCGCACCACTTCGACCAGTCGAAGCCGTGCATCATGCCGCAGGCGATCTCGTGCTTCTCCAGCATGACCGCGATCGCTGCCGCGGTGTCGATGCTCGGATTGCCGCGCCCGCCGCTCTGAGTATAGTTCGCCAGCGCCTGCTTCAGTTGGTCGGCTAAGCCCAAATAATCGACGACCAAGCCACCCGGCTTGTCGCGGAAGACACGGTTCACGCGCGCGATCGCCTGCATGAGGCCGTGACCGCGCATTGGCTTATCGACATACATCGTGCTCAGAACCGGCGCGTCGAAGCCAGTCAGCCACATGTCGCGCACGATCACGATCTTGAACGCGTCCTTCGGATCTTTGAAACGACCCGCGAGCGCGCGGCGTTTCTCCTTGTTCCGGATATGCGGCTGCCAATCCGGCCCGTCCTCTGCGCTGCCGGTCATGACGATCTTGGCCACGCACGACTTCCAGTTGTCATCGTCGTTCGGCCCACTCGCCCATCCGGGCCGCAGCTTGATGATCGCGTTATACATCTCCACGCAGATGCGGCGGCTCATGCAGACGATCATCGCCTTGCCTTCCATCGCTTCGAGCCGGCGCTCGTAGTGCTGCACCAGATCGGCGGCGACGAGATCGATCCGCTTCGGATTCCCGACGAGCGCTTCGAGCGCGGCCCACTTCGTCTTGAGCTTCTCCTTGCGGGTCAGCTCTTCGCCTTCGGTGATCGCTTCGAATTCCTCGTCGATCTTCGGCAGCTCGTTTTGGTTCAACCCCAGCTTCGCCACCCGGCTCTCGTAATAAATCGGTACCGTCGCCTTGTCGGCCACGGCCCGCTGGATGTCGTAGATGCTGATATAATCGCCGAAG
>JBBSED010000024.1:0-53354 GCA_038240025.1 Chthoniobacterales bacterium
ATTGGAGGCGAGGGGAGTTGAACCCCTGTCCTAATCGCTCTCTCCGCCAACATCTACATGTGTAGCCGGTGATTATTTTTAAATGGTCGGACGTTGCACCGGCACACGCCGTCCATCGAGCCACCACGAAATTCCTTCACCGCCCGGCGCGGTCACTCCGCCGTGCGATTAGCCTGCTGTCCATGTTCCCGGCCGTAGCAGGCGTCCAACCGGAAACATCGCAGTCAATTAAGCCGCGAGAGCGAGATCTTGGTGATCTGCATTTATTTTTTTGGTCCGGATTTTAACGAGGCCAACGAACCATCCTCGACATGCCGTCTGCGCTTCAAACAATCAGTCGAAACCAGTACGCCCCCGTTTTTTGAGAGAGCGAAACTTACGGGCCTAGTGACCTTTTGCAATCGCGACCTCGTCCGTTCCGCCGAGCGCCACCCCGCGGCGCGCTTGCATGACTTGGTCACACACGGCCTTGCTCTTTTTGCTTGTGTTCATTAACCTCGCCATCCTGTGAAAAACGCCGTCGAAACATTCCCAACTCTTGGGGGCGCTTTCATGACGACCCATTGGACGGTGCTGGAGGAGCTTTCGGCGAAAAGTGAACTCACGCCAGAGCAAGAAAGGCAGGCGCTGGCGCAATTGTGCGAGGATTACTGGCCGCCGCTTTACCGCTTCGTTCGGCATCGCGGTTATGGCCGCGACGATGCCAAGGATTTGACGCAGGGGTTTTTCGCTGATCTTCTGGAGAAGGAGGTTTACCGGCGCTCTGACCGGAGCAAAGGCCGGTTCCGCAATTTCCTCCTGGCGTTGTTGAAGCGTTATCTCAACGCGGTCCAGGTGTATGAACGAAGTCTGAAGCGAGGCGGCAGGAGCAAGTTCATTTTCCTCGATGCCGAGGCGGCGAACCCGGCGCGCGAACCGGTCTCGCCGGCGCTGCTGGCGGAAGGCCCCAGGGATGAAGAGCGGGTCTTTGAGTGCGACTGGGCCGCAGCGTTGGTCGGACGGGCGATGGCCGTTTTGGAGCTCGAGTATTCCACTGGGCAAAAGGCCCGGCTCCTCGCGATTTTGCGTCCGTTTCTGACCGGTGGAGTCGGTTTGCCAACTCACGAAATGGCGGCTGCTGCACTGGGTGTCCCGCTCGATACGATGCGGAGTCACCTTTTTCGACTGCGGTCGCGATACCGGGCTTTGTTGCGCGCGGAGGTGATGCGGACGGTGCCGACGACTCAGGATGTCGAGTCCGAGTTGCAGCATCTTTGTCGCGTCCTCATTGCGGCGGTGTAATCCGGGGAACCCGGCAGGCAATGCAGACGCGGCCGATCGATCAGACGCCGTTTTGCGAACAATGTGGCGCTCCGCTGCTGAGCGATTCCACGACCCTTGGCTGCGTTCATTGTCTCCTGCTAGCGGGGATGGAGGCCGAGGGGACGGCCGAGTCCTCGCTGGCGGATTTCGGGACCCGCCGCTATCACCATTACGAAGTGCTGGCTCGTCCCGATGGATCGGTCTGGGAGCTCGGTCGCGGAGCGATGGGCGTCACCTACAAGGCGATCGACATCAACCTACGCATGCCGGTGGCGTTGAAAGTCGTGAACGGCCGGTTCGCGACGCGGCCCGGGGCGAATCGCCAATTCCTAAGCGAAGCTCAGGCGGCCGCCCGGTTGCGCCATCCGAATGTCGCGAGCGTCTTTCATTTCGGCCGGGTGAACACGCTGCCGGACGACGAGGATGCCGAGAGCGGTGACTGCTTTTACGCGATGGAGTTGGTGGAAGGCGAAACGCTCGACGCCCGGATTCGGCGCGAGGGGCCACTCTCCGCGAGACTGACTTTGGAGCTTGGCCTGCAGGTGGCGCGGGCGATGGTCGCGGCGGAGAAGCACGAGCTGGTCCATCGCGACCTGAAGCCGTCGAACATCATGCTCGTGGAAGGCGAGGAACCGAACGGCGATGCGGCCCTCGGCCGGGCGGGAGAGGCGTGGGTGAAAGTGATCGATTTCGGACTCGCGCAAGTCTCCGCCGCCGAGGATTCGGCGACCGGCCATTTTTTGGGGACGCCCCAGTTTGCCAGCCCGGAGCAGCGCGCCGGCCGGCCGCCGGAAGCGCGGTCCGATATCTATTCGTTAGGCGCGACGCTCTGGTATGCGCTGAGCGGCCAGGTTTATGGGGGGGATTCCGGCATTCTCCGGGATCGAGGCGTCCCCGAGCCATTGGTAAAATTACTGGAATCAATGCTCGCGACCGATCCTGAGCAACGGCCGCCCTCTGCCCTCGCGACCAGCGCGGCGCTTCAGGAATGCCTCGCTCAGACCGCCGGGCCCGAAGCTCGCTTTGCCTTCCCGACGCGCGCACGCCTCGCGCTCACTGCAGTTTGCCTGCTCGCGATCCTCGCGGGCGTCGCCTTTTATTTCCGCGGAGCCGATCCCTCGCCCGGCGACAAGTCGATCGCGGTCTTGCCCTTCAAAAACCTCAGCACCGACCCGAAGAACGCCATCCTCGCGGAAGGGATCGAGGACGATCTCCTCTCCAGCCTGGTGAAGATTCACGATCTGAAGGTGATCGGCCGCCAGAGCACTGCCCGCTATCAGGGAAAGGAAATGCTGGATCTGCCTGCGATCGGTCGGGAACTCGGCGTGCGCCATGTTTTGCGCGGCAGCCTTCGGCGCAGCGGCAGTCGCGTCTTGCTCGAGGTGACGCTGGTGGATACACGGGACGGCCACGCGCTTTGGGCCGAACGGTACGACCGCACGTTGATCAATGCCATTAGCCTGCAGGGAGAATTGGCCGGTGCGATTGCCGACGCGCTCGATGCGACCCTCAGCCCGCAGGAATCAGTAGCTCTCAAATCGAAACGGACCCGTAGTCCCGACGCTTACGTGCTCTACTTGCAGGCCAGGAAATTTGAGCACGGCCCGGCGGCGGCGATCTCGGATTACGAATCATCGGCCCGGCTTTTCGAGCAGGCGCTGGCACTGGATCCGGGCTTTGCGGAGGCGCACGCCGGGCTGGCTTCGCAGCTCACACTTCTCTATCGCTTTCGCGGACCCTCGGCGGACTTACGAAGGCGCGCGCATGCCGAGGCGGAGGAAGCCCTGCGTTTGCGGCCGAGGCTCGGCGAGGCGCGGCTGGCCCAGGCGAAGTGCTTTTACAACATCGAGCGCGACTTCCCGCGGGCGCTGGCAGAATTCGAGCGCGCGCGCCGGCTTTTGCCTAACGATCCCGAGCCGGAAAGTTTCATCGCCTACCTTCACCGGCGACAGGGAAAATGGCGGGAGGCCCGGGCCGGCCTCGAACGGATTGCCGCCCGGGAACCGAACGCGTTGAATTATACCGAGGAACTTTTCGCCACCGCCACTCTCCTGCGCGATTGGGAAGGGGCCGCGCGCTACGGCGACCGGCTCTTGCTGCTCGCGCCCAATCTTCCGCAGGTGAAGATCGAGCGTGCCTATCTCGAGATCTGGCGTCGGGGAAATCTGGCCCCGGTGGAAAAAGTGTTTGCCGACTACACCGCGTATGGCGACCCGGAAGGCGACGTCGCGTGGGCGCGCTGGGACGCGGCGATGATCGCGCGCCACTATGACGTCGCGCAGGCCGCGCTCGATCAATTCCCCCTTGAAATGATGCCTTCGGTCTTCGGTGCTCCACTCCCGAAGAATTTCCTGCGAGGCTGCATCGAACTCGCGCAGGGCGCGGGCGATCGCGCTCAGCAATTGTTTGAATCCGCGCGGCCGTCGATGGAAGCGGATGCGCGGGCCCATCCGGATAGCGCCATCCGGCATTCCCGGCTCGGCCTGCTCTATGCCTACATGGGCCGGAAAGGCGACGCGCTGAGGGAAGGACAACGCGCGGTGGAACTACTCCCGCAGAGCCGCGACGCCTACGAGGGCCCAGAACGAATGTGCGATCTCGCGCTCATCGATGCCCGCGTCGGAGAGACCGATCAGGCGCTGGCTTTGATCGAGCGAATGCTGAGACAACCGGGCTGCGTTTCGTTTTATCAGGCGAGCCTCTCCCTTCAGGAATTACGCCTGCGCTGGCAATGGGACCCGCTGCGTTGGAACGCGCGTTTTCAGGCAATCCTCGCCGGGCCGGAACCGGTGACGATTTACTGAGGACGATTTTTTTTCGCCCTTCCGCATTTATTTTGCAACGCGGAGGTATTTTTTCGCAAGGAAGAGATGGAGAAGAACAATCACCTTCTCCGGGTACCTAAGGCAACTCCCGATGAAGAGCTGCAACGGCGCTTGCTCGTCTGTGATGCCCCCGGGTTGGACGAACAGTGGCTGTTGCAGCCGTTTCCCCGGCGACGCGGGAAACGGCGATCAACTTTCCCGCAGTGCCATGCCCTCGGAGGGCTGCGCCGCGCGCGCCGAACGCGCAGGCGCCTCGAACTGGCTCCGCCAAAGGCGTGGCGGGAGCGCGCCGACGAGCATGATGAGCACCTGGCTGATCCCGAAACCGATCAGCCACGGAAAAGCGCTATCCATGAAGCCGTAGGAATGCAGGCCGATGCCGAGCATGTTCACCCCAAACCACGACCAGCTGGTGACCACGTTCCCGAACACCGCCATGACCATGAGGCCGCGTTGCCTAACGAGTCCGCCCCAGCGCGCGTGGAGGATGATCGCGTTCCAGAGCACGATGAGGGCGGCGCCGTTTTCCTTCGGGTCCCATCCCCAGAAACGGCCCCATGATTGATCCGCCCAGATCCCGCCCAGAATCGTCCCGACGAAACTGAAGAGAGTGGCGAAGCAGACGATCCCGTAAACCATCCGCGCGAGCGATTTCGCGGTCTCGCGATCGAGCGAGGGCGTGAAAGCGCCGCGCATGATATAGGTGAGCGCGAGGAAGCCGGCGAGAAAGGTCGAGGCGTAGCCGAGGGTCACCATCACGACATGGGTCGCGAGCCAGATATTGGTGTCGAGAACGGCGCGCATCATTTCCATGGTGTCGCCGTCCATCGAGAGATGATGCGCGATCAATAGCGTGAGGTAACCAATCGCGGCCGCGGTCGCGCTGCCGATGCCGTTGCGGAAAAATCGCTCGAGAAAAATCCCGAGCAGGACCGCGCCCCAGCCGATGAAGACCGCGGAGGAATAGAGGTTCGTTACCGGGGGCCGGCCTTCCAGATACATGCGGGTAATCAATCCCGCGGAGTGCACCACGAAAGTCAGCACCAGCAACGCAAAGGCATAACGGCCGAGCGTCGTCGGCCAGACGAGCCACGACGCGCAGGCGAGGATAAAGATGAGCACATAAACCACCATCGCGTTGTAGAAAGGCTGCAACTGATTGAAGACGGCCTCGACCCGTGCTTTGCGGACGCGTCCCGGGAAATGCTCCTGGAGCCAGCTCGAATATTCGTCGACCGTGCGATTGAAAGTCGCCGGATCATTGGCGGCGTAGGAGCTGGCGAGCGTGACCCAGGCCAAGACCGCCGGATGCATGTTTCCAGCGGTGATAAATTGCAGCAGGCTCTCGCCCATCTTCCGCCATTGCAGCGGCTCGTCGTTAGGCGGAACTGGCGGAATTGGGAAAAAATAACCGGTTTCGGCCAGGAACCCGAGACTCTGCAAAGCCTCCGCGGTGATCCCGCTGTTCATCGGGATCGCTGAGGGATGGATGTTCTTCTGTAGATCGGCAACCTGCGCTTGGAAGTCCGTGGTCCCGGCGACCTCCACCGAGTTCTGGAGCCGATGATAAAGCGTCAGCCGCTCGAAGAGCTTGATGATGTCGCGCTGAAACGGCGAGCGCACCTGCGCCTCTTCCTTCTGCGCCAGATCGGCCTGCTGCTCGATCTCCTGCAGATGCGGGACGAGCTCGCGGAAAGAAAAATATTTCTCGGTCCCGCCATTGCGGCCAATGGCCGCCTGCGTCTCCGGACTGCGGATAACAAAAAGCTTCTGCTGATCAGCCTCGGGCGGCTTGAACATCACCTCCGCGAGCCAGTCGATCGGGGTCAGCTCGCCGTTCTCGAGCGCAAGCGTCTGCTGGCCGTGCGTGATCAGGATCGAGTTGCGCGCGACTGTGTCGAGCGGCTTGATCCGCCCGTTTAGCAGCACCGGCAACCGGCCAAACTTCTGCATCGCAAAACCGCCCCGCGTGTCCCGCTGGCCGAGCGACGCGAGGTAAAACACGATCGTTAGGCCAACGACCAGCCAGATGATCCATGAGCGCCAGTGCTTCATCGCCGTTGTTTTTTCACAAAGCCAAACAGGTGCATCGAGAACTGCACGAGCAACCCGAGCCCGACCAGTCCGCAGGCGATATAAGGCAGGAGCATCGCGGGATTTTTCACCACCTGCAGGATGGTGGTCTTATCGTTATTGTCGAAGCCGGACTGGTAAAAAGTGAACCCGCGATAACGCAGGGGATCGTTCATCGAGATGAGCACTTCCCGGTTTTCGCCCCGCTCGAAATCGACCAGGTGCACCCGGCTGGAGAAGTTCTTCGGGATATCCGTGCCGGCGTAACGATCGTGCGCGAAGTGCTGCAAGGTGAGCGTGAACTGCTTGTAGAAACGCCGCTGCCGCAGAATCAGCTCGTAGGTTTCGCCGTCGACCACGAACGACTGCGGCTCGGCGATGGCGTTGGAGACGAGCCACGTGCCTAACGAACCCCGCGGGCCATTCACTTCGAGCACAGCCGTGCTCAAATCGCGCTCGTCATCTTTTACAGTCCGCGGGATTTCGGTCGCGACCACGTTCGCCCCAATCCCCATCGTCGCCAGGCTCGGCGGCGCCTGCGGGACTTGGGCGCGCATCGCCAGTTGGGCGTTCGGGAGGAAGCGTTGGATCCTGATCGTGAACGGGAGCGCCGGGTTCTGAATCGTGCCGCCGCGTGCCAGCACCGCCTCGGGAATTGAAACCACCTGGTCGAATTGTGGATCGCTCACGTCGATCACCGCCAACTCCACTTCCCGCGGCGCCTCGGAATAACCAAGCGTCTGGCCGGCATCGATCCGCATCTGAGTTTCGCGCGCGTAGAGCGCGGTCAGGAGTTGGCCGATGAGCAGCAGGATCACGCCGAGGTGGAGAAGAAAGATTCCGATTTTCTTGCGCGAAATCTCAAAGCGGGTGGCGTGCGCTGCGATTAGATTTACGAACAAGACCGTGCCTAACAAATAGCCGCCGGGCAGCACCGGGATCTTCCAACTCGCCCCCGCCGGCGACCAGAAAACGAACAGGCTCTGGAAATATTGCGCCTGCACGTGATGAATCCCGAGGTGCACTTGCGCGAGCGTGCCGAGAAAAATCAGCGCCATCCCGCAACCGAGGCAGACCACGGTGAGCCGGAGCGACGCGAAAAAACGCAGCGGTCTCAGGAAATCGTTAGGCGCGGCGGCGGCGTGCGACATTCGTTAGGGGATTTGCAGGTTGCGAAGGAAATCGTTGAAAGCGTTTTTTTGCGCCGCCACCGCGGCGGCGTCACCGGTCATCTTGATGAACCACGATCGGCCCTTCTCGTCGAGAATCGCCGCGACGATGCGTTGTTCGCCGCCCGCCAGATCGACCAGGAGATAATCGTGACCGTTCGCGTTCACGTGTTCGGCCGAATGCGCGAGCGTGGCTTCGTCGATCGGGGCGAGCTTTACCTGGTCGCGCCAGCGATTGACGTTGGCGAGGTCGCCGCCGGCCATGCCGGAGAGCGAGACGACCGAGACGTCGGCCTGCTTTCCGTCAGGCCCGGGTGCGTTGAAACTGGCGAGCCGCATGGTGGTGAGCGGCTTCTTCTGCCAGCCGGCCGGCAGGGTATATCTGAGCGGCGCGCCCGCCGCGGGCTCGATCGAAGGCGGGGTGGGCGCGTTCGTGTTGCCGCTATTTTCCGCCGTGGCCAGAGGCCCCGCGCTTTCCTCCAGATGGACGCTGCCGAGAAATTTCCGGAACGCATCGCGCTGGCCTTCCACGATCTCGTCCGGCCCCATCATCTTGAAAAACCAGGTTTCGCCATTGAGCGGGAAAATCCCCCCGAGGATCCGCGTTTTCGCGCCGTTCGACTGCAGCGGTTGCGCGCTCACCAAGTCCACGAAAAACATATCGCGCCCGGCTACGGGCATCGGCGTGCCGGCTTCCCCCTCGTTCGTGATCGGCGCGAGTTTCAGTTGATCCCGCCAGCGATTCACATTCGCGAGCAAACCGCCCGCCTGTTCCGGGAAAGAAATCACCGAGATGTCAGCCTGTTTCCCATCGGCGCTGCGCACCAGGAAACTTCCCTTTCGGAAACCGGTGGCCGGTTGCTCGGCCCAGCCTTTCGGCGCCGTCCAGTGCAGGGCGGGCGCGGCCGCGACACCGTCCGCCGAGGTGCTTTGCGTTAGCGCCGGCGCGGCCGGCTGCGTTTCTTTCGGAATCCGGTAAACGGTGATTCTGCTCTCGTCGTTATCGCAGCCGGCGGCGGTGAGGAGCGCGGCCGCGGCGATAAACTGCCTAACGGAAAGTGCAAATGGAGACGAGGCAGGCTTCACGGCGGTGGGCGAAGTACCCGCCGCCGCTCCACGATGTCAAGGTGCTCCCGCCGGCCGTCTCTTAAAAACTGGATTCGCCGGCCATGCCAACACCTTCCTTTACGCCTGGCTCAACACCGCCGGCCACGGACGTTTTCCGCCAGATGGCGGATCCGCAGGCCGTCGGGCTTTGCCTGAAATGCCACAGCGTCAAGACCAGCGACGGCCTCACCCAAGTGAATTGGCTTCCCGCCGAAGCGCAGCCGCACCAGAAATCGTTCACGACTTTCCGCCATACCACCCACCTCTACCTGTTTGGTAATACCGCCTGCCACCAGGAACATCACGGTCGCAATTTCCAACTCCAGCATCTCTCCGACACGCAATGCCAGACCTGCCATTCGGTCCAGTTCGCGAGCTTCGAACACGGGCATCCGGAATTTGTCAACTATCCGTACCGCGGACGCACCCCAATCTTTTTCGACCACGCGAGCCATCTGGGGCAGCACTTCAGCGAGATGAAAGAACACGCGCCGAAAAGTTGCCAGGATTGTCACGTGCCGGATGCGGCCGGCGGCTTCATGCAGGTGAAAAGTTTTGCGAAGACCTGCGCAGCCTGTCATGAGCCGCAGATCCAGGGCGCGGGGATGAGCGTGAAGGGTGCGGCCTTTTTCACCGTGCCGGGGATCGACGTCGAGACGCTCGCGAGCAAGGGAATCAGCGTGGGCGAATGGCCGAAGTTTGCCGACGGCAAGATCACTCCCTACCAGGAGATACTCCTGAGCCGCGAACCGGCACTGCGCGACGCGCTCGAGAAATTGCGCGGCGTCGATCTGCTCGACCTGGCCAAGGCGTCGCCCGAGCAGCTCGCGGCCACGGAGCAATTTGCCTGGGGCGTGAAGAAGTTGCTCTTCCATCTCGTGGTCGATGGGCAGTCTTATTTGCAGGAGCAGCTGGCCGGGAAAATCGACCCTGCCGGGATCGAGATTCCGCGCGCGGCGCTCGTCGCCGCGCAGCAGGAATGGATGCCGCACCTGCTCAGCGAGGTGGCGAATTATCAGAACGGGGTGAAGCCGCCGTTGCCCGCAGCCGCCCGCTCGACCCCCGCACCGATGGCTGCGCCTAACGAAAAGCCGGCGAGCGGCGATGACGATCTCAGCGCGCTGGCCGAACCTTCCCCGAGCCCCGCAAAGGCCGCGCCGGCTGACGACTCGTTAGGCGGCGACGATCTGACCGCGGAAGCGGCGACGACGCCGAGTCCTTCCCCGGCGCCGGCGGCTGACGATGATCTCTCCGGCGGCAACCTGCTAGCCGGCGGTGCGGCCGCTCAAACCGCCGCGCCCGCTACCACGTCGACCCCGGCGCCAGCACCCGAAGCGAAAGCGCCCGCCGAATGGGTGGCCGTGGGCGGCTGGTTCCGGCCGGCAGACAGCTTCACCCTCTATTACCGGCCGACCGGCCATGCCGACACCTTCCTTTACGCCTGGCTCAACACCGCCGCGCAACTCGCCGAGAAATCGGCGCCGTCGGCCACGGACGTTTTCCGCCAGATGGCGGATCCGCAGGCCGTCGGGCTTTGCCTGAAATGCCACAGCGTCAAGACCAGCGACGGCCTCACCCAGGTGAACTGGCTTCCCGCCGAAGCGCAGCCGCACCAGAAATCGTTCACGACTTTCCGCCATACCACCCACCTCTACCTGTTTGGTAATACCGCCTGCGAGACCTGCCATAAGATCAATCCCAAAGCCGAGCCGGTGAAATTCTTTCGCGGCGAAACGGGCGCGCTCGCCGACCGCGACCCGACACATTTCCTGAGCAATTTTTCGCCGCTCTCAAAAACGCTCTGCATCGAGTGTCACCAGCCGAAAATCGCGGGCGATTCATGTCTCCTCTGTCATCGCTATCATGCCGGTTCCACCACCGAACAGATCGCGGGCCGGAATACGCTGCGCCCATTGTTAGGCGAAAAATAGACTCGTCTTCAGGCGGGTCTTCTGCGATCACCGGCGGGTCCGGCGGGACGGTTTTTGCAGACGGGAAAGCCCCCGCGATGAGAGCAAAGTTAGGTCTTCCCAAGGAGACCGCGCGAGTGTTATAAAAGCCATAGCGACTAAAAATATGCGTTCTTTTTCTGCCCGCCTCATTCCTATGCTTATCGGCCTGGTCGCTCTCTGCTCGTTCAGTTCCTGTCGCCAACGCGTCACCCTCGTCCCGGCGGAAGACGATCTCGTGGTCCTGAATGGCTGCGTGATTTCCGCCTGCAACTACCTCGCGGTGGTCAAGACGCAGCACAGCCTCGACCAGAATTTCTGGGCGAAGATCCTGCTCGTTCGCTACCAGGATCACCCGGCCGGTCACGCCTATTGCGTCTGGGAAACGGACGGCACGATTTACGGTTACGATCGCAACGCTGGCTCGTTTCCCATCCCGATCTACACCCGCGAGCCGAAAGTGATCGCGTCTGTCCTGGCCGACGGATTATCGAAAGTGCTCAAGGAACCGCTGCGGGTCGCGCAGGCCGAGTTCGTCGAGCCGACGAAGTCAGAGCTCTATAAGTTCTAGCGCTGCTCGTCCGGACGAAGCACAACGTTTCGCGGACAAAAAAACGCGACCATTACTGGTCGCGCCGCAAAGCTGAGGAACGCTTAGTTAATTTCGATTAGATCGGTTTTGTCTTCCTGGCCTGCAGATCCTCTTTAAGCAGCGGCCATGCCACCCCGCCGCGTCGCGAAAAATCGCCGGATTTTTTTCGCTTTTCCTTGCCCGAGCGAGGCGGAGGCGGCTTCTTATCTGCATGAGATCGCTCCCGCTCGTCGTCGTCCTTTCGTTTCTGGTTTTCGCTCCGCTGCGCGCCGAGAGCCCGCTTGATCCGAAAGGCAAAGCGAAGATCACGAAGAACGAAGCCGAGCACATCGCCCTGCGGAAATATCCGGGCGCGCGCGTGAGCGCGGCGAAGCTCGAAACGGTGCAGGGCCATCTCGTCTGGTCGCTCGTGCTCGCGACCACGAAAGACGGGACGAAACCGGTCGCGGTGGACGCCATGACCGGTCGCATGGCCGGCGCGCACGAAAAAAATTAGAAGCCTAACTAAAAGCGCGCGGGCGCTTACTTGCCCCAGATGCCCTGGAGATAGCTGACCCGGCCGGAACCGACATGGTAGGCCTCGAACGCCTCCGGGTTCTTCAGGTAATATTTCTGGTGATAATCTTCCGCCGGATAAAACGGCGTCTGCGGCAGAATCTCCGTCACGATCGGCTGATCGAATTTGCCGCTCTTCGCGAGTTTCCCCTTGGAGGCCTCGGCCGCTTTTTTCTCCGCCTCGTTCGCGTAGTAGATCGCAGCCTGATACGAGAGTCCGATGTCTGCGAACTGCCCATCCGCCTGGGTCGGACGAATGTTATGCCAGAAAATATCGAGCAGTTGATCGTAGGAAATCTGCGCCGGGTCGTAGGTGACCTCGATCGCTTCGCGATGCTTGGTTTTGTGCGCGGAGACGAGCTCGTAGTTGGCGGTTTCTTTGCTCCCGCCGGTGTAGCCGACGATTGTTTTCGTCACTCCCTTGGCGGAGTCGTAGGGCGGTTGCATGCACCAGAAACAGCCGCCCGCAAAAACTACCGTTTTAGTTTCAGCCTGCGCGGTGAGTGCCGTGCAGCAAAGTGCGAGGACGAGAAACAGCGATGAAAAAAGTTTGTGCATAATTCCTCCTTAAGAGTGGACGAGGCCACGGCTTATTCCAGTGCGACGGCCCCAGACGTGGTGGAATTGATTCCCGCGGACTACTTCGCGCCGCTCGATCTCACGGCGATCTTTCCGCGCGTCGCGCCGTTGGAGATCGATCTCGGCTGCGGCGACGGAACCTTTCTCGTCAGCCGGGCGGCGCAATTTCCCGGGCGAAATTTTCTCGGGATCGAGAGGCTGATCGGCCGTGTTCGCAGTGCCTGTGGAAAAGCCGGCCGCGGAAAATTGCCTAACGTTCGCGTGCTCAGGATCGAAACCTCCTACGCCGTGGAATACTTGCTCCCGCCAGATTCAGTCGCGGTCGCCCACCTCTTATTTCCCGATCCCTGGCCGAAAAAACGCCATCATCGCCGGCGGATCGTGACGAGCGATTTTCTCGCGGCGGTGGAGCGGATTCTGGCACCGGGCGGCCGGCTCCGCATCGCCACGGATGAGAAGGATTATTTCGAGTCGATGAGGGAACTGGGCTCGGCTTCAGAATTTCAGCGAGACACCGGAGAGGAGGATGAAGTTTTTCCGGTAACGACATTTGAGAAACATTTCATCGCTGCGGGGAAACGGATTTACCGGCTCGGGCTGCGAAAGATGTCATGAGTGAGGAAGGGCGTCGCGCGCCAGGAGTCGTGGAAGAATTCGAGTTTTACCGCGCCGGTTTCATCCTGACGAAACAAAGTAATTCCCCGATCTCGGACAGACTGCGCCCAGGCGTCCGGCACTCTCTCGCGCTCCGGGAATGGGACCGAGGTGGCCACGACGAGCCGGGGCTGCACCGCCTTGAGAAAGCCCGCAGCATCCTCGGCGCCGGAGTAATGGCGTCCCTTGATCAGGACGTCGCTCTTTAGTTCGTTAGGCCGAGTGAGCAACGCGGCCTCGGTCGCGGGGCCGCTGTCGGAGAGCAGGAGCACGCGCCACACCCCGCCGATGGTCAGCCGGATCACGAGCGCCTGATCATCCGCCGCTTTCGCGTTGAATTTGACCGGCGGAAAAAGAATCTCTGCCCGGATCGACGGGGCGATTGGAATCGAATTGCCGCGCGTGAGCAAGATCGGACGCCTAACGAGAAGCGCGCGATGCACGCGCGAGCGGTCGGGCGCGGCGTTGTCGAGATATTGGCGCGGTTGGAATTCGTCGAGCAACGGCCCCGCGCCGCCCAGGTGGAGCGAGTCGCCGTGGCTCAGGACCAGGCCGTCGAGGCGATCGATGCCGCGCGAGTGCAGGTAATCGCGCACGAACCCTTCGTAGTCGCGCGCGCTGCCCGCATCCAACAGCCAGTCCGCGCCGCCTGCGCGCAGGTGCACCGCCGCCCCCGCTCCGGCATCGAGCACGGTGATCTCGCAACGGGCCTCGTTAGGCCAATGCGGCCGCTCGACGTAGAGGTGCCCGGCCGGGATTTGGGCAAAGCCTTGCACCAGCGCGAGGACGAATCGCGACAGGCTCCAGTTCGCGTTGTTGAAAATGAGCGTGAGCCCGGAAGAAATCGGCGCGGCCAAAAGAGAGAGCAGGCCCACGGCGAGGATGGCAAAAGCAACCGGCACCACGCAGAGATTCGCGAGCAGCGAGACCGGCGTGAGCAGATAAAAATACCATGCGATCAACAGCAACGATCCGATCCAGGCCGCGCTGGAAACCGAGACCGCGCCCGCGATCCAGAAATAGCCGATCTCGACCAGGCGCCGGCTTCTGCTCACCAGGCTGCGAGGGAGAAACGGATCCGTCGCGCCCAACTGCAGGAGCGGCTGCAGAATTTTCTCCCGGCAGAGAACGATCGCGGCGACCACGGCGAAGGAGAGTTGAAAGCCGGAAGTGAAAACTTGGTTCGGATCCCAAGCAAGAATCAGCACGGCGGCCGCGGCCAGGCTGTTCAAGGCAAAGACGCGGCGTTCGAAAAAAATTCCGCCTAACAAGACCGCCGCCATCGTCGCCGCGCGCACGCTCGAGACGTGCAGCCCGGTGATCGCCGCATAGAAAAAGAGAAACGGAATGATCACCGCCGCGGCCGCGACCCGCGGGAGGCGACAAAGCCGCGCCAGGATCCAGAGCAATTGGGCGATGATCCCGACGTGCAGACCGGCCACCGCGAATAAATGGAGCGTCCCGGTTTGTTGGAACGGTTCCTCGATGTCGTCGTGCGTTTCGTGTCGCAGCCCGAGCGCCATCCCGCTGATTAGCGCGCCCACCTCGGGCGAATCTTCCAACCCCCGGGTCAACGTCGCCTGCATCCAGGCGCGGGATTTGGCCGCGAGCCGAAGCACGAGATGGCTGTGCCCGCTGGGGAGGATTTCGCCGTCGTCCGGATAGCGCGCAAAAACGGAGCGGTAAACGTCGCGGCGCGCGAGATAGCTTTGCAGATCGAAAACACCCGGGTTGCGGGCGGGCGGAATCGGCTCGGCCAGACCCGTTAGGCGAATTCCATCACCCAGTTGGGGCGCACCTTTCCAGCGCACGCGTACCGTGGCGTTGGAGGTTTCCCATTCTCCACCGAGCTCGATCGCGTCCAGTTCGAGGAGAAAGTCAGCGAAGGCGCCGGTGCCGATCTTCGGTTCGCTCACCACCGCGCCGGTGACCGTGACCGGCCGCGGCCGCTCGCCCAATTTCGCGGCCAGTTTTAACCCTGGCGCGTCCGTTTGCTGCACGGAATGCAGCAGATAAAACGCGCCCGCCACCAGCAGATAAGTGAAAAACGAGCGGCGCCAAACCAGCGCGAGCAACGCGGCGAAACAAACCGCGCCCAGGCTCGCACCGATCTCCAGCGGCACGAACTCCGCGCAAATTATTCCCGCGATCGCCGCTACGGCCACGCCCACGAAGGGTTGCCGGTTGACCGGGGAACGTTCCATCACAAACGCGAGATGCACCGTTATGAACATCCCGGGGCGAGAAGTCGAAACTCAATTGCTTCGACCCCGTTCGTTCATATCCTTGGCCGACTGTGCCGAGACCCTTTTCGCGGAAACGAACCAGCGTAGTGCGGACCGCGGCTGGTGAAGGCACTGCAGCGAAAAAATCCGCCACGCGCGTCAGCCTGAAGCCGGGGACCGACTGGCATAAGCGGAACTTCCTCACCGAAGTCCTGATCCCATCGTTTTTCACCAAGCGCTCCGGCGCGCGCGCCAAGCCGCTTTTTCCCAAAGTGAAGGCGGGCGAGGTCTGTATCACTTGGATCGGGCACGCGTCGTTCCTGCTCCAGATCGAAGGGATGAATGTCTTGATCGATCCGAACTGGTCGATGTGGTTGAAAGTGATCAAGCGCCTGAAGCGCCCGGGGCTGCCTATCGACAGCCTGCCGTCGATCGACGTCGTCCTCGTGACGCACGCGCATTTCGATCACCTCGATCGCAAAAGCCTGCGCAAAGTCGCGGCCGATCAGCCGATCGTGGTCCCAACCGGGGTGGGGAATCTCGTGCACGATCTCGGGTTCAACATTGTCCACGAACTCGAGGAGTGGGAGCAGATCCAGCTCGGTCCGCTCCGCGTCTCGCTCACGCCCTGTCATCACTGGGGCGCGCGGCTCTTGCACGATCAACATCGGGGCTTCGGCGGGTTCGTGATCGAGGCGAACGGGCGCTCGGTTTTTCACTGCGGCGACAGCGCCTATTTTCCCGGGTTCGAGGAAATCGGGAAACGTTTTCCGATCGAGATCGCGCTCCTGCCGATCGGCGCCTACGACGCGCCGAGCCGACGCGAAGTGCACATGAATCCGGAGGAAGCCGTGCGCGCTTTTCTCGAACTCGGCGCGCAGAAGCTGGTGCCGATGCACTACGGAACTTTTCGCCTCGGGTTCGAGCCAATGAACGAGCCGCCGGAGCGACTGCTCTCGAGTGCGCGCACGCACGGCGTCGATGAGAAGGTGCTGGTGATGACCGAGGGCCGGCCGGTCGTGCTCTAGTTTTGAGCCGGCGCGGCCATCTCGTCGGAGCGCTCGGCGCGGGGGCGCTTGTCCTGGTGTTTTGCTGGCTGCTGCTTTGGCATAACCCGCGCGTTTTCTGGAACGACGATTACCAGATTTCCATTCTGCCGGTCTTCGCGGATGTCGCGCGGAGTTGGAGCGAGGGGCACCTGCCGTTGCTCAGCCCATATTCCTGGGTCTGCAGTAATCTCGCGGGCGAGTTTCAATACGGGACGTTCTCGATCTTCGTGAACTCGGCCGTGGTCTTGATCTGGAAATTGCCGCTCAGTTTTGCCGGACAGGCCGCGACGCTTTCCATGGCGCATCTGTTCGTGCTCGCGATGGGTGGATACCTGCTCGCGCGTGATCGGGGCCTAACGAGTCCATTGGCGACGCTGGTTGCGCTGGTCGCGGCTCTGAACGGCTGGATCATCTGCTGGGGGGCGAGCGATTGGTTCGGTGCGCTCGGCGCTTTCGCCTGGCTGCCGTGGGCCTGGTGGGGAATGGCGCGCGCCCTCGATGTGACCCGGGGAAAGTGGCGTTTTCTGTGGCCGGCTCCGTTCGTTTATCTGGTCGTAACGGGTGGATTTCCATACACGGTTTTGATGCTCGGGCTGGTGGCGGTGTGGCTCGCGGTGAAGTCGTTAGGCGAGACCCGCGCCCTGCGCTCGCTCGGGCCGCTCGCCCTCGGCGTGGCGCTCGGTTTCGGGCTTTCCGCGCCCGCCTGGCTGGCCCTTTTCGATTACGTCCAGGGCTCGGCGCGCGGCGAGATGGCGACCAACGGGGCGCATTGGCAATGGCTCCTCCCACCGGCTGCGCTCCCCGGTTTTGTCTGGCCCGGCTGGACCGTGCGCTGGTCGAATTTTTCCAATGCTTACTCCCCGCACACTGCGGTCGAGCTGGCCTGCGGCACGGTGCCGCCGCTCGCCCTGCTTGCCGGGCTGCTCGGCCGGCGCGGCGAGTTCGTTAGGCGAATGAAATGGGAGCTCGGCCTGCTCCTACTCGTGCTCGTGATCGCGATGCTGCCGAGCGCGAATGTCTTTCGCTGGAGTTTTCGCTGGCTGCCGCTGATTCATCTCGTCCTGGCCCTCGTCGCGGCCGAAGCGCTCGCCCAATTCCGGCCCGCGGCGCGTTGGTGCTGGCTGGCAACCGGCGTGGTTTTCGCTTCGCTCCTCGCGACCTATCTCCTGCTTCCGACCAACGTGGGCGTCCCGATTTACCCCTTCGCTTCCAGCCTAACGAGTCCGGCGTCGCTCGATCCGGCGCGGCTTTACCTGAGCATTTATCCGACACCGGAAACGGCCTATGACCAGCGAAACCATCCGGCGCCGGTGGGGCAGGTGACCCGGCCGGGCAGCACTTCGATGTGGGCCGGCCTCCGCCTCGTCAATGGCTACAGCCCGATCCGCGCGGCGGGGGTGGGGCCAGCCTGGACGTTTTACACGCACGGCGAGATCGATCTCGGCGTCGCGGATTACCTGCTCAGCCGAGAAGCGGGACCGCGCGGTTCGCTCGAGAAACTCGGCCTCGATGGCCTGATCGTGGATCGCGCGATCGCTTTCGCGCCGCAGCCGACTGGGGAATGGCGGCTCGTGCATGACGAAGAGGAAGGGCGCGTTTACGAACGCGCGGGCGGGCCAATCGGCCCGCTCCACGCGATCGCCTTGGCTAACGAGAAGGAGGCGCCGGTCACGATTCGACTGGTGAGCCACTCACGCCAAGAAGTCGTCGCGGATGTGGCGGTCGCAGCCGGCGCAGGATCGGCGGCGCTGGTCTTTGCCCGCCCGTTCTTCGACGGCTACCACGCGAATCTGGACGGCCGGAGAATCGCGGTCGACTCGTATCGCGGACTCGCACCGCTGCTGAAGTTGCCGGCCGGCGCCCACGGTCGCCTCACCCTGGTTTATCGACCATGGTGGCTCGTCGTCGGCGGAGGACTGGCTGCGCTTAGTTTGCTGGCGATGCTGGTCGGCGCGGGTCTCGCGCTGCGGGCCCGCTCTTAGTCGGCACGCGCCGTTTGGTCACCTTTTTCTGCTTTGCCTGAAATTGCGGGACGCGGCTGGCATCGCGCCTGCTTTCCACAAGCAGCTCATGCATCCTGCCGATTTCCGTTTTGCTGGCGTCCACTCCCGGCGCCGACTCAAACCCGTGAGTGGGTTCACGCTCGTGGAAGTGATGGTCGCCGTCGCTGTCCTCGGGCTCACGCTCTTCAGCGTGATGGGCGGAATTTCCTACATGGGGTTTCGCAATCGCGAATCTTCGCAGCGCATGCTTGCGGCTTCGGTCGAGACAGAAATCATCGAGCTTTTCAAGGCCCAGCCTTTTCCGCAGATCACTAACAGCACCGGGGGGGCGCCGGTCTATCTCAAACAAGTGCCGGGCGGGGGGCCGGACGTGCGCTGGATGGTGCCTGCGGCCAATGCCTGGCAGACGGTGCCGATCGAGGACGTCGCCCCGGCCAACGCGGCCGCGCCGCCATCGGTCCCAGATAAGCTACCCAACGGAGTCTGGCGGGCGGATTTCGTGACTGACCCGGCCACCCCGACTTTGCGGCAGCTCACGGTGACGATGCAGTGGCAGCTTTATCAGGGAAACAGTCAGCGGGTCGTTTCGCTGAGCACGAGTACGACGGTATGCCAGAGCTTTCCCAGCCTATGAGAATCGGATCGAAAAGGGCGGAAGCATTCACCCTGGTCGAGCTCTCGGTCGCGGGCGGTGTGGCGACCATCATCGGACTGATTCTTTTCTTCGCCCTCAGCCAGGGGGTCTGGCTTTTCCGGGGCAACGAGAGCGAAATGTGGGCGCGGGAGAATGGCTCGTCGGTCATTCGCGCGATCCAGGGGAATCTCCAGTCGGCCCAGACCGAAAAGATTTATTCGGACTACACGAACACGCTAGGAACCGACATCACCAACGGCTCCTGCGCCGTGATCACTGTCCCGGAAGGGCCGACGACCGTCACTTATTATTGGTCTGCCGGAGTCTCGGCCAACGGCCAAACCCTGGGCAGCATCTACTCCCACACCGGGACCACGGCACCCATTCCAGCGACCGACAAAGTGCTCGCCAGTAACGTGTCGAGCTTTGAGTTTCGACGCAATCCCAACGGCACCGTGCGTGTTGGCTTTGTCATCGGCATCCTAGGCTATCCCCGGCGCCTCCTCGGCAGCATCGAGAGCGATCGCCTCCGCTTTTCCACCAGCGCCATCCCAAGAAATCCATGAACACAGCCAAGAAGAAGTCCAACTCACACCACGCCCTCTCCATTTTCCACCGGCACGACCACGCTGGTCGCCGCGAGGAGGGCTCCATCCTGATTGCGGTGATGATCGTGATGATCTTTCTCGCCGCCGGCTTGGGCACTTACCTGAATAGCCTCTCCAACATCGAGCACCTGCAAGACCAGCGGGTGATGGACGATCGCGCTTTGATGGCCGCGGAAGCAGGGCTCGCCAAGGCGATTGTCCAGTTACAAGGAGCTGGAACTCCGCCGGCCGCCGATCAGGTCTGGAACGAAGACGTCCCGGCGGCGCAATTCGCTCCCTTCCAATCCGTCACGGTGAATGTCTATCCACGTACCGTGGGTTCGCAGCAAACCTGGACGCTGGCCTCGACCGCGACGGCGGCGGCCACTGCCCGGATACGAGCGATTAGTCGGCGGGTGCAGACGACTTTATTCCAGGAGAACTTTGCCAAGTACGAATATTTCGTCAACGACTACGGCGGTGTCTGGAGCCCGGGCTACTTACAATTCGAAGGCTTTAACAGCGTTTTTCTCGGACCTTATCACACTAACTCGGGAGTCGCTTTCTGGCCAAACCTCTGGATGGTCAATGAAGCCACCACCGCCGCCCCGAAAGGGGTTCGCTACTTCGCCAACTACGGTAACTATATCAGCGGAGTGTACGGGAAAGCAGATGCGAATGACTACGCGAGCATCCTCCAGTACTACAGCAGCGATTTTCCCAACGCTCCCCAGTTTTACAAGGGCTTGAATGTGCTGCCGAAGGCGATCGATCTGCCGAATTCTTCCCAAGCGAATGATTCCACCGGCCCGCTCCGCGCCAACGCCGGGTTAACCTTGCCTGCGGACTATCGGGGTTATGATGCTACGAAAGGGCCGAACTTCACCGTCGAGCTCGACGATGGAAACAACAGGGTCGACAACGGAAAAGTAAAGGTAAAGCAATACCTCGGACTCGACAGAAGGGGCAACCCCACCTACGGCCCGGAACGCTCCTACAAAGTCAATGACATCAACAACGCCATGGTCGTCTATGGCGATATCAAGTCGATCCAGGGTACCCTCGATGGGAAACTCACGATCGGCGCGCTGGCCAAGAAATCGGACCCAAACGGTTTGGACCCGCGCGATCCTAATCCACTTGACCCCGGTGGTTCGGTCGACGTCACCGGAAGTCTCAATTACGCCTCTCGTCCGGACGATCTCAGCTATACCGATGCGCCGGGCCTCTACACGGCTGACCATACCGGCATTAACCAGGACTATGTGGCCACTCTGCTGGACCAGTTGAACAGAGTGACTGATGTCTTGGGAATTTTCTCGGAGTCCGATGTGACGATCAAAGAAAGGGACCTCGATGGGAATAAGGTCGCGGCGGATGTCAACGATCCGATCCATCTGGATGCGATCGTGATGGCAACTGGTTCCGCGACCACCAGCACCAGTGACGGCGGCTTCGCGGTGGAAAACTTCCTGACCCGGACCAAGGGCGCGGCGCTCACGATTGGCGGCCAGATTCAAAACCATGGCTACTCCTGGGCCCTCTTTTCCGGGAATAACTTCACCAATGGTATTCTCCAGACTCGACTATGGGATCAGCGCGCCTTCCAGCCCGGCGGCGCGCCGCCCTTCTTCCCCACGACGGGGAACTTGCAGCCGAGCCCGCAATCCTGGCGCTCCAGTTATGTAAAAAACAGCTCGGACGTGCCCTGGTTCCCCAACTAGTAATGGAAACTGCCGAAACCGAGGGCGGAATCGTCTCACGCGGCGGTCTCATCGCTGGCGGATGCTTGCTGCTGGCGCTGGTCGGATTACTCCTGCCCTCACGGTCGCCTGCTCTCCCGCCTGTTGCCAGCGCCCCTCCGGCACCGGCTCCCGTGCAAAAAGGAGCCTCCTCTTCCTCCTGGGCGCCCGGCGCCGAGCCGCGCGTCACCTTCGCCTACACCATGCCTCGCGCCCACGGCACGCAAGTTTTTAACAACTCAGGAACACCCAACCCCGACATGATCATGGTCGCCATTCCCGATGGGCCGTCGAAAGTTCGGTTCGTGCGCGGGAACGACCCGGCGGCGGTGCGCTATATCGCGGAGACAAAGGCGGAGCAGGAGCGACTCACCTTTGACAGCGGCCCGGCCGATGTCGACAAGGGCGAGATTGCCGACTACGGGCCGCTCAAGGGACGCGCCACCCGCCGCGTCCGCAATTTGTCAGCCGACCCGAAGTAAGACTCCGTATTCCTCTCCCCCGGCTTCCCACCGAGCTAGTAAACATCGCGTTTGTAGCGCTTCTGGTTCTTCAGGTTTTCGACGTATTCGTTCGCTTCGTCGGTGCTCTTGCCGCCTTGCTGCTCGACGATTTGGCGCAGGGTCGCGTCGACATCTTTGGCCATCCGTTTGGCGTCGCCGCAGACGTAAAAGTGGGCCCCTTCCTCGAGCCATTGCCAGAGCTCACCGGATGCGCCCATCATCCGGTTTTGCACGTAGATTTTGTGCTCCTGGTCGCGGGAGAAAGCGGTATCGAGTTTCGTGAGCACTCCGTCGGCGATGAACTTCGTGAAGTCTTCCTGGTAATAAAAATCGCTTTCCTCTCGCTGCGCGCCGAAGAAGAGCCAGGTCTTCCCGCGCGCGCCGATCGCCTGGCGTTCCTGCAGGAAAGCCCGGAACGGCGCCACCCCCGTGCCCGGCCCGACCATGATGATCGGCGCGTAGGTATCTTCCGGGAGCCGGAACTTTGACGAGGTCGGATAGATCGGCGCGGGCGAGTCTGCGCAACGTTCCGCCAAAAAACTCGAGCAGACGCCTTTCCGTTTCCGGCCGTGGCTCGAATAAGTCACAACGTCGACGATGAAATGGACCGTAGTCGGATGCGCCTTCAGGCTCGAAGCGATCGAGTAAAGCCGCGGCTGCAACTTCGCAAGGAGCGCGACAAATTCCGGCGGCTCGAAGCGGACCGAAGGATGCTCGACCAGGAAATCGATCATCTCCAAACCCCAGATATAACTGTCGAGATCGTGCCGGCGATCTTCATGCAGCAACTCCTTCAGGAGCGGCGCCGCCGAAGCGCGCTCCGCGATCGCGCGGAGAAATTTCGGGGTCGGCTGCGTGATGCTGTATTGGCGCAGCAGCGCCTCGCGCAGCGTCGTCTCGGGTGCGCCTTTCGCGCCGGGAATGGTCTCGTCGCCTTTCGCGCTCAACGCCGTGAGCATCTCCTCGACGAGATCGGGATCATTCGTCGGATAAACCGCCATCGAGTCGCCGACTTCGTAGCTGATCCCGGAGCCCTCGAGCGAGATCTCGAAGTGACGCGTGTCTTTCTCGGAGTCGGGGCTGTTCAGCCTGCGATTGACCAGGAGCCGGCCGGGGAACGGATTTTTGCGGGAATACACAGGAGCCGGAGCGAGTTCGGTAGGCATGAGAAAGCGAGGCATACCCTTTCACGATCCCGGCGGACTCGGCAATGCGATTCTCGGTTGGGCCCGTCGCCCGCGCGCAGGACGGAAGGATGAATTCGCCTAACGAACAATCAGCTCGCGCTGCTATTACTCGGTCTGCCCCGCGGCGACCCGGCTCGTTGCTCGTGCCTCACGGTGCTGCTCGCGACGGCGCGGCACGATCGCTCCTCGGATGGATGCCGGGCGCGCTCGTTAGGCTTGTAGCGGCCTCCCTGTGGGAGGCCGAGGTATCGGGAGTCGCTGCCCGGCGGGAGGGGTTGCTCAACGCCTAACGCATTCAGCTCATGAACTCGGCGAGCGGTTCCATCTGCTTGATATGCGCGCAGAAAATCCTGAAGGCTGCGAGGATCGGCACGGCCAGGATCACACCGGCGATTCCCCACATCCAACCCCAAAAAGTAAGCGACAGGAGCACGAGCACCGGGTTCAGGGTGAGCGAGCGGCCCATCACCATCGGGGTGACGAAATTTCCCTCAAGCGTGGCGAGCAGGAGATAGCTGCCAGGGAAAATAAGCGCGAAGCCGAAGCTATTGAAGCTCAGCACCGCGCCCAGGGTCATGCAGACAATCCCGGTGAAGGCGCCGAGATAAGGCACGAAATTCAAGATCGCGACCATCACGCCCCACATCGCCGGGTTCGGCAAACCGAGCAGGCCGACCGCGAGCCCCACCGCCGCGCCGAGACAGCAATTGATCACCGTGATCGTGAAGAGGTAGGTCGAGACCTGGGACTCAATCTCGTGCGCGATTGAGACCGCGCGCTTTTTATCCGAGAGCGTCGGCATGAGCTTGATCACCTTGGCGAGAAAAACGCCGTCATAGGCGAGCAGGAAATAGAGCAGGATCAGCATGGTGAGCGTGCTGACGATGAACTCCGGGGTCTGCACGATGAGCTTTTCGGCGAGTGCGTGTTGCTTCACTTCGACGGTCTGCGTTTTCTGCGCTTGCGGGGCGGCCGTCGGGGCGGTGAGATTCTCGATCGCGCCGCTGGCTTGAGCGACCTTCTCCATCGGCTTCTTCAGCGGGAGTAATTTCTGCTGCAATTGATGCAGACTATAGGGCGCTTTTTCGAGCCAGCCCGCGGCGGGCGCGGCCAGGAAGGAAACGGCGTAGGCGAGCGAACCGACGAGCGAGAGCAGGAGGAGCGCGGAGCCGAGGTGGGTTGAAATTTTAATCTTCGCCAGCCCGCGCACGATCGGGCGCAGGAGGTAGCTCAGGAGAAGCGCGAGCACGATCGGGAGCAGAAGCGAGCGCAGGAAAAACATGGTGTAAAAAAGCGCGAGCAGGAAGAGACCGGTCAACGCGACGGAACGGACGTCGAAAGGCTGGACGAGCAGGTCGTGGATGCGGATGCGCGGACTGACGACCGTTTGCTCCTCCTCGCCCTCCTTCGGCTTGGGATTTTGCGTCGCTTCGTCGAGCTTGAGTTCCATCACTCGGAGAATCGTCTGCCGACACAGCTTCACGCGCTTACGGAGCGCGAAAGGGCGGTTGACGAGTGCGACCAAAGCGCCGTTGAGTTCCCGATGCCCGCTGCCGCGTTCCGCGCCCTGCTCGAGCACGCGATCGATTACGCGGGGCTTTTTCCGCCGGCCGATCTCGCGCTGGAGCCGGCCTTGGCAAACCAGGCGGGCTATGTGCGATCCGCCGATCGGTGGATGCTGGGGGCGTTTATTCTGCCGGTGGGGAAATTCGACGCGGCGGCCGCTCAGCTCGCGCAATTTTCCGCGGAATATCCGCTGGAGGTTTCCGCCCTCGGGCCGAAGAACGTGGAGCCGGCTAAATTTCAGGAAACGCTGCAAGGCGTGACGGCTGAGCTCGAGCGTTTCCAGGCCGCGCATCCGGACGTGCTCGCGATCCCGCAACTGGAAATGCCGCTACCGCCGGGCGCAGAGCCGGAGTCGTTAGGCGAGCTCCGCGTTTTCTGGGAATCGCCCGTGACGGCCGCGCCGGCGACGATCGCTGCCCTCGCCGGGACCGGCGCCGGCTGCAAGCTGCGAACCGGCGGCGTGACCGCGGACGCGTTCCCGACCGACGCGGAAATCGCGCGGGTCCTCGTGGCTGCGGCGCGGCAGCGGGTGCCGCTCAAGTTCACCGCCGGGCTGCATCATCCGGTGAAGCATTTTCACGAGAGCGTCGGCACGAAGATGCACGGGTTTCTCAACGTCCTCGGCGCCGGCGTGCTCGCGGCCGAGCATGGCTGGGACGAAGCGCAGACCGCCGAGATGTTGGCGGATGAAAACCCAGGCTCGTTTTATTTTGATGACGAAGTTTTCCGCTGGGGCGACTGGGAAATCACCGCGGCGCAAATCATCGCTCGCCGGCAATTCGTGACGTCGTTAGGCAGTTGCAGCTTCGACGAGCCGCGCGACGACCTGCGCGCGCTCGGCTTATTCTAATCATTATGGCTAATCCGCTCCGTTCTTTTGTCGAGGTCGCGCCCGATTCGCATTTCCCGCTCGAGAATCTGCCCTACGGAGTCTTCCGCATGAATGAGGGCAAGCCCCGGGTTGGGGTCGCCATCGGCGATCTCGTGCTCGATCTCGCGGTCCTGGAAGAGGCCGGCTTGCTCCGCGCGGAATCGTTAGGCGGCAGTCCGCTCTTCCACCGTGATTCGCTCAATGCCTTCCTCGCGCTCGGCCGGCCGGCCTGGCGGGAAGTGCGCGCGATTTTGCAGCACCTGCTGGCGGCCGATACCGCTACTCTGCGAGACGACGAAAAGCTGCGGCTGCACGCTTTTCACCAGCAAAACGCGGTCACGATGCTGCTCCCGGCGCGGATCGGCGATTACACCGATTTCTATTCTTCCTATTATCACGCCTTTAACGTCGGGACGATGTTTCGCGGCCCGGAGAATGCGATCATGCCGAACTGGCGCTGGCTCCCAATCGCTTATCACGGCCGCGCGAGTTCCATCGTCCCGAGCGGCGCGGAGGTGCGCCGGCCGCGCGGCCAGACCAAGGCGCCCGAGGCCGCGACGCCGAGTTTCGGGCCGAGCAAGGCGCTCGATTTCGAACTCGAAACCGCCTTCCTGGTCGGCCCGCCTAACGATCTCGGCGCGCCGGTGCCGATCGCGCAGGCGACCGATCACATCTTCGGCCTGGTCTTGATGAATGACTGGAGCGCGCGCGACATCCAGACCTGGGAATACCAACCGCTCGGGCCGTTCCTGGCGAAGAATTTTTGCACCAGTATTTCGCCCTGGGTCGTGACCTTGGAAGCGCTGGAGCCGTTTCGACAGCCGCTCCCGGCGCAGGATCCGGAACCGTTTCCCTATTTGCGCGCGCCTGCCGACTTCGTCTTCGACGTGCAGCTCGAGGTGGAGTTGCAGTCGGCAAAAATGAGCGCCCCGCAAACCATCGCCCGGAGCAACATGCGCAATCTTTACTGGAGCATCGCGCAGCAACTGGCCCATCACACGGTCGGTGGCTGCAATCTGCAGCCGGGCGACCTCCTGGCCAGCGGCACGATCAGCGGCCCGGAGGACAATGCCCGCGGGAGCATGCTCGAACTCACCTGGCGCGGGGCGAATCCCCTGGAGTTGACCGGCGGGGAGACCCGAAAATGGCTGGAAGACGGCGACCGCCTGACGATCCGCGGCTGGGCGGAAGGGCAGGGTTACCGGATCGGGTTTGGCGAGGTCAGCGGGCGGGTTCTCCCGGCGATCGAGTCGTGAGTTCTTCTCGGAATTATAGAAAAGCTGCCCGATTCCGGCACAAGGGCTGCTTAATCAGTTCCGGCCGGGAAAAAGTATGCACTGCGGAAAATTGCGGTTGCATGTCCCTCCAGTTGCCTTCATAGAGAACACTTCCGTGCGACGCTATCATTCCTTTCTTTTTCTCATCGCCGGATTGGGCGCTCTCGCTCTCTCTTCCCCCGCCCTGGCGGAACAGGATAAATCGAGCACGCGTTTCGTGTTCACGAACGCTGATGGCCGCGTCGAGTCGGCCAAGGTCATCACTTCTTTCACCGGCAAATCGACCAACCCGTTTGCCAGGGTTCATTCTCCGCGCTTCACGCATCTCGATCCGAAGCTGCTCCGCGCGGCCACGATCGCGGAGGAGCGCGCCAATGCTCATTCCAAGTCCCGTTGCTGGCGTTACGTGAAGGAAGCGCTCCTGGCTTCCGGCGCGGTCAGTTCCTATCCGAAGACGGAATTCGCCCGCGAAGCCGGTGGTGAACTGGTGGGTGCCTTCGGTTACACTCGTCTCGCCGTGCGCGATCCCTATCAGGCGCCGATCGGTTCGGTCTTGGTCTATGGCTCCGGCCGGGCGGCGGGTCACGTGGAAATCCGGACGGCCCACGGGTTCGTTAGCGATTTCCGGTCTCCGACCCCTTCGAAGCGTCCGCTCATCGGCGTTTACGCGAAGATCTCCGGCTAACGTTAGCCGGCTTCCTCAGAACGGCGTCGGCGCCGCGATCAAAAAACAGGCGACCATCGCGAACGCGATCACGATTTTGCCGACAAGCGCGGCGAGATTGCCTAACAATGTGCCCCAGCCGGCTCGGCCCGCATCAATCAGTCGTTTGCCGCCAATCAATTCCCCGACCACCGCGCCGACAATCGGTCCGATGAGCAAACCGGGCAGACTGAAAAAGATGCCGACGATTGCGCCGATGAAGGCGCCCAACATTCCCCAGCGCGTCGCCCCGAACCGCCGCGCGCCCACCAAGCCGCCGGCAAAATCGATCGCATAGGAAGCGAGCGTGAGCAGGACGAGCAAACCGAGCGTCCACCAGCCGACGCTCCGCTCCGCGCCGAGCATGACCCGATGCAGAATCGCCGCGCCGAGGATGATCGCCGTTCCCGGAATCGCCGGGAGCACCGTGCCGATGATGCCCAGCGTCATCAGCAGCAGCGTGATCGCCCACCAGAACAGCTCCATGGGATTGACCTAACGCGATCCGGCGCCCTGCGCGAGGGGTCGTCCGCAGAACCGTTTCGGTTGACAACTTTGCCTCTGTCCGCGAGCCTCCCCGCTCAGAAAATCCTGACTCATGGCCAATACCAAATCCGCTTCCAAACGCGCCCGGCAAAACCCGAAGCGCACTCTGCGCAATCGCAGCGTCACCACCAATCTTCGTTCGCTCGCGAAACGCCACGCGGCTGGGGACGGCAAAGCGGAAGACAGCCGCGCGCTCATTTCCGCGCTCGATAAGACGGCCAAGCGCGGGATCATCCACAAGAACGCGGCCAACCGTCGCAAGGCGCGCCTGAACAAGGCGGCTGCGAAAGCCAAGCCGGCTTCCTAGTCTTTCGCGGCGCTCGCTTCTTCAGCGGCGAGGAGCGCGCCCATCAGTCAGGCGCGAAGAAACAAGCGTTGCATCTCCCTGAGAACGGTTAAGTTTTGCCCATGATTCCAGCCCTCTTTTTGGTTCTCGCCGCGGTTATTTTCCGGGTGGCTTCGGCGGTCGTTGTGCAACAGGGCGGAGCAGGCTGGCTCTCGAATTTTGCGCCGCTCGCCGCGATCGCGCTCTGCGGGGCGATTTATTTTCCGCGGAAATATAAGTTCGCGTTGCCGCTGGCCGCGCTCCTCGTTTCCGATCTCGCGCTCGACTTTTACTACGGCGCGTCGCTCGCCGATCCGTTGATTCTCTGCCGCTACGTCGCTTTCGCGCTGGTCGGTTTACTCGGCCTTGCGATCAGCCGGCGCGCGTCGCTGAAGACGATCATCCCGGCTTCGCTCGCCGGCTCCACGATCTTCTATGTCATTACCAATTTCTTTTCCTGGTTGACCGATCCCGGCTACGTGAAAAACTTCGCCGGGCTCGTGCAGGCACTCACCGTCGGTCTGCCGCAGTACGCGGCGCCGACGTGGATGTTTTTCCGGAACTCGCTCGTGAGCGATCTCTTTTTCTCGGTCCTGTTCGTCGCCTGCATGCACTGGAGCGCTGCTGCTGACCGTCGCGCTGTGGTCGCTCCCCGTCCGTTGCCGAACTAGCAGATGTCGCAACCCGGGCAACGCGACGAAGTCGAGATGCTCGCGACCATGTTGCTGATCCGTCGCTTCGAGGAGCGCGCGAGCCAGCAATATCAGGCGCAGAAAATCGGCGGCTTCTGCCACCTCTACATTGGCCAGGAAGCAGTCGTGACCGGCGCCGTCGCGGCGACGCGGCTGGATGACTACCTCATCACCGCTTATCGCGACCACGCGCACGCGCTCGCCCGCGGCACCTCGGCCGACGCCTGCATGGCAGAACTTTTCGGCAAAGCCACCGGCTGCTCGCAAGGCCTGGGCGGTTCCATGCATTACTTCGACAAGAAGAACCACATGTATGGCGGCCACGCGATTGTCGGCGCGCATGTCCCGCTCGCGACCGGGATGGCGTTCGCTTCGAAATACCGCAAGGAAGACCGCGTCACGCTCTGCTTCTTCGGCGACGGCGCGATCAACCAGGGCGGTTTCCACGAGGCGCTCAATCTCGCCGGACTGTTCAAGCTCCCGGTCATTTTCATCTGCGAAAATAACTTTTTCGCCATGGGCACTTCGGTGAAACGCTCGACCTCGCTCCTGCAGATCGCCGATCGCGCTGCCGGCTATAACATGCCGACCGAAGTGATTGACGGAATGAACTTCCGCGATGTCCGCGATAAACTTTCTGAGACGATCGCCTCGATTCGCCGGGAGTCGCACCCGGCCTTCGTCGAGATTCGCACTTATCGTTACCGCGGGCATTCCATGTCCGATCCGGCGAGTTATCGGACGAAGGAAGAGCTGGAAAAATATCGGCTGGAAGATCCAATCACGCGGTTTCGCGCGCAGCTCACCCGCGAGGGGACGCTGACGAATGAGCAGTTCGACAAAATGGACAAGGCCGCGAAAGAGGCCGCGATGGCGAGCGTGAAATTCGCCGAGAAAAGTCCCGAGCCGCCGCTCGACGCGCTCTACGATTACACCTACGTCACCGGCGACAATAATCCTTCTGCCGAATACCAGCCGACCGCGACCGCAGTCGCACCGAAGAAGGGCAAGAAATCGTGAGGGAACTCACCTACCGCCAGGCGCTCAACGAAGCGCTCGCCGAGGAAATCGCGCGCGATCCGAACGTTTTCCTGATGGGCGAGGAAGTCGCCGAATACAACGGCGCTTACAAAGTCAGCCAGGGTTTGCTCGATAAGTTCGGGCCGACCCGAATCATCGACACCCCGATCAGCGAGAACGGTTTCGCCGGCCTCGGGATCGGTGCCGCAATGGTCGGGCTGCGGCCGATCGTCGAGTTCATGACCTTCAGTTTTTCGCTGGTCGCGTTCGATCAGATCGTGAACAACGCACCGAATATGCTCACCATGTCGGGCGGCCAGTTCAACGTCCCGATCGTCTTCCGCGGCCCGAACGGCCCCGCGCACCAGCTCGGCGCAACCCATTCGCACGCGACCGAGTGCCTTTACGCGAACGTCCCCGGTTTGAAAATCTGCACGCCCGCCACCCCGCGCGACGCGAAGGGTTTGCTCAAGACCGCCGTCCGCGACAACAACCCGGTGCTCGTGCTCGAGTGCGAACTTTTCTACAGCCAAAAAGGGATGGTCGAAGACGAGGACGTCGACCTCCTGATTCCGTTAGGCGAAGCCGAAGTGAAACAGGAAGGCAGCGACGTCACCATCATTTGCTACGCGCAGACCTTGCCGATGGCGCTCGCCGCCGCGGAGACGCTCGCGCAGGACAGGATCAGCGCCGAAGTTATCGACCTGCGCTCGATCAAGCCGCTCGATTGGCCGGCGGTTTTCAAGTCGGTCACGAAAACCCACCGCGTCGTCATCGCGGAACAGGATCGCCCCTGGTGCGGCATCGGCTCCGAGATCGCGTATCGGATTCAGCAGGAAATTTTCGATCAGCTCGACGCGCCGATTCAGCGCGTCACCCAGGAAGACGTGCCCATGCCGTATAACGAAGCGCTCGAGCAGGCCGTCCTCCCGAGCGTCGAGAAGATTGTCGCCGCCGTTCGCAAGATTTGTTAGGCCCTAACGAGTAAAGGAACTTCCCATCATGCCAGAGATTCAAATGCCGAAATTGAGCGACACCATGACCGAAGGGACGCTCGTCAGTTGGAAGAAAAAAGTCGGCGACCAGGTGACCGCCGGCGAAGTCCTGGCCGAGATCGAGACCGACAAGGCGACGATGGAATGGGAAGCAACCGATGACGGCACGCTGACCGAGATTTTCGTGAAGGAAGGCGGGAAGGTGAACGTCGGCGACAAGATCGCGTTCATTGGCGAGGAAGGCGAGAAGCCGGCGGCGGAAGAAAAGCCGAAGACGACCGAGAAAGAAGACGACGAGCCTGAGACGAAAGAGATCGAAGAAGGCGACGAATTGATGGGCGACGAGGAAGAAGAACACGCTGAAGCCAAGAGCGAGCCCGGGCCGGCGAAGAAAGACAAAGCTTCCGCGAAAGAGCAGCCACAGCCAAAATCCGAATCCGGGCGTGTGAAAGCCTCTCCGCTCGCCCGCAAGATCGCGGAAGAAAAAGGCATCGACCTAACGAGCATTACGGGCACTGGCCCCGGCGGCCGGATCGTGGAGAAAGATTTAGCGTCCGCTGATTCCTCGGCCAAAACTCCCGCCGCCAAAGCTTCCGCTCCCGTCGCGAAGCCCGAAAAAGCCGCTGCTCCCGCCATCACCGCCGGCGAATCCGCCCGGATCAATCTCACCGGCATGCGTAAAGTCATCGCCGAACGACTCGTCAGGAGCCTCGGCCCGGTCCCGCATTTTTACCTCAACATCGAGATCAACGCCGACGCCCTCATGCGCACCCGCGCCGAGCTAAAATCCGCCGATGACGAAGACGACAGCGCGAAAGTCACGGTCAACGATTTCATCCTTAAAGGCGCCGTCGTCGCCGCCCTGCGCGAGCCGAAAGTGAACGCCGCCTTCGACGGCGACGCCATCATCCAATACGGCGATGTGAACCTCGCCGTCGCCGTCGCGATCGAGGAAGGCTTGGTCACCCCGGTCATCCGCGGCGCGCAAAACAAATCGCTCCGCGAGATCAGCGCCGCGGTCAAAGACCTGGCCCACCGCGCGCGTAACAAGCGGATGAAGCCCGAAGAATTTCAAGGCGGCACCCTCACCGTCTCGAACCTCGGCAGCTACGGAATCGATTACTTCTCCGCCATCATCAACCCGCCGCAGGCCATCATCCTCGCCATCGGTGCGATCGTGAAAAAGCCGGTCGTGAACGAGGCGAACGAGATCGTCCCCGGCTACCGGATGAAGATCGGCATGAGCTGCGACCACCGCGTCGTCGACGGCGCGATCGGCGCCAGCTACCTGAAAGCGCTCCGCCAGCTCTTGGAAAACCCGGCGCTCCTTCTTCTATAACGCCACTTCGCTCGCGTGGGCGTATGACTCGTTAGGCCAAGGAAGCGGTTGATTTGCCGGCCGAGACCGAGGTGCCGAAGGCCGCCCCGGGCGAGATGAGTCGAAGGCGAAAGCTGCTCTGCCGCACATTCCCAAGCCGAATTACAACCGGCAGGTTATCCGCGCGATCGCCGACGAATTGCTCCCGCGAAATCGCCGGCGGCCGGAGGCTCGGATCGGCCAGCACTTCGAGCACGCAAAGATCGTAGCGCGTCCCGTCGTCCCGACGGAAACGTCCCTCTGGATGTTCGAGTTCGCGAAACGCGCATTCGATTTCGACGCCGCTGGAAAGCAAAGCTTTGCCAGGTTGGCGGGATGAATGCGGACGCTCGGAGGACATCTTCGCGAGCGTAAAATAATTGCGCAAAAGAAGGTAGTGATTCCGCGTTGTCAGACAGGACTCGTCCGGTAACGCGGAGCCTCTGCAGTCGAGTGGGCCGGGTAAAGTGAGTAGGTTCTGTGCATGGCGGACTCACATTCGGTGGAAGGACATCTCAAACTCCTGCCGGCGGATTATGACGAACTGATCCGGAAGCTCGTCCCGGCTTATCCCCAAATGCGGTCAGTCCAACTGGACTTGCTCGCTTTAGGTGTCCCTCCATCCGGCGGTCTGGTGTTGGATCTCGGCGGTGGGACCGGAGCGCTGGCCGCGGCGATCGCGGAGCGGTTCTCCGGCGTGATGGTGGAGGTGTGGGATCTCGATCCGGGAATGCTCGCCATCGCCCGGGAACGCTGCGCGCCTTTCGGCGATCGGGTGCAGTTCGTGGAGCGATCTTTCACGGGACCGCTGCCCGCTTGCGATGCGGTGGCGGCCTCTCTCTCGTTGCATCACATCAAGGAAGTAGGGGTGAAGGGCGAGACGTATCGGAACATCTTCGCGGCGCTGCGGCCGGGTGGGATTTTTGTGAACGCAGATACTTCTGTGCCTGCGTCAGCCGCGCTGCGGGAGCGGGCTTTCCGGTTCTGGGCGGAGTCAATGCGACCGCATGGCATCAGCGCGGCGGACGCACGCCAGCATTTTGCGAATTGGGCGAACGAGGACTTTTACGGGCCGCTCTTCACGGAGTTCCAACTCCTCGCAGACGCCGGCTTTTCCGAGCCGGAATGTTTTTGGCGGGAGGGAGCGGCCGCTGTCTTCGGCGCAATCAAGGAAGGATAAGCGCCGCAGTCGCGGGTTGCACTTCCAGAGGGCGCGGCCGATTTGTTAGGCAGAGATGAGTTTGCCTAACGACACGCCGCCGCCTAACGAGAAGAAGCTGCGGATCGGGTCTTTCTCGCTCCATGCCGCTCGCGGGCTGGTGCGCGATCAGCACACGCGGAGGATGACGATGTTTGTCATCGTGATCGTGGCGCTGGTGCTGCTCTTTCTCGGCTCGACCTTTCTCGCGCCGGTGCTCGATCCGAAGGTGCGGCCGGGCTGGTTTATTTTTTACTGGACGGTCTGCGCGTGGGTCACGGTGACGGTGGTGTTGCTGGCGATTTTCGATCTGCTGCTGGTCCGCGCGCAAGGCCGGACGGAGCGGCGTTCGCTGGCCGAGCGGATCGAGGAAGAGGAGTCCTCTCACGATGACTAACGAACTGGCGCTGGGCGCGGAACTTCCGGCCACGGGCTGGAAACGGCGCGCGCAGATGGAGGCAGACGAGGAGCGCACGCTGGCGCCTTTCGCGCAGAAATCGGGTGACTCGCGCGGGCGGAAATTCCCCGAGCCGCGGCATGAGTACCGGACGGAGTTTCAACGCGACCGGGCGCGGATCATTCACTCGCGGGCCTTTCGCCGGCTGGAATACAAGACGCAGGTTTTCCTGAACGGGACCGCGGATCATTTGCGCACCCGGCTGACCCATACCTTCGAGGTAGCGTCGATCAGCCGGACGATCGCGCGGGCGTTGGCCTTGAATGAAGATCTCGCGGAAGCGATTGCGCTCGCGCACGACCTGGGGCACGCGCCGTTTGGTCATTCTGGCGAGGAGGTGCTCGCGGAATGCATGTGCGAGCACGGTGGCTTCGAGCATAACCGGCAGAGTCTGCGGGTGGTGGAGTTGCTCGAGGCGGTCTATCCGGCTTTTCCGGGGCTAAACCTGACGCACGAGGTGCTGGAAGGACTCGAGAAACACCGCGCGCCTAACGATGGCGACGAGCTCCGGACGCCGTCGCTCGAAGCGCAGGTGGCCGATCTCGCGGACGAGATCACTTATTACAGTCACGATCTGGATGACGCGCTCGACTTCGCGATCCTCGATTCCGATCAGCTCGATAAGAGCGCGATCTGGCGGCGGAGTCACGAACTGGTGAGTGGGCGGAATCCGGAGCTGATCGGCGCGGAACTGCACAAGAATATCATTCGCGACATCATCGACCTGCAGGTGCGCGATGTGGTCGCGACGAGCGCGGGGGCGATCGCGGCGGCGGCGCCCGCCACGGCGGCGGCGGTGCGGCGGGAAGAGCGGAAATTGATCCGCTACAGCGACTCGTTAGGCGAGGCGAACCGGGAGCTGCGGAAGTTTCTTTACTCGAATGTCTATTATCATCCGCGGGTGGTGCAGGTGAACCGGCGGGCCGGTGAAATGTTGCGAGCGGTGTTTGCCGGTTACGTGCAGGAGCCGGAACGACTCGGCGACGCGGCGAGCCGGCGGATCGAGGGCGAAGGGTTGGAGCGGACGGTTTGCGATTATCTCGCGGGGATGACCGATCGGTATTTGCTCGAGGAACACGCGCGGTTGGAGGTTCCCTCCTAATCCTGCTCTTGCTCCTGCTCCTAATCTCTCTCGGGCAGCACAGGGAGCAGGATTAGGAGCAGGAGCAGGATTAGGAATTTATGCGGCGGCGCTGCCGCCTTCTTCGCGCAGGTACTGGATGAGCAGCCGCAGCCGCTCATTCAGGTCCAATTCTTCGAGCAGTTGCTGTCGGCGCTCGGCGTCGCTGATGAAGGTGCTGGCGATCAGGTCGGCGAGCATCTCTGGATCGCTCATCTCGCTCAGGTAACGATCGACTTTCTCCGGCAATTCGCGGCCGCAGCTTTTTAACTGGCCGTAAAATTCCAACACTTTGGCGGAAAGCGCGTCGGTCTCGACGGTCAGTTTGGTGCGGGTCTTGAGTGACTTGAGCCGCGCGATCGGGTAGGGCGCTTCCTGGATGAAGCCGGTAAATTTCACCCGCTGCATTCCTTGGAGGATGAGATCGGAGGTGCCGTCCTCGCGGCCGACGCACGCGCGGATGAGACCGAGGGTGCTGACGGAGAAAAAATCGTCGCTCGCGCGCCAATGATGTTTTTCCGGCCGCACGAGAGCGACGCAGATCATGCGATCGGCGCGGAGGGCGTGGTCGAGCATGGCGCGGAAGCGGGGCTCGAAGATGTGCAGCGGGAGAAGTGCGTTCGGGAACAGGGAGACGCCCGCGAGGGGCATGACCGGGACGGCAGCAGGCAATGGAACGGTTTGGGACATCGGCGGAAGGGGCTCTTTATTTTATATACGCAGCGCGGGTACGGAGGAGATTGCGCAAAGTTGGCTGGCCGGGTGCATTCGCGACGCCGACGGCCGCGTAGTTCAGAGCAGAACCCATGCGCAAAAGCTGGCGACGGGAGGCAAAGCCGAGCTTTCCCATGCCCATGGCGGCGAGGGGGACCCGGCCGGAATTTTCTCGAAAGAAAGCGAGGAGGCGCTCGAGTTGCGCTGGCCGATCTGTCCGGGTGGCGATTTTGAAGATATCGGGGCGGAAGCTGGTGGCGCGCTTTAGTTGCTGCCGGAGCACTGCCGGCTTGGGGGTGTCGGCGAAGTGGTGCGCGGAAATGATGAGGCCGACCCCGCGCCGACGCGCGGGGGCGAGGAGCGCCCGGAGCTCGTGCGCGGAGCGCAGCTCGAGGTCGAGATAGCGGGCGTGCTCGAGAAAGCGCGCGAGAAGTTCTCCCCGCGCGGCAGCGGTCAGCGCGGCCGCGCCGCCTTCATCGGGATGCCGCGCGGTGATGATCAACGGCGCCCGCAGGCGCGGCAGCGCGCTTTCGATTTCCGCAAGGCAATCCCCTAACGAGTCGAGCCGCAACTCGAAGAGGTCCGGCAGACGGCGCAGCCGGAGCGCGCGCTCCCACGAGGCACGATCGGCGATCACCCCGACGAGCCGGCCGGTGATCATGACTTGCGCCGGGGCGTGGAACTTGCGATGGCTGGAATTCTCCGCGGTAGGTTCATAGACGATGCTCGCTCGACGACAGGAATTAAATACCCAGTTCCACCAACTGGTCGATTCGTTCGTGATGGCGGTGGCGCTCTTCGCCGCGCACACCTTGCGCGTCGCGAGCACCTTCTGGCTCCACCTCAACTACTCGATCGATCCCTTTGAGAACTACCAGTGGCTGCTCGTCGTGATCATGCCGTTCGGGCCGATCATTCTCGATCTCCAGGGCTTTTACCGGTCGCCATTGAACAAGACGCTCTGGAAATCGTTCGTGCAGATCCTGCGCACGATGATTTACCTGAGCATCCTGGTGAGCGCCTGCGTGATTTTTTTGCGCCTGCCGCTGCAAAGTCGCGCTGTCCCTCTGCTCTTCATGCTCCTCGCCACCGTCATCCTGCTGGTGAAAGAGCGCCTGCTCGTGAGGCGGATTCGCCACCGGGCGGCGGCGGGGAAACTGCGCGAACGGGTGCTGCTCGCGGGCGTGCCCCAGGATATCGCGGCGCTCGAGCGCTCCCTGACGGCGGAGGAGTCGATGCGGCTCCACATCGCGGCGCGGATCGATATCGAGAACCAGCCGCTCTCCGACCTGATCGCGGCGATGCACGAGCACGCGGTCGCGCGGGTGATTTTCGCGGCGGGCCACAGCCAGCTCAATCGCGTGGAAGCGGCCATCGGCGCCTGCGAAGTGGAAGGTGTGCCGGCCTGGCTGGTGGCGAATTTTATCCAGACCTCGATCGCGAAGCCGGACTTCGACGCGTTCGGCGATCGGCCGATGCTGGTGTTCCGCTCGACGCCGGATGTGTCGTGGGCGCTACTCTTCAAGCGAATGATCGACGCCTTCGGCTCGCTTTTTTCGCTCGTGTTTCTCGCGCTCCCGATGCTCGCGGTAGCGATCGGGGTGAAGCTCACTTCGCGCGGGCCGATTATTTTCAAACAGGAACGGGCGGGGAAACATGGGAAGCCGTTCGTGATGTATAAATTTCGCTCGATGTCGAGCGACGCGGAGATGCACCGCGCGGAATTGCTGCCCTTCAACCAGATGCGCGGTCCGGTTTTCAAAGTGGAAGGCGACCCGCGGATCACGGCCTTCGGGAAATGGATTCGGCGCACCAGTCTGGATGAAACGCCCCAGCTTCTCAACGTGCTCGCCGGGAGCATGAGCCTGGTCGGGCCGCGTCCGCTCCCGCTCTACGAGGTGGCAAATTTCGAGCAGACCGCGCAGCGCCGGCGGCTGAGTGTGAAGCCGGGGCTGACCTGCCTCTGGCAAATCAGCGGGCGAAATCAGGTCAAGGATTTCACCGACTGGGTGAAGCTCGACCTGGAGTATATCGACCACTGGTCGTTAGGCCTGGATTTCAAAATCCTCCTGCGCACGATCCCGGCGGTCCTCTTCGGGCTGGGTGCGAAGTGACTCGTTAGGGCTGTTCGACGATTATCCGCGGGAGCATCCGCTCGACGTATTTCGCGATGATGTCGAACTCGACGTTGAGCAGCTCGCCGGCCTGCAGATTTTCCAGGTTCGTCTGCCGCCGGGTGTGCGGGATGATCCAGGCGACGAAGCTGGCGGGCAGGATTTGCGCAATCGTTAGGCTAATCCCATTGAGCGCGACGGAGCCCTTGAACGCGGCATACCAGGACCATGCTGGCGGCAGCTCCACTTCGAGCCGGTGGTCGGGTCCCTCCGCGGCGTAGCTGAGGGCGCGCAGCGCGCAATCGATGTGTCCTTGCACGAAATGGCCGCCCATCCGCGAACCGGCGACGAGCGCGCGCTCCAGATTCACCGGACTGTCGCGCCGGAGCGCGTGCAGGTTCGTCCGTTGCAGGGTTTCCTCGAGGAGGTCGAAGATGACCAGCTCAGCGCGAATCGTGGTCGCGGTGAGGCAACAGCCGTTGACCGACACGCTGTCGCCTTTTTTCAGATCCGCCGAAACCAGCGGCGCGGCGATTTGCAATTGCGTGCGGCTCTTGGTCGCGCGAATCCAGCTCACCCGTCCGACTTCTTCGATTAACCCGGTGAACATTTTAGCTCCAGAAAAACAACCACGAAACGAGGGCGAAAATGGGCAGGAGAATCGGGAGCGCGAATTTGCAGACGAATCCGAAAAAGCTCGGTGGATGTAATTTTGCGTGATCGGCGATCGCCTTCACCATCAGGTTCGGGCCGTTCCCGATGTAGGTGAGCGCGCCGAAGCAGGTCGCGCCTAACGAGATCGCAATCAGGTAATGGCCGTGCTCTGCGGCGAACCGGCTGACCTCGCTCGCGTGGTCGATCCGGAAATGTTCCAGGCCGAGCGCGCCGGCGAGGAAAGTCAGATAAGTCGGAGCGTTATCTAGCAGGCCGGAGAGGATGCCGGTAAACCAGAAAAACTGCAGGTCGGTCCGCAACCCGAGGTCGCCCGCGTGCCGCTCCATATATTCGAGCACCGGGACCATCGTGCCGAAGATGCCGAGGAAGAGCCAGCCGAGTTCCTTGATCGGCGCGAAGGTGAAATCGTTCCCTTGGTAGATCGGGCCGGGCGTCCAGAAATAGGCGAGGAGGGCGGCCGCGATCATGACCAGCTCGCGCCAGCCCGCGGGAATGAAGATGAGCGCGGCGAGGATCACGAGCATGAGCCAAATATTGCGCAGGCCATCGAAGCACCACTTCTCGCTCGCGGTCTGCGCGTGCCGGACTGCCTGCGGAGCACGGCGGTAGTTGTGGCGGTCGATCAGGTAAAAAACCAGGAGCAGGATCGCGAAGATGAGGAGCCAGGGGCGCCAGGAATTTTCCAGCACCCAGGTAAAAGGCACGCCGCGCAGGTAGCCGAGGAAAAGAGGCGGGCCGGTGGGGAGCAGTGCGCCGCCGACGTTGCTCACAAGGAAAATAAAGAACGCCGTGTGCAAACCGGTGAAGCGATATTTGTTCATCCGGATCCACGGACGAATCAGGAGCATCGAGGCGCCGGTCGTGCCGATGAAATTCGCGAGGATGGCGCCGAGCCCGAGGAAGAGGGTGTTGATCGACGGCTTGGCTTCACCTTTGACCACGATGTGAATTCCCCCGGTCACGACATAGAGGGAACCGACCACGGCCATGAAGCTGAAATATTCAAACGCGACATGCAGGATGGCGTCGCTGCTGTGGAGGACGAAGAGGTAGTAGGCGGTAGTGATGGCCGCGAGAACGAGCGAAACGAGATGATAGGATTTCTCCCAGTGGTGCTTCAGGATCAGCGGAGCGATCGCAATGCAAATGAGCAATGCCGCAAACGGCAGCATGATGAGCGGATTCGGCTCGGCAGAGCCGGGAGCAAAAGCAAGCAGGTGCATCGGGAAGCCCGACGGGAAAACCAAACCGAGATTGAGTCAAGCCGATTTGGCCGCACGGGCGCCGCGCTGGCCTAACGAACAGCGGTCGCCGCCGCGAATCCCGGCGAAAAACCGCGTGAGCCTAACGACGCCGTAGGAGGTCCAGAGAATCCGGATCTTGCCCGGGGGCGGGAGAACCGGGCGCGCGCGGGCAGGCTGCCCCGGAGATGAAGAGAATCCCGCAGGAGAAGGATGGAACAGCCTGTGATCGACACGGGTCGGGACCCCAGCGTTCAAAAATAATTTAAAAAAAATGAAAAAATCACTTGTCATGGGTTGTTTTCTTCCTTAATCGTCACCGCCAAACCTAACCAAACCAATGGAGAAACAAATGAACAGAACTGTATTCACGAAGTTGAATTTCGTTCGCACCGCCCTCGCGGTCGTCGGAATTCCTTTACTCGCCTCGAGCGCTTTCGCTCAGGCTACTAGTCCCACACCACCGGCTGATGTTCCGGACTCGCCGGTCGCGGCCGGAACCTCGGCCGCTCAACAAGCGCCGACGAGCGCCGGCGGCGGTGCGACCACCGCGGAGCGCATCATCGTCACCGGCTCCTACATCCCGACGGCGGAAACCGAATCAGCCTTGCCCGTGACGGTCTACACGGCCGAGACCCTGACCAAGCAGGGCGCCCAAACCCCGGTGGAAGGTCTGCGTCAATTGCCGTCATTCGTCGGCAACACCGCGACGGAAAACGACTCCAATGGTGGCGACGGCACGGCGTTGATCAACTTGCGCGCTCTCGGTGCCGGTAACACCCTCACCCTCATCAATGGTCGTCGCGCCTTCCAGTTCGCCGACATCAACTTGATCGGGATTGGATCGCTCTCGCGCACAGAAATCCTGAAAGACGGTGCCGGCTCCATTTACGGAGCTGACGCGGTCGCGGGCGTGGTTAACTTCATCCTCCTCGACGGGCCTAACGAGGCTCCGTATGAAGGTGGCGAAGTCTACGCTCTCTATGGCAACACCACCGACACCGATGCACATGTCCGTCAGTTTTACCTCAAGGGCGGCGTGACCGGTCTCGATGGAAAATTCGCGGTCGCGGCCTCAGTCGAGTATTACAGCCGCGCCAACCTGCTCTCGCAAGATCGCTTGATTGCGGCTACCGGCGACAAATCCAATGACCCCACTGGCTTGCAATTGAATGGTGCGAATACCAACAGCCCGACCTTCGGCGGTCGTGTCGCGGTTCTCCTTGACCCGGTGACAGGTCTGCCCTCGCCTACGGGCACGCGGACGCAGTTGGTCTTGACCAATCTCTCAAACGCCACTCCCACCGGCATCGGTGATTATCGTCCTTTCGACGTTGTTCCGGGCACGGACCCATCGCGCTTTAATTTCCGCTCCGTGACGCCGGCGATTCCGGCTCAGGAACGCTTCGATTACTATGCGACGGCGAGCTACAAGGTGTTTGGCGAAGGCCTCCAGATTTACGGAGACGTGCTTTACAGCCACCTCACGCAGGACAACGGATTAGCTGGTGCGCCCTTCCTCATCGCCAGCTTCACCGGCAGCGTATCTTTTCCGAATGGCGATCTGCCCATCTTTCAGGCTTCGCCCTTCAATCCCTTCGGCACCAATCTACAGCAGGTCCGGTATCGCCTCCAGAACGACTTGGGCAATCGGCGTTCCTTCTTCGAGAAGGATGCCTATCACTACACCGCCGGGATCAAAGGCGACTTTAATATCCAAGACAACGGGTTTATTAGTCACTTCGGCTATGACTCGGGCTTTGTTTATGATCGCTTCGACGAAGGCGAAACCGACAGCGGCGACGCCACCGAGAGCGGGATTGATTTCGCGACGTTGGGCCAGGACTCGAGCGGTAATCCCGCGCCGTTCTTCAATCCCTTCATCGGTATCAATGCCCCGGTTTCGGGTCTGGCGCCGACCTTCGTGAACGGTGTCGCGACGGGTCAGTTCCTTCCCTATGACAACGCCGCCGCGGCTAAGTCGGCGTCCTTTATCGCCCGGTCGTTCACCCTCGCTCGCTCCTATCTGGTCGATGCGAAGTTCAACGCCCACCTCTTCCCGAGCCTCTACAATGGCGGCGTCGATATCGCCGGTGGGTATGAGCACCGCCAAGAGCGTTTCGAGACCATCGCCGATCCGACCCAGGCTAAAAACGATCAACTCGGCTTCAACGGTGGCGCAGATTCCAAGACCACTACCCAGGTTGATTCGGTCTTTGGCGAGTTGAGTGTCCCGATCGTCACCTCGACGATGAATATCCCGGGCGTGCGTTCGTTTGAAATCTCGCTCGCTTATCGTTACGAGAAATTCGACGTAAGCGATAACAACCAAAAACGCGGTGCCAGCTTCGACAACTCGAATCCAGCCGAAAACTTCGGGGGCAGCCCGCGCGTCGCGATTCGCTACCAGCCGATTGCCGATGTGACCCTGCGCGCGACCGCTTCGCAGTCGTTCCTGGCCCCGACCGCGGGCCAGCTTTTCAGCCCGGTGATTCAGGACTTCCCGGTGGTCAACGATCCGGTTGTCGGCACGACCGTCCAGCCGCCGCTCGGCGTTTTCGAAGGTGGCAACCCCGGCTTGAAGCCGGAGAAAACCGACTCCTACACCGCCGGTGTTGTTTACTCGCCGAGCTTCGCTCCGGGGCTCACCTTGACGGCTGATTACTACAACCTGTTTACGACGGACTTGGTCATCTCGGCCGCGGCCTTCGCGCAGGTTCTTGTTTCTCAAGGCGTGGTGGATCCGGACGGTCCGGGCGGAGGCAGCCCCCTCTTCGGCGGCGGTCCGGGTCTCGGTGTCACCCGTGACGGTCCCGGTAACACAGGTAACATTCTGGCAATCGATTCTGCAGCGGGTAACGCTGGCCGTCGTAACGTCCAAGGTTTGGATATGAGCGCGGTCTACCAGTTGCCGACGCAGAACCTCGGCACCTTTACGGTATCGGGTGGTCTGAACCACTTCTTTACTTACAAGATCGAGGCGCTTCCCCGAATTGCCGGCGGCACGGGATTCACCAATTTCCTGGGCGACTTCAATGCCTCGCTACCTCTGACCCCGGGCGCGGTGCCCTTCAACAAGGCGTTCCTGCGGGGCGAGTGGGAATTCAAGGGCTTCGACTTCGTTGCTACCGGCAACTATATCGGGGACTATGAAGATGATCCGAGCTTTTTCCTGCCGAATTCAACGCGGCCCGATTTCGGCGTGATCGGCGGCACGGCTGCGAATCCGAGTTACGCCTTTCATCGCCGGGTGACTCAGTACATCACCCTGGACATGCAGTTGGGCTACACCTTCCCGAAACCGGTTCCAGTGGAAGCGGCTCCCGAGGCGGGTTACTCGAAAGATGCGAAGGACGGAAAAGGAGTGGTTCAGCAGACGGCTGCTGTCAGCACCGCGGATACTTCATCGAGCATCTTCCAGCGCCTGCTCTGGGATACGACGTTGACGGTGGGTGTGAACAACGCATTTGATCGGCAGCCGCCGACGACTCTGGGTGCGTTCAACGACAACTACGACACCTCGCTCTACTCGATCCGTAACCGCTACTACTATATCAGCCTGAAGAAGAAGTTCTAAACGAGCTTCTCACTCAGATAAGCCTTGCGACAGGCGGGTGGCAGAGATGCCATCCGCCTGATTCGCTTTCAGGGGTAAGACGCCGATTGACTTTCCCGGCTTCGGGCCTCACGCGGGTCCCCATGCTCGTTAGGCCCGAGTAACCCGATCGGGCAATTAATTCGTCAGCATCCGGCGGTTCCGTGGGAAAATAATTAATCGCCACATCGGTCCCTTCGCTTGCAAGGAAATGGCAGCGGCACGACCCATGCCTAAATTTCCATCGGTAATCATCGCTTTGCGGCCCTTCAGGCCATTTTTTAGGGTAGCCTGGCCACGGCGGCGACTGTTCCTTGATGGGCGGCGCGGGGTATTTTGGCGGTTGGATCCGGCATAGAGTGATTGGTCAAAAGGTCGTTCTGCTGCTGGGTACCTTGCGGTGCGACCGGCAAATTTGATCGCACTCGCGATTGTAAGCCGCTCGGGTGATTTGAGACTCGCCTAACGTTATCTGTCCAATAATCCCCCCGTTAGGAACTGAACCCGCGATGGTCGTTACTTTAGGAACGGCCTTAAATTCGGATATTTTGCCGTGGTAACTCCTGACGTGGACACCATGAACACAGCGCTCCACCTCCGGGCCTGCGTTCGCTCAGCGCGGTTGAATTCGAAGCGGAATAACTCTCGCGCGTCGGGCGCGTGTGGTAGAATCTCAGTCTTCTTCTGATGCAAATCACCCCTTCATCCGGCTCCTCCGCTTCGCCCTTTCCGCCGGATTTCCAGTTTCATCCGTTTCGCTTCCTCCTCGGAGTCGTCGGCCTAATCGGCGTTATCGTGACGGCCTTTTCCTTGCTCTTCGGTTTTGTCTCGGTGCCGACAAATTCCGTCGGCGTGAAGCTGCGTTTCGGCGCCTTTCACAACACCGAGGGGCCTGGCCTCGCCTATGCCATTCCCTACGTTGACGAAATCCAGATCGTCCCCACCCAGCGTCTCTTGAAATTGGAATTCGGCTTCACCACGCCGAACGCGACCAATGGATTCCAAGGCGATAACGAACCGGAAGACACCGAGACGATGATCACCGGTGACCTCAACACCGCGCTCGTTCCGTGGGTGGTGCAATATCGGATTCTCGATCCGAAACAATATCTCTTCGGCGCCAGGGAACCGGAGCAGACTTTGCGTGACCTGTCGGAAAGCGTGATGCGCGAAGTGATCGGCGATCGGACGGTCGATGAAGTTCTAACGATCGGTCGTCATGAAATCGAAACCGCCACGCTCAATCGGCTGGCGAAATTATCCTCCGATTACGGTCTCGGCCTGCAGATCCAGCAGGTCCAACTCGCCACGGTGCGTCCGCCGCCGGCCGTGCAGGCGGCGTTTAATGAGGTAAACCAGGCGCAGCAGGAAAAACAAACCGCGATCAACCAAGCCTGGGCAATTTACAACGACGCTGTGCCCAACGCCCGCGGCCAGTCGAAAGAGCGGCAAAAGCAGGCAGAGGCTTACGCGTTCCGGCGGGTGAACCAGGCGAAAGGCGACACCGAAAAATTCACCCTCCTGCTCACCGAGTACGCGAAAGCGCCGGAGATCACCCGGCGCCGGCTTTATTTCGAATCGATGCAATCCATCCTTCCCGCGCTCGAGCGCAAGATTGTGGTCGACGAAAGTGTGAAGGGAATTTTGCAGACCCTGCCACTGCAACCGGAGCCGAAACCCTGACCATGCCTAACGACGCCTCCGCCGGACGCTATCGGCCCCATCTTTCCACCCGGTTCGTCGGTTTCGTGCAGCGGCCCGCGCTCGCGCTGATTGGCCTCGTCTTCCTGCTCACGGCGTTAAAATGGGGCGCGCTCCTTTTCACCGTGCATCAGTACGAGACGGCGATCGTCACCCGTTTCGGCAAGGCGATCCGGGTCGAGAAAACGCCCGGGCTAAAATTCAAATTCCCGTTCGTCGATTCCGTGCATCGCTTCGATAACCGCATCCTAGCCTGGGACGGCCCGCCGACCGAAACCCCGACCAAGGACAAGCTCTACCTGATCGTGGATTGCTTTGCCCGCTGGCGCATCAGCGATCCTCTCCTTTACTACAACCGCCTGAACGATGAGCGCAGCGCGCTCTCCCGGCTCGACGACATCCTAGGAAGCGAGACGCGCACCGCGGTCGCCTCTCACGATCTGGTCGAGATCGTGCGCGTAACGAAGGGCCGCACGCCTGTCCGGGATGAAGAATTGGAAAAGACCGGCACGGTGCTGCCGAGCAACCTCCCCGACATCGAGCTGGGTCGGAGCGCCATCGAACAGCAGATCACAGAACGCGCGCGCCAGAAGATCGAAGGTTTCGGCATCGAGTTGCTCGACGAGCGTTTCAAGCGCAGCAAATACAACCCGGCCGTTGCCGAGAAAATCATTGAGCGGATGTCGAGCGAGCGCCACCAAATCGCGTCGAAATTTCGCTCCGAAGGCCGTGGTGAAGCGGCCAACATCAGCGGCCAGAAGGAAAGCGATGTCGCTTCGATCCAATCGGCCGCGACGCGCGACGCGTTGAAAATCGAAGGCGAAGCGGACGCCGAAGCCGCGCGGATCTACACCGCCGCCTACACCTCGCGGGAGGCGCAGGAACTTTATTCCTTTAACCGCCGGCTCGAAGTCGCGACCGCCGCGTTCGCCCAGGGGACGACCGCCGTGCTCTCGACCGACAGCGAAATCGGTTATTTGCTCAAGGGGATGGAGCCGCTGCGGCCCGCCGCCTCTCCGCCGCCAGCACCGCGTTAGCAATCGGGGCGATTCATTCCGGGATTTGATCTTCGGGCGTTCTTCGCGAAGTTGCGGGCGAACTTTTCATGAGCGCTGACCCCATAAAAGTCGATCGCGTCACGACCGACTCCAAAATTTTCGCCTTCACCCGCTGGGATATCATCCCGACGTTGGCGGCCGTTTTTCACCTGGCGTTTTTCTTCGCGCTTTTCTTTCTCTACCCGCACACGCCGCTCTGGATCATGCTCCTGCTCGGCCTCACCTATTCGCTGATGGTGAACGCCAATATCAACGGCGTGGCGCACAACTTCATTCACAACCCGTTCTACCGTTCGCCGCTTTTGAACCGGCTTTTTGGCGTCATGGAGTCAATCGCCTGCTGTTTTTCCCAGACTTACTACGACGTCGTGCACACCCAGCATCACAAGGGGAACAGCGACAAGAAAGGCGAGAACGGCGAGACGATCGACTGGATTTCCATTTACCGGCACGGCCACGACGATGAACCGGAAAACCCGTGGAGCTACGTTTTTCTGAGCTTTTTTCGCGACAACCCGGCGGCGATTAAACGCGAACTGAAGAAACGCGGCGACGAAGAAGTGCGCTGGGGGAACATCGAACTCGCCGCCTTCGCGACGACGCTTTTCGTGATGTTTTGCTTTAATTGGCGCTACATCATTTTCTTCTTCCTGCCCTTCTTTTACCTCGGGCATTGTTTCAGTTATCTGAACGGCTACTTCCGCCATTACGGCGCAAATCCCGACAAGCCGATTGCCTGGGGAGTGAGCAGTTACGGGAAAATCTATAACTGGATTTTCTTCTACAACGGCTATCACGCGGAACATCATTTCCGCCCGAAAGTGCACTGGACGAAGATGGAGCGATTCCATCAGCAGATTGCCGAACTGCAGCGGAAAGAAGGCGTCCACGTCATCGAGCATGCGCACATGCTGGGCTTCCTCGATTCCAATCTGCCCCCGCGCAAACAAACCGGCGATCCGGTGACCGCGGCTTCGGTCCTCTAGCCGCCTCCCTGTGGGAGGCGTGGTATTGGAGGCGGCGCGAAAAAGTAGATCGAAGCCCATCCCCTTGCTTCGCACAGCGAAGCGGCTACAAGGGCGCGAGTAAACTGTGCCCGGTCATCTCGAGCGGTTGCGGCAGACCGAGGAGGAAGAGCAGCGTGGGCGCGATGTCGGCGAGAATCCCATTCGTTAGGCAGAAGCTTCCGGCGTCCGCGGCGACGTAGATCAGATGCACGAGGTTGGTGGTGTGAGCGGTGTTCGGCGAGCCGTCGGCGTTCCGCATCTGCTCGCAGTTCCCGTGATCCGCGGTAAGGAGAAGTTTTCCGCCTAACGACAACGCGGCCGGCACCAGGCGCGCCAGACTGGCATCGATCGTCTCCACAGCTTTCACGCCGGCTGCGACGACACCGGTATGCCCGACCATGTCCGGATTCGCGTAGTTCAAGATGATCAGGTCGTAGTCCGCCAGCCGGCTGAGGACCTCGTCGGTCACCTGCTCCGCGCTCATTTGGGGCTGGAGATCGTAAGTCGCGACTTTCGGCGACGGGATAATTTTCCGATCTTCGCCCGGGGAGGGCGCTTCCACGCCGCCGTTAAAGAAGTAGGTGACGTGCGGATATTTTTCCGTCTCGGCGATGCGCAATTGCTTCTTGCCCGCCGCGCTCACCACTTCGCCGAGAATTTTCTCGAGTGACTGCGGGCCGAAAATGACCGGGCAATCGTAGTTTTTATCATACTGGGTGAGGGTTACGTAGTGGATGTGGGGCTGCACCTCGCGATCGAAACCATCGAATTCCGGAAAGAGGAATGCCTGGGAAAGCTGACGGGCCCGATCGGCGCGGAAATTAAAGAAGAGGACGGTGTCCCCAGCGCGAATCCTTTGCTCGTTAGGCTGGGCAAAGACGAGCGCGGGCATGAACTCGTCCGTCTGGCCGTGCGCGTAATGCCGCGCGACCGCGGCCGCTGGTGAGTCCGCGCAAACTTCGCCGCGGCCGAGCACCATCGCGTCCCAGGCCAGCTGCGTTCGCTCCCAACGACGGTCGCGATCCATCGCGAAGTAGCGGCCGACGACGGTGATGATTTGCGCGCCGGTAGGAGCGAGCTGCGCGGCGCAGGTCGCCAGATATTCCTCTCCACCGGTGGGCGAAGCGTCGCGCCCATCCGTGATCGCGTGCACGAAGATATCCTCGACCCCGGCCCCTTTCGCCGCTTCGGCGAGCGCGACGAGATGCGCGAGGTGGCTGTGCACTCCGCCATCCGACACCAAACCGATGAGATGCAGACGACCGCAGCGAGCCTGCTGGAACGCGGCCCGCAGAACTTCATTCTGCGGCAATTTACCGTCGGCGATCGCCTTGTTGATCCGGGTGAGATCCTGATAAACGACCCGGCCCGCCCCGATGTTCAAATGCCCGACTTCAGAGTTCCCCATTTGTCCATCTGGCAGCCCGACGTCGCTGCCGCTCGCGCTCAGGGTAGCGTGGGGGTAGGCGCGCAGAAGCTGATCGTGAAAGGGAGTCTGGGCGAGCAAGGTGGCGTCGCCATTCTTCTCGCGCCCTTCCTTTCCATCCGGGTTTATTCCCCAACCGTCGCGAATCACCAAGAGGACCGGTTTGGCCATAGGGCGCACTCTGCGGGTGGCCGCGACTGGCCTCAAGGGGTTTTCCCGCTCCTGGGGGATTGACAAGCCGGGCACCGCCCGCTCTATCGAGGAGATGCGTTGGCGCAATCAACTTCTCGCGCTCCTGTGCCTGATAATTTTTTTAGGCCTGGGCGTGGTCTATTTTCGCCACTGGGTGGTGCAAAAGCCGTTCGGGATCGTGCTTTTTATCGGGGAGGGTCTCACGCCCGATCGGATCGCGGCGACCCGCCTCTACGCCGGGGGAGCGAACGCGAAGCTGGCGCTGGAAAAACTGCCGGCACTGGCCTTGCTCGCGAATGCTTCGCTCGATTTCGCGGCGCCCGATGAAGCGGCCGCGGCGACGACGCTGGCCACCGGGGTAAAGGTCAATAATCGTGGTGTGGCCGACGGTGATTCTCCGGGCAAGGCGCTCGCGACCATGATCGATCTGGCCCGGGAAAAAGGACGCTCGATCGGATTGGTCACGAACACGCGCCTAACGAATCCAACCGCAGCGGCCTTTTACGCGCCGGGCCGCAAACTTCCGGATGAAGTGGCCCGAAGTTTCGTCGAGGGAAAGAAAATCGATATCGCGCTGGGCGGCGGCAGCGGGGAATTCCTGCCTGATTCCAAAGGGGGTGAACGCCGCGATGGGCGGGATTTCATGCTGGAGTTGCGCCGGGACGGTTACGAGATGGTTCGGACGAAGGCTGAGCTCGAGAATGTCCCGCGCTGGCGCCGGCCACGTCTGCTCGGCCTGTTCAGCGGCGGCGAGATGGCGTTTGCCAAACAGATCGCGGCGGGCAGCGAGCAGCCGTCGCTCGCGGACATGACGCGGCGGGCGATCGAGCTGCTGCAATGGAATCCCGGCGGTTATCTTCTGATTGTGGACGCCGGCCTGATGGGATCCGCGGCGCGACAAAATCACGGCGAAGGAACGCTCGCCGAAACGGTCGAATTCGATCGTGCGGTCGGCGTGGCGGACGCTTACACGGGAGAAAACTCGACCGTGCTGGTGGCCGGGAATCTTGGGATGGGCGGCCTGGCGCTTAACGGTTCGCCTTTTCGCCGCGACAGCGGTATCGCCATCCTGGGCGTGAACGCCGCCGGCGAACCCGCGCTTACTTGGGCGACCGGACCGAACGGTCCGCAGGGACGAAACGTGCCTTCCGCGGCGCCGGATTCGTCTTCGGGTGAAGCAGTCCCCAGCCCGCTGGGCGCGGCTTTCGCCCAGGAACCGGCCGCCGCCTACGCGCCGACCGCGCGGAACAATGTCGCCGATGTGTTGGCCGCCGGGCGCGGTCCCGGGACCGAAGGGCTGCGCGGTTTCCTCGATAACACCGCGATTTTCAAAATCATTCGCGACCAACTCTGAAGGCCGCTCCCGGTGAAAAGCGAAAACCCGTTCACCGGGGTCGGTGAACGGGCTCGCGAGTTGAGAATTCGTCAGGCGTCAGGGACTGGTCGGCGGGACGACCGGCCCAGATCCCGGCGCCCCCTGCGGGATGAAGGTGAACGGGGGCACATCGGGGAGTGCCGGCGGAGGGCCTTCGCCCGGAGGCCGCTCTTCGGCGAGCCCCTCGGCGGGGATGTCTTTGTTGTCGAGAATGCTCTTGCCGTCCGCGAGATCTTTGCTGTCAGTCGCTGCCTCATCGCCTTCGCTCGCCACCTGGCTGCGACCGGCGTCGCGAGCCGTGCGATTGCGGAGAGAAGTGCCGAAGGCCGCGACCTGCGCCACGGAGAAGCTCTCGCCGGAAATGCTGGCCGGGTGCCATTTCAGCATGACGTAGCGACCCTTGACCGCCGGGAAATCAACCGAGGCGCGGCCTTTGTTCGTATTCACCACCGTGCCGACAGACTTGAGGCCAGCGAGCATTTTGTCGCTTACCTTCAGGGTGCTGGGTAGATCGGCGCTTTGTGGCACATCCGCGATCTGCTGCATGGCGGGCTGGTCCGCGGCCGCGGATTCCACCGGCAACCGATCGAGCACGTAGAAGTCGACGCTCCCGGGTTGATTTGCGTAGATCGCTGAGATGCGAGTAAGCGAACGCTCCCGGCCGAGATCGATCACCGCCGTCGGGGTGGCATCACCCTTGGCAAACTGGTAGGCCGATGCTGACTGGTCGTCGATCATCTTGTTCGCCTGCTTGAGATCGCCCGAGCTGGCGTAGAGCGCCCGCGCCCGCGCATGCAGATCGGTGTAGTTGTAATTGATCAGCGCGAAGCTCGGCGAATCGTTTTCGAAACTCGCTTTGTGCGGCCGCGGCATCGTGAAATCAGAAACGGCCGGGGTCGCAAACACGCCGAAGGCGGCAATGCGGCCGGGTTCGGTCACGTTGAAGGTGAGGCGGACATATTTGGCTTCGCCGGGTCCGATCTTCGCGACTAGGGGACCGGCGGTCATCTTCTGCGTGTCCAGTTCCCGCCACTCGGGGCTGTTCGCCGGCACATCGGCGTTCGAGACCGCAATCGAGAGGTCACCTTTCGCGCCGTCATTCAGGAGCGAGACGCTCTGGATGTTCTCGATGCTGGCGAGGGAAACCAGGATGCTGGATTTTCCGGCCGGCAGTTGGTAACCGGTCGTCGGATCGTCGCAGAGCAACGCCGCTTCCGAAGTGTTACGATCCTCGCCGTTCGAGCTGAGCACGAGATTGGCCGCGCCTTTCTGCGGAAGTGCGCTGACGGCGGCGCCCAGGTGATAACGGGCGACGTTCTCCGGATAAGCAGGCGCCTGCTCGACGGTGAGCGGCGGCGCCTTTTGCAGAACGAGATCGCCGGCCAGGGCGAGCGAAGGGGTGGCCAGCGCAGCACAAAGCAGAAGGGATTTGGCGCGCGATGAGAGGGTATTTGTCTTCATAATTTCCATAGCTACAAAAATGAGAATAGAAAAACGCCCCGATTTTGGCAATAAAAATATTCTCCGAGAGCAAATCTTTTTCCGCCACGAGCAGAGTCCGATTTTTTCCGTGCTGAGTATCGTCCCGTTTGTTGAGCCCACAAGGCGAGAAATCGTCGATTTCTGAACGGGAAAGCGCGCTCGCCCAGAACGCAGCCAAACCGCGATTCATGATTAGGATTTCGAAATTGAATCGGGATGACTCGAATGGGATCAGCCCCCGCAGGTTGCCCGCCTTCCTCGACCCAGCGACGGTCTGCAACTGGAGCGAGCTAGTTCTGCGCGACGAGCGTCGCCGAAGCGGCGCGATACTTCTTCTGCCCCGCGAACGCGTAGTAGGGAACGTAGGTGCGCGAACCGAGATCGCTGCTGCGGTAGGCCATCCAGTTGATCGTCGGATCCAAAACGTAGTTGGTGCCTTCGCAATTCCATTCGACCCAAGCGTGGGTGGAGCGGCTCGTCGTCGTGCGTTTGCCAATCACCAGGCGCAGCTCGGTCGCGCCGTTGTCTTTCATCCGCTCGTAAAGGGCGACCGCTTTCGCTTTGCAATCGGCGGGGGCGCCGGACTTCGTTTCCGCCGGAGTTTTCCACACCGCGGTAAAACCGTAGGGGATCGAACGCAGGCCGCCGATCCATTGGTTGACCAATCGGAGGGAAACCTGGCTGCGCTCGGCGTGGCCGTCAGCCGTCAGGATCGGACGGATCCGAGTCATCTGGCGGTCGTAAGGGGTGGATTTGACCGAAATGAGGAGGGGCTCGCTATAGGCGGTGGCGCAGGAGAGCCCGATGAGCGCAAGGATGACGATGAAGATGCGGCGGAGAACGAAAGGGTTGAGGCTTACAAGAATCATAACGAGTATAATTACTATAAAGCATTGGTTGTGCCATGTCCGGTTGGATTAAGAGAGGGTTTCTCTGAGGGGCCGGTGAACTGGTGAGACTCCCAGGCGAGCGACCAAGCTAACGCCCGGGATTCTCTGCTCCCCGGCGGTGGAGGTTCGAGGGCGTCGCTTGTGGTCGTGTACGACGAGGACCAGAGACCCCCCGCTCGCGCACATCAAGCATGAGCCATCTGCGGCAATCCACCGCGACTTATTCGCGGGCAGCTCTACTGCGGTTGAGATGGTCCGGAAGCAGTTCTAGTTTTTATCTGCCGAGCCGCGCGGGCTGTGCGATTATTAGCCGGAGGATATCGCCCATGAATTCCATTTCAAAACCCACCAACGCCGCGGTCGCCGCGTTGCCGAAACACCTGCTTCAGTTCGCAGTCGATCAGCGTTACGACGACTACACCTCGATCGATCACGCGGTCTGGCGGTTCATCATGCGGCAAAACGTTTTCTTCCTGAAGGAATACGCCCACAAACTCTACTTTCAGGGCCTGCTCAACACCGGGATCAGCTTCGACCGCATTCCGCGGATCGAGGAGATGAACGAAATTCTCGGCCAAATCGGCTGGGGTTGCGTCGCGGTGGACGGCTTCATCCCGCCGGCGGCCTTCATGGAATTCCAGGCTTATCGCGTGCTCGTGATCGCCTGCGATATGCGCCAGATCAATCACATCGAGTACACGCCCGCGCCCGACATCGTCCACGAAGCGGCCGGCCACGCGCCGATCATCGTCGACCAAGAATACGCCGACTACCTGCAGCGTTTCGGCGAGGTGGGCGCGAAGGCGATGTCCTCGAAAAAAGACTTCGAGCTTTACGAAGCGATCCGGCATCTCTCCATCCTGAAGGAGCTGCCGAACCCTGAGCCTAACGAACTCGCGGCCGCGACCAAGCTGGTGGAGGAGCGGCAGCGCGACCTCGGCGAACCCTCAGAGATGGCGCTGCTCTCGCGCTTCCATTGGTGGACCGTGGAATACGGGCTCATCGGGCCGATGGATAATCCG
>JBBSED010000025.1:0-53259 GCA_038240025.1 Chthoniobacterales bacterium
GGCTTTGGCCTTCCTTTGGATTGGTTTGGTTCCCAGTCCCATCGGAAGTCCACTCAACGCTCCGACCGCGTCTTCCGTCCAGCGCTTTGCTTGCCCTTAACCACATTCCCTCAGCCAACCCCGGGCCGGCGTACGCCCAAGATTCCCATGACTCCAACCCCTTCTTTCGCCGCCACGCGCGCCCCCACCAGCGGTGGCTGATCTTGTTCTCGTTAGACCTAAATGCGTTATCTTCAGCTCGTTATTTGTTGTTGTGCTGTTGTGGTTGCCGCATCGCACGTATTCGCCGTGCCGCCGTATCCCTACGAGGCTAGGCGTGCTCACATGTCGGGCTCCGCGCTTTACGAAGTGCACCTGAAGCCGGATCGGACGATTTCGAAGATTGTTGTAGCGAAAAGCTGCGGCTTCCGCATCCTTGATGATTACGGAGCCGCGATTCTTAGCGGGTGGAACTTCGCCAAAGTTCCTTCTTCGAGGGATGTCATCAAGGTACCGATGACCTTCGGAAAGACGCCGTAATGGTCTAACCAAGCGATGCAGCCTGTATCTTTAGCTCGGGCCCGCTTCTAGAGTAGAAGAGAGGGCGGGTGCAAGATCCGCGATGCAGCAGCTCGGACTCTTCTGGGGATGAGAGCGACTGGTTAGTTTGATCGGCACCTGCCCTGGGGCCCGATCATTGGAACAACTCGAACAGTTACTTGAGCGGCCAAGCAGGCCTCCCATGCCCAGGGGCCGGGGACCGGCCTGACCAGCTCGCATCTTACAAGCAGGAGGAAGCTAATGAAAGAGGGAGCAAAAATCTACGTTGGAATTGATATCGCCAAGGAGCACCTGGACGCAGCCGCGGGGTCTGCGGAGCGGCGCTTCGGCAACGATGCCAAAGGCGTGTGTCGCCTGGCGGGGTGGCTACGCCAGCGAGGAGCAGAAGTGCAGGTGATCTGCGAGGCGAGCGGTGGCTATGAACGGCGGCTGGTGCAGGGCTTACAGAGAGAAGGGATCGCAGTCAGCTTGGTGCAGGCGAGCCGGGTGCGGCAGTTCGCGCGGGCCAGCGGCTGGTGGGCGAAGACCGATCAGATCGATGCCCGCTTGCTCAGCGCCTTTGGGGAGGCGCTCCAGCCGGCGCCGCGACGGGTCTGGAGCCCCGAGCAGGAGAAGCTCTCGAGCTGGACCGGCAGCGGCGACACTTGGGCCGCCTCCTGGTCATGGAAGAGAATCGCGCGGCGCAGTTGGAACAGAAGGAGCTGCGGCGCTTGCAGCAAAGGTTGATCGGGCAGATCAAGCGGGAGCTGGCGAGAGTGGACCTGTTCATCGAGAAGTTAATCGCCGGGTCGGCCGCGCTTGCGGCCAAGGCGGAGAAGCTCACGGCCGTGCGTGGGATAGGAACGCGCACGGCCGCCCTGCTCCTCGCGCAAATGCCGGAGCTGGGGAACTCAACCGGGGCCAGGCCGCGGCCCTGGCCGGAGTCGCACCCTTTAACCGCGACAGTGGCAGGCTCTGTGGGCGCCGTGCCATTTACGGGGGACGGCGCGCGGTGCGCAGCGGGCTTTACATGGCGGCCCTGGTCGCGGCCCGCTATAACCCGATCCTGCGCGAGTTTTATCAACGCTTGCGCGCCGCCGGCAAACCCGCGAAACTCGCCCTCACCGCCGTGATGCGAAAGCTCCTTCTAGTCCTCAACACCGCTCTCAAACCTCTTCCCACGACCGCTTGACACCAAGACAGTTACTAACCGCTGGCCGGCGCGAAGCCAGGTTTCCCATGACTCCAACCTCTTCACCCGCCGCCACGCGCGTCCTCGCCAGCGCCGCGCTGCGTGGTTTACTTTACGCTGGGGGCTGATCTTGCTCTCGTTAGTGTTTTGGTACCTTCGATTGCTTTTCCGACGTGCGGCGAAATTCGACCTCAATGAGACGACTCTCCCTCCTTGGCTTCGCGTTGATCATAATCGCGCTCGTCGCGCTTCTGACGATACATGCCCTCTTTTCATCAGAGCCTTGGGTAATCGCCCTACAGGTCGCAGCGGCGCTGCTCATGGTCTGGGCGCGAATGACCTTCGGAATGCGTAGCTTCCATGCTGACGCCAAGGCCACTGCTGGAGGGTTGGTGACGAGCGGACCGTACCGTTACGTTCGACATCCAATTTATGCCGCGATTTGCCTGTTCGTCTGGGCTGGCGTGCTCGCGCATTTTTCGCCGCTCACGATTTTCTTGGGCGTTCTCGCGACCGTTGGTATTCTAGTCCGGATCCGCTGTGAGGAGACGCTTGTTACGGAGGAGTATCCCGAATATCGTGACTATGCCGCGCGCACGAAGCGCTTACTTCCCGGGATGTGGTAGATTGATGCGAGACGTCCATGCACTCGAACATACTCTCTTGTTCAGCGCGCCCCTGTTTACGGCGCGAATCACCTAGGCTCAACTTTGTGGTGCAACATTTGGTAAGTCGTAAGGAAGCATTGATTGGGTGTTTGGTAGCCATGTCTTTTTCTAGGTCGGTTATTGAGGTGAGCGGCGATGAGATCGCATTGGCTTTGGGTGACTCGAGCCATGCTTTGTCCTTTGGGTAGATACTGCCGAATGAGTCCATTGGTGTTCTCGTTCGTACCGCGCTCAAGAGCTGTGATGCGGGGTGGCGAAGTAGAACTTGACCGGGTTGACTGCTTCGACCTGGCCATACCAATGGAATTCGGTCCCATTGTCCGCCGTGATCGTGCGCATCCGCCCCGGATGACGCGCCAGCAGGCCCAGCAAGGCGCGGTTGGTTTCGGCCGCGGTGCGCGTCTGGAGTTTTCCGATCAGGAGGTAGCCGCTCTTGCGTTCGACCGAGGTCAGCACGCAGTGGCTGCTCTCCCCCGGGCTTTCTCCCATCATGGCAGAGAGAGGAGGGGGCAGGAGAATATTATTGCGCTGGAATGGCGCAAGTGCCGAAGATAAACCCGAGGAACGTCTTAAAACTGACAACTGTGAATGATCCGAAAGAATATTCTCCTGACCCCACTCGTTGCAGGTTTCATATTTAGCCGCCTCTATGCATTCATCGCGTGGGCGATCGTCGGCACTGGACTCTTGCACATGCTCACGACCTTTCGGTTGGCGACATCGAGTGCAACCGCTCGCGTCTGGTTCTTCGGCTCCGGCATCGCGATAGCATTGGTCGGAGTACTTAATCTGCTTCACCGCGCCTATGGTCGCTGTGGCCTTGGATTACGTATGGCCTGCCGCGCGGCCAACATTGTTTTGCTCGTCTTTGCCGCGGTGGCAGGGGCAGTCACCGCGGCTGGCATCGCGCAGCAAATTGTGCTTCTCTCCATTATCGGAGGTGCTCTCATTCTTTCCTGTTGGCCAGCGAAGCTTCTCGCACGCACCTGAGCCTGCCACACCAAAACGCCTCACCAGGCGAAGCAGCCAGCCGCTGGCCGGCGTACGCTCAAGTTTTTAATGATTCCAACCTCTACCGCCGCCGCCGCACGCGCTCCGGCCAGCGGTGGCTGATCTTGTTCTCGTTAGACGGCTTCGCGCATAGTAGATCGGAGATGACTCGTGCACTCATTTACTCCCTCGCTGCTTGCATCCTGTCGATTGCTCTCGAAGGCGTGTTGGCGGGCAGCGGCATCAAGGTCCGCTTTGCCCAGTTGCGCGTTCCACGCTATGTCCCGCCACTCTGGGGTTGGGTCGTCATCGGCGCCTTCTACTACGTCATTTGCCTTGTCCTCCTTTATCGTCTGTTTTCCATTTCCGAGACCGTGCCTTTTCGGCGATGGGCGCTGGCGTTGTTATTCGCCATGATGTTAATCAATGCGCTTTGGAATTATTTTTTCTTTCGCGCGCGCAATCTGTTTCACGCGTACTTGATTGGCTGGCCTTACGGTCTCATCGCCCTCGTCCTCTTTCTTCTCTTGCTGCGTTGCGATCACATCGCCGCATTTTGCTTCTTACCCTACCTTTTGTACCTTTTCTATGCGGGCACTTTTGGATACCGTGTTTGGAAGCTCAATCCACCCACCGCTGCCTAACCTGGCGATGCAGCGCACGCCTACCCGCCGTTCGCCCACCTCTTTGGGTGACTCCCCCTCACATCCCGCTGCCACGCGCGTCCTTGCCAGCGGTGGCTGATCTTGTTCTCGCTAGGTTTATTCGCACCGTGCAAGGCGGTCAATTCGTGCGTCGAGCGTGTGTATTTTCTCCCCCCGACTAACTTTCAGACCTAGGAAGCACGGACCCACGGTTTACTCCTGCAGAGTGGCGCTGTAGTCCTTGGAGACGTAGTCGAGGAACTTCGCTTTGAAATCATCCCTGCTCGCGAAGGTTCCGGCATAGGTGGCGAGCAAGGTGCGGTCGAACTTCGCGCCGGTGCTCATGACCTGGAGCAATTGGAGGAAACGCGCTTTGTCCGTGTGCACGAGGAAGCGGACGAGCCGTTCGGATTCGTCGTAAAAGGTTTCAACCCGATCGTTAGGCGGGGAAGTGAGCGCGACCAGTTCCTCGAGCGGGATGAGTTGATCTGGCGCCAGCGAGTAAGAGTGCGGTTTAGACAGGTAACCGCGCGCCCGTTGGTAACTGGCGCGCGCATCGCGCGAAACAAACTCGGCGAAGCCCTCGTTTAGCCAAGAGGGAAGGAGATCGCCATAAAACCGATGCAGGAGCAGATGAGCGATCTCGTGACCGAGTGTGTTCCCGGTAAATTTATAAGTCGGGTCGCGCAGCAGAAAAAGGCTTCCGCCCGAGGCAATGCCGCCGGTCCAGGGTTCCAATCGGCCGGCCTTCTGGAATTCCTCCCAATCCTCCGGACGATCAAAGAGATAGAGGTGAGACTTATGTTCGGTCGCGCTGGGGTCCTTCTCCAGTTTGGCGGCGATGACGCGGAAGTTGAACTCCGCCTCCACCGCCGCGCGGCTGGCGACAAAGCTCCGCACATAGTGATAGATGAAGTGATCGCCCTCGGCGTGTTTCCAATCGTCCGGATGCAGGGCGAGCGCGACGGCACCCAGCGCATTTTGGTCAGGCTGGCTGAGATCGGTAAACGGGATTTCCGGGAGACCGTTGAGGCCTTCGCGCTCAGGGAGCTGAGCGGAGGCGTCCACTGCTTGGAAGCCGAGAAGAATAAAAAGGCAAGCAGCTACGCGGTGTCCCATGAGCCATCATGGGAGCTACATTCATGCGAGCGGCCGCGGGAAAAACGCGACTGACGGCGGGTCGGGCGCTAGACCCGCGAGCGGCGGCGGCCGTTGTTCCGCGAATATTTCACCGGTTTGCGCTTCGGTTCTATCTTCGTTAGGCCGGTGCCGCTTTTTACTTCCATGATCTGATCGCGCAACAAGGCCGCGCGCTCGAATTCCAGATTGGCCGAGGCGGTTTGCATCTCGTCTTCCAATTCGCGGAGGAGCTCGGTGAGATTGAAATCCCCGCCCGCTTCATTCACGACCGAAGCGGCGATCTCGCGTCCGCGCAGGATGGTGTGCAGGCTTTCCTGCACCGCGCGGCGGACCGTCGTGGGCGTGATCCCGTGCTTCTCGTTGTACTCCATCTGCTTCGTGCGGCGGTAATCGGAGATCGAGATCAGCGCCTGCATGCTTTGGGTGACGGTGTCGGCGAAAAGCACGACCTCCCCGTTGATATGGCGCGCGGCGCGACCGGCGGTCTGGATGAGCGAGGTCTGGCTGCGGAGAAAGCCTTCCTTATCCGCGTCGAGGATGCAGACGAGCGAGACTTCCGGGAGGTCGAGCCCTTCGCGCAGCAGGTTGATGCCGACCAGAATGTCGAAGTCGCCCGCGCGGAGGGACCGGAGGATTTCCACCCGCTCGATGGTGTCGATATCGCTGTGGAGGTAGCGGACTTTCAAGCCGACATCGCGCAGGTAATCGGAGAGGTCTTCGGCGGTCCTTTTCGTGAGAGTGGTGACGAGGACGCGCTCCTGTTTCTCCACCCGCTGACGACAGAGCTCGATTGTGTCGTCGATCTGGTTCTTCAATTCCTTGAGCGTGATCCGCGGGTCGAGCAGGCCGGTGGGGCGGATGATCTGCTCGACGATGAGCGGCGAGCCGGGGGTGTGGACATCGAAGTCGTCGGGCGATTGATCGGTCCGGCTGAGGTGGAGCGGTGCTTTGCCCGGGAGCACGAAGGGCACTTCTTCATCCTGTCCGATCCGCTCGCGCTTGTGCGGGAAGTAGCCGGTGTTCCCGACGATGCTGTTCTTGATCTCGAACTCGGCGGGGGTCGCGCTGACGTAGACGAGCTGGTTCGCCACGCCCATGAATTCCTTGAACTCGAGGGGCCGGTTATCGAGCGCGCTCGGGAGCCGGAAGCCGTATTCCACGAGCACGGTCTTGCGCGATTTATCGCCTTCGTACATGCCGCCGATCTGCGGGATAGTGGCGTGCGATTCGTCGATCACGAGCAGGTAATCTTTCGGGAAAAAGTCGAGGAGGGTGAAAGGTTTCGAACCGGGCGGGCGGCCGGAAAGATGGCGCGAGTAGTTCTCGATCCCGTTGCAGAATCCCATCTCCTGGAGGATCTCGAGGTCGTACTCAGTGCGCATTTTTAGCCGCTGCGCCTCGAGCAGCCGGCCTTGGGATTCGAGAAAACGGATCCGGTCATCGAGTTCCGTCCGGATCGAGGTGAGCGCGCGGTTCAGCTTATCCGCCGGGGTGACAAATTGCTTGGCCGGGAAAAAGGTAATCACGCCTAACGACTCCTGCGCATGACCGGTCAGCGGATCGAAGCGGGTGATCGCATCGATCTCATCGCCGAAGAATTCCAGTCGCACGGCCTCCTCATCCGCGGTCGCGGGATAGACCTCGACCACGTCGCCGCGCACCCGGAATTTGCCGCGCGCGAAGGCCACGTCGTTGCGCTCGTAGAGCATGTCGACCAGTCGCCCGAGCACCGCTTCGCGGCTGATCTGTTGCCCGCGTTTCACGGTCAACAGCATGCGCAAATAATCCTCCGGCGAAGTGACGCCGTAGATGCAGGAAACGCTCGCGACCACGATCGTGTCGCGGCGCGAGAGGAGCGAACTGGTCGCGGAGAGCCGGAGCCGCTCGATCTCTTCGTTAATCGACGAGTCCTTCTCGATGTAAGTGTCCGAGCGCGGGATGTAGGCCTCGGGCTGGTAGTAATCGAAGTAGCTCACGAAATACTCCACTGCGCTGCGCGGGAAGAACTGCTTGAACTCGGAGTAGAGCTGCGCCGCGAGCGTCTTGTTATGCGAAATGATCAGCGTCGGCCGCTCTAGCTCCTTGATCACGTTCGCAATGGTGAAAGTCTTCCCCGAGCCGGTGACGCCGAGCAGCGTCTGGTGCCGGTTCCCGGCCGCGGTCGATTTCAGCAGCTTCGCGATCGCCTGGCTCTGGTCGCCGCGCGGCTGGTAGCTGGATTCGAGTTCGAACGCCATGAGCCCGCAATATGCGCCATCCCCGCGCCGGGAACAACGCCCCGTGGTGCGCGGATTGCTCTGGGAAGGCCCGGCGGCTTTTGCCGCTCCCTCGCATCCGATGAAATTTACTCCTGCTCTCGCCCTCGCCGCCGGGCTCCTGCTGTCCTCGATCGTCGCTCGCGCCGACCACTTCGTCGTCGCCAATTTCGGCGTGAACTCGATCACGAAATACGACGCGAGCGGGAATGGTTCGTCGTTTACCGATGCCTTCGTCAATGGACCGAACGGGGTCGCGGTCGATGCCAGCGGCAATGTCTATGTCTCGACCAATCAGAACACGATCGAAAAATTCGGCCCCGACGGGACCGATCTCGGCGTTTTCGCGAGCACCGGCCTGAATAACGCGCTCGGGCTGGCCTTTGACCACGCGGGCAATCTTTATGCGGCGAATTTCGGCGGGAACACGGTGGAGAAGTTTTCTCCGGTCGGCGTCGATCTCGGCGTTTTCGCGAGCGTGCTTCGGCCGACTGGGATGGCCTTCGATGCGGCGGGCAATCTTTACGTGGCGAACTTTAGCAACACAATCCAGCGCTTCGCGCCAAACGGCGCCCCGCTTGGGAGTTTCGCGAACACGGGTTTAAACAATCCGGAAGGGTTAGCCTTTGATTCGTTAGGTAAACTCTATGCGGCGAACAACGGTTCGAACACGATCGAGGTTTATTCGGCTGAGGGGCTGGATCTCGGACCGCTCCCGGTCCCCAGTGCCAGCTCGACTTCCCAGGCCGACGCGCTTACCGGCAAGCAAATCGGCGGCCGGCACATTCACATTGCCTTTCGCACCGATGGGATAGCCGGGACCGGCACGGTGCAAAATCCTTTCGATGGCTCTTCGCAACCCAAGCTGGATGGCATCTTTAAGTCCTTCCACGACGCGGGCGAGACGAATATCACTTTTCACATCGCGGCGGGCACTTACGAGATGAAAGGCGCCTGGGACTATGACTGGGCGATGTTAACCGGCTGGCACATCAAGGGAGCCGGGCGTGACCTCACGACCATCCAGCAGGTCGCGGGTACGACCGGCGTGCATCCCGGGAGTAATGGTGCTCTTTTCGGGAATGGCTGGGCCTTGAATTACGACAACCAGTCCGTCGAGGATCTGACTTGTGATTGCGCCTGGTTCCGGAGCGGACCCGGGGGCGATAACTCTCATCCGCACGGAAATTTCCAGGGAATCAATCTCTACGGATCGAATCCTTTGATTCGCAATGTCACCGTGACCGGGTGCGGCTGGCAGGATAACGAGTGTTTCGCCATCCTTACTTCCGGTGGAGTGAATGACTTACACCTGCCGGATAACGCGCTCTACGAAAACGTCGAAGTCACGAACGGCGGGACCGGCGTTTACAGCACTCATCTTACCGGTATGGCGATGATCAACCTGGCGGCGATGGGAAATGATCCCACGCCGGTCTACGCCCGGAATGGCCGGATCATTAACTGCACTTTCGATCTCCCGGAGGCGGGAAACGCGGGCGGGATGCCAGCCGGTTACGATGGCGGGATCGTGACCGGGTGCACCTTCATCGGATACTGGCATGGCCTGTTCCACGACACTTTTGTCTCGAAGAACATCACGATCGTCGGGAACACGATCAAAGCTCTCTATGCCGACAGTAATGGCATCCTGTTTAACTCCGGGGTGGGGAACACGCCGTGCGAAAACATCGCCATCGTCGGGAACACCCTCTTCTCCGCGGGCGGCATTGCTTTCGCTTCGGCGGTCACAAATTCCCCGATCATCGGCAACCGCATGCGGCGCGCCCCCGGCAATAACTCGGACTATTCCATCTTCCTCGACACCGGCAGCGTGCAGGATATCCGCGTATTCCAGAACACGGTGGACCCTGGCATTCCATATCTCAGCCGTGGGACGAACGGTTGTTGGTTTGGGGTGAATCGGACGCCAGCGGGCAGCCTGAGCATCCCTAAGTCTTCGACGGTACCTGGTAGCTCGGCGAGCTATAGCGCGATCAGTGCGCCGGAAAGCGCCGGCTTAAGTGGTCCGGTGGGTCTCGCGATCGATAGCGCCGACAACCTTTACGTGGTGAACAGTCTCAGCGCGACGATCGAGAAAATAACCCCCGACGGCACCGCCATGATCTTTGCTCCGACGGGTTTCCAACCTGCTTTTATCGCGGTGCAGAAGACGCCGACGCTGCTGAACATCTCGACGCGCGCTCTCGTCCTCACGGGGGAAAATGTGTTGGACGCCGGATTTATCGTGAGCGGGCCCGGGACGATTGAGATCCTGATTCGCGGGCTTGGCCCTTCGTTAGGCACAGCGGGCGTCACGGGGGCGCTGGCCGATCCCGTGGTGGAAGTGCACGACAGCACCGGCGCGGTGGTCGCGAGCAATGACAACTGGCGGCAAACGCAACAGGCGGCGATTCAATCGACTGGTCTGGCCCCGGTCGCGAATGCGGAAGCGGCGGTTCTGCTTTCGCTGGCCGCCGGCCAATACACCGTGGTCGAGCACGGCAACAATCTCGGAACCGGTGTCGGGTTGGTGGAGGTTTACAATTTATCGACCGGTCTTAATTCGGAACTGGCGAATATCAGCACTCGCGGGTTCGTGGGGACTGGCGGCGAGGTGATGATCGCCGGTTTTATCATGGTCGGGGGCGCGGGTGGCCGCAGCGATGTGGTGATCCGTGGTCTGGGTCCGTCGTTAGGCGCGGCGGGAGTCGCCAATCCCCTGGCGAATCCGGTGCTCGAATTGCACGACAGCAACGGCGCCGTGGTGGCAACGAATGACGACTGGGAGACGACACAGGCCGCCGAACTGCAGGCGAGCGGGCTCGCGCCTAACGATTCCGCGGAAGCGGCCATCCTCGCGATGCTCGCTCCGGGTGCCTACACCGCGATCGAAAGCGGCAAGAACGGCGGGACCGGCGTCGGGCTGATTGAAGTTTACAATCTGGAATAAGCCGGGAGGTGGGGTAGCTTTTTGCACCCTGAAAACTGCTCTGCTTCTTCGTCGCGGGTGCGTGCTCGGCGCCGCCTTCGTTTGCCTAACGAGTTCGGCTGCGCCCGTTCCCGGCGCGGCGATCAATGCGGCCCCCGTCGATCGCAGCCGCTGGCCGGCCGCCCTCCAACAGGTTCCGCTGGCGCGGCTTTCTTCCGGCGCCCTTGCCCTGCTCGATCGGGGCGGTGATCTCGTTCAACCGGCGTTCTCCGCCCATCGATTCGCGCTCGCCGCCGAGGCTCCGGTAGCTCTGGACCTTCGAGTCGCGCCCGATCTGCGGCTTGGGGACGATCCCGCGCCGCTGCCCGCGAATATGCGGGCGCAGGCCGAGCCGCACATCGCGCGCTCGCCGGTCGATCCGGATTTTCTCGCCGCGGTTTTTCAGGAGGGTCGGTTCACGGATGGCGGCGCAGTCGATTGCGGATTCTCGGTCACGCACGACGGTGGCTTGACTTGGAACCGGGCGCTGATTCCCAACCTAACAATGGCTTCCGGCGGCCCCTACCTGCGCGCGACCGATCCGGTGGCGGGGATCGATTTGAGCGATCGCCTATTTTTGACCACCGAGGGCACGACGACTCCAGGTTTCGCGGACGGCACCATCCTCGTGAGCCGTTCGACCGATGGCGGTGCGACGTTCGAGGCGCCGTTCGTCGTCTATCGGCCGCCGAACAACAGCATCTTTCCCGACAAGCCCTGGATGGCGATCAACACTTTCAGCGGCACGGCGTCGGCCGGGCGGATCGTGGTCACCTGGACGCAATTTGGGACGACCAACGCGTCGCCGATCTTTCGCGCGTACAGCGACGACCAAGGGGTGACCTGGAGCGAGGCCGCGCCGATCCATGTCGCGACGACGAGCGCGCAGGGATCGCAGCCAGTTTTCCTGCGCGGTGGACGGCTCGCGATCATTTATTGGAATTTCAGCGGGAGCGGTTTCACCGGCGGCGACGCGCCGGCACCCGGGCCCGAAGAGATCGAGATGGTCCTGTCGAACGACGGGGGCGTGACTTTCGGTGCGCCGACTCCGGTCACCAGTGTCGCCCGTTACGATCAGCCGAATATTCGCAACGGCGTGTTCCTGCCCTCGGCGACGACGGATCGGATCAATGGGCACTTATCGCTAGTCTACCAAGGGCTGGACACCGCCGGTCTGCCGCGGATTTTTTTCACCAAGAGTACGAACGCCGGCGCGACCTGGACGACGCCGGTCGCGATCACGGATAATCCGGGCACGGGAGTTTTTAATGCGGCGCTCGCAGCTTCGCCCGACGGGCAGCGACTGACTGCGAGTTTCTACGATCAACGCGACAACGCGCCCGGCGACACCACGCATTGCAATCTCTACTTCGCGCAGTCCCTCGACGGCGGCGCGATCTGGGCGCCCAATCTTCGGCTCACGAGTAAGACCACCGACGCGACGCTCGCGCCACTGACCGACCAGGGGTACATGCTCGGCGATTATCTCGGGATCGCGGAATCGACCAATCCCGATGTGCCAGCAGTGCCGGTGTGGGTCGATACCCGGACGGGAAATCCCGACCCGTTCATTAGCCGGGTGGGGATTTCCGCGGAGGTCGATTTCACCAGTTTTCAGGCTTCCCGCTTATCGTTAGGGCAGATCGACGATCCGCAACTGGGCGGGCCGGACGGAGATGCGGATGGCGACGGCGAGACGAACCTTTCCGAGTTCCTCTCCGCGACCGAGCCTAACGACAGCGGGTCGGTGATCCACCCGGCGCGGCAGCTCAACATCTCGACTCGCGAAAGTGTCGGCACGGGAGAAGAAGTGCCGATCGGCGGTTTTATTATCACCGGCTCGAGCCCGAAAAAAGTGATCCTGCGCGGCCTTGGACCTTCGCTAGCGCCCTTTGGCGTGACCGGGGTCCTGGCGGATCCGACTCTGGAACTGCACGATGGCGCCGGAGCCACCATTTTCTCCAACGACAACTGGCGCGACACGCAGGAGGCTGAGATCAGCGCGACCGGCTTGGAGCCGGACAACGACCTCGAAGCGGCTATCGTCGCCACTCTCGATCCGGGCGCATACACCGCCATCCTGCAGGGTAAGAATGGCAGCACCGGCACCGCTCTGGTCGAAGCTTACGATCTTGATCCCACCCCAGCGTCGCAGTTCGGCAACATCAGCACGCGCGGCCTGGTCGAGACGGGCGACCAGGTCTTGATCGGTGGCCTGATCGTTTCCGAGGAAGAATCCGCCCAGGCCAACATCTTTGTGCGCGCAATCGGGCCGTCGTTAGGCAGCCACGGTGTCACAGGCGCGCTCCAGGATCCGACCATCGAATTGCACGATAGCAACGGCGCTCTCCTCGCCTTCAATGACAACTGGCAGGACACCCAGGGCGGCATCATCGCCTCCGCCGGGCTCGCGCCTAACGACGTGCGGGAGGCGGCGATTTTTGCCACCGTGCCCGCCGGGGGTTACACGGCCGTGGTCCGCGGCGCCAACGCCACCAGCGGCATCGGTCTGGTCGAAGTCGTTAACATTCCCTAATGATTGAATGCGCCTTTGTCCTCGGCGCCGGACTTGGCACGAGGCTCCGGCCCCTGACGGATGAACTGCCGAAGCCGCTCGTCCCGATCCTGCAAAAACCGCTGCTCACCTTCGCGCTCGATCAACTCGCCGCCGCCGGTGTGCGGCGGTTCGTGATCAACACGCACCATTTCCCGGAAGCATTTGAAACGCTGTTTGCGGACGGAAATTATCGCGGCCGGCCGGTGCAGTTGTCACATGAGCCGGTCCTGCTCGAGACGGGCGGCGGGATTAAAAACGCCGAACCGCTTCTCGGCCACGCGCCGTTCGCCGTTTACAGTGGCGACGTCCTGACCGATCTCCCGCTCGCGCCGTTGTTTGAAGAGCATGCGCGCCGCGGGAACGACGTGACGCTCGCGCTGCGCGAGACTGGGCTGGCCGCGCAGGTGGCTTTCCGCGATGGGCAGGTGCTTGATATCGGCCACCGGCTGGGTCATCCCGGGCAGCTCGATTACGCGAATGTCTCAATCTGGAACCCGAGCGCCTTCGCTCGCTTCTCGTTAGGCGAGAAGATTTCCTTCATCCCGATGCTGGTGCAATGGATCCGGGAAGGCGGCCGGATCGGCGGGGTGATCTCGAACGAAGGCGCGTGGTTCAATCTCGGCTCGCCAGCGCAATATCTGGCGGCACAGCGCGCGATCATCGAGCGGGGCTGGCGCCCGGCCTACCTCCAGCCTAACGAGTGGCCGGTCCGCTGCGCGCCCGACGCCGTGATCGATCCGGGCGCGACGATCGATCGCTTCTCCGTGGTCGGGGCCGGCTGCGCGGTGGGCGCCGGGGCGACAATCGAGGAATCGGTCCTCTGGCCCGGTGCACAAATTGCTTCTCGCACGATTCTGAAACGCTGTATCGTCCGCGCTTCGCGCCGCCCCGCGGCGGGCACTTATCTCGACGCCGTCCTCTAAATGATTCTTTCCGATATCCTGCTCCGCCAGACGCGCATGCGCTTCCCGAGTTTCGAGAGCGAGCAGGTGAAGATTGTGCCGATCGAGAAGGGCGGCTCCGGCCGGAAGTTTTACCGGATCAGGTTTTCGCCGGAGCAATCGATCGTGCTTCTGAAATACACCGGCGAGCACTCGGAGAATCAGCGTTACGTCGAGATCGCGGAGTTTCTCACCGACCACGCGATTCGGGCGCCGAAGATTTACTTCCACGACCCGGCCGAGGGTTTGATCTGGCTGGAGGATCTGGGGGAGCGCGACCTCTGGAGTTACCGGGAGGAGAGCTGGTCCGTGCGGCGGCCGCTATATGAATCCGCGCTGGAGGCGATTGCGCATTTGCATCGCGTGTCGGAGGCGGATTCTGCCGCGATTCGGAAAGACCTTCCGGAGCAGTTTGACGCCGTGCTTTATCTTTGGGAGCAGCATTACTTTTTCGAGCAATGTCTGGGCCGGCATTTCGGAGTCGCGTCCGAGACGCTGCGGGAGCTCACGGCTTTGCCGGCGCTGCACGCGATCGCCGAAAGACTGGCGAGTTTCCCCCGGGTGCTGGTGCATCGCGATTTCCAATCGCAGAACATCATCGTGCGCGAAGAGGAGGCGTACCTGATCGATTTCCAAGGGATGCGCCCGGGGCTGGCGGAGTATGATTTCGCTTCGCTCCTCTACGACCCTTACGTTTGCCTAACGAGAGCGGAGCGCGCCGAGCTGATCGCTTTCTACCGGGAACGGGCGGAGGTGTACGATCCCGAGTTTGCGGAAAAGCTGCAACTCTGCGCGCTGCAACGCCTGATGCAGGCACTCGGCGCCTATGGCTATCTCGGGCTGGTGCGGGGGCACCAGGGGTTCCTCGAGCATATTCCCGCGGCCCTAGGGTCGTTAGGCGAGGTTCTTGCTGGAATTCCTGGTTTCGATCCGTTGCGGACGACGGTCACAAATTTGCTCGAGGCGTAGGTCGTCTCGCCGGCTGCATTTGGCACAGCGCGCCAACCGGTCTCACGCGCGGCCGTTCACGAACGCGCCGGACTTCGCGGCGAGCCGCCGCGAAGAACAGGCCAGCGGCCTGTGCTCCCCAGAGAAGAGCTGAGCTACCGCACGAACGGGTTCCCGCGCCGCTCGGCGCCGATCGTCGTGGCGGGTCCGTGGCCGGGCAGCACGGTGATCTCGTCGCCTAACGAGTAAATCTTTTCCCGGATGCCGCTGAAGAGCAGTTCGCCGTCGCCCCCGGGCAAATCCCAACGTCCCACGCCGCCGGCGAAAAGGACGTCGCCGCCGATCAGAAGGTCATCCGGCCGGGATAGGAAACAGAGGCTGCCCGGACAATGCCCCGGCACTTCGAGGACCTCGAAGTTCTTCCCGAGAAATTCCTGCGCCGGCGTCGCGGCGACCAGGAGATCGGGCGTGACCGGCTCGATCTCGAATTGGAACCCGTAGTCGCGGAAGAAGTCGCGATCGGAAATCATCGGCGCGCTCTCGGGATGAATCCCGACCGGGCAACCGAAGCGTTTTTTGATTTTCGCCACGTCGAGGATGTGATCGATGTGGCCGTGGGTGAGCAGGAGCAGCTTCGGCGCGATCTCCTCGCTCACCAGCCAGTCGCAGGCGCCGTCGGGCGCGTCGAAGAGAATCCAACCCTCGGGCGCCTCCAGCGCGTAACAGTTGGTCTCGAAAATCCCGCCGGTGAATGTCTGGTAAGCGCTCATCATGATTTCGCGTGGAGGCGAACTATATCCCCAGCCGCGGGAATGGAAATTGCATCAGACACCCCGGTTTGCGCGCTCATCTTATTTTGAATCTTCCCGCGTGGCTGTTGTCTGACCCTTCACTTTGGGCGTATTGCCGAAGCCCGCTTCCCTTGCTTTCAAAGTAGTTTCTGCGACTTTTTCCGTCCGAATTTATGAAAACTTTTCACCGTTCGATTGTTGCGTTGCTGCCGGGGATTCTTGGGGTCGCTCTGGCCGCGCAGCCGGTGCTGGCGAAGACCGATTCCGAGCAGATCGGCGTCTCGGTCGGCCGCCTCCTCGAGGAAGGGCACTACACCCACCATCCGCTGAATGACGAGATCTCGAAGAAGCTCCTGACCGGTTACCTCGAGCTGCTCGATTTCAGTCACCTCTTCTTCACCCAGAAGGACGTGGACGGATTCACCGCGAAATTCGGCACCGCGCTCGATGACGACGTCTTGCTCGGGAACCTGAAACCGGCCCACGAGATTTTCGCGGTTTTCCAGAAACGAGTGGAAGATCGAGTCGCGAAAATCAAGCAGCTGGTGAAGCAGCCGATGAATTTCAAGACGGATGAAACCGTCCTGCTCAGCCGGCAAAAAGCGCCCTGGCCGAAAGACGACGCCGAGGCCGACGACCTCTGGCGGAAACGGATCGCGAACGAATTGCTCCAGGAAACCCTGAGCGAACATCCGATCGAGCCCGGGCCGAAACTGGTCGAGCGCCGCTACGACCGGATGCTCCGCACCATTCACGAAGAGGACGCCGAAGAGCAGGTGAAGCTCTTCCTCGATTCCCTCGCGCAGGCCTACGATCCGCACTCGGAGTATCTCAGCCAGTCGGACCTGAAGAATTTCAGCATCAACATGGGCCTCTCGCTGGTCGGGATCGGCGCGATGCTTCGGAGCGAAGACGGCTACGCGAAAATCGAGAGCCTCGTCCCCGGCGGTCCGGCGCAAACGAGCGGGAAAATCAAAATCGGCGACCGCATCACCGCGGTGGCTCAGGGCTCGAAAGATTTCAACGACGTGCGCGACATGCGGCTCGACAAAGTGGTCGAGCAGATCCGCGGCAAAAAGGGGACCAAGGTCCGGCTGCTCATGATTCCCGCCAACGCGGCCGATCCTTCCCAGCGCAAAACCATCGAACTGGTGCGCGATAAAATTAACCTGAAAGACCAGGAAGCCCGCGCCGACATCATCATCAAGAAGGATCGCAACGGCGATGCGGTAAAGCTCGGTTGGCTCACCCTCCCCTCGTTTTACGCCGACATGGAGGGCCACAACAAGAGCACCACCCGCGACGTCCTCGCGCTTCTGAAACGGCTGAAGAAAGAGAAGATCGCCGGGCTCGTTATCGATCTGCGGAGGAACGGCGGCGGCTCGCTCGAGGAGGCCATTTCGCTCACCGGTTTGTTTTTCAAGAACGGCCCGGTGGTGCAAACCAAAGGCTCCAACGATCGCGTCGTAATCTCGACCGATCCCGATCCGGACATCGCGTATGACGGCCCGCTGGTTGTTCTGACCAGCCGGCAAAGCGCGTCCGCCAGCGAGATCTTCGCGGCCGCCCTGCAGGATTACGGCCGCGCCGTGATCGTGGGCGACAAGAGCACCTTCGGCAAGGGCACGGTCCAGACGATCCTCGAGATCGGGCGCTTCACCTCGCTCCTCGGAAATCGTTCGTCGGAAGATGGCGCTCTGAAATTAACCATCCAGAAATTCTACCGGGTCGCCGGCGGCTCGACCCAGCTCCACGGCGTCGCCTCCGACATCGTGCTCCCGACCTTGACCGATCTGCCGGAGTTCGGCGAAGGCGCCCTGAAGAACGCGCTCCCCTACGACGAAGTCCCGGCGGCGAAGTTCACCAAATGGTCGGACTCGCATCAGCTTTTCATCGATGAACTGAAGGCGCGCTCCACCGCGCGCGTCACGGCGGATCCGGAATTCCATTACGTCATGGACGACATGGACCGCCTGCGGAAGAAGCTCGATGACAACCGGATCACCCTGAACGAGGACACACGCCGCAAGGAGTTGGGCGAAGAAAAAGTCCGCAAGGAGACGCGCTCCAAGGAGCGTCTCGCGCGCAACACCGAGGAGCCGAACATCTACCGGCTCACCCTCGAGACGGTCGATGCGCCGAAGCTCCAGCTCATCATGTACCCGGGGAAAATCGCCGAGGCGAAAAAGCAGGGCGACCCAGGGAAGATTGCGCCGGAAGCAGCGCCGGATTCCGGCGAGGGCGATGATTCCGGAGTCGATACCACGGACGACAGCAAACCGGCCGCGGTCGATCCTGAACGCGACGAGACGCTCAACATCCTGAGCGACTTGGTGCAGCTGACGCAGGGACCGAAAACCGCCAGCACCGCACGGTAACCAGCGGCCCCAGTTTCCCGCCAGGTTGCGGATAATTGCGTCGACGGGTCGTTGGCCCGTTGGTTATATTCCGCGAATGAGGGGACTCGTTAGGCGAAGATGGCTCTGCGGCTTCGGGCTGCTGGCTTTTTGCTTCGCCTGTCCTTCCCCCGCGCCGGCGCAGCAGGCGGCGCCCGCACCCGGTCTCGCCTCCGCCTACAGCCAGGCGATGACCGACTTCAGCGCGGGCAGCTACGCCAAGGCTGCTGCCGCGCTCGCAGCGCTGGTCGGGCGGGTCGAGTTCTCCCCGCAACTCGAGCCGATTTATTACACGATCGGTTCAGCTTATTTCAACGCCGCCGACTACCCGAAAGCGATCGCCGCCTTCAAGGTCTACCAGACGAAATTCCCCAAAGGTCCGCATGCCGGCGGAGTCGCTTTTGCGATCGCGCAGTCCAATTTCCTGGCGAAGAATTACGCCGTGGCCGCGACCCAGATGGCGGCGCTGGAGGGCGATCCGCAGATGCGCGAACAGGCGTTGCTCTTGGAGGCCGAGGCGAGCAAGGCGGCGGGGAAACCGGACGCGGCGATCGCAGCGTTGAACAAACTGCTCGGCGGCGAAATCCGCACCGCCGAGGCGATGCGCGGCGCGACCCTGCTCGCGCAGTTGTATGCGGCCAAAGGCGACGGCGCGAAGGCGCTGCAGACGCTGCAGTTGATCCACCAGAAAGTGAGCCTGGTCGATAACGTGGTCGAGTTGAACGCGCTCACGGTGCAGCTCGGCGACAAGTTTTACGGGAAGCAGCAATACCAGGAAGCGCTCGCCTGTTATCGCTTTGCCTATCCGCGGAAGCAGATCATTCGGTTGCAGGGCGAGCGGATCACCGCGCTCCAGCGCCAGATCGAAGAAAACCTCGCCGCGGTGCGCGCGAACCCGGCGGAGATCACGCAGCTCGCTTCCAAGAACAACGAGATCAAATCGCAGATCGCGAGCGCGCAGAAGCTGCTCGAGGAATTCAGCAAGCTGCCGACGGTGACTCCGGCGATTTACCTTCGGCTCGGCCGCTGTTTTTATGAGCTTGATCGCAAGTGGGAAGCGGTCGTGGTGAACCAGGAAATCCTTGAGCGCTACAAGGAGAGCCCGGAACACGAGCCGGCCCTTTTTGGTTTGATCGTCGCGCTCGCGGATGTGAACCAGCCGCAGCGTGCGGAGGAGCGTTGCGAAGAATATTTGCGCGATTTCAAGACCGGTCCGAACGCGGCGACGGTTGGCTACTTGTTAGGCGCGGTCGCCTTGCAGGCGGGCGACCCGAAGGCGGCGCAAACTTATTTCGGGCGGATTTTGGAATCGCAGCCGAACAGCCGGTTCCGCGAGCAGATTCGTTACCTCGTGGCGAACGCGAAATTTCAGCAGGGCGAATACTCCGCCGCGGTCGACGCCTACAAAAAATACCTGGCCGAATTCCCGAAAGGCGCGAACACCGACGACGTACAGTATCGGATCGCGCTCTGCGCGCTCTTCGCCGGGAAGTACGAAGACGCGCTGAAGCAGATCCGGGATTACGTCGCGAAACATCCGAACGGCGGCTTCCTCGCCGACGCGAAATACCGGATCGCGGTTTGTCTCTACGCGGCCTCGCAATATGACGAAGTGATCGGGGATTGCCAGGCCTGGGAAAAACAGTTCAGCGGCAATCCGCAACTCGGCGAAGTCCTCGCGCTCCTCGGCGACGCCTACGCGGCGAGTAACCGCGAAGCCGCGGCGATTCCGATCTACATCCGTTCCTACCAGACCGCGGCCACCGACGAAGTGATGAATTACTCGCTCACCGCCGCGAGCAAGCTGCTCCAGAAGCAGGGCGAATGGGACAAAGTCGCCGAGCTTTACACCGGCTTCGTGAAGGACAAGCCGGATAATCCGACCGTTGTCACCGCGCTCTTCTGGATCGGTAAAGCCAAGGCGCACGAGGGGAAAGTCGACGAGGCGAAAAAGCTCGCCGCCGACACGATCAAGAAATACCTCGACGATCGGAATCGGGAAGCAGTGGAACAATTGATCACGCAGCTCGCGCAGCTCTGCGTGAAGAAGAAGCATCCGGCCGAGACCACGGAAGGCGCGTCCCCCGCGTCGGCCGTCGCGGAGGAAGATCCGGGCGCGGAACTCGAGCGGCTTCTTGGGACGAGCGGCGATTCCCCGACCGCGAAAGCGCGGATTGTTTTTGCCAGGGCCGAGCTCGCCCGGCTCCGCCGGCAGCCGGCGGAAGAAGAAAAATATCTCGCGGAAATTTCGCGCGATTATAAGCCGGAAGCGCTCAGCCCGCTGCTCCTCGGCGAGGTCGGCGATTACGTGCTCGGGCGCGGCATGGTCGATCACGCGGCCGACTACTACCAGCCGTTGCTGAACGATTTCCCGAAGAGCGAGATGATCGATTTCGCCTACCACGGGCTCGGCGAAATCGCTTACCAAAAGAAGGACTACCCGAAGGCGCTCCAACTTTTCAACGACGGCTTGGAGAAGATCGCGGCGTCGCAAAAACTGAAGGAGATCACCGTCGGGCGGGCGAAAACCCTGCTCGCGCTGGGCCAACTCGACGAGGCGCAGAAGGCTTTCGAGCAGGTCGCTTCCGTCCGCGAATGGCGCGGCGAGAGCACGGCCTTTGCGGTCTACTCGTTAGGCGAAATCGCGGCGAAACGAAACAAATGGGCGGAAGCGAACGCCTATTACCAGCGGGTTTATGTCGGCTACCAGAAGTTCCTGCCCTGGGTCGCGAAAGCCTACATCGGCAGCGGCGCGAGCTTCGAGAAGCTGGGCAGGAACGAGGAAGCGGTGAAGACCTACCAGGAGATGTTGCGCAACGACAAGCTCTCCAGTTTCGCCGAGACCGGCGAAGCCCGGAAGCGCCTGGCGGCGCTCGGCCAAGGATGAGGACGCGCTTTTCGGTCGCGGTTTGCGCGCTCCTGCTCGTCCTCGTTAGGCCGGCGCAGGCGCAGAACATTCAGCTCAAGACCGGCCAGACGATCGAGACCAAAGGCGTGCGGCGGAGCGGTGATATGGTCATGGGCGCGGTTCAGGTTGGCGCCAGTCGCGGCGAAGTCGGCTACCAAGCCTCGACCATTTCCCGGATTGATTTTCCCGAGCCGCCCCAACTCAAAACGACCTCGGCCCTGCTCTCCCAGGGTGAGCCGGCGAAGGCGCTCGCCGATATTGAGCCGGTGGTGAAATACTACGAGCCGTTCCGCGATCTCCCCGGGAATTTCTGGGCTCAGGCCGCGCTCCTGAAGGTCTCCGCGCTCGCCGGCATGCAGCTCGACAAAGAGGCGGAAGCCCTCGGCGAGGAGATCCGCAAAAATGTCACCGACTCGGAAACCGCCCGCGCCGCCCAGCTCCAGATTGTGACCGGCCTGGTCCGCAAAGAGGATTATGCGAAGGCGATTGCGCTGTGTGATGGCGTGATCAAGGAAAGCGCCAAGCCTTCCGTGCTCGCCGAGGCCTGGGTGAAAAAAGGGGACGCTCTCCTGGCCCAGCGGGCCTACGACGGCGCCGTCCTTGCCTATCTCCATGTGCCGGTTTTTTACGATGACGAAAAGCTCTGGATGCCGTTGGCGCTGCTCGGCAGCGCGCGCGCTTTCCGCGGTCTGGAAGACTTGGACAGGGCAAAGAAATCACTTAATGATCTGGCCGCGCAGTACCCAAAATCAGCCCAGGCGGAAACGGCGCGGGCCGAACTGAAAAATCTCCCGAAATGAAAACCCTGATCCGACTCCGGCCGCGCCTAACGAATATGAAACTTCCATCTCGCGTCTTCGCTTCCGCAGTCGCCGGCGTTTTTTTACTCCTCGCGACGCCCGGATTTTCCCAGTCGCCTTCCCCCGCCGCGCCCCCGGCCGGCGTGCAGTCGAAGACGCTTTGGGAACAGATCAAGGAAGGCGGATGGGTCATGTTCCCGATCGCGCTCTGCTCGATCGCGACCCTCTATCTCATCGGTGACGGCATCATCCGGACAAGCCGCAAAAAAGCCGCGCCCGCTGCGCAGGAAGACGCGCTCAAGACGCTCTTCCGCCAGGGCGATTACGTCGGCGCCTACAATTACTGCAAGGAAAACCCATCGCCCCTCACGAATGTTCTGCGGGTCGGCGTCGGCCTGCTTGGCGAAGGCAAAGAGGTCGCGGAGGAAGGCATGGTCGGCGAGCTGGCGAAGGAAAATTCGCACATGCAGACCTATATCAGCTACCTCTCGGTTATCGGCGTTTGCACCCCGATGATCGGTTTGTTAGGCACGGTCACGGGCATGATCAAGGCCTTCGCCAAGCTCGGCTCGAGCGGCATCGGCGATCCTTCCGGCCTCTCCGCCGCGATCGGCGAAGTGCTGGTCGCGACCGCGAGCGGTCTGGTCATTGCGATCCCGGCCTTCGGTGCCTTTTATTTCCTGCGCAACCGCGCGGCCGACGCGATTCATCATATTCAGGACGTGGTCAACAGCCTCTTCCGCAAGATGCCCTACGAGTCGCTCGCCGGAGTTCATCTCGGCGACGACGAGCTTTTCGCCGCGACGCCGAACTGGCTCGCGCCCGACGCCCCTCCGGAGCGCGCGCCGACCGGTCGGTTGGCCTAACGAGGAACAGGGATGGCGGGAGGAGGAGGCGGCAGCGAGCAAGGCGAACCTGAATTCCAGGTCGCGCCGATGATCGACGTGCTCCTGACCATTCTGGTTTTCTTTATGACCATCACCTCCGCGCAGGTGCTGAAAGTCGACAAGTCGATCCAGCTCCCGACCGCGAAAGACGCGCAAAAAAAAGACAACACCCGGGCGGAAGCGATCCTCAATGTCCGCTGGAAGTTGCCCGAGAAAAAAGCCGCCTTCGTCTTCGACGATCGCGTTTACAAAGTCGCGAGCGAGATGGTCGGCCCGCTCAAGACGGCGAAGATCACGGGCGAGAAGAAGGTGACGGCGGGCGCGAACCCAACTTTCCGCGCGGTCATCCGCGGCGATCGCGACGTGCCCGCACTTTACGTCTCGCAAGCGATGAACGCCTGCGGCGAAGCGGGCATCACCGACATCTCGTTTTCGGCGGTGAACAAAGAGTAGCCCATGCGCCTGCAGCTTAACGACACCAACACCAACCTCGGTTTCCAGATCGCGCCGATGATCGACGTGGTCTTCGTGATCATGCTTTTTTTTATGGTCATGGCCGGGGCGGTGAAGGTGGAGAACGAGTTGAATACGCAGTTGCCCGGGACCGCCGAGACCTCCTCGTCGACCGATTTCGTGGACGAGCAGATCATCACGATTTCCGACACCGGCGAAGTCTCGCTGAACGACGAGCCGTTTGATTCCGCAGAGAGCCAGGACTTACCGCAGCTCAAGGGCACGCTCATGCGCCTGAAGGCCAATGCCGACGCGGCGAAGACGCCAGCCGTGGTCACGATCATCAGCGACACCCAGGCGAAATACAGTCGCACGATCGACGTGCTCGACGCCCTCGCGGTCGCGAAGATCGACAACGTCACCTTCACGGTGAGCGAAGAGGAATAGCGGCTCGCCTAACGATCAGGCGCTCGGCAGATACTGCTCGAGCGCGGCGCGGCCGCCCTGCATCGTGATCATGTAGACGCGATCGCCTTCGGCCCAGGTCGCGGTCATCCAGCCGTGGTTATTGGCGAAGACGGGTTTGCCGCCGGGTGTCATTTGCGGCAGCGCCGCGCGGTCGACAACGAACAAATGGGCGAGCCGGTTCCTTTCGCGCGCGAAGCAAACCAGGGTCACGTCTTGTCCGCGGAAAGAGAGCACGCGGCAACCGAGCGGCTGGAGCGCGGCCAGCCGGTCCGGCACGGAGAGCGGCTGCAGATTGTTTTTCGCCAGCCAGGTCTTGATCTCACCGAGGTCATTGCTCTTCATGTCGAGCTGGGGCGAGAGCCGGATGAAGCTGGTCATCTCCCGGGCGTAATCGGCGGTCAGGTTAGTCGCCGGCGCCGGCCGGAATAACCCGGCCCCGAACGCGAGCAACAGCAAGACCGCGACAGCGGAAGCGAACCCGAAAATCCAGCGGGCCGGGAACCGGCGCGCGGGCGCGGCCTGCTGCGCGAGGATCCGCGTTTTCAATCCGAAAGGTTCCGGCAGTGCGGCCAGCTGCGCGGCGATCGCGCGATCGAATGCCTGTTCTTCGCTCCACCAGCGAGCGAGCGCGGGATCGTTCGCGGCCGCGCGCAAGGCCTCGGCAAATTGCGGGTCGTTCTCATCCCCGACCTCGGGTTGAAAAGATTGCAGGATGAGGCGCACTTCGGCGGCGTTCATCGCGACGTCTCCTTTTCGTTAGGCGTGAGTCGGGGATCGTCGGCGAGGGCGCGGCGGAGCTGTTCCTTCGCGCGGGAAATGCGCGACATCACGGTGCCGATCGGAATCTCGAGGGTCTCGGCGATTTCCTTGTAAGAGAGCTGGCGCAGATAAAAAAGCGTGAGCGGTGCGCGGTAGATTTCCTCGAGGTCGAGGAGCGCGCGCTGCACGATGTCGCCGTCGAGTTGATCCACGACCGACGCGGACACGACCTGCGCCGCGATCGCCTCGGGATTGTTCTCCGCTTCCACGTAACGGTCCTGCTGCCGTTTGCGCCCGAGAAATTCCCGATAGAGCGAAGTGAAAAGCCACGTCTTCACCTTCGACGCGTCGCGCAGCTGATGCCCCTTCGAGGCCCAGAGGAAAAAGGTCTGTTGCGTCAGGTCGGCCGCGTCGGATTCCCGGCGGCTAAGAGAAAGCGCAAAGCGATAGAGTGGCATGTAAAAATCTTCGACGAGTTTTTCGAAGTCGAGAGTCGCCACGCCGCGACGTTACTGAAGGCGAGCGGCGCTCGCCAAGGAAATCGATGGTTAGGCGCTCCCGTCTTCGCGCGTGGGAGAAGAAATGAGCAAAATTATTCCCTGCAACCATCGTGGTGTAGCCGTCGCCCTGTGGGCGACGTGGGTTTACGCTGTCGATCCAAACTGGATGGCGAACGACGCCGCTCTCGCGCTTCGCACAGCGAAGCGGCTACAGCTTCAGTTGACCCACTTGCCGCCGACGGAGGAAAGCGCGGGTAATTCCCCAGTCGAATAATCGGTTTTGCCGATCGCGCCCCACATCCGGGTGCCGGTCGCGTCATGCCAGAGCCGGCTCATACTTTCGCCGGTATGACAGCCCCAGCTCTTCACGTAGGCGTTGCGGGCGAACGCGTGTTTGTCGATTTTCTTCAGCTCGGATTCGTGGAGCCACGATTTCGAGGCGCTGTCCACCACGTTGCTGTAATCGAAGAGAAAACAGGCGCGGTTCGAGTGCCCGAAATATTCGAAACCGGCGATCTTCACCTGGTCGCGCGATTGCCCTGAGTTCAGGTAATTGATCACGTCGCCGCCGCGGGCGAACCAGACCAGGTTAAGATGAAACTTGTCGCGCACGCTCTCGACGTTCGCGATCAAGTCCTGTTTTTCCTGCTGGCCGCGATCGACGTAACCGGGTTTGTAAATCACCCAGGTGATCATCGTGTCCGGGCCGTGCTCGGCGCGGAGCTGCTCGGTACGGACCCGGGCGGAGTGGACGAAATTGGCCCACCAGTGATCGTGTGGCTGAGCCTTGTATTGCTCCCATTGATAGAGCGACGGGCCGCCGACGAGGATGATATATTCACCGGTCGGCTGCGCTTGGGCCGCCGAGGCGGCGAAAAAAGTGAGCAGGAAGAGAAGAGCGAGGCGCAGTTTCATGTGGGAAAGGGAAGCAGAATCTATGCGCGGAACGGAAGTGGGCGCAAGGTGAGATGCCGGTTGCGTGATCGTCCCGATCAGTGGCGCTCACCTTCGGTCCGGTAGTCCTGCCACGATTGCCAGGCGCGCTCGTAGTTTCCCTTCGCTGCCCAGCTCTGCGCCTGCAGATAATAGAAATAGGCCGGCGCTCCGGAGCGGGCAGTGAAATGGCGCAGGGTCGCGAGCGCGTCGTCGGTGCGCCCGGCAGCGATCTGGGCGCGGTAAAGCGCGAAGCCGACCGCGGGATCGGTCGGGTTGTTGTAGAGCTGCTGCTCGAGCTGCGCGAGCGGCGCGGCCGTGGGAGCCGTCGGGAGCGGCGGTGGGGGAGCGTTTTGCCTAACGAGTTCCCAGGCGGCCTGCCATTCGCCGCGCCCGGCGTGCCAGCGCGCCAGTCCCGGCCAGGCAAATTCCGTCCACTCGGGATGTGCGCCCACGGTTTGGACCAGATCGTCGAGGGGATCGCGCTGCGACCAGAGCTCGAAGAGGCGGAGTTTTTGCGCGCGATTAAAATCCGCGAGGTTCGGATCGCGCGCGAGAAGCACCGGGATCGCCTGGTGAAAAAGTCCGCCGATATTTTCGAGATAGGTGATCGTGAGGCTGGGATGACCGACCGCGAAATCAGCCAGCCCGGGGAGCACGCGGTTGTCGTATTCCAGCGCGAGCGGGAACATCAGCGAATAGATTCCGTTCGGATCGGTCGTGCGTCGGCGCAACGCTTCCCGCCAGGCGGTGAGCACGAGAGTCGGCTGCGTGCCGAGCCAGGCTTTGCCTTCCTCAAACGGCACCTGATAACCGCTCGGCTCGAGGAAACGCGAGCGGCGAAAATCCGCCACCGCCTCGCGCTGCGGCTGGTGCGCCTCGATCCGTGCCCGGCCGCGGATGAAGTAGAGCTGGTAATCGAGCGGCGCCCATTTCAGCCCGCGATCGGCGAACTCAATCGCCTCTTCGAAGCGATGCCCGCGCTCGGCGAAAGCAGCGGCCGCCTTCGCATTTTCCACCCCGAGATAACCGGGCAGGAGCGCGCTGTTGCGCCAGGCAAAAAACCAGGCCAGCCCAACCGCGAGGAGCGCGACGCCGAGGAGCCGGAAGACGATCGGGGGCCAGCGACGGGCGAGGCAGGAGACCGGCCGATGTTGGGCGAGCCCGAGCAAAAAAGTGCCCGCTAAAAACGTCCCGAAGCGATGCGCCGAGACGTCAACGCCGCCATGCAGAAGAAAAAGCAGGCCGCCGACCAGCGCGGTGTAGCGCAACCGCTGGTTCGTCCCTTCGCGCAGGGGAAAAGCCCGCCTAACGAAAAGCGCCGCGGCTGCGAGGACCACGGCCACGGCCGGCCAGCCCAGCTCGCTCCAGAGCCAGAGCCAATCGCTTTCCGGATGGAGCGAGCGGGTGACGCCTTCCGAGACATCGCGGTAAAGCGCGAAGACCGGTTCAAAATTTCCCAGCCCGACCCCGCACCAGGGCGAAGCGCGGATCATCGTCCAGACGTCGCGGAAGATGAGCCAGCGGAAATCCGAGGTCATCGACTCGTCGCCGCCGAGCCGGAGATGGAAGCGGGCGATCGTCTCGCCGCCGAAGAGGAGCAGCGCCGCGCAGAGCACGAGCAACGCAGAAACTGCCGCGGCCACGCCGGCGCCGGTCCATTTCCGGCAAGCAAGCCTAACGAGCCATGCGATCACCCCGAGGATGAGGATCAAAATTCCCGCGCGCGAAAAATCGAGAATCAAGCCTGCGATGAGCACGCCGACTCCGGCGAGCCAAAGGATCCAGCGTTTGTGCCCGCGCCGGAAATCATCCTGCATGCAGCCCAGGGTGGCGATGGTGGCGATGCCGAAGAGATCCCCGGTCTGGTTGCGATTCGGGTAGGGCCCGAAATTCCGGACGTTGTGCCAGAAGGGGGGCGAGGTCCCGCGGAGATGGAGAAAAATGGCGAGGGCCGCCAGCGTGATGATCGCGCCGGAGAAAATACGCGCCGACATCCGGATGTCGCGGAGATCGGCCTCGAGCGTGGCGACGTAGTAAATCCAGGCAAATCCGGCGAGGAGCGTGGCGCAACAATCGAGCGAGAGCCAGGGTTGAGCGCTCAAGGTCGACGCGAGCGGAACCCCGAGATCGCGGGTGAGCGCGACCCGCCAGGCCGGCATATGGAACCAGTTCGCCGGCAAAAAAGCTGTCGCCGCAAGAGCGAGAAAGAGCAGGGCCAGCGTGTTCAGGGCCGGCCCGAGCGAAAGCCGCGGCGGCCGGGCGATTAGGAGCAGGGCGAAGCCGGCGAGGACGAGCCCCTGGCTCCAGCGCGCGGTCGCGCCCCCGAGGAACGAAGCGAGCGCAACGAATAAAGGCAGCGCGAACGCCGTCCAACCGGCCGCCGCGTCGGATGAGGAAGGCGTCCTGATCTTTCCGGAACGACGAGGCGAAGACATGGGAACAACTGCGATGGTATGGGAGTAGCTCTGCTGATTTTAAATTCTCCGGACGCCCCGGTTTATGCCATCCTCGACCGCTCTGGCCTTGATCAGACCATGAAAAAATTCTAGCCGAAGGTTTTCTCCGCCCCAGCGATACACATGCTCACGCAGCGCACGCAAGGTTTATACAGAGTTTTTCTGCTCTGCCAGCTCTTCCTCGTAGCGGGCCTGTTCTGGTTTGGAGTCTGGGTGATGGTGACCTTTTACAGCCCGGGCACGCATCTGACTCAGGGCAGTTACACGACCTATTGCATGATGCTTTTCGTCGGCATCCTCGCGGAGTCGCTCAGCCGCGAAGGCTCGAAGAATTATTTTCTCCAGGCGGAATTGCTCCGGCAGCACCGGCTCGCCCTGCGCCAGACGATCGCCAGCGTCGGCGCTCTCATTCTTTATCTGATCGCGGCGAAGGACACCTTCATCTCCCGTATTTTCTTCTTCAATTTCGTCCCTTGGCTCTACATCGCTCTGCTCTTCTCGCATCATTTTCTGCCGCACTTCCTCGCCCGCGGAATTTTCGGTTTGCGCGAAGAGAAGACGCTCCTCGTCGGCTCGACCGCGAAGGCGAAACAGTTGCGGGGCTGGCTGCGCCGCAAAGCCGAAGTCGGCCTGCGCACGGTCGGGATTATCTGCGAAGAGCCGCTCGATTGCACCGAGGATAAAATCCCGGTCCTCGGCGGCACCGCCAAACTCCGCTCGGTCATCCACGATATGGGTGTGACCCAGGTGATCATGCTCGAGTTCCCGCAATTCGACGATCTCAACCGGGACGTGATCTCGGCCTGCGATCAGCTCGGGGTGCGGCTCCTGATCGTGAGCGATCTCGAAGAGAAATTGCGCCATCCGGTGACGCATTTCGAGGATGACGGATTCCGTTTCATCGGGCTGCGCGAAGAGCCGCTGGAGAACCCGTTGAACCGCGCTTTCAAGCGCACCCTCGACGTGATCCTGACCATCCCGATCATGATTTTCATTTTCCCGCCGCTCGCCGTGATCGTCTGGGTCGCGCAACGGCTGCAGTCGCCCGGCCCGCTGTTTCATCGGCAGGTCCGCGCCGGGATTCAGAACCGGCGTTTCGAGATCCTGAAATTCCGCACTATGCACCTCGCAAACCAAGATCTGGCGCGCCAGGCGACAACCGAGGACGAGCGCGTCTATCCGTTAGGCAAATGGTTCCGCAAACTGAGCATCGACGAGATCCCGCAATTCTGGAATGTCCTCCGCGGCGAGATGAGCACGGTCGGCCCGCGCCCGCATTTGATCGAGCATAACGAGCAGTTCGCGGAACTGATGGCCAGCTACCACGTGCGAACATTCGTCAAGCCCGGTATCACTGGACTGGCGCAGGTGCGCGGTTTTCGGGGCGAAGCGCAGAGCTACAAGGACATCCAGAACCGCGTCGCCTGCGACCTGGAGTATCTGGAGAATTGGAACCTGATGCTGGAGTGCGGGATCATCGTGCGCACGTTCGCGCAACTCGTCGTGCCGCCAGCGTCGGCCTATTAGCGGGCACGCCTAACGACCGAGCCGCTCGGCCGCTTGCTCGCGTTGCGCAAGTAGTTCTTCGGGCACGGTCGCGCCGAGCGAATCGAAAAACTCCTTTTGCTCCGCGAGTTCCTTGCGCCATTCCTCGGGCTTGACCGCGAGCAACTCCGCGAGCTGCTCGGGAGAGACGCCCTCAAGCCCCGCGAGGTCGAGATCTTCCGGCCGCGGGACGCAACCGATCGCGGTCTTCTGCGCGCCGCTTTTTCCTTCGCAGCGATCGATAATCCACTTCAACACCCGCATGTTGTCGCCGAAGCCGGGCCAGAGATATTTGCCCTCGGCGTTTTTGCGGAACCAGTTGACGTGAAAAATCAGCGGCGGGTTCGTTAGGCGCGGACCGGTCTTGAGCCAGTGCCGGAAATAATCGCCGATGTTGTAGCCACAGAAGGGCAGCATCGCCATCGGGTCGCGCCGCACTTTGCCTACCGCGCCGGTCGCTGCCGCGGTCGTCTCCGAGGCCATGGTCGCGCCCAGATAGACGCCATGTTCCCAATCGAACGCGCGGAAAACCAGCGGCATGGTGTCGCTCCGGCGTCCGCCGAAAATGATCGCGCTGATCGGCACGCCCTGCCCGTCATTCACCTCGGGATCGAGCACCGGGTTGTTCTGCATCGGGACCGCGAAACGGCTGTTCGGGTGCGCCGCTTTCTCCTTCGAGGCCGGCGTCCACGGGTTGCCACGCCAATCGGTTGCCTCGTTAGGCACCGGGCCGTCTTTGCCTTCCCACCAGACTTCGCCGTCACTCGTGAGGGCGACATTGGTGAAGAGCGTGTCGTTTTCGATCGCCTTCATCGCGTTCGGATTCGATTGGTAACTCGTCCCGGGCACGACGCCGAAATAACCGTTCTCCGGATTGACCGCGTAGAGCCGGCCGTCATCGCCGATCTGCATCCAGGCGATGTCGTCGCCGACGGTGGTGATTTTCCAGCCCTTGAAATGCTCCGGCGGAATGAGCATCGCGAAATTCGTTTTGCCGCACGCGCTCGGGAAGGCCGCGGCCACGTAATGCTTTTTCCCCTCAGGCGATTCGACCCCCAGGATGAGCATGTGCTCCGCGAGCCAGCCCTGCTTTTTCGCGAGGTAGGACGCGATCCGGAGCGCGAGACATTTCTTGCTCAGGAGCACGTTCCCGCCGTAGCCGGACCCGACCGAGATGATCGCGTTGTCCTGCGGGAAATGGCAGATCCACCGGTGCTCCGGATCGACCTCGAGCAGGGAGTGTACGCCGCGATTGAACTCGGCGTCGGTCTGTTCGCCGAGCTTCGCGGAAGCCTGCGCGCCCATCCGCGTCATGATCCGCATGCTCAGGACGACGTAGATGGAATCGGTGATCTCGAAGCCAACCTTGGCGAGCGGCGAATCAGGCGGCCCCATGATGTAAGGGACGACGTACATGGTCCGGCCGCGCATCGCGCCTTTGAGCAGGCCTTGGAGTTTGCTGTAGGTCGCGGCCGGATCCGCCCAGTGATTCGTCGGGCCGGCTTCCTCCTCGGTCGGCGTGCAGATTAGGGTGAACTGCTCGACTCGCGCAACGTCGTTGGGATTCGAACGATGAAGATAGCAGCCGGGGGCTTTCTCCTGGTTGAGCTTGGTCAGGATGCCTTGCCGGACGGCTTCACCGAGCAGGTAACCGTTTTCCTTTTCTGACCCATCGCACCAGAAAATATTTTCCGGTTCGGTCAGGGTTTGCACTTCATGCACCCAGTCGAGGACGGCCTTATTGACCGGTTTCGTTTCGCCCAGGCCGCTGGAAGCCGAGATCGCAGGAGCAAGATTTTCCATAATGAGGGCCCGCGAGGTGCAGGCGAACTTTTAATTTGAACGGTTAGGCGAAGTGGCCAAGGAAAATCTCTCCGGGCAACCGGGACGACCACGCTTGCACTGAAAGGAGGCGGGCCGTTAACTGTCGCTATGTTCGGAGTCGTCACTTCTGATGATTACCAGCCGGTCGCCTGGGTCGGGCGCTATCCGATTCACGTCACGACTCTGCTCCTGATCGCGCACGTCGCCTGCATGATCGTCGGCTGTTTTCTCGTCGCCTTTGGCGCGAGCGGCGCGCTCGATCTGCTCGCGTTCGACAGCGCGCAGGTCATCGCCGGCGGCCGCCTCTGGCAGCTGGTCACTTACGCCTTTGTCCACTCGCCCTCGGGCCTGCTCTGGTTCGCGATCGAGATGTATATGCTTTTCACTTTCGGGCGGGAAGTGGAACGCTTCATCGGCCGGCGCGCCTTCATCGCGCTCTATGCGCTGCTCCTGCTCGCGCCGCCGGTTTTCCTGAGTGTCTGGGGACTCTGGCAACGCACCGGGATCGCCGGCTCGAGCATGATTCACTTTGGCATCTTCGTCGCCTTCGCGGCGATCTATCCGAGTGTGGAAATGTTCCTGCGCGTCCAGGCAAAATGGGTCGCGCTGATTTTGGTGGGCGCGTATTCCCTGCAGCTTTTCGCTTTCCATGTCTGGTCCCAGCTGGCGGTCCTCTGGTTGAGCGTCGTGCTCGCAGCCGGGTTCGTGCTCTTCCGCGGCGCCGGTCCGGAGCTGGATTGGCTGCGCGAATGGCCCTCGCGCCTGCGCTCGAAACGCTCCCTCCGGGTTGTCCCCGCGCCCACGGTCCGCCGGGTGGTCGAGCCGGAAGATATCTACGATTCGATCGATCCCGTGCTCGACAAAATCTCCAAGTCGGGCATCGGCAGTCTGACCGCGAGCGAGCGCCGCGCACTTGATCGCGCGCGCAATAGGCTTCTGAATAAATCTTCGTGAAGACGAGCGCCGCCGCGCCGGCGCGGATCAGCGTGGTGGTGCCGGTCTGGCACGACCGGGTCAACCTGGTCAGCCTGCTTCCGGAAATCGTTAGGCTGGAAGGCCTGCACGAGATCATCGTGGTCGATGCCGCGGCGGATCCGCTGACGGAGGAAATGGTGCGCGCAGCGGGTGCGATTTATCTCCGCGCGCCCGCTCCGAGCCGCGGAGCGCAGATGAATCTCGGCGCGGCCAATGCGACCGGCGACGTGCTGGTTTTTCATCATTCCGACACCGTCCTGACGGAGGCGCACGTGGCGGCGGTGGCCGCGGCGCTGCGCGATCCGGCGATCACGGGGGGGGCGTTTTACCGGAAGTTCGACGGGCGTCATCCGCACCTGCGCTGGCTGGAAGCGGTCGCGCGCTTTTTTACCCGGCATGGCGGCACGCTCTTCGGGGATCAGTCGGTTTTCGTTAGGCGCGAAATTTTCGCCTCGTTAGGCGGCTTCGCCCCGATCCCGTTGATGGAGGACGTGGAATTCTCGCGGCGGCTCCGCCGGAGTGGCCGGATCACGGTCTGCGATCCGCCGGTGGAATCGTCGAGTCGGCGGCACCTCCGGCGCGGCGCCTGGCGCACTTCGATCCAGAACGGACTCTTCATCGTGCTCTATCGCTGCGGCTGTTCGCCGGAGCGGCTGCATCGCTGGTATTACCGCGACCGTGTCTCTCTGCCTAACGACAACTCGGCGTCAGTTCTCGCTCCGGAGCCGGTCGAAGAACTCAGTCGCAGTTGAGGCGGCGAGGAGGTCGGCGCGCCGTGTTTCACTCTTGAGCAGCCGCGCGAGGGCGCCGACGCAGATCAGGTAATCGTTCACCATCTGTTGCGGCACCGCGATGACGAACAAGAGGTGCACCGGATTGTCCCGGCCGACAAAGGTCACCCCGGTTTTGCTCCGGCCGATTCCGAGCAGAATTTCGCTCACCAGGTTCGTCCGCGCGTGCGGGAAGGCGACCCCGCCGTTCGCCACCGTCGAGCTCTTCTGCTCGCGCTCCATCACCTGCTCGTAAAATTTATCCGGCTCGCCCAGATCGCCGCTTTCGCCCATGCGCTCGACGATTTCCCAGATCGCTGCGCCGGCCTTCGCGCCCTGGAGTTCGAGCACGAGATGTTGTTCCAGAAAGAGGTCGGTGAGCACGAATGGGATCATGATTTGCGTTTGATAGATTGACGCCCGTGCGCGCCTTGTCGAATCATTCGACCGGCGCGACCGCCAAAGTGTGCAAATCGGCAGGATCGCTTTTTTGCGCTCGTTACTTTGGTGTATAGCAGAGGTGAAAGCCACGATGCTCGGGCTTGGTTCGAGGCTCGAAATTTTTCCAGACTACTTCGGAGAAAAATCGTTGAGCAATAAAGATCATGATTTGTGATTGATCGATTCACGCTCGCGCGCCTCCGGTCGAACCAGCATCTCCTCTTGCCTGACTCAACTTCCGCGCGCGCCGCGATCGTTGGGCGACTCCGTATCCGAATTTAGCGAGCGACGATCTTAGTTGGTGGGAGCAATGGTATTTGACGCCCGCGCGCGCCTTGTCGAATCATTCCCCAGCATCGTGACCAACCCAACTCACCCTAACGAAACCGCCAACGAAGCCGCCGCGCACCTCGTGAGCGGTCTCTACGATCCGGGCTACGTCAACGCGCTTTCGCATTTTTACCGGGGCGAGCTCGGCCGGATCATGATCTGGCGCACCCGGCTGGACACGACCACGAACTGGGCCGTCACCGGCACGACCGCGATCATCACGATCGCCTTTTCCAATCGCGAAGTGCCGCACCTGATCTTCTTTTTCAATCTTGCGATCGTCTGGATGATGCTCTGGATCGAGTCGCGCCGTTACCGATTTTACGACGCCTTCCGCGCGCGGGTGCGGATGCTCGAGGCGCATTTCCTCGTTCCGATGATCATGGAAAATCGCCAGATGCTGCAGGGCGAATGGAAGAAACTGGTCTGCGAGGATCTGATTTTGCCGTCCTTCAAGATCAGCATGCTCGAAGCGGTCGGGCGGCGGCTGAAACGCAATTACGTCTTCATTTTTCTCCTCATCATGATCGCGTGGATCATGAAACTTTTCCTCCACGCGAACGAACCGATCGAGAGCTTCGGCGCCTTCTACCGGGCAATGCGCGTCGGGCACATCGCGCCCTGGTTTGTGCTCATCATTTTCGTGGGCACGCTCATTACCGTGATCGGGATTGCGATCTACGTCGGGCGCCGGACTTCGGGGGAAATTTCCGAGTTTGGCAATCACCGCACGCTCTGGCGGATCTGAAGGCGATGGAAGAATTCGATCGCCTCTGTGAAATTGTGCGCCGGCTGCGCGCGCCGGACGGCTGCGCGTGGGATCGCGAACAGACGCATGCCTCGCTCGTCCCGGGTTTGCTCGAGGAAGCCTACGAAGTGGCGGACGCCATTCGCGCGCAAGATGACGGGAACCTGTGCGAAGAGCTCGGCGATCTTCTCCTCCAGGCGGTGATGCACGCGCAGATGGCGAGCGAAGAACAGCGTTTCACGATCGCGGAAGTGGCGCGTGAAGTCGGCGACAAACTCGTGAGGCGGCATCCGCATGTCTTCGGCGACGCGCAGGCGGACGACAGCGGCGCGGTCCTGAAACAATGGGATGCGATCAAGCGCGCGGAGAAAAACGCGGATGAGAACGCCCCTTATTTCAGCGGCCTAACGAGAGCGCTACCCGCGCTGATGCTCGCGCAGAAGACGCAAACCAAAGCGGCGCGGGTTGGTTTCGATTGGAGCGAAATCTTCGACGTGTTTGCGAAGGTCGAGGAAGAACTAGGCGAAGTGAAAGACGCCATCGCCTCCGGCGATGCGGCAGCGATCGCGGACGAAATTGGCGACCTGCTTTTCGCGACCGTAAACCTGGCGCGGAAAAACAAACTCGACGCCGAGACGCTGCTGGCGGCGGCGACGGAAAAGTTCATCAAGCGCTTCCACGCACTGGAGGCGGAGTTGCAACACGAAGGCAAGAAACTCGGCGAAGTCGACCTCGTCGCCCTCGACGAAATCTGGAACCGGGTGAAAGCGCGAGCGCGCTGAATTTACTCGAGCTTAATTTTGGGGACGCCTGACCCTGGCCAAGAAGCCATGGCGCACCCCGGCGCTATCGGTATATCGGCCGGAGATGAATCCGGCGTTGTTAATCCCGTTCAGGGAGGTCTCGAGGGCGCCGGGAAAATCGAAGGTCAGAAAGAGGTTCGGCAGTTTGATGAGACATCCATGAACCGAGGCGTCAGGATTGATATATCTCCCCACCAGATAACCCACGTCGTTCAGCCCCCGCAGGAGCGTTGCGCTGGCACTGGGGAAATTAACCGTCGTGATGGCGCTGCTCGCGTTCCGAAGAAAACCATGAGTGATCGAGGCGCTATCGGCGTAAGCCCCGACGACCCGGTCGGAGCTATTGATCCCGTCTGCTTCACTGCTCACCGAGCCAGGGATGTTGATCACCGTCGAGACGCCGCCAACGTTAATAAAGCTTTGGTTAGCCTGGACGACATTGCCAAAGATACCCACGAAGTCTCCGGCATCGTTGAGGCCGATGACATTGGTCGAGAAGGTCGCGCCGAAATCGAATTGGGTGAAGGCGCCGCCGTTGAAGAAAAAGCCGTGGAAGGCGTTATCCGCCGTATTGAAGAAGTCTCCGACGACGGTTTGCGCGCTGTTAATGCCAAGTCCCCGGGTGAAATTCGCGGTATCATTCGGTTCCACGATTGGCGAACTGAAGCTGCCATCGCGGAAGCGGATAAACGCGCGCGTCGCACCGCTCGAGTCCACGAAATCACCCGCGATATCCCCGCCTTGGTTAATCCCAAATGGAGTCGTGGAATTTCCGACTCCAGGATAATCGAAGGTAGCGAGCACGGTAACGTTGACTTGAGCGACGGCACTCGCGCAAAACGAGAGGCCAGTCGCGAGATAAAGAAACAGGCGGGTTTTTTTGGTCATGGCTATTTGACTGCGGGCTAGATGTTTACTGACTAATTAGCTGCTTAACGAGAGAGTGCGCGGCCGGAAACAGCAGAGTCAAGCCTAAAGTGGCGACTCCGAGAGCCGGACGGCGACTCCAGTCTACGGGCGGCCCGCGGCCCGCGCTTCCAGCCTGCGCAGTTCTCCCAGCGCCCTCGGATGACAAGCGCAGCACGCTCCGCTAGAATCGCTCCCGCCGTATGGAGACCGAATACAAAGTCCGCCTCGAGATTTTCGAGGGCCCGCTCGATCTCCTGCTTTACCTGATCAAGCGCGACGAACTCGATATTTACGACATTTCGCTGGAGCGGATCACGAAGCAATACCTGGAGTACTTGCAGGCGTTCAAGGAGCTGAACATTGATGTCGCGGGCGAGTTCGTGGTCATGGCTGCGAATCTCATTTACCTGAAAAGCAGGAGCCTGCTCCCGGTCGATCAGCAGCCGCCGCTGGAGGATGTCGATGAAACCGATCCGCGCTGGGATCTGATCCGGCAGTTGATCGAATACAAGAAGTTCAAGGAAGCGGCGGCGCAATTGCAGGTGCGCGAGTTGCGCCAGGAAGCGACCTTTGCCCGGATCGGCGACGGGGTGGCGCCGGAGGCCGCGCCGTTGTCGTTAGGTGAAGTCGGCATTTTCCAGCTCATCAACGCGTTCCAGAACGTCCTTAAGCGGCTCGATGCAAAGGAAGATCTGCGCGAAATCTTTGGCGAGAATTTCACCGTTTCGGACAAGATCGAAACCATTCTGCGCCGGATCGGCGAAGGCCGGTCGCTCCGTTTTTCCGAGCTCTTCGCGCAGGTGGCGTCGCGGGTCGAGATCGTGGTCACCTTCCTCGCGCTGCTGGAGTTGATCCGCTTGAAACAGGTGCGCGCGATTCAGGCGAACGTGTTCGAGGAAATCGAGATCGTCGCGGTCGCGCTCTAAGATGCGGCGGGTGTTGATCGCCGGTTGCGGCTATGTCGGCGCGGCGACGGCGGATCTATTCCAGGCGGCCGGGTGGGCAATAGAAGGCTGGACGCATTCGCAAGATTCCGCGGCAGAATTGGCGTCCCGGCCGTACCCGGTTCGGGCGGTCGATATTTCCGGAAACGATGTGACTGGCGACTTCGACGTGGTAATCCATTGCGCGAGCTCCGGCGGCGGGGGCGTGGAGAGTTACCGGCGTGTCTATCTCGAGGGCGCGCGCAATCTGCTGGAGAAATTACGACCGCATCGTTTCGTTTTCACGAGCAGCACTTCGGTTTACGCCCAGACTGATGGCGAATGGGTCGATGAGACGAGCGCGGCGGAACCGGCGCACGAAACGGGAAAAATTCTGCGCGAAACTGAAGAAGTCGTTAGGCAAAACGACGGCGTGGTGGCGCGGCTGGCGGGCATCTACGGGCCGGGCCGTTCCGCGCTCCTGAGAAAATTCCTAGCCGGCGAGGCCCGCCTCGACGGAGACGGCAACCGATTTCTGAATCAGGTGCACCGCGACGATATCGCGAGCGCGCTGATCTTACTGGCAGATGTGCCTAACGACGGGATCGTGAACGTGGTGGACGACGAGCCGATCACGCAGCGCGCGGCCTACGAATGGCTGGCCGCTCGACTCGGCCGGCCGTTGCCGCCGGCCGCGGAAAGTCCCGGGCAGCGGAAGCGCGGGGCGAGCAACAAGCGGGTGAGCAATGCGAAGCTGCGTTCGTTAGGCTGGCAGCCCCGCTTTCCGAATTTCGCGAGCGGGATGGAGGGTGCCGTATTTCCTGCCCACCTATCACTCGGCGGGTGATCCGACTCTGGGGAGCGCACGCGCCATCGCGTGCGCTCCCCAGAAAAATCCCCCCGCGAGTTGCGCGGCTCGGCCGTTAACCTAACGATGGCGCGATTACGCGCCGACCGTCTCTGAGGCGTTCGGAGAAACAGTGTTCACCTCATCCTTGCAAGCCCACCAGACGCTGGTGAGGACGGAGGAGGTGACGAAGAGGAAAGCGGAGATGGTAAGCATGTCGATTGGATTGGTTGCCGTCTTTTAGCAACGGCTGTACCCCGGGATCGCTCCCTAGGGAAGCACGCCGATGACGTTAATGTTTTGCGTCACTATTCCGAACACTGCTGTCAGCAGGTAAACGCTACGCGCCGGTCGGCTCGATGAGCCCGAAGTCGCCGCTCTTGCGCCGATAGAGCACGCTGACCCGCGAGTTGCGCGCGTTAATGAAGACCATGAATTGCCTCGTCGACATCTCCATTTGCAGCACGGCTTCATCGACGAACATCGGCTTCAACGGGATGCGCTCGGTCCGCACGACCGCGTGTTCGTGGTGATCGTCTTCGGCTTCCTCCGGCTCGGGATTGAGGATCTGCTCCTCGAGATGGCGGATGTCTTCTTTCCGCGGGCGATGCCGGCGGAGCAGGCGCGTCTTGTACTTCCGCATCTGCCGCGCGATCTTGTCCATGACCGCGTCGATCGCGGCGTAGAGGTCATCGGTTTCTTCGCAGGCTTCGATCGTGATGTGATTCGAGCAGATGAGGATGACCTCGGCCCAATGCCGATATTTCTCGACCCCGAGAATAACGTGGGCCTCGATGATTTTCGGGTAATCGAGGTGCAGACCCTCGATCTTGCGCGTGGAGTATTCGTTGATCGCGTCGGTGATCGCGAGGTGGCGGCCGGTGACTTTGACGGCGGGATGGATGTTGGCGGTTTGCATGCGGTCAGTTCCTTTCGATTACATCTGAAAACGTTCGCCGAGATAGAGCTGGCGGCTGATTGGGTCGTTGATCAGGAAATCCTTCGTGCCTTCGCTCACGACCTGGCCTTCGTCGATGAGGTAGGCGCGATCGACGATCGAGAGCGTCTCGCGCACGTTGTGATCGGTGATGAGAATGGCGAGGCCGCTTTTGCGCAGGTTCACGACCAACTGCTGGACGTCGTAGACCGCGATCGGGTCGACGCCGCTGAACGGCTCGTCGAGCATGAGCAATTTCGGCCGGGTGACGAGCGAGCGCGCGATCGTGAGGCGCCTTTTCTCGCCGCCGCTGAGGGTGAGGGCGGTGTTCTTCGCGATCCGCTCGATCCCGAACTGATGGAGCAGTTCTTCGCAGCGATGTTTTCGCTCCTGCTTGCTCAGCGGCATCGTCTCCAAAATCGCGAGGATATTTTGCTCCACGGTCATCTTGCGGAAGATCGATTCCTCCTGCGGGAGGTAGCCCATGCCGAGCCGGGCGCGCTTGTACATCGGATAGTTCGTGACGTCGGTGCCGGAGAAGATAACCCGGCCGGAGTTTGGCCTAACGAGCCCGACGATCATGTAAAAGCTGGTTGTTTTGCCGGCACCGTTCTTGCCCAGCAGGCCCACGATCTCACCCGAGCCGACGGTGAGATCGATCCCGTTCACAACCGCGCGGCCGTCGTAGATTTTCACCAGCCCCTGGGTCTCGAGGACGTTGCCGGTTTCGGACACGAGACTGGCGGGGCGGGCGAAATCGGGCGCGGCGACGGTTTCCATGCTCAGGGCTTTTTCGTTTGTTCCGGGAAGGCGGCGCGTTCCTGTTTCGGCTCCTTCAGGCGCGGAGTCGCGGCGACGCTGGCCGGGGCTCCAGGGGCGCCGGCATTTTTATCCTGGCGAATCTCCGTGCGGCTCGGGCCGTGCGTGGTCAGGTGGCCGTCTTGATTCAAGACCATGACGGTCGCCGGGCTGGTCGCGATGTGGGTATCGAAACCCTGTTGGACGCGAGGGCTGCCGGTCAATTCCACGTTGCCATCCGACGACGTGTAAACGGCTTTCTCGGCCAGGCCGACCGCCTTGGTGGGCTTGCCACCTTTCGTGTCCGCCGGCTTGTCGCGCACCACGCCGACATGGCCTTCGGCGATCGCTTTTTCCAGGCCCTGACTTTCTTCCTTGTGAACGTTCACCGTCAGCTTGTCGGATTGAATGTTGAACCGCGGATCGAAGACGCGGACGTGGCCGCTGAAAACGCCGATCCGTTTCTCCGTGTCGAACGATGCTTCGTCCGCATAAATCTGGGTCGTGACCGGCTGATCTCCGGGCGCGGTCGCAGCCAACGCGACCGGGGTCGTCTCCGGTGCGGGGGAGTTCTCCTCGGCGCCGAGCGGCGCGGCGAGGCCGAGGAAAAAAAGACTAACGAAAAGCCATTTCATCACTTCGTTTTCCCAGTGAGTTGGGAGCCTTTGTAAATGGTCATGTGGACGTGGCCGCGCAGCGTGCCCCGATGGGTCAGGGTGCTGAATTGCATGGCATCGCCGGCGATCTCGAAATCGGCGCGCTTGATTTTGGTGCGAGCGTTGGAGTTGATCACGCGGGTGTCGAGATTGAGCACGGCTTCGGTCATGTCGACGTTTAAATCCGGTTTCTCGTTCGCATCGTAGGTGGTCATTTTCAGGTCGGTGAAGCGGACGTGATTGTCGTCGAGTCGGGCCGCGGTCCCCGCTTCGAAACGGCCGACGAGTTTGCCTTTCAGATCGTAATTCGGCAGCACCAGTCCCTTGGCTTCGTGGCCCACGGTCAGCGGGATGTTTTTTAACCCGAGCGCCTCCTTCCCGGGGGGCGGCGGCGCGCTTTTTTGCCGTTTTGCGAAGAGCGAGGCGCTGAAAAAGGTGCTGCAAACCAGGACGAAGAGAAGACTGAATCGCGTGCTCCGCGCCACCGGTTGCACGCTACGAGACCGCAGCATGAATAGCTTTAAACATGCGCAGATGCTTCGGCAAATCCTTTAGCGGAATCTGATTCGGCCCATCGGAGAGGGCCCGCGCCGGGTTCTCATGGACCTCCATGAAAATGCCGTCGCAACCGGCCGCGAGCGCCGCGCGTGCCAGGACGGGAGCGAGCGCGGCGTCGCCGGATGTCGAGTCGCCCGCGCCGCCGGGGCGCTGCACGGAATGGGTCGCGTCGAAGACGACGTGGTAGCCGGCCGCGCGGATCCACGCGAGCGAGCGCATGTCGGCGACGAGATTGTTGTAGCCGAAAGTCGTGCCGCGCTCGGTGAAGAAAAACTTCTTCGCGCCGAAGGCCGCGAGCTTCTCCGCGATGTTGCGCACATCCCACGGGGCGAGGAACTGGCCTTTCTTCACGTTCACCACCCGGCCGGTCTCGGCGGCGGCGCGGATCAAATCGGTCTGCCGGCAGAGGAAGGCCGGGATCTGCAAGACGTCGATAAACTCCGCCGCGATTTCGACCTCGTGAGGCGAATGGACATCGGTCGTCACCGGCATCCCGAGCTCCCGCCCGATCTCGCCTAACAATGCGCAACCGGCCCGCGCGTCGATCCCGCGGAAAGAGCGGACCGAAGTGCGATTGGCCTTGTCGTAGGAGGCCTTGAAAATGAAGGGCAGCTTCTCCGCCGCGCAGATCTGGCCTATTTTCCGCGCCATCCGCCTAACGAACTTTTCGGACTCGATCACACAGGGACCGAGGATGAGCGCGGGCACTTTCCCGCCGAGCGTGACGGACCCGATTTTCAGCGGACTGAGGCGCTTGGACATGGCAAGAGAGTCTTAGACAGGATTCACGGGATTGACAGAATTTACGGGGAGAAAAGTCCCGCCTGCGCAAATCATCCTGTTAATCCTGTCCAGGAACCTTCTCCTCCGCCGCATCGGCCGGCGGCAGGTGCGAGCGGCTGCCCTCGAGACTCTCCAGGCGGCGCAGCACTTCGGTGAGGAGGAGTTCGTTCTTCAGGTTCACCCGGTAGTCGAGATCGGCGCGGAGCCGGTCTTTTTCGCCCTGGCGATTTTGCGACATCATGATGATCGGGGCCTGCAGGCCGGCGACCATGCCGAGGACGAGGTTGAGGAGGACGTAGGGGAACGGATCGAAGGCGCCATGGTAGAAGAGCCAACTGTTGAGCGCGATCCAGAAGAGCGAGAAGCAGATGCTCGCGCCGATGAATTTCCAGCTTCCGCCGAACTCGGCGATTAGGTCCGCGGCCCGGTCGGCCAGCGTCAGGTTGGCGGCTTCGATTTCGTTCGCGTTCCGCGAAATGCGGTGCCGCAAGAGGTTGTCCGTCCGGCGCAGGCGTTGCGTCATCGCGGTCAGCAGGCCGAGCGCGATGTCCGGCTTTCGGCGCACGAACGAACGAAAGTCGTCGCGCGCGAGCACCGCCAGATGCGAGTCCTCGATCGCGGTGGCGTCGGCCGAGCGCATCTGCCCGTCGACCATCGCCATTTCCCCGAAGAAATCCCCCGCGCCCATCTCCGCGAGCACGGTGTCGTGGCCATCGGCGTCGGTCACGCTGATCCGGATCCGGCCGCGCTCGATGAAAAACATCGCGTTCCCGGGATCGTCGCGATGGAAAAGCGCGGTGCCGGCGGCGATGTCGCGAGCGGTGAGAAGTTGAAATAGTTCCGCCGTTTCCGCGCTGCGCATGGACTGGAAGAGGGGCACTGCCCGGACGGCCTGGAGATCCATCGCCTCAGAAAACTCTCCGCACCTAACGAGTGATGAAGTCCATGAAGGGCTAGAGATCGCGCAGGGCGCGCTCGGCTTTTTCCACGTTCGACGGCCGCAGGATGAGCAGACCTTGTTGCGACGTCGGACTGGTCGCGAGGTAGGCGTATTCGATATTGATCCCGGCCTTCGCGAGGCGATCGGCGATCGTGGCCAGGGTGCCGGGCTGGTTGTTGCTCTCGATCATCAGGACGTCGTTCTCGAGTGCGAGGACGCCGCGTTCGCCGAGGATCATGAGTGCTTTGGTCGGGTCACTCACCACCATGCGGACGACGGCGTGATCAATCGTGTCCGACGTAGCGAGGGCATGGATGTTGATCTCCGCCGCGGCCAGCTCCGTGCAGACGCGCGAGAGCGCACCGGGGCGGTTCCCGAGGAAGACGGCGAGTTGGGTGGCGGTCTCGATCGACACTGGCGCATTCATGAGAAAAAGAATGCGCGCGTCTGGAGCAGCTGACAATCAAAACAAAATTGGGCGCAGGGTTGATCGACCTTACGCCCCAAGCCGAACCGAGCTCTGAGATCGTCAATATCCTGCGGACGAGATTTCATTGGAATTGGCTGGACAGTAAATTCGCAGTTTGTATAATATCCGGCGCTCGTGAAATCACGGGTTAATGACCAGATCATTACAAAAGGCTTGATATTTCAACGGCGCAAAAGGTGATTAGAAGTCTGATCAACTGCCTGGCAGCGGTCTCCAATTCGGAATAGTTGCCGGTTTGTAATAAGAAGAAGACACCGTCCAAATAGACTGAATTCCATTCCCCGAGGGAATGAGCCACCGCTCCGAAAAGAAAACTGTAGACAAATTATTTTATAATGATCATTATCGCGATTATCAGTAAATCGACTCAGTATAGTTAATACAGTCGAGCAATCAAAACCTAGTAACTAAACACCGAAAAAATCTATGTTTCCATCAAACACACGGGCCGCTTGCGCCCGCATCTGCAAGCTCAGCCTCGCGGTGATCGCGGGCGCAGCACTCGCCATCACGTCCCGAGCCTTCGCCACTCCCGGCGATCTTTACGCCACCGATCTGGCTTCCGGCTCGGTCATTCGCTACGCTTCAGACGGATCGCCGATGACCTTTGCGTCTGGACTGATCAGTCCGCAGGGAATTGTCTTTCTCCCAGGCGACTCTACTAAGAGCCCTCCGGTCCCGGCGAGTCTGTATGTTGCCGACGCTGGCAATGGCGGCGCGACCAGCGGCGTCATTTTCAAATACGATCTATTCGGAAACAAGAGCACTTTTGCGAGTTCCTTAAATAATCCGAAGGGTCTGGCCGTGGATGGTAACGCGGTTCTAGTTTGCGAGAATGGTGCCGGCCGGATTACGCGGCTACCTACAGATGGAACACCAGGCACCATCTCCCTGATCGTAAGCAATCCCATGGGAATCGATACGCACGGAACGGCGGGCAGTGGTTTTTTGACCAAGTATATCGCCACCGGTCCCTCGGTGTTCAAGGTGTCGCCGGGCGGGACACCTGTTGATATTGACCCGGGTGACAATAGCCGAAGTGTCTCCGTGGATTTCGCTGGCAACATTTTCGTTACGACCGGTGCGGGCACAATTTCTGAAATCCCAGCCGATGGCTCTCCAAAGTTCACTTTCGCTTCGGGCTTGGGTGATCCGCATGGGATGGCTTTCGTACCACCTGGTGTCGTCCAGGGAGAACCGGGCTTCGTTTACGTGGCCGATACTGCGGGTGGCACCATTTTCAAAATCGCGCCGGGTGCGACACCAATGCCATTCGTAACCGGAGCGGGGAATCCCAACTTCATCGTCTTCGAAACGAACATCGCTCCTACGACTGTGACGATGGCTGCCACCAGCGTAACCAGTGCGGGTGCCACTTTGAATGGCACGGTGAATCCAAATGCCTCGAGCACGACTTATCAATTCAATTACGGCACAACTACCAGCTACGGCACCTCCACGTCCCAAATGTCTGCGGGCAGCGGCACGACGCCCGTGCCGGTATCTGCCGTTCTAGCAGGGCTCACTCCCTCCACGACCTATCATTTCCAGCTCGTCGCTAACAATAAAGGCGGCGCTGCCAATGGCGCCGATGCCACCTTTAAGACGTCGCCGGCAAACTCGACCCCAACCCCGACGCCAGCGCCCATCGTGGTCACAGGGTCCGCTTCGGATGTTGTCGATACGACTGCGACCTTAAATGCAACCGTGAATCCAACGGGCAGCGAAACGACTTTTCAATTTGAGTATGGCCTGACGTCCGGCTACGGCAGCACGACCACCGTCACGAGTGCGGGAGGCGGATTTACAGCAGTGCCGGTGAGCGCGGGGTTGACTGGCCTGAGTGCTGGAACACTCTATCACTTCCGCGCGACGGCCACGAATGCTGGCGGAATAGCTAATGGACTAGATTCCACATTTACGACTCTTTTGGTGCCACCGAGCCCCACTCCCACTCCGGCGGGCAAGGCATTGAACATTTCGACTCGGGTGGACGTAGAGACGGGCGACAATGTAGGGATTGCTGGCTTCATCATCAATGGAGGAACGACGCCCAAGACGGTCGTCATTCGCGGGCTTGGCCCCTCTCTCGGCAGCCTCACTCCGCCAGTGTCAGGGGCGCTGGCCGACCCGGTTCTGGAATTACACGAGCCGGGTGGAACGGTGGTCAAGAATGACAACTGGAAAGACAATAGCGCCAACGACCAGGGAATCATTGTTGCGGCCGGACTGAACGAGTCGAATGGCATGGCCATCGATGATCTCGACTCGGTCATCGTGGCCACTCTCCCGCCCGTGGACCCCGCCGTCAGCGGTAGCGGACAGTATACGGCTATTTTCAGCGGTAACGCTGGAGGAATGGGCATCGGCCTGGTGGAAGTCTACGATCTCGACGGCGCTTCGGCCACTACGCAGTTGGCCAATATCAGCACCCGCGGCCTGGTCGGGACGGGAGACAATGTTTTGATTGGCGGCCTCATCATTGGCCCAACCGGTGGACTTGACGCAACCGTGCTCGTTAGGGCGATTGGGCCGGAACTGGCCAATACCGTTCCTCCAGTCGCGGGTGCGCTGATGGATCCGATGCTGGCATTGTATAACGGAGATGGCGACATCATTGTGTCGAACGATGATTGGCAGAATCAGGATCCGATTCAGGTCGCTGACATCAGGGCGACTGGTATCGCCCCGACCATGGATAGCGAGTCCGCCCTGTTGGTTGATCTGATCGTCGGTCGTTATACCGCGATTGTGACGGGCAAAAATGCCACCACTGGCGTAGCGCTGGTCGAGATCTACCACCTGCCCTCGACAACCCCGGCTGCGCCAAGCCATTAAAAGCTAGCCCGCACTCTTCCTCAGAGGAGGACCTCGCCGGCGACTTCCCGTTGCTGGCGAGGTTCCTTCTATTAGTCTCAGCCAGATAAGTCCGATCCGGCTCCTTTGGGCGGTTGGATTGGTAGCCTTGCAAGTCCTGGTTCAGTTCGAGGTTACTAGGTCACTTGCGATGACATTTATGGGAGCAGGCCGCGCTTGCGCTCGCGCGCAAATAGCTTCGCGCCATAGTCTATCAGCGGCCGACGCGCTGCCGCGCTCTCCTGCCAACACGGCTTGTTGGGTGGCGTCCTTGCCAATGCCAGCGCGCTGGGGGACAAGATAGTCACCCTTATGAAGCAACCCGACCCAATGGCTCCCACAGCCGAGATCAGACGACATTTTCCTGCGCTGCAACGCCTCCACCGCGAGCACCCCGTCGCCTACTTCGACGGACCCGGCGGCACGCAGGTCCCGCAATCAGTCGTCGACGCGATCAGCGATTACCTGCTGCACCACAACGCCAATACTCATTGGTCCTTCCCGAGCAGCGAAGAGACGGACGCGATCCTGAGCGGCGCGCGCGCCGCCCTCGCGGATTTCCTCGGCGCCGCGCCTGACGAGATTGCCTTCGGCTCGAACATGACCACGCTCACGTTCCATCTCGCCCGCGCCCTCGGCCGCGCTTACGGGCCCGGCGACGAGATCGTGCTCACCGAGCTCGATCATCACGCGAACATCGCGCCTTGGCGCGCGCTGGAAAAAGAGCGCGGGGTCACCATCCGGGTCGCGCGGATGATCGCCGAGACTGGTCAGATCGACTGGACGCACTTCGAGCAGCAGCTGAATTCCCGGACGCGCCTCGTTGCGCTCGGGGCCGCTTCCAACGCGCTTGGCACCATCACAGACATCGGACGGGCGGTGCAGTTGGCGCACGCGTCCGGCGCCCAGGTTTTCGTCGATGCCGTGCACTACGCGCCGCATCAGCTCGTCGATGTCCGTGCGTGGGACTGCGATTATCTCGGCTGCTCCGCCTACAAATTTTACGGGCCGCACCTTGGCATTCTCTACGGCCGTCGCGATCTGCTCGCGGCGGTCGATTTTCCAAAGCTGGAGCCGGCACCGGACACCGCCCCGGAGCGCGCCGAGACCGGGACGCAGAACCACGAGGGCATCGCTGGCGCCGCCGCGGCGGTGGCCTTTCTCGCGTCGCTTGCGTCGGGCGCCACCCGCCGAGCGCAGCTCGCCGAAACGTTCGCGGAGCTGCACCGGCGCGCTTCACTTCTCGTTACGCAATTATGGCACGGCCTGGCCGACATCGACGGTCTGCGGCTCTACGGGCCGAGCCCGGAGATGCCGCGCACGCCCACGATCGCGTTCACGCTCGCCGGCGTCCCCGCGCAGGAAGTGGCGATCGCGCTGGCGCAAAAAGGCATCTTCGTTTCGCACGGCGATTTCTACGCTAGCACCGTGGTGGAGCGTCTCGGCCACACCGCCGATGGTCTCGTCCGCGCTGGTTGCGCCTGCTACACCACGAGCGAGGAAATCGACCGCCTCGTCGACGGGGTGCGCGCCCTCGCGGATCATCGTTAAAGAGGGCTTGCTTCGCCGCTGCCCGCTCTGTTATAAGCGCGGGTCGCGGAAGCACTCCGCGACATTATGAACGCAGAACAAACGCCCGACCCGGCTATCCGGGTAAACTTCAACCCCGAAGCCCGCCCTGAGGAAACCGAGGAGGCGGGGAAGGTGGATCGCATCCGCGACATTCTTTTTGGCTCGCAGATGCGGGACTACGACGGGCGTTTCCAGCGCCTCGACGAACGCCTCGCGCACGACGCGGCTGAAGCCCGTGGCGAAGTGCAGAAACGGATCGAAGGCCTGGAGAATTTCCTTAAGGCCGAAGTTCAGTCGCTGACCAACCGCCTGAATGTCGAGCAATCCGATCGCGGCAGCGCGGTGGAAAAACTGGCGCACGACCTCGCGGAAACGGCCCGCGCGCTCGAGGGCAAAATCAAGAATCTCGACGAACACACCGCGCGTGAGCTGCACAACCTGCGCGAGCAACTACTCGAGCAATCCAAGGCCCTCACCTCCGAGATCAGGGAGAAACACGAACAGATGAAAGCCGGCTTGAATCACGAGGCGGAACAGATCCGCAGCGCCATGACCGGTCGCGAATCGCTCGCCGAGATGTTGAGCGAGGTCGCGCTCCGTTTGAAAAACGAGTTCCGCGTGCCCGGCGCCTAACGACCGCCGCAGATGCGCCGATCCAATGGGGACGCGGTCGAGGAGTTCGAGGAACTCCGGCGGCTCCTGCTCAGCCGCGAACGCCACGATCTCGATGAGCTGCGCGAGCAGCTCACGAACAAGGAGCGCCGTTCGCAGGATGTCGCCGCGATTCTCCCGGAGGCGGTTAAAATGAGCCGCGCTCGCGGCGACGAGCTGGCCGGCGCCTTGCGCCCGGCGGTCGAGGATTCCGTCCGCGAGTCGATTGAGAAACGACCGGAGACTTTCGTTGACGCGCTCCATCCGATCATCGGACCGATCGTCAGGCGGTCGCTCGCCGAGAGCATGCGGCGGCTCCTCCAGTCGCTCAATCAGTCGCTCGAGCACACCTTTTCCTGGCGCGGCCTGAAGTGGCGTTTCGAGGCGTTGCGCACTGGCAAAAGTTTCGCTGAGGTGGTCATGCTGCGCAGCCTCGTCTACCGGGTCGAGCAGGTCTTCCTCATCCATCGCGAGACCAGCCTCGCGCTCCTCCATGTCTCCGCCGATCCCGCGCTCAGTCGCGACTCCGATATGGTCGCGGGCATGCTCAGCGCGATCCAGGATTTCGCGCGCGACTCATTTCAGACCGGTGACGACTCGACTCTGGATGAATTTCGGATCGGCGAATTGCAGGTCTGGATTGCCTCCGGCCGCTCAGCATATCTGGCCGCGGTCGTCCGGGGCAATCCTTCGCGCGAACTGCGGACCACCCTGGAGGAAGCGATCGACAGCATTCACACTTTGAAGGGTTCCGCGCTCGCCAAGTTCGACGGCGATCCGGCGGTTTTTGAATCGCTCCGACCGGAACTGGAGAACTGCCTCCGGGCGCAATACGCCGAGAAAAAAGGCGCGAAACGCCCGACGCGCGCGTGGTTCATCATCACCGTCGCCGCTGCCCTCGTCGCCGCTGTCCTGATCGCCTTCGCGCTGAGCAAGGCGCGCTGGTCGCGATTCGTTAGGCACCTGCAGACCTATCCCGGCATCGTGATCACGGAAGCCCGCCAACACTGGCTCGCGCAGTCGCAGGTCACCGGTTTGCGCGATGCGGCGGCGGTCGATCCCGCGAAAGTGGCGCGGGAAGGCGGCCTCGATCCGCGGCGGATTGCTTTCGACTGGAAGGAATATCTCGCGCTCGACGACGCCAGCGTCCAGCGCCGTTTCGAAAAACGTTTCGGCGTTCCCCCGGGCGCGAAAGTGAGCTTGCGGGGCGGGGTGCTGACCCTGGCCGGCGTCCCTCCCTACGAATGGCTCGAACTCGTTAGGAAAGAGGCCACGCTCGTGCCCGGAGTGAACTCGATCTCCGCCGACAGTGCGCAGGTTTCCTACGATCGCAACCTCGCGCAGGAACGTTTCGACGCCCGCTTCGGCCAGCCCGACGGCATGTATGCCTCGGTCGGCGATAAGGTCGTCACCCTCTCCGGCGAGGCCTCGCATCGCTGGCTCCAGCGGGTGCGCGCGGAGGCGACGAAGCTGCCCGGCATCAGCTCGATCGACGAGGATAAAGCGGTCGATCTCGACCAGCGCAATTTTCAACAGTCCAAGTCAATCATCGAGAACGCCTTTGTTTATTTCCTGATCGACAAGGACAACATCGCGACCGAAGGCTTCACTGCGCTCTCCCGCCTGCCGGATGAAATCCGCCGCTGCGACACGGCCGCGCGCCGCATTGGGCAGGAGTTTGTCCTGGAGATCAACGGCTACGCCGACCCCGTCGGAGACACGATCAAGAACGCCGACCTCAGCCGGCGCCGAGCCGAGAAAGTGCGCGACTTTCTTCTCTCCTGCGGCTTTCCTCCCGCCATCTTGCAACCCGAAGGCAAAGGACGCCGCGAGCCGGCTCCAGGGGAGAAACCGCTACCGGAAGAGGCGGACCGCCGGGTCGAAATCAAGGTGGTAAGTAAACCGATCGTCGAGGCGAAATGATCCAGAAGAAGATCTGCATGATTGGCGCCTCCGGCGTCGGCAAGACGAGCCTGGTGGCGAAGTTCGTCCACAGCATGTTTTCCGATAAATACCTAACGACGGTAGGTGTGAAGATCGATAAGAAGACCATCTCGGTCGACGGCACCGAGATGATGTTGATGATCTGGGACCTGGCCGGGGACGACGATTACCAGAAGCTGCAAACGTCCTACCTGCGCGGCACCAGCGGCTATCTCCTCGTCGCCGACGGCACTCGCCTGGTCACGCTCGACCAGATTATTGAAATCCAGGAACGAGTCGCGGCCGCCGTCGGTCCGGTGCCCTTCCTGCTCGCGTTGAACAAGGCCGATCTGACCACTCAATGGGAAGTGACCGAGGCGCGGCAGGCCGATCTCGCCGCGCGCGGCTGGAAGACTTTGCAGACCAGCGCGAAAGAAGGCGCGAGCGTGGAAGAGGCTTTCGTCGAACTCGGGCGCGCTCTGGCCCGGCCGGCCTAACGAACATGGCAAGTTCCGGTTCGCCCGCGACCGCTGTGCTCGAAGCGCTCGGCTTCGCGCTCTTCCTGCGCGATGAGAGTGGCGCGCTCACCCTTCACGGCGCGGCGCCGGCCTGGCTGGCGGCGCTCTGGCCTGGCCTAACGACAACTCTGCCAGTTACGGAGGCTTCGCCATTTCTGGAGAATTTCCTCATCGACGCCGAGGAATGTTGGACCAAGGGCGGCGCGGCGCGCGCGCAATCCGGAGCCTGGATCGAGCAAACCGCCGACGGCGCCGAAGTCTCGCTCGAAGCAACCGCCCTCACGATCGACGGTCAGCCCGCACTCCTTCTGGAAAAGCTCGGGGACGTGTTCGAGGCGAAGAAGGCGATGCTGCAGCACGCGCGTGAGACCGTCATGGCCTATCAGCGGCTCAATGCCGAGACGCAGAAAAAGGAAATCCTCCTGAGCTGTATTGCCGAGGAAATGAACTCGGCGCTCGCCAACGCCATCACCGCCCTGCGTTTGATCGAGATGGAAAAACATTCCGCGCGCGCCCAACAGCTGCTCGCGCTCGCGATGCGCGCGACCGAAGACCAGCAGGCGCTGATCAACAAGGTGCTGGACGTTTTCGCCTCCGAGCTGGCAGATCTTTACGGCCGGCACGGCGACGCGGTGGCGGAATCTTCGTTCGACGAGGTGCTGGCGCAGGCGGTGGAGTCGGTGGCGCCGGCCCTGGCCGAAAAGCGAGTGCAGCGACGTGGCCCTAACAAGATCAAGACTCGCGTCGCGATAGGCGAAGAACAGTTGGCGCGCGTCCTCGTCAACCTGCTCGAGAATGCGCTGCAAAATTCAACGCCCGGCGGCGAGATCTTGATCCGGGCGGTGGCGGAAGCGGAGACCGTCCTGTTCGAGGTGCTCGACCGGGGCGCGATCATGCCCCCGAATGCCGGCACGAATTTTTTCTCCAAGGACGTGATAGCGATGGACGAGACGACCGCCGGGCAGTTGCGCCTCCAGTTCTGCCTCATCGCGGTCGAGAAATGTCAGGGTGAATTCGGCAGCGAACCGGGCGAGGAAGGCGGCAACCGCTTCTGGGTCCGCCTGCCCAAGGTGAAGTCCGCTTCGCGTAAATGAAGACGCTGGTCCTGATCGAGAACGATCCGCTCACCCGCACCCTGATCTCCGAGTGCCTCACGGGTCAGGATTGGCGCGTGCTCGAGGCGGAAGACGGCCAGGCCGGCCTCGACCTCGTGCTCAAGCATCAGCCGACCGCCGTGCTCTGCGATCTGCGCACACCGAAACGCAACGGCTACCAGGTCTGCCGCGCGATTCGCGAGGACGATTCGCTCAAGCCCGTCCGGGTAATCCTGACCACGGTGAGCCGCTTCCTAAACGACCGGGAGACGGCATTCGCGACCGGAGCGGATGATTACCTGGTCAAGCCGATCATCCCGGCCGATCTCCTGCGAACCCTCGCGGCGGCCGGCGCCCGGGAAGAGGTCGCCGCACCCGCCACGGGCGCGGAACCGATCGACGTCGGTCCTACACTCGTTAGGTTTTGGGGCGTGCGCGGTTCCATTCCTTCGCCCGGGAAGGAGACCTACAATGTCGGCGGCAACACCTCCTGTGTCGAAGTGCGCGTGGGTAATCAGATCATCATCCTCGACGCGGGCTCGGGGATTCGCCGGCTCGGCCAGTCGCTGATGAAAGAGATCACCGCGGACGGGTTGAACGTGACGATGCTGATCAGTCACACCCACTGGGATCACATCCAGGGTTTCCCTTTTTTCGTCCCCGCCTATCACCCGAAAGTGAACATCCGGATCCTTGGTTACGAAGGGGCGGTGCATGGTTTGCGCGGCGCGCTTTTCGAGCAAATGCAGACCGCGTTTTTCCCGGTCGGCCTGAACCAGATGGCGACGCACCTGACCTTTGAAGAGATGGACGACATGCAATTCGACCTGGGCGGTTCGGTGACGGTGCGGACGATTTTTGCCAATCATCCGGGCATCTGTCTCGGCTACCGACTCTGCACGCCGAATGGGGACGTCGTTTACATGCCCGACCACGAAGCCTATGAGCGCTGCGAGGTCGAGCGCCAGAAAGCCGAGAACGAGAGCTTTGCCACCGGTCTCGAATACGCCTGTCTTCAGGACGAGAAAGTGGTCGATTTTCTTCGCGGCGCGGAAGTGGTGATCGCCGATTCCCAATACGACGCCCTGGAGTATCCGAGCCGGCGCGGTTGGGGCCACACCTGCGCGGATGACACCGTCGCGCTGGCCGCGCGGGCCGGGGCGAAGCGGGTTTACCTTTTTCACCACGA
>JBBSED010000026.1:0-52888 GCA_038240025.1 Chthoniobacterales bacterium
CGCGGAAGTGGTGATCGCCGATTCCCAATACGACGCCCTGGAGTATCCGAGCCGGCGCGGTTGGGGCCACACCTGCGCGGATGACACCGTCGCGCTGGCCGCGCGGGCCGGGGCGAAGCGGGTTTACCTTTTTCACCACGACCCCGATCATGACGACGCCAAGATCGAGCAGATGGTGGAGCATGCGCAGGAGATCGGGAGAAAAAACGGCGGCACAATCATCGTGGCTGCGGCGCGAGAAGGCGAAACGCTGACGCTCTGCAGTTAGGCGCGCGGGCTGCGGCGTTCCCGGGCGCGTGCTAGATTGAGCGCAATGAAAGCAACCTGGAACGACACCATCCTGGCCGAGAGCGACGACACGGTGGTCGTCGAAGGCAACCACTACTTTCCGGCCGACTCCCTGAAGCGTGATTACTTTCGCGAGAGCGATCAGCATAGTCATTGCCCATGGAAGGGCGACGCGAGTTACTTCGACCTCGCGGTCGAGGGCGCGGTGAACCCGGGCGCGGCCTGGTATTATCCCGCCCCAAAGGAAGCAGCGGCCAACATCAAGGGCCGCGTCGCTTTCTGGAAAGGCGTCGAAATCGCCTAACGAAAAGCAAAGTGAGCGCCCGTTCCCGGATCAGTGCTGGCCTAGTCCTGTTCCGGCGGCGCGAGCGGGGGCTCGAATATCTGCTCGTTCATCCGGGCGGTCCCTTTTTCGCCGGGAAAGATCTGGGCGTCTGGACGATCCCGAAGGGCGAGGCGGCGGTGGGTGAGGATTTGCTGACCCGCGCCCGGATCGAGTTTGCCGAGGAGGTGGGCACGGCGCCGCCACGGGAAGGCTACCTTCCCCTGGGTTCGATCGAACAGAAGGGCGGCAAGGTGGTGCATGCCTGGGCGGTGGAAGGCGATTTGCCTAACGAGTTCGTGCAGACCAGCAACACCTTTGAGCTGGAATGGCCGCCGCGGTCCGGGCGACGCGCGGCCTTCCCGGAAGTCGATCGCGCCGAGTTTTTCGGGGAAGCCGAGGCACGGCGCAAAATCAAAGAAGCACAAATTCCCCTGCTCGATCGGCTTTTGGCCGGTCTCGCAAACGAGCTACTCAGACCGATCTCTATTCGTCTTCCCGGCCAGTCATTTACTGGATCGCCCGATTAGGTGTCTCGGGCGACGCTCAACGATACAGGATACATCCTCCGAAAGAAGCAGAGGCGCGCACCTGAAGGGAGCGCGCCGAATCGGTGCGGGCGACGGCCGGAAGTTAGTCATCCCTGACTGACTCGGTGGGCAGCCTTCCAGCCTGCCCGGGGGGGGGCGACCTGCCGGTTGGAGCCGACGAGATGGAGACGACCGGCTGGAAGGCCGTCGGCCGGGTCAGGCTGGAAGGCTGACTTCCTCCGAAGTGCGGGTATCGGCGTCGCTGCAGGCTGCAGGCGGCGCCACTCTCGCGGCGCCCACAGGGCGCCGTCTACAGGAGCTGATATGGATCGACGTCCACCGCGACCGCGACATCTTCGGGGAAGGGTAACTTATCCAGGGTTTCGCGGATGAGACGGCTAAGTCTTAGGATCGCCTCGCCGCGGATGAGGATGTGGAAACGATAACACCCCTGCAGCTTCTCCAAAGGGGCCGGCGCGGGGACGCCCAGGATATACTCGTTAGGCAAGGCTTCCTTCAGACGGCGGTAGAGCGTCTCCGCGGAAAAACTGGCGCGCGCCTCGTGCTCCGAGCGGACGGTGATAAGAACGGCGTGCCGGAAGGGCGGAAAGTCGCAACGCTCGCGGAACTCCAACTCCTGCTCGAAGTAGCCGGCGAAATCGTGGTGGCGCGCGAATTGGATCGACGGCGAAAACGGCGTGTAGGTCTGCACGAAAACTTCCCCCGGGGCTTCGCCTCGACCGGCCCGGCCTGCTACTTGGGTGAGGAGTTGGAAGGTGCGCTCGCCGGCGCGGAAATCGGGGAGATGGAGTGCGAGATCGGCGTTGATGATCCCAACCAGGGTGACGTTCGGGAAATGCAGCCCCTTCGCAATCATCTGGGTGCCGACGAGAATGTCGATCTTGCCCGCGCGGAAAGCGTGGAGGGTTTCGCGATAGGCATCCTTCCGCGTCATCGAGTCGGCGTCCATCCGCCTCACGACCGCTTTGGGAAAAATCGCAGCGACGTTGGCTTCCACCTTTTCCGTGCCGAAGCCGGCGTAGATGAGGGCGTTCTCGCCGCATTCGGGGCAGCGCTTCGGCACCGCGGCGTGATGCCCGCAGAGGTGGCAACTGAGGCGCGCGTTGCTCCGGTGGAAGGTGAGCGCGACGCTGCAGTTCGGACATTCGCGCGCCTTCCCGCAGTGGCTGCAGAGGAGCGAAGTGGAGAAGCCGCGGCGGTTCAGGAAGAGGATGGTCTGTTCGCCTTTGGTGAGGCGATCGGCGATCGCTGTCCGGAGTTTCTCCGAGAGAATCGCGGCGGCTTTTTCCTTCCGCCGCTCTAGCCGGAGATCGACCACGCGGATGAGCGGCATCTGGCAGGCGTCCACCCGCTGGGTGAGCTGGCTGAGGAGATATTTGCCGCGGGTGGCGTTTGCGTAGCTCTCGAGCGAGGGCGTCGCGGTGCCAAGAAGGACGACGCATTTTTCCATTTTTCCCCTCACGACGGCAACGTCGCGCGCGTGGTAGCGGGGCGCTTCCTCCTGTTTGTAGGAGTTCTCGTGTTCTTCATCGACGACGATGAGGCCGAGGTTATCGAGCGGCGCGAAGACGGCGCTACGGGCGCCGATGACGATCCGGGCGCGGCCGGCGTGGAGCTTGTGCCATTCGTCGTGACGCTCGCCTTCGGAGAGGCGGCTGTGGAGCACGGCGACCATGTCCGGGTCGTCGGAGAAGCGGCTTTTGAAATGCTCGACCGTCTGTGGGGTGAGGGAGATTTCCGGCACGAGCACGATCGCGGTTTTGCCGCGCGCGAGCGTGGCTCGAATGGCCTGCAGATAAACTTCTGTCTTGCCGCTGCCGGTGACGCCGTGAAGCAGGATCGGGGGATGGGTCGCGGGATTTTCGAGCGCGGTCTCGATCAGTTTGAGCGCGGCATTTTGTTCGTCGTTCATCACGAGATCGGTGTCGGCGAGGAACTGCTCTGCGCCGTGCGGATCGCGCGCGACCGCCTGTTCGCGCAGGTCGACGAGGCCGCGCTTCACGAGCGCGCGGAGGGTGGAATTGTCGAGCGACGTGTCGCGCAGGAGATCGGCCGCGGGGGCCGGCGCGGTCAGCTGCTTGATCGCCTCGAGCAGCTCAGCCTGGCGCGGGGCACGCCGGCGAAGTTTCTCCAGCTCTTCGTCGTTAGGCGAGCGGAGCAGACTAACGAAAAGCTGTTTCTTCCAGCCCACCTCCGCTTTGCGAATGACCTGCGGGAGGAGGCTGCGCATCACGGTCTCGATCGGGCAGCAGTAATAAGTCGCCATCCAGCGGGCGAGCTCGATCAGGGTCGCGCTCAGCACCGGCTTCTCGCCTAACAACGCCTCGATCGGCTTGATCCCGTCGGCCTGGCTTTCCGCCCGGGTGTCGACGACGGTGCCGAGGAGTTTTTTATCGCGAAAAGGGACGCGCACCCGGGAGCCGACCACGACCTTCTCCGCGAGCGCGGGCGGGACGGCGTAATCGAGCTCGCGCCGGATGGAGCGGTCGATCACGACGCGGACGAATCTGGTGGAATTTAATTGCTCAGCCAAGGGATGCGTGAATTGCTTCTGCGCGTGACTTTCCGCTCCGTGGGCGAACTAATCCAGCGGCGATCCCTCGCCTAACGAATTCCAGAATGCGGTTCTTCTTCAAGCTGATCATCTGTCTCTTGCTCGCGTCGGCGGCGGGAATCGGAGCGCTCGCGTGGCGCTCGGGCGATTCGTTTTACACGCTTTACGAATGGATCAGCCCGGCGCGCTTCCAGCAATACGACCAGCTCATCCGCGCGGTCGCCGCGCCTAACGGTCTCGATCCGATGCTGGTGAAGGCGGTGGTCTGGCGGGAGAGCCGGTTCGATCCGCGGAAGTTTGGGGCGGCGGGCGAGCGCGGGCTGATGCAGGTGAGCGAGATCGCCGCGGGCGAGTGGGCGACCGAAACGGGCCGGGAGAATTTCCACGTGGAAGAACTCTTCGACCCGAAGACGAATCTGGAAGCGGGCGCCTGGTATCTGCACCGCGCGATGCTGCACTGGCAGACTCAGGATGAGGCGGCGCCGTTCGCGCTCGCGGAATACAATGCCGGTGCGAGCCGGGCGCAGCGCTGGGCGGGTGGCGATGGGAAAAAGAAAATCGCGGCGCGGGAATTCCAGCGCAGCATCGATTTCCCCGGGACGAAGAAATACGTGGAGTCGATCCTCGCGCGCTACCGTTTCTATCAGCGGCGCGGGCGGATGTGATTCCGTCAGGGGCGAGTGATCCGCAGGCGCAGGAAGAGCTGACTCGCACCGTTGATCGCAACCCGGGCTTTGATCGTCTGGAGGTTACCCCGCGTGGTGACGATCTCGTTCACGGGAGTCGCGGCGGCCCAACTCGCGAGGTCGGTGGATTGCTCGATCGCGTATTGGATGTCGGTCGCGGTGGTGACCTTCGTGTAGGTCAGCGCGAGGTCGGATCCTTCGCGGGAGACGGTCGGCAGTTGGGCGGCATCCGGTTTGAGCGGATCCGCATGCAGCGCGTACTCGAGGAGATTGGGCACGCCATCGCGGTCGAGGTCGTCCGCGGCCGCGGTGACGCTGTAGAGCCAGCCGAGCTTGGACGAAACCCGCGTCGGGTAGAGCGCGGCGGGCACTGGCGAGGCGCCGGTGATGAGGGTGTATTGCGGCGGCGAGCCTTCATCCGAAACGTAGAAGGCCCGGCTGTCGAAGAGCGCTCCGTTGAAGCTGCCGTTGCCTGACGAGTCGAGAAAGAACGGCCCGTCTACGGCATAGTGAATGCCCGCGAGTTTCCAGACGCCGCCCTCCTCGATGAAAGCCGCGCCGCCCGAATCGCCCGAGGAGAGAGTCGCCTCTTCCGCGGCGCCGTCGGCGTCGAAATTGCAGCGAATCAACTCGTTATCCGGCGCGAGAACTAAGATGTCGCTGACGACGTTGGTGCCCCAGCGCTGGACGCCGTCGCCCGGGCCCCAATTCCAGCCCGCGAGCAGGCTCCCGCTCAAACGTTCGCTCCCGCGCTGCGTCCCGCGACCGATCAGGAGGGTCAGCTGCCCGGCTTCGTCGGATTTCGTATAGAGGGGCGCGAAGACTGGGAAAGTCTCCGCGACTTCCCACAGATCAAGATCGCTCGCGGGATCGGCAACCCCCCTCACCACCGTGTAGTTCGTCCCCGCGAAATTAAAGACGCTCCCGCCGGCTTGCCCGAGGTGTTTCGCGCTCAAAAAGAAATGCGGTGCGATCGGCGTGCCGAGAAAACCGCCCCAGGTGCCTTCCCACTGCCAGCCACTGCCGGCGAGGCTGCCGGTGGGCTCGGTCGTGTTCGCGGCCGGGTCGCCGGTGCGATAAAGAATCACCGCGCGGGCGGACGGCGCCGCGGTCAGCAGCGATAGAGCGAACGCAACGAAAACCGAGGGGGCCGAGGAGGACGCCTTCATCGCGCCACCATCTCGTGCAAGCGTTCCCCACTCAACCCGGGAACGCGCGAAGTCCCCGTGTTCGTTTATAGATTCGTGCCGGTCTGATGCGGACTCGCGGTCCAATGGACGGGCGCGGAGCCGCTCCTCGTTCTTGTCGTCGTGGTGGTGGTCGTTTCAGTCGAGCTACAGCCACCGAGGAATAGGCTTAAAAAGATGGGCCCGAAGAAAGCCGGGACGAATTTGAGCATCGCGGATTTTGCGCAATCGTCCTGCTATTGTCAACGCAATCCCCGGCTAAGCACCTGCAGTTCCGCCGCCGGCGGGGCGTTTCTGCCCGCGACACTTGCGGAACCCGGAAGTTCACCTACACTGGCCGTTCGTTTATGGCAGAAAGCAGTGACACGAAGGATATGAAGGAGTTCCAACTTCACGAGAAAGACACCGGCAGCGCGGATGTGCAGGTCGCACTCCTTACTGGTCGGATCGCGCAGTTAACCGAACACCTCAAGAGTCACGCCAAAGATCACTCCTCGCGCCGCGGCCTCCTCAAGATGGTCGCCACCCGCCGGAGTCTTCTCGATTACCTCAGCCGGTCGAAGAACGACCGCTACAAGAGCGTGATCGGGAAACTCAACCTGCGGAAGTAACTCCGCAGCCCGATTCGATCTCTGGCGCCGCTCGCTTCCGTCGCGCACGGCTCGAGCCATCCGCTAACCAAGTAAACAACCGCCTGTCCAGGCCGTCAGTGCACCTTGAGTATAGGTTTTAGTCCCGTCACGTCGCGGGGTTAAAACCTACAGTCAGGGTGACCGGCCTGGATTTCGCACATCTAGAAATCCAAGTTATGCAACAAAAGGTCACGGCCCAGATTGGGTCCACAGAAATCAGCATCGAAACCGGCAAAATTGCCAAGCTCGCCGACGGCTCGGTCACCGTCTCCTGCGGCGAGACCATCGTTCTCACCAGCGCCGTCTCGGCTACCAGCATGAAGGAAGGGCAGGACTGGTTCCCGCTCACCGTCGATTATCGGGAAAAGGCTGCGGCCGTGGGGAAATTTCCGGGCGGCTATTTCAAGCGCGAAGGTCGCCCGAGCGAAAAGGAAACGCTCACCTCGCGCATGACCGATCGGCCGCTTCGGCCGCTCTTCCCGGCCGGCTATCTTTACGACACGCAGATCATCTCGATCCTGCTTAGCGCCGATGGCGTGAATGATCCCGATATTCTCGCGATCAACGGCGCTTCCGCAGCACTCACGGTTTCCGATATTCCGTTCAACGGCCCGATCGGCGCCGTCCGCGTCGGTCGCGTGAATGGCGAGTTCATCGCGAATCCTACCCACGAAGAGCGCGAGATGAGCGACCTCGATCTCGTTTACGTTGGCACCGAGAACGACGTGATCATGATCGAAGGCGCGGCCGACGAGCTGCCCGAGGAGGACTTCATCAAGTCGCTCGAATTCGCCCATGGCCACGCCAAGGAAATGATCCGCATCCAGCGCGAGCTCGCCGCCCAGGTCGGCAAGCCGAAACGCGAGATGCCGTTGATGGAAGTGAAGCAGGAAATCCTTGAGATCGCCGACCGCGTGGCCGGGGATCGGATCGAAGCCGCGCTCTACACCGACGGCAAAGTCGCCCGCAGCAAAGCCGTCGGCGGTTTGCGCGATGAAGTGAAAGCGGCGGTCCTCGAGAAGTTTCCCGACGCGGACAAATTCTCGATCAACCAAGCCTTCGACTACATCCAGAAGAAGTCCTTCCGCAGCAACATCCTCGACAAGCAAAAGCGCGTCGATGGCCGCGGCTACGACGATCTCCGCAAGATCACCTGCGAAGTCGGCGTGCTCCCGCGCGCTCACGGTTCCGCGATTTTCGCCCGAGGCGAAACCCAGGCGATGGCACTGGCGACGCTCGCGCCGATCGAAGAATCGCAAAACATCGACGCCTACGGTGGCGGCGAAACCTCGAAGCGGTTTCTGCTCCATTATAATTTCCCGCCGTTCAGCGTCGGTGAGACCGGTCGTTTCGGTGGCGCGAGCCGCCGTGAGATCGGGCATGGCGCGTTGGCCGAGCGTTCGGTCGAGCCTGTAATCCCGAGCACGGAAGATTTCCGCTACGCGATCCGCGTGGTCAGCGAAGTCATGGAATCGAACGGCTCCACCTCGATGGCGAGCGTTTGCTCCGGCATGCTGGCGTTGATGGATGCCGGTGTTCCGATCAAGACGCCGGTCGCCGGCATCTCCGTCGGCCTCGTGACTGAGAAGGACGAGAGCGGCAACATGAAACGTTACAACCTGCTCACCGACATCATCGGTTCCGAAGATCACTTCGGGGACATGGACTTCAAACTTTGCGGCACCAAAGATGGTGTCACCGGTTTCCAGCTCGACCTGAAACTTGCCGGCGTGAGCCACCAGATCCTCACCGAAGCGATCGGCCGTGCGAAAGACGCCCGCACCAAAATCCTCGCCCTCATGGCCGAAGCGCTCGACAAACCGCGTGAATCCCTCAGCAAATACGCACCGCGGATCGAGACCCTGAAGATCAACCCCGAGAAGATCGGCGCCCTCATCGGACCCGGGGGCAAGACGATCAAAGGCATCGTCGCCGAGACCGGGGCGGAGATTAACATCGAGGACGACGGCTCGGTGCACATCTACGCCACCAGCGGCGAGAGCATGGCCCGCGCGAAGGAAATCATCGGCGGCATGACCAAGGAAATCGAGATCGACTCGATGTATCACGGTCGCGTCGTCTCGATCAAAGAATTCGGCGCCTTCGTCGAAGTTTTCCCGGGCAAAGACGGCCTGGTGCACGTCTCCGAGCTCGCGGATTTCCGAGTCAATCGGACCGAGGACATCGTCAAGATCGGCGACATGATCTGGGTAAAATGCATCGGCATCGACGACAAGGGCCGGGTGAAACTTTCCCGCCGGGCAGCGTTAAAAGAGCGCGGTGAAATCGAGACCGGCGCACCGACCACGGGTGATTCCGTGGAAGGTGGCGGCGGCGGTGGTGGCGGCTACGGGCAACGCGAAGATCGCGGCCCGCGCCGCGACCGTGGCGGAGATCGCCGCGGCGGTGGTGGCGGACGTGATCGCGGACCCCGGCGCGAAGGCGGCAGCGACCGCGGCCCGCGTTTCGGCGGCGGCGATCGACCGCAGGGCGGTGGCGAACAACAGGCTGGCGATCAGGGCCAGGGGCAATCCCAACCGCCGGCGCAAGCGCCTGCGGAATCCGGCGACTACGAGCCTTCTCGTTAGCTCTTCACTTTTATCTTACACTTACACCTACACCTACACTTCGGTTGAAGGAGTGTAAGTGTAAGTGCACGTGTAGGATTAAAGTGTGCGTTCGCGGCGCCGGATTGTCTGGCGCTCGCTTCGATCCCCGCGTTTCCCACAGGGAAACGTCTACACCGGCGTGAGCTGGCGCAGTTTGGCGATGGTGCGGGGCAGGATCTCGAGCACCCGGTCCAGTTCGGCTTCCGTGTTATAGCGGCCGAAGGAAAACCGCAGGCTGCTCCGGGCCCGCTCGTTTGTGAAGTGCATCGCGCGGAGCACGTGCGACGGCTCGACCGCGCCCGTGGTGCAGGACGAGCCTAACGAACAGCAGACCCCTTCCTGGTCGAGCTTGATCAGGATGGCCTGCGCGTCGACACCGAGGAAAGCGAGATTGGAAGTGTTCGGTAACCGCGCCCCGGGATCGCCGTTGATCGCGACGTCGTCGAGCTGCGCCAGGATCGTTTTTTCAAACCGATCGCGCAGCGCGCGCACCCGCGTGTTCTCCTCTTCGAGGGTGGACATCGCGAGCTCCGCAGCTTTCCCCAGCCCGACGATGGCGGCCACGTTATCGGTGCCGGCGCGGCGCCCGCCTTCCTGCGGCCCGCCGATCACCATCGGGTGGAACTTCGAATTCCGGCTCACGAAAAGCGCGCCGACGCCTTTGGAGGCATGCAGCTTGTGGCCAGAAAGCGAAAGAAACTGGAACGATTGCCGCGAGAGATCTATCGGCATTTTCCCCACGGCCTGGACGGCGTCGGTATGGAAGACGACGCCCTTCTCGCGACAGATCGCGGCGATTTCCTCGAGCGGAAAAATCACTCCGGTCTCGTTGTTCGCCCACATCACCGAGACCACCGCGGTGTCGGGCCGGATCGCGCGCTCGAGCTCCGCGAGATCCAGGTGCCCATCGCCATTCACCTCCACCACGGTCACCTCGCAGCCGCGCTCCGCATGCGTCTGGCAAAAATTCAGCACCGCGTTGTGTTCGACCGACGTCGTCACCATGTGGCGCCGGTCCGGCGTCATCTGGAGCGCGGAATAAAGCGCGGTGTTGTCGGACTCCGTCCCGCCGCTGGTGAAGACGATTTCGTTAGGCTCGCAACCGAGGAGCGCGGCCATCCGTTCGTGCGCTTTCTTCGTCGCGTCTTTCACCTGCGCGCCGAAACGGTGCGAGCTTGAGGGATTCCCATAGCGCTCGGTCAGGAACGGCATCATTTCTTCCAGCACCTCCGGGTCGATCCGGGTGCTGGAATTGTTATCGAGATAGATCAGGTCGTCGGTGCTCATAGGAAGATTATTCCGGTGGGCGCGGTTCGTTTCCCGGATGTTGCGCGTGGTGGTGTGTCCAGCGGAAATAGAGATTGCGCAAATAAATCGGCAGGGGCAAGGCCGTTTGCAAGATGCCGACGGAATCGTGCCGATAGATCCAGAAGTAGCTCAGCGTGAGGATCGACCCGAGCGCGCTGCATTCCCAGAAGCCGATCGGGATCACGCTCTTCTTCGCCTTCTCAGAAGCGAGCCATTGAATGATGAAGCGCAGCCCGAAAATAATGCTCCCCGTCCAGCCGACGAACTTCCAGGGATTGAAGGTGACGTGATACCAGGGCGTCGTGACGACGGCGGCAAGAATGTTCATGATCGCAGACTAACGACCGCGCCTGCGCCGCTGCCCAACGATTTTTTTTACGAAACGCCCGCGAAACCCGGTGAACTCGCGCGTGCGCTGTGGTTCACTCCCGGGATGAGCTCGATCTGGGATCTCGCTAACCCGCACCTGCGCGATCTTGCACTCTACGAACCGGGCAAGCCGATCGAGGAAACCGCGCGCGAACTCGGTCTGCGGTCCGAAGAAATCGTCAAGCTCGCCTCGAACGAGAACCCGCTCGGTCCTTCCCCGCGCGCGGTCGCTGCAATGCAGGAGGCTTTAACGGCAGCGAATTTTTATCCGGATGGCGGCGGCTTCCATGTCCGCGACGCGCTCGCGGAAAAGCTCGGCGTGCCGCGCGATCACCTCATTCTCGGCAACGGCTCGAACGAGATCATCGAGTTCATCGGGCACGCCTTCCTCCGGCCCGGCGTGGAGGCGGCGACTTCGGAAAACGCCTTCGTCGCTTATAAACTCCTGACCGCGCTCTTCGGCGCGACGCTCGTCGAGGTGCCGGATCGCGACCATTGCTTCGACCTCGAAGCCTTGCGCGGCGCGATCAACGAGCGCACCCGCATCGTCTTCATCGCGAACCCAAACAACCCGACCGGCACACTCGTTAGGCAGGAAGCGATCGACCGTTTCATGGAGTGCGTGCCGGACGGCGTCGTGGTCGTTTTCGACGAAGCCTATTTCGAATATCTGGACGACGCGCCGGACACGCTGAAGTTCGTTAGGCAGGGCCGCCCCGTGGTCGTCCTGCGCACCTTCTCGAAGATCCACGGCCTCGCTAACCTCCGGCTCGGCTACGGCATCGCCGCGCCCGAATTGATCAAGGTCCTGCAAAAAACGAGAGAGCCGTTCAACGTCAACGGCGTCGTCCAGGCCGGCGCGATCGCCAGCCTCGCCGACGAAGCGCACCAGGCCGAAACGAAACGAGTGACCGACGAAGGCCGCGCGTTTTTCGAGAGCGAGTTCGCCGCGTTGGGGCTGCGGTATGTCCCGAGCGTCGCGAATTTCGTCCTCGTTCACGTCGGCGACGGCCGCGAGGTTTTCCAAAGGATTCTCAGGCGCGGCGTGATCGTGCGCGCACTGAAAGGCTATAAATTACCCGAGTGGATTCGCGTCTCCGTCGGCACGATGGACCAGAACAGGCAGTGCATCGCGGCGCTTCGGGAAGTGCTGCCCTTGTAGCGGAAGACCCGTCGCAGAGGCCGGGGTTGTGCGCTGATAACAGCGCACGCTACAACGCTTAATGTGCCGCCGAAGTTCAAGCGTAAGCCACCGCGTCTTGAGCGCATTTTCCAGTCGATCGACGCGCCGCTCTTCTTCGTCACCTTCACGACCCATGGTCGATTTAAAATCCTGGCTCGACCGGAAATCCACGACGCATTTCGTAACTACTGCATCCGTTCCCAGGATTTCGGGATTGCCCTCGGCTGCTTTGTGATAATGCCTGATCACATTCACCTATTCGTTCAGTTCGGTCGCGCCTCGCATGTCACGCTCGGCCTCTGGATGAGAGGTTTAAAACGACAACTTCATCAAACTCTGGTGCTGTTAGGCGAGTCCCCTGTTGTTTTGCCCGGCCAAAAACTCCGGACATTCTGGCAGCCGGGATTTTTCGATCATCTCCTTCGCAACGAAGAGAGCTATGCGCAGAAGTGGGATTATGTGCGGGAAAACCCCATGCGCGCCCGTTTGGTATCCGACCCAGACGCTTGGCCCTTCGCAGGAGAAATCGTGAGCATCGATCGCGTGTAACCTTCTTAGTGGCGCTGTAGCGTCCGATGTCCTCAGCGGACTTGGCCTGGAAAGGCTCCGCGATCGATTGCGCTGAGGACAGCGCACGCTACAGCGCCGCGCTAGAATCATCGGGAGCCCTGTATATGCTCAGCGCGAATTCGGATGCAAGATTTCCCTAACGACACGATCGCGGCGGTCTCCACACCGGCGGGCGAGGGGGCGATCGCGCTCGTTAGGCTAGCCGGTCCGGAGGCGATCGCGGTGGCCGATCGGATATATCGAGGAAAACAAAAGCCTTCCGTGCTTCCGTCGCATTTGCAGCAGTTCGGCGAGGTCGTCGAGGACGAGCGCGTGCTCGACCAAGTGATGCTCTCGGTTCATCGCGCGCCCGCCAGTTATACCGGCGATGATGTCGTGGAGATCAGTTGTCACGGGGGCGTGCTCGTGACCGCGCGGGTCTGGGAAGCCTGCCTGCGCGCGGGCGCGCGCGCGGCCCGGCCGGGAGAATTTACCGAGCGCGCTTTCCTCAATGGCAAACTCGATCTCACCCAGGCCGAAGCCGTGATCGACCTGATTCGCGCGCAGACCGATCTCGCGCTGCGCTCCGCGACCGAGCAACTCGAGGGCCGTCTCGGCGAGCGGATCGCGCAACTGCGCGAAGACCTCATCTCGCTGGTCGCAAATCTCGAGGCGTATATCGATTTTCCGGACGAGGACATCGAGCCGGATGTGGGCGACGACTTCCGCGCGCGCCTCGATGGCATTCGGGAAAGGATCGAAGCTCTTCTCGCGACCGCGGAGCGGGGAAGGATTTTCCGCGAGGGCGTGCGCGTGGTCATCTACGGCGCGACCAACGCCGGCAAGTCGAGCCTGCTCAACCGGCTTCTCGGTTTCCCGCGCGCGATCGTGAATGAGCAGCCGGGCACCACCCGCGACACGATCGAGGAGGTGGTGAACATGCGCGGAGTGGCCCTGCGCCTGATCGACACTGCGGGGCTGCGCCCGAGCGACGACGCGATCGAGCGCGAAGGCATGGCGCGGACGGAGCGGACGCTGGCGCAGGCGGATCTGATTTTGCACCTGGTCGACGCGAGCACGGGGAAAATGGATGAAGGCGGAAGGATGAAGGAGGAATTCGCGAAGCCGGAGCTGCTGCTCTTGAACAAGAGTGATCTGCCCGAGCATCCGGATTGGAAAGACTGCGGCGCGCTGCGCATTTCCTGCACGATGGAGCACGGGCTCGCTGGTCTGGAGGAACAAATCCTGGCGAAGGTGAGCCGGCAACGCTGGGATGCGCCGAGCGCGGTGGCGATCAATGCGCGGCATCGCGATTGCCTGCGCCGCGCGCTCGAGGCCTGCAATCGCGCCCGCGCCGCGCTCCTGGAAGATCTCGCGCCGGAATTCGTCGCGGTCGATCTGCGCGCGGCGCTCCATGCGGTTGGCGAGGTGATCGGGCACGCCGACATGGAAGATATTCTGGACGCGCTCTTCGCCACCTTCTGCATCGGGAAATGAACAGCCTAACGAGTGGCGCCTACGAAAAAATCCTGCGGCCGTTGCTCTTCGCGCTCGATCCGGAAACGGCGCACCACTTCGCGCTCCGGGCGCTCCGGGCGCTCAGGACGCCCGGCGCGCTCAGCGCGCTGCGCCGGTTCGCACCCGCGCCGCGACCGCTCACGCTTTTCGGCGTTTCCTTTCCCAACCCGCTCGGGCTCGCGGCGGGTTTCGACAAGAATGGCCTCGCCATCCCGGCCTGGGAAGCGCTCGGGTTTGGCTTCGTCGAGATCGGCACCGTCACTGCGAAAGCGCAGCCGGGAAATCCGCGGCCACGCATTTTTCGTTACCCTAACGAGAAGGCGTTGATCAACCGGCTCGGGTTCAACAACGACGGCGCGGAAGTGGTGGCGGAGCGCCTGCGGCGGTTGCGCGCGAGCGCGCGACCGCCCTCGATCCCGATTGGCGTGAATCTTGGCAAGTCGCGCGTCACGCCGCTGGAGGAAGCGGCCGCGGATTACCTCTTTTCCTTCCGGCTCCTCCAGCCGCTCGCCGATTACATCGTGCTCAACGTCAGCTCGCCGAACACGCCCGGGCTGCGCGCGCTTCAGCACCACGAGGCGCTGATCGATTTGCTCCGCGCGATCACGACTGAGAATACTCGGCTGCCCGCGCCGAAACCGATCCTGCTCAAGATCGCGCCCGATCTCTCGACTGAAGATCTGAAGGAGATCGTCGCGGCCTGCGAAGAGTTCTGCCTCGCCGGCATCATCGCGACCAACACGACCCTGAACCACGTAGCCGTCGCCGGAACCAAAGATGAACCAGGGGGTCTGAGCGGCACCCCGCTCCGCGCCCGCTCGACCGAAGTCGTGCGCCTGCTGCGCGTGCAGACCGCGCTCCCGATCATCGGCGTCGGCGGGGTTTTCGACGCGGATTCGGCCCGGGAAAAGTTCGAAGCCGGCGCGCAACTCCTACAGGTCTACACCGGTTACATCTACCGCGGCCCCGGCCTGCTCCGGGAGATTCTGGGCGCGACGGACGACGCGTCGTAACGAATAAAGGGCTGCCTGGCGCGTCCCATGGCGTGCGCTTGACGCCTGCGCCATCCGATCACTTCCACAAATGCGAACCTTTTGCGCCTGCCAGATGACCTCCCGCCTTGCCAAGTCCGTTCCCTTCCGATCTTCTCGGCGCGTTTTCACCTCGTTATGTTTCGCAAATTATCGCCCCTGAAGTGCCTCGGACTGGGGCTGCTGGTGACGATCGCGCAGGTGCTCCTCGCGGTGAGGTGTGCGCAGCCGGAGGGGACCTGGTCGGAGCGGTATCGCACGCTGGTGCAGCACGACAGTTATTGGTTCGCGAATATCATCGATCGCGGATACGGCACCACGGTGCCGCCGGTCGAGCACAAGGAAATGGAGGTGTCGAACGTCGCCTTTTTCCCGGCTTACCCGCTATTCACGGAGGCGGTGAAGAGGCTCACTGGGCTCGATACTTATGCGGCGCTGCTGGTCGCGGCGCAGCTCGGGACCTGGGCGTTTTGGTCTTACTTCTTCCTCTTCGCGGAACGCTGGGAGCTGTCGCTGCCGGCGCAGGTTTGTGGCACGCTCGCGGTCGTGGCGCATCCGGCGGCGTTTTATCTCGTGGCCGGTTATTCGGAGTCGTTGTTTCTCGCGGCGCTGGTGGGGTTCATTTACTGGAGCACGCGGGAAGAGCGATGGGCGCAGGGGTTGGCGGTGTTGCACGGTGGGGTGATGTCGGCGACGCGGATCGTGGGGTTGCCTTGTGCGCTTTTTCCGGCGGTGAATGCGATTTTTTCGAAAGGGATGCGCGGTCCGCTGAGAGAGCGGGCGCGACAACTCCTGAAGCCGCTCTGCGTCGCGGGGCTTTCGATGCTCGGGGCGATCGCGTTTTTTGTTTATTGCCAGGTGCGCTGGGGACGCTGGGATCTTTATATGCTGACCCAGAGCGCGGGCTGGGCGATCGAGCCCGATTATCTCGCGGCATTTCGGCCGGAGAATTACCGCTGGGCGATTCCGCCCTACGACGACCCGTCTATCGTGAGCCAGTTCACGAGCGCGCTGGCGGGCGGACTTTTCGTGGCGATCGCGGCGATCGAGTTCATCGCCATGCTCAATCGCCGTGGCGGCTGGCGACGGCGGATCGGGATCTATTTTTGCGCGGCGGTGATCTATTACATCTCGCTCGCGGGCGTGGCCTCGGTGCAGATGGAAAGCATGCTCCGCTACGATCTTTGCGTGCACGCGCTTGTTGTCCTAGGGTTGCTCCATTTTCTGCGGGAAATCCGGCCGGCGCCGGTGTGGGCGCGGGCGCTCGCGATGGGTGCCGCGGCGGTTGCGGTAGCCGCGGGGCTCGCTTTGCAGGGATATTATGTCTGGAACTTTACTCAGGGAAATTGGATCGCTTGATCGACGGATGAAAACAGGGGTCGCCATCATTGGAGCCGGGCCGGCTGGGCTCACCGCTGGTTATCTGCTCGCGAAGAACGACGTCGAGGTCACGGTGCTCGAGCTCGATCCGGTCTACGTCGGCGGAATTTCGCGGACGGCACGCTACAAGGGTTTCCACTTCGATATCGGCGGGCATCGCTTCTTCTCGAAGTCGAAGGCGGTGGATGATTTCTGGAACGAAATCCTGCCTCACGACATGCTGGACCGCCCGCGTTCGTCGCGGATTTTCTATGGCGGCAAATTTTTCGCCTATCCGCTGAAGCCGTTCGAGGCGCTGCTGAAGCTCGGAATCGTGAAGTCGATTCTCTGCGTTTTCTCCTGGCTGCGGGCGCGGCTTTTCCCGGTGGTGAACCCGCGGAACTTCCAGGATTGGGTGACGAACCAGTTCGGACGCCGGCTCTTCAATACCTTCTTCAAGAGCTATACCGAGAAGGTCTGGGGCATGAGCTGCCGCGAGATCTCAGCCGACTGGGCGGCGCAGCGAATCAAGGGCTTGTCGTTAGGCAGCGCGATCAGGAACGCGGTCCTGCCGCAGCGGCAATCGCGCGACAAAAGCAAAGTGATCAAGACGCTGATCAATTCTTTCCGCTACCCGAGAAAAGGCCCGGGGATGATGTGGGAAGTGTGCGCCGAGAAGATGCGGGCGCTCGGGGGCGAGTTGCAGATGGGCGCCCGCGTGACCGGCTGCGAATACGACGAGCTGACCGAGAGCTGGACGGTGCAGTTCGTCGATCGGGACGGCGTCGAGCAGATCCTCGATGCCGAGCACGTGATCTCCTCCGCGCCAATGCGGGAGCTGGTGCAGGGGTTGCTCCCGCCGGTCGCGCCCCGGGTGCGGGAAGCGGCGGAGAGCCTAAAGTATCGCGATTTTCTCACCGTGATGTTGATCGTGAAAGCGAACGACGCCTTCACCGACAATTGGATCTACATCCACGACCCGAGCGTGAAGGTCGGGCGAATCCAGAACTTCCGTTCGTGGTCGCCGGAGATGGTGCCGGAGCCCGACAAAGCCTGCTACGGGCTGGAGTATTTCTGTTTCGAACACGACGGCCTTTGGGATTCGAGCGACGAGGAACTGATCGCGCTGGCCAAGCGCGAACTGGCGCAGATCGGTCTCGCGCAAACGGGCGACGTGGTCGACGGCTGCGTCGTTAGGCAGAAAAAAGCTTACCCGGTTTACGACGACGATTACGCGATGCACGTAGCGACGATTCGCACGGAGCTGGACCAGCGTTACCCGAATCTGCACCTCGTCGGCCGCAACGGGATGCACAAATACAACAACCAGGATCACGCGATGATGACCGCGATGCTCTGCGTCGAAAACATCCTCGCGGAAGAAAAGCTCTACGATCTCTGGCAGGTGAACGGCGACGCGGAATATCACGAAAGTGGCGAAGCCGGCGCGGAAGTGGAGCACGGCACGGCGGTGCGGCTCGTCCCGATGCGCGCGACTGCGACGGTGGAGTAGTTGGCGCCGGGGGGTGTTGACCCCGCCGCTCATCGAGCCGTTTTTCCCCAGATTGGCCGGGCTCATCGCCCCGGCGAGAACCGTATGCACACCCCGAACTCGGCTTTCTTTTCCCTGCTCCTGATCACGGTCCTAGCCGTGATTGTGCCGGTGCTCTCGAGCCGGTTGAAGGCGCTGCGTCTGCCACTGGTCGTCGGGGAGATTCTCGCCGGTATCGCGATCGGTCAGAGCGGGCTCCACCTCGTCCATAAAACGCCGACGCTCGATTTCCTGGCCGAGTTTGGGTTCGTCTTTCTCATGTTTCTCTCCGGGCTGGAGGTGAGTTTCAGTTCGCTCTCGCATTCGATGCGGGACGGGAAAAACCGGCTGCGCGCCGGCGGACCGGTCCCGCTCGCGCTGCTCAATTTCGGGCTCACCCTCGCGCTCGCGACCGCGATCGGCTACGGCCTGCAACGATTCGGCATGACCCGGAGCGCGCTGCTCATGGGCTTGATCCTGAGCACGACTTCGTTAGGCATCGTGGTCCCGATCCTGAAGGAACGCGGGCTGACCGATGCGCCCTTCGGGCAGCTCCTGCTCGTCTCGGCGCTGATGAGCGACTTCGCGACCCTTCTGCTCCTCAGCCTCACGATCGGGATCATCAGCCACGGCTTTAGCATTGAGATCCTGTTTTTCCTCTTCCTCTTCGCCGCTTTCCTCGCGGCGGCGCGGCTCGGGCAATGGGCCAAACGCATTCCCGGCTTGCTCCGGATGGTGGACGAGCTTTCTCACGCGACGGCGCAGCTCCGGGTGCGCGGCGCGTTCGCGCTCATGGTCATCCTCGTTGCGCTCGCACAGGCGCTCGGGGTGGAGTTGATCCTCGGCGCGTTTCTCGCCGGCGCGATCACGAGCCTGCTCGGCGGCGACGACAAAAGCCCCTTGCGGGAGAAGCTCGACGCAATCGGCTACGGTTTTTTCGTGCCGATTTTTTTCATCAGCGTGGGCGCGAATTTCGATCTCGGCGCGCTGCTCTCTTCGCGCTCCGCGCTCCTCCTCGTGCCGGTGCTGATTGTGGCCGCCTATCTGGTGAAGTTCATCCCGGCGCTGATTTTTTTGCCGAGCGCCGGCTGGCGCAAAACCTTCGCGGCCGGCGCGCTGCTTTCGTCCCGGCTCTCGCTCATCATCGCCGCCTCCGCGATCGCGCTCGAGCTGCGACTCGTGAGCCCCGCGACCAACTCCGCGGTGATCCTGCTCGCGATCGTCACCTGCACGATCTCGCCGATTTTGTTCAACAAGATCCTGCCGGTGCAAGGCGGCGGGATTTCGCGCGGCGGCGTGCTCATTCTCGGGACCGATCAGCTCGCGATGTTGCTCGGGCAGCGGCTGAAACAGGCGGGCGAGGAAGTGGTATTTCTCGGGCGCGACCAAGAGCAGCTCCGGCACCTTTCCACGATCGGGATGCGGAGCGAGCCGGGCGATGCCGCGGACCCGGAGGTGCTGCGCAAAACGAATATCGCGGAAGCGCGCGGGTTGATCGCGGTGACCGGCTCCGACGAGCTGATCCTGTCGGTCTGCCGGGTGGCGCGGGAGGAGTTCAACGTCCCGGCGATCATCGCGCGGGCGGACGATCCGGCGACGATCGCGGAGCTGACCGAGCTGGGCGTGAAGGTGGTGCAGCCAGCAATGGCGGTCGCGCTCGCGCTCGAGGGGGCGCTGCATTTTCCGGCGGCCTTCGGGATGATGATGAATCAGGGCGACAATGTCTCGATGATCGACGTTTCGTTAGGCAATCGCGAACTCGCGGGCCGGCCCTTGCGCCGGATTCGGCTGGCCGGGGAGGCGCTCGTCGTCGGGGTGCACCGAGGGAACCAAGTGCTCGTGCCGCATGGCAACACCGTGGTGCAGTTGCACGATACGCTCGTGCTCGTGGGCAGCGCGGAGGCGTTGCGCGAAGCCCAGCGGCAGCTCAGCGCGGGCTCTTTTGCCTAACGAATTTCTGAGGGCGTTTTCTTCCCCGCAGACGGAGTCAGGCGGCTTGGCGGTGGATCCGGGTGCGGAGTTCGGCGAGGCGGACTTTGACCGTCTTGCAACGGCGACGCTCGAAGGTGGCTTCGGCGGCTGGCAGCGACTGGGCCTGGTAGGGCGGCCGCGCGGGCTCGAGGCAGCGCTCGGCAAATTCATTCGCCATCCAGACGCGATGAAGGCTGGCCTCCGTCGGCTGCTCTTCCGCTTCCGCGAGGAGCAGGTCGCGCACGGCGATGAAGGAAAAGATTTCTTCGGCCACGGGATTCGGCGCCGGGGCTTTCGGGGTGGGCTTGGCAGCGGATTTTTGTTGGAGACGGCGAGAGGTGAGAGTCGCTTGCATGACTCCCCTAAAAGCAGCTCCCATGCTCACCTGGCGCAAAAGTTGGACGGGAAAGAATTAATTTTCCGGCGCCGAATCCGCGGCTCGCGTCTTGCTAGTTTCGGAGGGACTTATGACCAAAGCCCCTTTGCATATCCTCGCGGTGGAAGATGAAAAAGCCATTGCCCAAATGCTCGCGATCGTTCTCGGCGGCCCGGCCGCCAAGGTCACCCGCGCGAGCGACGGCTGGGAAGCGTTGATCAAAGTCGGGGCTTCGAAGCGGCCGTTCGATCTCGTGATTACCGATCACCGTATGCCGCGGGTCGGCGGCCTCGATCTCGTGAAGCGGCTCCGGGAACGCCAGTTCGAGGGGAAGATTCTCGTCCTCTCGGCGCATCTGTCGGATGAAGACATCCAGGCCTACGAGGACCTCGAGGTGGACATGATGATGTCGAAGCCGTTCGATTTTGCCGAGATCGAAAGCGCGGTCGCGGTGCTGACCGCCCCGCAGCCGGCGGTTGCAGTCTGATAATGTCGAACACCTGATCGACGGAAGCGGCCAAATCTGGAAGGGCAAGCCGCTCTTCATTAAGCGAATTTGCGCTCCCGCGGCGATGGTCAACTGACGCCGCCGCCGATCTGTAAATCGCCTTGCTCTGCTCCCGGATGCCCGCATAATGATGGCCGTTCCGGGAGGGATTCCCCTCCACGAGGCACGGGGGTATAGCTCAGTTGGTAGAGCGCTTCGTTCGCAATGAAGAGGCCAGGGGTTCGAATCCCCTTACCTCCAGCCTTCGCTTGGAGGGCGGCGGAATGCGCGGGCGGTCACGCCGTGGTGAAACGGAGGCGGGCCGCGCGACAGAAAGCTTCCCCTCGGCCCTCCAAGACTACGGCCTGGCAGGCCAGCTTCTTTACGGACTCGTTAGGCTGGTGGGGACGGGTTCGGGTTCGGGATCGGGATCGGAAGGTGGCGAGGAAAGAGGAGCGCTCAGGTGCTGATTTATGGCGTCAGCGAGCTGGGCGACGCGGTTGCCATGGCCGCGCTCGAAAAGGAAGGTTGCCGTTCCACTGCGACTGTTGGCCGGCCCGATGACGAGGTTTTCGGAGAGGAACTTTGCCTCCCGGGAGGCGACGCAATTTTCGACGTTGATGGTCTGCGCGCGCGCGCGCCAGTTGCTCCGCTGGATGAAGAGGAGCCTGGTGGCGTCTTCATTATTCGCCACCAGCATGCCCGAGGAATTTGCTGGCACGCCGCGCACTCGTTTGGCGACACAGGGGACCGCCCAGGCCACGGTTTCGCCGAGGAGGCTTTCGCGCGCGAAAGCCGCGGCGGAACGTGACGGAAGCTCGTTCGGCAGGCTGGATGAAGCGTCGCCGCCGGCGGGGCCATTAAGCTTTTTCCAAATCAACCAGAGCTTCACCCGGACGGCCCGGAAAATTTTCGGAGCGAAATAGAGAATGATGGAAAGCAGGAGGACAAAAACGGCCAGCGCCCAGATCGGGTTGAAGTGAATCAGCGCCAGGCCGCCGAGCACCGCGACGTCTTCGAGCAGGCTCAAGCCGACGTTGGAGAACGGTTCCGGCGAGGCGTTCGCGACCAGGCGCGTGGACGCCTTCGCGGAATGCGTGACCAGACTCGCGCCGCCCGCCGCGAGTGCGACCGCGAGGTCGAAGGTGGGGCTGGTCTGCCCGAGCACGCGGATCGCGAGCAGCGCGCCGCCGATCGGCCGGATGATCGTATGGACCGTGTCCCAGGCAGAATCGACCCAGGGGATTTTGTCCGCAAAAAATTCCAGGACGTAGAGCGTGCCGGAGATCCAGAGAATCCAGGGATTGGCGAGGAGCGCGAGCGATTCGTAGGCGGGCCCGAGGACGATCCAATGCTGCTGGATCGCGAGCCCGGTCACGAAAACCGTGAGGTAAAGATTGAGCCCGGCGAGGCAGGCGAGGCCGAGCGCGACCCCGAGGAGCTTCAACTGATCCACGCCGGAATTATGCGGTCGCGCGCAGCGAAGTCACGCGCTGTTTTCGGACGGGATCGCCCGGATTTAGCGGATTAAAAAATCTTGTTAATCCGGTTAATCCTGTCTTTTTCCTGCCCATGCTCGACATCCGGCTCATCCGCGAACAACCCGACTTTGTGAAAAGCCGACTCGCCACCCGCGGCGGCGGCGAAGAGTCGAAGGTCGATGACGTGCTCGCGGTCGATGCCGAGCGGCGCAAGCTCGAGACCGCGCTGCAACAGGCTAACTCCGACCGGAAAAGGCTGAGCAAGGAAGTCGGCGGCGCGCGCAGCCGGGGCGAGGATGCGAGCGAGGTGGAAGAGCGGGTGCGGAAGATCGGCGACGAGATTGCCGAACTCGTTAGGCAAACCGATCTCGCGGAAGCGCGGCAGCGCGATTTGTTGCTGAACATTCCGAACCTTCCGCATGCCGGCGCGCCGATCGGAAAAACCGCGGCCGAAAATCCGGTAGTGCGGGAATGGGGCGAGAAGCCGACCTTCAGCCAGCCGGTACTGGATCACGTCGCGCTCGGCGCGAAGCTCCGGCTCTTCGATGCGGAGCGGGCGACCAAACTGAGCGGCAGCGGGTTCATCTGTTTCACCGGGCCGGGCGCGCGGCTGGAGCGAGCGCTGATCCAGTTCATGCTCGACCTGCATTCGTGCGAGCATGGTTACCTGGAAATGAGCCCGCCGTTTCTGGTGCGGCGCGATTGCATGATCGGGACGACGCAGCTCCCGAAATTTGAGGAGGATATGTACGGTTTCGAGGAGGGCGCCATGTTCCTCGCCCCGACCGCGGAAGTGCCGGTGACCAACTTCCATCGCGAAGAGATTCTCCCGCTGGCGGAATTACCGAAAAAGTTTGTCGCCTACACACCCTGTTTTCGCCGCGAAGCCGGCTCGGCGGGGCGCGAGACGCGCGGGATCATCCGGGTGCATCAGTTCGACAAGGTGGAGCTGGTGAAGATCACGACTCCGGAAACTTCCGCCGCGGAACACGAGGCGCTAACCGCCGATGCGGAACGAGTTTTGCAGTCGTTAGGCCTGCATTATCGCGCGATCGAGTTGTGCACCGGCGACGTTGGTTTCGGATCGGCAAAGACATACGATCTCGAGGTTTGGTCGCCAGGGCAGGACGCCTATCTGGAGGTTTCGAGCTGCTCGAATTTCGGCGATTTCCAGGCGCGCCGTATGAACCTGCGCTTCAAGGACGCGGAGGGAAAAAACCGTTTCCCGCACACCCTGAACGGGTCGGGCACGGCGCTGCCGCGACTCTTCGCCGCGCTCGTGGAAACGTATCAGCAGCCCGATGGGTCGGTTCGAATTCCGGAAAAGTTGCAGCCCTATTTCGGCGCCGCCGACATTCGTTAGGCGACGGACGGCGCACTTTGGTCTTACACTTACACCTACACTTACACTTCTGCGGAGGGTGTAGGTGTAGGTGTAAGTGCAGGATAAAAGTCGTTACGTCGGAGGGGTTTCGGCAAACAGGTCCAGCTGACCAGCGTCGTTAGGCGCAACTGGTTCCACGGTCGGCAGCGTCAGCTCGAACCCGAGCCGCTCGGCCAGTCGCTGGCAGGTGGCGGGGGCGAAGCCTTCGTAGTGATTGTTCACAAACGTCCAGACGTTGCGAATCTCGTCGAGCTGGCGCTGAATACGCAGGGCCCAACTATCGAGCGCGGCTTCACGTTTCCAGAGCAGCTTGTCGTAGCGATGGATGCGTTTCCCGTCCGCGTCGTATTTCGTGACCGTGTGGCCGAGCAGCCGGAGGTAAAGAAAATCGGTTGTGAGCGGCTGGAACTCGAAGGGCGCGAGGTTGCGTTCGTTCAGCGGCGTGGTGTCGCTCCAGACCCAGCAGACCCGATGCTTCTCGAGCAACCGGATGATGCTCGGCTGGTGCCAGCCGGAATCGCGGAACTCGACCGCAAAGCGAAAGTCGCCCGGGAGTTGCGCGATGAAATCGCGGAACGCGGTCCGCTCTTCCTTCGGCCGATACGACGGCGGAAGCTGGATGAGCACGACCCGTAGTTTCGGCGCGAGCGGCTCGAGCGCGCGGAGGAAGGCGAGTAACTCCGGGCGGCAATCGTGCAGCCGGCGGTCGTGGGTGAGCTCGCGCGGGAGTTTGCAGGTGAAGCGGAAACTGGCTGGCGTCATTTCGACCCAGCGCCGCGCGGTCGCTTCCGCCGGCGCGCTGTAGAAGGTGGAATCGATCTCCACCGCCGGGAAATGGCGCGCATAAAATTCCAGCCAGCGATTCGAGGGCAGGCCCGGCGGATAGAGCGGCCCGCTCCATTCGTCGAAGCTCCAGGCGCAACTGCCGATCCGGATTTTTTGCTGGTCGGTGAGGTTCAAAATGAGCCGCGGTTGCGGACTGCGCGCCTTCCAAGAGCTATCGGATGCCGCGGCGACAACGCGCTTTTCCCACGGCACTTCCCCCGGGGCGTGCCCGGGGGGTTCCTTGACGCCGCGGACAACGTTCATTACCCTGCCGATCCAAATGAGCCATCGATTTCGCTTCCTTGTTTTGCTGGCCGTGGCTTGTGCAGCTTTCCCGCAGCGAAGCCCCGCTCCGGTCGTCTTCCGGCCGAATGAGAAGGTCAAATATAAGGCGCCCGGCGAGGAAGAAATCGGCGGCAACGCGGAGCAGCTCTACCAGACCGGCCTGGAGGCGGAGCGCGATGGCAATAGCAAGCGCGCCCTGAAGGCCTACCGCACGCTGGTCAAGAAACACCCGCAATCGAACCACGCGGCAGACGCGCTCTTCCACTACTCGAAAATCCTGGAAGCTAAGGGCGACCTGATCAAGGCCGCGCAATCGTATCGCGCGCTGATGGAGTTTTACCCGAAGACCGAGCACTTCGCCGATGCGATTGAATCGCAGTTCCGCATCGGCGAGCTGTATGTCAACGGGAAGAAGGTTAGGCTTTTGGGAGTCAAGATTGGGACTTCGATGGATAGGGCGGTGGAGATTTTCGCCGCGATCGTGCGCAGCGCGCCGTATGGCCGCTACACGGCGCGGGCGCAATTCGATATCGGTCGGGCGCGGGAGAAACAGGGCGCGGGCGACCTCGCGGTCAATGGCTACTCCGCGGTGGTGGAGAAATTTCCGAACGACCCGCTCGCGGTCGATGCGCAATACCAGATCGGCTACATCTGGATGAAAGCGGCCAACGGGGGCAGCTACGATCCGAACGCGACTGAGCAGGCGCGGACCGCTTTCCAGGATTTTCTTTTCCGCTTCCCGAAAAGCGAGAAGGCGCCCCAGGCCCAGGAAAACCTGCGCAAGCTCAACCAGCGCCAGATCGGCAACTCGCTCCAGGTCGCGAAATTCTACGATCGGAACAAGCAGTACCGGGCGGCGGTGATTTATTACAACGAAGTGATCCGCCAACAGCCCGGCTCCTCCGCGAGTGAAGAGGCGAAGAAGCGGATCGATCAAATCCGCGCCAAGGTCGGTGACAAGGCGCTCCAATCTGCCGCCAGCCTCGCCGAAGCGGAGGCGAAGAAGCATCCGAAAAAGCCGGTGGCTCAGGCCACTCCGCTCCCGGGTGCCCCGCCGCGCGAAGAGCGCGAACCGAGCCGCCCGCAGATGCGCGCCGATTCCAGCGAACTCGCGCCGTTGCCGCCCTCGGCGGACTCTCTCCCGCCGCCCGCCTCCGCGGACACGAGCCTGCCGGACGCCTCGCTCCCACCGGTTCCGGAACCGGGGGCCACGACCGCGCCTTCGCCCACTCCGTAAAGTGCGCCGGCTCTGCGCCACGGCGCTGCTTCTCTTCTCGTTAGGCGGCTGTGCCGGCTATCAGATCGGCCCGATCCAGCCGTACCAGCTGAAGGCGGTGCACTCGATCGCCGTCCCCGTCTTCAAAAGTAACACGCTCATCCCGCGCGTCTCCGTCCTCGTGACCGACAGCGTGATCAAGCAATTCCAGCAGGACGGCACCTACCAGATAGCGAACAGCGCGACCGCGGACGCGATCCTCACTGGGACGATCGAGCGGATCACGCGCGCCCCCGCGCGCTCCGTCCGGGGCAATGTCCTCGCAACCTCCGAGTTCAATCTCACGGTCCAGATCCGCTACACCCTGACCGATCGAGCGACGAAAACAGTTCTGACCTCCTCGGCGGTCTACGGCACCACCAGCTTCTTCGTCGGCGCCGACATCACGACCGATGAACGCCAGGCCGTGCCGCTGGCGGCCGAGGAGGCCGCGGTGCATCTCGTGAGTCAACTCAGCGAAGGCTGGTAGCAGGTGAAGGGTGAGACGCAGCTCTGGGAAATTCTCAATGACAAGCTTGAGGTGCTCCGGGCCGGCGGGCGTTTCACGGAAGCGATCCGGGTGGGCGAGACTGCGCTGACCCTCGCCGCGCGGATTTTTACGGAACACGAGCCGTCGTTAGGCATGAGCTACGAAAAGCTGGCCCGGGTCTACGAGGAACAGGGCGATCACGCGCAGGCCTGGCCGCATTTCGCGCGCGCCTTGCGCATCGCCGAGCGGGCCGATTCGCCGGACCTGGTGGTGATCTATCAACGGGCGCGCCGACTCGCCTACCTCTGCGACGTCCTCGGGGAACCGGAAGCCGCGGTCGGCTACTACGAGACGGCGATCCGTGCCGGCGGGCAGTTGCCCTCGATCTCCTGCACCGACCTCGGGACGCTCCTGAACAACGTCGCGCTCATCTACCGCAAGAGCGGACGCCAGAAAGCGGCCGAGCCCTACTACCTCCACGCGCTCGAGCTTTATGAAAAACAGCTCGGTGCGAATCACCCGGATGTCGCGGCCGTCCTGAACAACCTCGGGGTTTTCTACACTGACGAAAAACGCTTCCCGGAGGCGGAAGAGATGCATCGTCGTGCGCTCGCGATCCGGACGCGGGCGCACCCCGATGGCCACGCCGACATTGCGCAATCGCATTGCAATCTCGCGGTGGTTTTCCACGCCCGCGGCGACTACGCGGAGGCCGGGAAACTCTACCGCGAATCGCTCGACTCCTGGGAAGAACTCGGCGGCAGCCTGCCGCCGGATTACGAGATCGGGGCCTCGAATTACGCCGATCTTCTCCGGTCGTTAGGCAAACGACGCAAAGCCGCTTCGCTGGAGGCGCGGGTACGCCGGAAGCGCAAACACTAACCCGCTCGGGCGGGTGGAAACGGCGCTTGCGATGACGGCGCGGGCGCGCACTTTATCAGCCGCTCGGCGCAAAGCTCACGTGGCGGAATGGCAGACGCGTACGGCTCAGGACCGTATGGGGAAACCCGTGGAGGTTCGACTCCTCTCGTGAGCAGCCGCGCCGCCTAACGACCGAAGAGCCCGCGAAATCCGCCGCGGCCTTCCGGCTTCTGCGCGAGTTGCGCTGGCCAGCATTCCACGATCTCGAGCGCGAGAAAACGGAAGAGCGTGAGCCGGGCGAACTTGATATCGAGCCGAAGGTTTTTCGAGATCTGCGCGATCGAGCGAGAGCCGTTAAACTGCGACGCAAACTGCGCTTCCGCGACCGTGAGCCGGAGCTGCTGCACACGGTCGTAGCCCTCGCGGGTGTAGGCCGGCACGCAGGTCTGATCGACGAGCGCGTTTTTTCCCAGCTCCTGGTATTGCACGAAACGCAGGGTGCTCAGCGTCCACTGGTCGATGTTGTCCTCGGCTCGCGGCAGATCGTTCGTGTAGGTGGGGAGGTCCCCCTGCTCGAAAACGAAGCGCACCTTCTCCGTGGTCCAGAGCTGGGCGAACAATTTCTGGCCGTAATGCTGTACCAACTGAAGCCCCGGCTCGCGCAGGATAAGGCCTTCCTTCGCCAGGGTGACGAAAAGGGGACAACCGTCGCGCCGCTGTTGCGCGCGCGCAGCTTCGGTCCGATCGGCCTCGACGTTGAGGAGCGTGACCGGCGCTTCCTCACAATAGAGACCCGGGTCGCGGGTGGTGACGACCGTGACCTGGCCGTCTTTGGCGAGCAGTTCGACCGATTCGCGCGACCAGAAGGTGCGCAATGTGCCAGTGAGTTTTTCGCGCGCAATCGTCTGCAGCGCCCAATGCAGGGAGAAAAAACTCGAGTCGCCGCAGAAATAGGCTTTGCCCGTATCGATAGGCGAGGCCGGTTCGCTCTTCGCCAGAATCGGCTTAGCGGCCGGACGTTCCGGCGGTTTCGCCGGGGGCGGCGGATTGGTCGCGACGATCGGTTGCGACACGGGCGCGGGGGTAGCCGGGGCGGCGGCGGTTGTTTTCGGGACGGATTTTTCCACGCCGCGGATTGGGCCCGGGGTGGAGACGGGCGAATGCAGTACCGGTTCCGCAAACGTCTTCTTCTCGTCCGCGTGTTTTTTGCCTAACGAATACGCGGCGGGAGAGACGGAGGGAGCCGGCTTTGCCTCGGCGGGGCCGACCTTCCCCTTCAGATAATCCCGCACGGCAGTGATGAGTGAATCAGACGTGAACGGTTTACTCAGCGCGCCGATCACATTTGGAATCTCGCTTCGATCAGGCTGCAAATCGGATCCGAAGCCCGACATGTAAACCACCGGGATCTTCGAGGTCTTCGGGTCGGCTACGAGCTTGCGGCAGACCTCGTCGCCCTTCATGTCGGGCAGAATATAGTCGAGCAGGATCAACGCCGGCGCGCTCGTGTGGCACGCGCGCAAGCCTTCTTCCGCCGTCGGCGCGGTGACCACGTGATAGCGCTCCTCGCTCAGAATTTCCTTCACGAAACTGAGCAGCATCAGGCTGTCATCGATCACCAGAATGGTCTGCGCGGTCGCTTGTTCTCCGGCGCCGCCCGCCGATTTATCCGGCTCCGCGCCGCGCGTTTCATCGATGTTGCGCACGGCTTCCATCAAGAGCACCTGCCAGTCGAGCGTGATCGTGCGCGGCGTCCCCTCGGGCACGGGCACTTCCGAAATCACGCCGCCCTTCCAGTCCACAATCTGGTTGAAAGCGTCGCGGCCTTCCTTCCCCGGCGCGGTCGCGTGTCGCACCTGGCCGTTCTCGAAATAAACGCGGGCCTTCTCGCCCTTCGGGCCGGTGAACTCCAACATCGAGGTTGCACCGCTGATGCATTTCAACTGGATGATGTCCGCGATGTGCAGGTCGCTCAGCGTGCCTTGGAACCGTTCGCCCTCCGGGCTCCCCGCCGGCGCGAGCAAGGCTTCGACCAGGGTGATGAAATCGTTGCGCGGAAAAGGCTTCTCCAGAAAATGCATCGCCCCGAGCCCGGCGACCGCTTCGCGTTGCGCAGTAAAATGACTCGCCGTCAGCACGATGGCGCGCGCCTTCGGATGACTCGTACGCAGGTCGTAGATGAACTCCTGGGCCGAATCGTAAACGGCGTCGACGTCGAGCACGAAAAGATCGGGCTTTTGCCCGACCGCGCGCTGTTGGGCTTCCGCCACCGAGCGGGTGAGAACGCTCTGAGCGCCCGGCAGCGCTTCGGTCACCGCGGAGGCAATCTCCGCTCCGAGTTTTTCGTCCGGCTCGAGAATTAAGACCTGCGAAGCTCGCGTAGAGGAAGGGGCGGGGACGGCGGGGCGAGCTTCGGTGACCATGGTGTGAGGAGTAACTAACGAAAGACCTTTTCGCAAGTCACGCCTTTCACCAAGCCGGAAAAGCCTGCGCCGGCACAGTGAGGTGCCCGTTCTAAAATTGTAGCCCGGTCACGGCCCGGACCGTTCTGCCTAACGAGGCTAGCGGGTATGCACGCCGGTGGTCACGGCATGGCCGTTATCCGTCTTGACCGTCGTGGAACAGCTGGAAAAGGCCGCAAGCAGAACGATGGCGCCGAGTGTGGAAAGAAGAATGGTTCGCATAGTTTTTGAGTTGTTAATTTTGTAATCGAAACCGGACTGTCAAGTGGGCGTGCCGAGATCAGGTCCCGCGGAAATGCGCGGCCAGCTCGCGCCGGCTGATCTTCCCGCGTTCATTCGCGGGCAGCGCCGGGACAAGAAAAATTCGCTTCGGCACCTGCCAGCCGCTCAGCCGGGCACGGCAAAATTCCAGCAGCGCGCCTTCCTCGATGCCCTCGGTCGCGACGACACACGCGGTGACTTCTTCATTCCGCAAAGCGGAGGCGCGACCAAAGACCACCGCCTGCCGCACGCCATCGTGCTTGAGCAGATGGGCTTCGACCTCAGCCGGGTTCACTTTTTTTCCCGCGACATTGATCACGTCCGACAGGCGCCCGACGAGGCAGACACCCGCGTCGGTGATCTCGACCAGATCGTCCGGCCGGAAAACGCCCGCGCCGAGTTTCGCCGGCTCCGATTTCGGAAAATAACCGTCGCCGACCGCGGCGCTCCGCACTTCGACCTGGGTGGCGCTTCCCGGTTGATCGGCCGGCAGGAGCTCGACGCCGCGCAGCGCCGGCCCAACAAAACCCTGGCGCGGCTCTTTCGCCGCTCGGTCGTAGCAAATGCCGCCGCACTCCGACGCGCCGTAGAAGGAGTGAATCGCCCGCCCAAATTTCGCCCGGAAACTGAGCGCGACCTGCTGCGGAAGCGGCGCGCCGGCGGAAATGCAGAGACACAAATGGGGCAGCGCGGGCACGACCGGCATTTCACAAAACGCCTGATAAAACAGCGGCATCCCCGGGAAAACCGTCGCCTCCGTGTGCGCCAGATCGTCGAGCACCGCGCGCGGCATCCGGTCGGTGCTGAGCGCCATAGGCACGCCGCGCACGAGCAGCGGCGTCACGAGATTGCTGAAGCCGTAGGAGTGGGAAAGTGGAATCACCGCGAAGTTCAAATCCGCGTCGCTGATTCCCATCGTGTCGCAAATTTGTTCCGCATCCGCGACCAGTTGACCGCCGCGAAAACGAATCGCGCGCGGCGCCGCGGTCGTGCCGGAGGTGAGCTTGAGCAGCGCCGGCGCGCGCCCCTCCCAATCGATCGCATTCGCAGTCTCTAACCTTTCGAACGAACCCTCCGGCGAAGTCATTAACCCCGCCGCCCGACAAGTCTGCAACGCGGCGGCCCGTTCCTGCTCACTCATGGTTCGCTCGAGTGGCAGGACCACGATCCCCCGCCGCAAACAGGCGAGGAGCAACGCCGGCCAGTGCGGATGATTCCCGATCTGGATCGCGACAATTTCCCCGGCCGCGCAATCAATCTCGCAGGCGCGGCTCAGCTCTTCGACCTCGCGAAAGCGGAAAAGCACCCGGCGCTGCGCATCGAAAATCGCCGGTTCTGCGCCACGGCGGGCGAGCGTTTGTTCCCACGCGGTGAGGAGCGGGTCGCCCGGGATGGTCACTTGCGGCGCCGACATTCCGCGGCTACTTTGCCAGCTCTTTTTGACCTATGAAAACGGACATTCATCCTGACTATAACGAGACGGAAATCAGTTGCGCCTGCGGCACCGTCTACCATACGCGCTCGACGCGGAAGGACATTAAAATCGGCATCTGCGCCGCCTGCCATCCGTTCTTCACGGGTGAACAAAAGTTTGTCGACACCGCGGGCCGGGTCGAGAAATTCGCGCGCCGTTACGGCAGCACGAAGGCTTCGCGCGCCGGCGTCGGCCTCAAGAAAGTTTAGCTGATTCCGCCTCACGAACGGTGATTGCGCCCTCGCGCGCAGTCGCCGTTTTTGTTTATGGACTTCCAGGCCCTTATCGATCGCAAGCGGGAGCGTTTTCGCGAACTCGAAAACGAGATCGCTGATCCGCGCCTTTTCGACAACCGGAAGCGCGCCAGCGACACCATGCGCGAGCATTCGGCGACGAAGGATCTGCTCGCGAAATGGGAAGAACTCATGACCACGCGTCAGCAGCTCGCGGATAACCGCGAGCTGGCCACGGCGGAAGACGTCGATCTCGCGCAGATGGCGCAGGAGGAAATTCCCGGGCTCGAGCAGCGTTTCGCGGAGCTCGAGTTCGCGGTGCAGATCGCGCTCCTCCCGCCGGATGCGAGCGACGATCGCGACGCCATCGTCGAGATCCGCGCCGGCACCGGCGGCAGTGAGGCAGCGATTTTCGCGGCCGATCTTTACCGCATGTATATTCGTTATGCCGAGACCGCGGGTTTGAAGATCGAGGATGTCGAAGCCAGTCCCTCCGAGCTCGGCGGTTTAAAGGACACGATCTTCAAAGTCTCGGGCGAATCGGTTTTCCGGAAGCTGCGTTACGAGAGCGGGGTCCATCGCGTGCAACGCGTTCCCGCGACGGAAGCGCAGGGTCGCATCCATACTTCCACTGCGACCGTCGCGGTTTTGCCCGAAGCCGAGGAAGTCGATTTCGAGATGAAGCCGGAGGATCTCCGGATCGAAGTCTGCCGCTCCGGCGGACCCGGCGGCCAGGGCGTGAACACGACCGACTCCGCGGTTCAGGTGATGTATATCCCGACCGGCCGAATCGTGCGTTGTCAGGACGGCCGGAGCCAGCAGAAGAACAAGGAGAAAGCGCTCAGCATTCTCCGGGCGCGCCTGCTCGAGGACAAAAAGCAGGAAGAGGAAGCGAAGTATTCCGCCGCGCGCAAAAGCCAGATCGGCTCCGGCGGGCGCGAGGAAAAAATCCGCACCTACAATTTTCCGCAGAACCGGATCACCGATCACCGGATTGGGCTCACGCTCTACAATCTCGACCGCATGATGGAAGGCGACCTGAGCGAGATGATCGACCTGCTGCAGCGCGCCGATCTCGAAGAGCGCCTGAAGGAATCGGCGCTCGCCTAACGAGTGCCGACGTGCGGGTCTCGTTAGGCCATTCGCGGCACGCTCAATCCTTCCGCCCGCGCCAGGCGCTTTTGGTTTTCGTCGAAACTGAGGAAATCACTCGCGCCGAGGTGCAACGCGGCGGCGACGTGCAGGAGATCGAGGCTGCGGTGTCCGCGGCGCAGGGTGTAAGTGGCAGAGAGGCGCTCTGCTTCGGTCACAATGCTCCCGAGATTACAGATGGGTGATTGCAAACGCTGGTGGGCAATCGCTGCCTGAAATTGCGCCCAGTAATTCGCGGCCATTCCCGCAGGAATCAGCTTCCGAAATTCAGCGAAACGCAGGGCATTACCCAGCTCGAATTCGTTCAACCTGGTGATCGAGAGCGGCTCCTGACAACCCCGTATCCAGGCGATCGCCCGGCGACTGTGGACATCGTTGCCGTAAAGCGAAAAGAGGAAGCTGGTGTCCGCGCAGATCACCATAAGCCGCTGCTCTCCGCTCGCAGAGCGGCGGCGGCCGAGGCGCTCAGGAGCGGCTCGCCGGAGCGGTCACGTTTGACCTCCTGGCTCTCGGCCCAATCGACAATCGCTTTGTGGGAGCGCTCCTCGGGGATGAGACGGGCCACTGGTTTGCCTCGCCGAGTGATGACGATTTCCTCACCCGCCCCGACCCAGCGCAGCAAACTAAGATAACGATTGCGCAAATCGCGCACGGTCGCGGTTCTCATATTGTGCTACAATTTTGGCGCATCAGACTTGCGATGTCAATCCGCTGAGCCTCGAGTGAGCAAAAGGGCCGATCTCAGGTTAGGATGGCCACCCAATTTAATGACCGTCCTCGAAGTCTTGCAATCGACCACCGCTTATTTTCAGAAGCGCGCGATCGAGAGCCCGCGGCTCAACGCTGAACACCTCGTGGCCCATTCGTTAGGCAAGAAACGGATCGAGCTTTATCTCGAGTTCGAGCGGCCGCTCTCCGAGCCGGAGTTGGTCCCACTCCGTGATCTCGTTAGGCGCCGCGGCCAGGGCGAGCCGCTCCAGCATCTGCTCGGGACGGTCGAGTTTGGCGAGCACACTTTTATCAGTGACCAGCGCGCCCTGATTCCGCGCCCGGAAACGGAGCAGCTCGTGGAATACATCTGCGACTTGGCGCTGCCCCGCGCGGCGCGCATCCTCGATGTCGGCACCGGCAGCGGCGTCATCATTCTCTCGCTCGCCTCGCGCTTTCCCGACGCGGAATTGCACGGCGTCGATCTCTCCGCCGACGCGATCGCGCTCGCCCGTGAGAACGCCGCCCGCCTCGGATTAACCGACCGCGTGCAATTTCACCAGAGCGACCTCCTGCTATACGTGACTCACGTATATGATTTAATCGTCGCCAACCTTCCCTATGTGGCGGAGAGCGAACGGGCGAAGCTGGCGCCCGAAGTCCTGCGCGACCCGGCGGTCGCTCTCTTCGGGGGCTCGGCGGGCGACGAAATCATCCGCGAGTTGATCGTGAGCGCGCCCGCGCATCTCGTGCCGGGTGGACGCCTCGCCCTCGAGATCGGCCACGACCACGCCAGCGGGCTCAGCGCCTTCCTCGCGGAGCACAATTTCCACGACATCACCTCGAAAAAGGACTATGCAGGGACCCTTCGGTTCCTCTTCGCCCAGCATGGATAAAATTCTCGTTCATGGCGGTTATCCGCTCTCCGGATCGATCAAGATCAGCGGCTCAAAAAACTCCGCTCTCCCGATCATCGCAGCCACGCTCCTGACCAAAGATCCGTGCGTGCTCCATCGCGTGCCGGACCTGAGCGACACGAATTACATGCTCCAGATCCTGATGCATCTCGGGGCGGAAGTGGAGCGCGCGAGCGGCACGGTGACGGTCAAAGCCGAGAAGGTCGAGTCGATCGCCCCCTATGAAATCGTGCGGAAGATGCGCGCCTCGGTTTGCGTGCTCGGTCCATTGTTAGGCCGTTGCAAAGAGGCGACCGTGTCGCTGCCAGGCGGCTGCGTGATCGGGGATCGGCCGATCGATTTGCACCTGAAAGGTTTCGAGGCGCTCGGCGCGGCCGTGCGCGTGGAAGCTGGCAACGTCAAGGTGTTCGCGCCGAAATTGACTGGGGCGATCGTGAGTCTGCGCGGGAAATTCGGCCCGACCGTTCTCGGCACCGATAACGTCATGATGGCGGCGGTGCTGGCCGAAGGCACGACCGTGATTGAAGGCGCTGCGGCCGAGCCGGAAGTCTGTGATCTCGCGGATTTCCTGAACAAGATGGGCGCGAAAATCGAAGGGGCCGGGACGCGCCGGATCATCATCGAAGGCGTGCAGGAGTTGCATGGCGCCGAGCACACCGTGATTCCCGACCGGATCGAGACCGGCACGTTTCTGGTCGCGGGCGCGGTTTGCGGAAAGGGGATCACCCTGAATCGCGTCGTCCCCGAGCACGTCTCGTCGGTCACCACCGCGCTCACTGAAGCCGGCTACAAAGTCTCGAGCACGCAGGATTCGATTTCCGTTTCGCCTAACGGATCCGCGATGAAAGCGCTCGAGCTGGTGACCGAGCCGTATCCTGGTTTCCCCACCGACATGCAGGCGCAGATGTGCGCGCTGCTCTCGACGACGGAAGGGATTAGCACGATCACGGAAAACGTTTTTCCGCAGCGCTACATGCACATTCCGGAACTGAAACGGATGGGCGCGCAAGTGCAGATGGAGGGGGCGACCGCGATCATCCAGGGCGTGGAAAAACTCTTCGGCGCGCCGGTGATGGCGAGCGATCTCCGCGCTTCCGCGGCGCTCGTGCTCGCGGGCTTAAAGGCGGAAGGCGTGACCGAAGTGCGGCGCGTTTATCACATCGATCGCGGCTACGAACATCTCGACGAAAAGCTCCGCGAGCTCGGCGCGCAGATCGAGCGCGTGAAAGAATAGCCGGCTACAAGAGGCCGCGGAGGGTCGCGAAATTTTCCGCGTCTTCGCGGTAGTCTTTGCCCTTCGGCGTCTCCAGCACCTTGGGGATTTTGCGAAAGCGGCGGTCGCGCATGATCACGCGAAAAGCATCGAGCCCGATCTGTCCCTGGCCGATGTGCTCGTGCCGATCGACCCGCGAGCCGCGCGCGGTTTTCGAATCGTTCAGATGGAGCGCGGCGAGGTGTTCGAGTCCGACGATCCGGTTAAAATCGCGAAGCGTTTTTTTGGTCCCGGCTTCACTCATCAGGTCGTAACCGGCCGCGAAAACGTGCGCGGTGTCGAGGCAAATGCAGAGCCGTTCCGGCTCGCGGACGTGCGCGAGGATGTGGCCGAGATGCTCGAAAGTATGACCGAGACACGAGCCTTGGCCGGCGGTGGTTTCGAGCGCGATCCGTGTCTTCACCTTGGGAATCCCGCGGAAGATTTTGTCGATCGACTGCACCACTTTGCCGAGACCGGCTTCCTCGCCCGCGCCGAGATGCGCGCCCGGATGGAGGACGAGAAACGGCAGCTCGAGCTGATCCGCGCGGACCAGTTCTTCGGAGAGCGCGCGCAGGGAATTCGCGTAAAACTGCGGGTTGGTCGCCGCGAGATTGATCAGGTAGTTCGCGTGCGCAAAGACCGCGGCGAGCTCCGGCCGTTGCGGGTGATCGAGGAAGTCTTTGATCTCGTTAGGCGTAAGCGGCCGGGCGAACCACTGCATGTTGTTCTTCACGAAGATCTGCATCGCCGTGCTCTCGATCGTCCGCGCGCGCTCGATGGCGCGATGCACGCCGCCGCTGATCGAAACGTGCGAACCGAGCAGAAGGGGCTGGGCGCGGGCCGCCATCTAGAACCGTTTCGGTTTCCAGATCGGTTTCGTGAGGCTGCCGCTCCCGTGATATTCGAAGAGTTGATAGAGCGGGGTGAGGAGCGCGCCGGGACCGGTCGCGTCGATCCGGATGTCGAAATCGAGGTCGTTCTGCACGAAGTTGATGTCGCCGTGGCCGACCATGGCGTAGAGCCTGCCCGCAACCTTGAGTTTATCCGTGTGAATGACGCCGTCGCGGATCGAGAACGGCGCGGTCGCTTCGTGCGCGACACTGTAGCCGGCGCCGGTAAAGATTTTACTGAGCAACTCCGAGAGCGGACCGAAGACCGGAATCGCGAAGACGTTGCCGTTGCGGACTTCGACCCGGCCTTTGCCATAGAGCGCTTTTTTCTGATCGCCGATGCCGCCAAAATCGAGCCTCCCGCCGAGCTCGCCGCGCACGGTTTTGTATTGAAAATAGAGATCGGTCAGGCTGGGAAAATCGACCTTCTCGACTGCGAGGCTGGCGGTGTAGTGATGATCGTTTTTCGCGAGCGAGATATCGGCGCCGCCGCTCAGGTCGCCGGAGAAAAGCGTCCCTTTAAGGCCCATGATCTGGAGCCGGTCATCGGTGAAAAGGAGCGTGCCCGCGATCTGCTCGAAGGGCAGCACCTTGTCGATGAACGTGTAGTCCATCCCGCTCGGCGCGGAGATGTCGAGCTGGAGATGGGTCTGCTTGCCCGCGCCGAGTTGGACGATGCCGTTGGCGAGCACGTGCGGGATTTTGTGAAACCGATAAGGAGTAACGTGCTCAAGGAAACGCGGCTCGATCCACACGATCGCTTCCTTCGGCGAGAGCGTGGTCTCAACGTGGTCGATTTTGATCTCGCGGCGCGCGGGGGTGTAGGAAAAAGCGCCGGTGCCGCGGCCTTCGTCGCCCGTGATCACGAAATGATCGAGCCCGTAAGTGCCGTCGCCGAAATGCAGATCGCCGCTCGCGCTTTTCATCTTCACCCCGCGAAAGCGCGCCGGGCCGAGCGCTAGCGCGCCCTCGCCGCGCCAAGTGGCCGGACTGCGCGAAGTGCCGTGGACACTGAGGCGGATATTTGGCGAGCGCTGCCACTCCCAGGAGTCGAGGAAACGCGCGACGTCCGGCGGAGCGAGCGGGGCGAGTGCGCTCGGCGAGATGGTGCTTTCGCCATTTAAGCGGAAGTCGTTAGGCGCGTCGAAGAGGTCGCCGTTGAGCTGGCCGGTGCGCTGGCGCAGGTGCAGGTCGCGCAGCATCAAGCGCTCGCGGTCCCAGGCGAAGTCGGAGGTCAGACCGTCGAAGGCGACGCTGCGATAGGTGAAGCGGTCGAGCGCGATTTTGCCGATGACGTCGATTTTTTTCTCGCTCGCCCCGAGCGTGGCCGAGCCGGAGGCCTCGATCAAGGGGGGCGCCTGAAAGGTAAAATCGCCCAGCATCCCACCGAGCGAGAAGCCGCCTAACAATGACGCGAGATCGACAGTGGAGCGGGCCTGGAAGGTGGCGTTGCCTTTCTCTTTGCTCCAGGTGCCGGTGGCGGAAAACCGGCCCGCGGCATCTGTCCAATCGAATTGCGGGATGGTCAGGGTGTGCTCTTTCCACTCGGCGCTGAGATTGAGATTGCGCGCTTCGTATTGGTCGCGCACCACCTGGCTCGCGCGGAGCGTCGCCTCGACCCGCGCGTCCTCGAGCGCGGAGAGATCGCCAGCAAATTTAATCTGCAGCTCCGGCGTCGCGCCCGGATAACGCAAACGCTGCAGCATGGTGACCAAGGTTTGCAGCAGACGGAGCCGGCGCGCGGCCTCTTCTGCGGACTCGCGCGGGGAGGGCCGGTAATCGGCGCGTTTGATTAACTGCCCGGTCGCGGAAATGCGGATCCCGCAAAACATGCCCTCGGCCTGTTTCACCTCGATCCGTTCCGGCGGAAAATAAACGTGCGCGCGGAAGCGATTGAGATCGGCGTGCGCGACCTGGCCGGCGACGGGCGGGAGCGGGATCGTGAGGTCGCCATTGCGGATGTCGAGCGCGTTCAGGAACGGCTGATGATGGAAGAGCGCGGCGTAGTTGATATCGAGCGAGATCTCACTCACCACCGCGAGGGTCTGTTCGCGTTTGCGGTAATCGAAGATGCGCACGTCGCGCGCGATCAAGCCGCGGAAGGGATCGAGCGTGAGCCGGCGCACGGAAGCTTCGACGCCGCGTTTGTGGAGCTCTTCGACGACGAGGTTGCGCCAGCTGCGGCTGAAGCCTTTTCGCGCCAGATACCAGGCGCCGAGCGCGAACCCGGCGACCACTAGCAGGATCGTTAGGCGAAGGAGCGCGCGCAGCGCCCGGCGGCCGCGGGAGTCCTGCACCCGGCCGCGATAAAGCAGGGGCACGGGCGGTTCGCTCGTGAGGACATTAGGCATGGTGATCCCTACGAGCGGCCGTTGTTATTTCAACTCATGCTCCTAATCCTGCTCTTGCTCATGCTCCTAATCTTCCGGGGGAATTGCAGATTAGGATTAGGATTAGGATTAGGAGCAGGAGAAATAGGAGTGGGCGCCTCCCGCAGTGTGTAACGCCGGTTTCGCGCTAACGTCATCACTTCGCTCATGACCATTGCCGACCTGCCCGCGCTCAACGCTTCGCTGAATTTCACGAGCACGGTTTTTCTCTCGTTAGGCTGGTTCTTCATTCGGCGCGGGCAATGGCAGCGGCACATGGTCTGCATGATCTCGGCGCTGGTTTCTTCCGCGGTCTTCCTCGCCTGCTATCTGCTCTACCACTACTACGCGGGTGAAAAATCCTCCGGTTATCACGGGCTGATCGCGTGGCTTTATTTCCCGATGTTGGCGTCCCATATCCTGCTCGCCTTCACCACCCTCCCGCTGATCGTGCTCACGCTCGTCCCGGTTTTCCGCCGGCGCTGGGATAAGCATCGTCGGATCGCGCGCTGGACGATGCCGATCTGGCTCTACGTCTCGGTCACCGGCGTGCTGGTTTATTTCATCCTCTATCAATGGTTCCCGCCCGCCAGTGTTGCGCTGGGTCGCTAGTTGATGTTTGATCCTTCACGCCCTGCCAGTGTGGGCATCTTATGGTGACGATCGCGACCTACAACGAGCCGGCGAAGGCCAAGCGGCTGAAAGATAAATTTCGCGAGGCGGGCGTAGCCGCGGATCTGCATAACGAGGCCCAACTCCAGGCCATCGCCTTCATGTCGAAGCCGAAGGCGAATGCCAAGGTGATGGTGGAAGAAGAGGATTTCGAGCGGGCGCAGGCCATGATGGTGGAATGGGAAGCGGCCGACCCGGAGATCGGCGTGCTCCACTGCCCGCAATGTAATTCCACCCGGATTCAATATCCGCAGCTGACCCGCAAATTTCTCACCCCGGCGCTCGCGGGTATCCTTTTCACGCTCCGACTTTTCCAGAAGGAATACTACTGCGAGGATTGCCAGTTTACCTGGGCAGACGACATCGAACGGCCGCGCTACCGTTTTTGGAATCGCTTTTTTTCCGGCCCCGAGCCCGAGGCTTGAGAGGCCGGCGCGAGACGTTTTGCGGCCACTCGTTAGGCCGTGTTCGAGCGATCTCCTTTGATCGCGTGATCCCATGAAATGGCTTTTCGCTTTGCTCTTCGCCGCCCTCATTTTTGGCGGCGCGGCCTATTTTAGTTACAAGATCATTCTCCGCCCTGAGATCGTGATGCGCGCGGAGAAGGAGGCCGACGCGACGCCGCGCCCGATGCCTGACCTGAGTCTGGCCGAGTTTCAGGCTGCGGCGAAAATCAAGGCCTCCGGCCAGCTCCTGGAAGCGCGCGCGGCTTTGACCGCGTTCATCCAGAAATATCCGAGCGGCCAGCACGTCGGCGAAGCGCAGGATCTGCTCGGCGATGTGAACACGAGCATCATGCTCTCGAATTATCCCACCCCGGAAAAAGAAGAATACATCGTCCGCAGCGGCGACGTGCTCGCGCGCATCGCGGCGAAAATGAAATCGACGCCGGAGCTGATCATGCGCACGAACAATCTCAGCGGCACGATGCTCCACATCGGCGATAAGCTACTCGTCTCGCACCCGGTTTTCACCATGCTCATCCAGCGCGACGCGAAGCTGCTCTACCTGCTCGACCACGACCGTTTCTTTAAGCGCTACCATCTGCAGAGTGTGCAAGTTCCCGGCAAAGCGCCCCCGAAACTCAACACCCGCGTCGCCGCAATGATGGCCTTCAAGGACGGCAAACGGATCGGGATCGGCAGCCGCGATTTCCTGAACAGCACGCGCTGGATTCGGCTTGCCGCGCCGGGCTACGTCCTCTTCTCCGAGCCGGATGACTCGCATCCGGTGCTCGACGTCCCGCCGCCGCCGGAAGGGATCGGGCTGAGCGCGACTGACGTGGAGGAATTGAGCAGCCTTGTAAACCCGAAAACGGCTGTCACGGTGACTCCGTGAATGGGACCGGGAAGCGAGGATGGTAAAAGGTGAATCGGGCTTGGCGAATGCCGCGCCGTCGATGTAACGATTGACCAGTCTCGTTGCCTGCCCCGTCCGACCGACACCATGGATTCGCATCCGCTTGAATTCGAAAAGCCGATCCTGGAACTGCAACGCCGATTGCAGGAGCTGAAGTCGCACTCGGATAAGCACGACATTGATTTCGACTCCGAAGTGGAATCGATGGAATTGAAGATCCGCGAGACCCGGCGAGAGATTTACGATCACATGACCGCCTGGCAGCGAGTGCAGATCGCGCGACACGTGCAGCGGCCTTTCGCGCTCGATTATATCGGGCGCTGTTTTACCGAGTGGGTGGAGCTGCATGGTGACCGCGTTTTCGGCGACGACCGCGCGATGCCGTGCGGGCTGGCTAAGCTCGGCACCCAGCGCTGCGTCGTCGTCACGCAGCAGAAAGGCCGCGACACGAAAGAAAACGTGAAGCGAAATTTCGGCTGCGCTTATCCGGAAGGGTATCGCAAGGCGCTCCGGGTGATGCGGCTCGGCGAAAAATTTAACCTGCCCGTGATCGCACTGATCGATACGCCCGGAGCCTTTCCCGGCATTGGCTCCGAGGAGCGCCACATCGCGGAAGCGATCGCCGTGAACCTGCGCGAAATGATGATCCTGCGGGTGCCGATCATCGCCTGCGTCATCGGCGAAGGTGGCTCCGGCGGCGCGCTCGGGATCGGGGTCGCGGATAGCGTGATGATCCTCGAGAACGCCTACTATTCCGTGATCAGCCCGGAAGCCTGTTCAGCGATTTTGTGGAAGGACCGGAAGCACGCGCCGGAAGCAGCGGAAGCCTTAAAACTCACCGCCGACGACCTGATGCGGCTCGGCGTAGTCGATGAAGTGGTGCCCGAGCCGGAAGGCGGCGCGCACCGCGATCACGATCTCGCGGCGGCCAACCTTGGCCGGGCCCTGCGTCGCAATCTGAAGCGGACTCTGGAAATGCCGATCGACGACCTGCTCAAGGAGCGTTACGCGAAATTCCGCAAGCTCGGCAATTTCGAAGAGCCGACCGCCAAAAACGGCGCCTAACGCCTAACGAGCGTGCGTCCGGCCGGCTAGAGGGCGCGGGCGAGGGCGGGAACGGGTTTTGGTTTACTCACTCCCGGCGGCAGCGGCGGGTAGAGAAAACGCAGGACCGCCTCGAAGCGCGCGGCCCACGAGCCTTCGCTGTGATCGGCTCCTTCCACTTCGGTGTACTGCAGGTCGTCGTAGAGCCGCCAGCCTTTCTCCACCAGCCGGTCGCGCAATACCGCGGCCCGTTCCCAGCCCGGCTCATGGGTGCCGGTATCGAGCCAGATTTTCAACGGCAGCTTCCCCGGCAATTCATCCACCAGGCCGTAAATCGCGCAGTCATCCCACCAGATCGACGGCGACATGACCGCGAGCCGGCTAAACGCTTCCGGAAACCAGAGCCCGAGCGCGATCGTGGCCAGCCCGCCTAACGAGGACCCGCCCAGTCCGGTCCATTCCGCTTCCGCTTTCGTCCGGTAGGTGCGATCGATGAACGGCTTCAATTCCTCGAGCAGAAAACGCCCGTATACCCGGAGCTGACCTCGGCTTCGTTTCTTGCGTTTCGCGCCCGCCTCGAGCACGCCCCGGGTCGGCGCGTACTCGTGGATCCGGTCCTCTCCGGTGTTTGCCACCGCCACGATGATCAGTGGCTCGATCAAATCCTGGCGCGTCAGCCGCTCGGCCGATTCATCCGCGCCCCATTCGACTCCGGCGAAGGAAGTGGCGGCGTCGAACACATTCTGGCCATCATGCAGATAAAGCACCGGGTAACGCCGCTTCGGCGAGCGCCGGTAGCCGGCCGGCAAATACACGTGCACATCGCGTTCATTGCGCAGCAGGCGCGAGGCAAAGCCCGGATGTTCCTGAATGTTCCCGGTCAGGGTGTGTTTTGGCTCTCCTGCGTCTCCCATGCGGTCGGGTCTTATCGACCACCTGATTCGCGCCCGCAACCACGCCGGGACGCCGCCATTTTATTTTCTGATCGCCAAGTGATAGGCCCTCGCTTTTATTCGGCGACACGCATGAACGAACGTTATCTCCGCTGGTGGACGCCGTATCTGAGTCGCGATTTCGAGATGCTCGTCTTCGGCCACGGCGGCGGCCTGCCCCTGATCCTCTACCCGACCTCTTTTGGAAATTTTCGGCAGTGCAAGGATTTCCACCTCACCGATGCGTGCGCCGAGTTTGTCGATAGCGGACGAGTTACTCTCTACTGTCCGGACGCGATCGATCTCGACAGTTTCTACAACAAGTCGATTCATCCGGCCGATCGGATCAAGACGCACATGGCCTATGAAAACGTCATCCTCCATGACGTGATCGATTTCGCCCGGCGCGAAGCCGGCTGCCACCGGGTCGCGGTGACCGGCGCGAGCCTCGGCGCCTATCACGCGGCGAATCTGGCCTTCCGCCATCCCGACGCGGTCAGCCATCTCATCAGCCTGAGCGGGGCGTTCGACATCAGCGATTTCTTCGGCGGCTACCACGACGAGAACATCTATTTCAATAGCCCCTACCAGTACCTGCCGAACATTCCGGACCCTTGGAAATACAACCACATGCGGATCATCCTCGGCACCGGGGAGTGGGATAACACCCGGCACGAAAGCCTGCGCCTGAGCGCGATCCTGAACGATAAGGGCATCGGGCACTGGTTCGACGACCGGAAATGGTGCGGGCACGATTGGAATTATTGGCGCGAGATGTTGCCCTACTATCTCTCGACGCTTTGATCCTCAGGTGAGGATGTAACGCCCGCTCTTTTTCGTCCCCACCCGCCGGACCAGGCCGGCCTTGATCAGCGGGCGCAGGAGATCGAGCGCACCCTGTTTCGAGACGCCGATCCCAGCCCAGACCTCGCGCGGAGTGAGCGCTTTTTTTTCGCGGAGCAGATGCAAGAGCTGCTCTTGTTTCGGGCGCAGGACGAGCTTCTCCTTGCCGGCGCGCGCGGTGAATTTTTGCACCCGGCTCCAGACGCGCTCGAGCGTTCCGCGCAGACCTTCGGCGCTGTATTCCAACCAGCTCGTGAGGTTGCCGCTTTCCTGGCTCACTCTTTCCAGCGCGTCGTAATAACGCGGCCGATCTTCCCAATAAAACTCGTCAATCGAGAAGATGTGGTGATCGTCGAATCCGCGCCGAAAAAGCTCCCAGAGACTGAGCATGCGCCCGGTCCGCCCGTTGCCATCCGCGAAGGGATGGATCGTCTCAAACTGATGATGCACGATCGCGGCACTGAGGACCGGCGAGAGGAGAGCGGTCTCCTTGTTCCACCAGGTGAGCAGGGCGGACATCATCGGCTGCACCCGCTCGGGCGGCGGCGGGAGGTAACGGCCCACCCGCACCCGAATGGTGCGATATTTGCCGGCTTCGCCCTGGTCCATGACCGCGTCCGCCATGATCCGGTGGAGTTTGAAGACTTCGCGATGGGCAACGGCGGGGAGCCGCGCGTTCTTCTCGACGAAGCGCAGGCCGGCGAAATAGTTCGCCACCTCGCGCCGGGCTCGTTGCGCGGTCGCCGGAATTTCGCGCCCTTCCTCGATTGCGCGCACCTGCTCGAGGGTGAGGGGATTGCCTTCGATCGCGGTGGAAGAATGGGCATTGCGAATGCGGGTGTCCTTCTGCAACGCGGGGATCCACGGGACCTGGACGGCGGCGGCGAGGATGCGCTCGCGCAGGGCCGCGACCTGTTCCACCTCGGCGAGCAGGGCCGGGGTGATGGTGAAAACCGGATCGAATTTCAGCATGTGTAAGTCAAGCGTAAGTCCAGATATTAGTCAAGCCACTTTGGCCGATAGGTCAAGCGTAAGTCCAATTATTAGCCCAGCGCTTCGTGGGGACCGATTTTGTGCTCTTCTCATCTGCGGAAATCTGCGTAATCTGCGGACTTCTCTATGAAAAAAATCGGAATTCTCTTCGGCCAGGAAAACAGTTTCCCACCGGCCTTCGTCGAGCGTGTAAACCAGAAAACCGGAGGCAAGGAAATCATAGCCGAGCCGGTCCGGATCGACAAAGTCATGCAGGGAGAATCGACCGGTTACGACGTCGTGATCGACCGCATTTCGCAGGACGTGCCCTTCTATCGCGCGTGGTTAAAGAACGAAGCGCTCACTGGCTGCGCCGTTGTGAACAACCCGTTTTGGTGGAGCGCGGACGAGAAATTTTTCAACAACGCGCTCGCCACCAAGATCGGCGTGGCGGTTCCGAAGACCGTGCTCCTGCCGTCACATCAACCGCCACCCGACACGAACGACAACAGCTTCCGCAACCTCGCCTACCCGATGAACTGGGAAGCGATCTTCGCGTATGTCGGCTGGCCGGCTTACTTCAAACCGTTCGCCGGCGGTGGCTGGAAAAATGTCTACAAACTGAACAACCCGGACGAATTTTTCCGGGCCTACGGCGAGACCGGTCAGCTCGTCATGATGCTCCAGGAGGAGGTGGTCTTTGATAAATATTTCCGCTGCTACTGCATCGATCAGCGCCACGTGAAGGTGATGAACTACGAGCCGCGGCACCCGTATCACCTGCGCTACCAGACCGACTGGCAGCCAGACGCGGATCTCGTGCAGCAGGTCGAACAAGGCGTGCTCACACTGAACCAATATCTCGGCTACGACCTGAACACCGTGGAGTTCGCGATCCGCGACGGCGTGCCGCTCGCGATCGACTTCTGCAATCCCGCCCCTGATGCCGAGGTCACCTCGGTCGGCCAGGCGAACTTCGATTGGGTCGTGGAAGCGGTCAGCGAAATGGCCATCCGCAAAGCGCGCGAGCACAAGCCCGGCCAGGACAACCTGAGCTGGGGTAAGTTCGTGCAGGCTGGCGCCGGTGGCCGGGCGTTGAGGTAATGCCGCGGGGCGTCCCCGCGTTCAGAGGAGAAACAGTTTGTTCGGCCCTGCACTTTGCGGTGGCCATCGTTTTTTTCTTTTGGTAAGAAGCGGGGACAAACGCCCGCGGCTGGCTCGCAGAGGTTGATCTTCCATGAGTTTGCCCCCGCATGAAAAGGAGTCGCCATGCATCGTCCGAGCCAGGTCACAAGACCCACTGTATCCATCAAGACTTCGCGCCACCGGTTGCTCAGTCCGCCCGGCTCGCTGGCAGCCGCGCTCCCGCTGTTGTTGCTGTTTTTAGCGGGGGCGACCGCTCTGGCGGGTAGCGCCAGTTGGAATCTCAACCCCACCGACACTAGCTGGCATACCGCGAGCAACTGGACGCCGGCGACCGTGCCTAACGGACCGGCAGACGTCGCTACGTTCGGTGTCTCCACGCAAAGAGAAATCGAGATTGGTCAGAACGATGTCGAAGTCAGTGGCATCGTCTTCAACGCCAACGCGAGCGCGTTCACGATCAGTCTTCATACGAGCTCATTCGACCGTTTCCTGACGATCAGCGGCGCGGGCATCACGAATAATTCGGGGGTGACACAAAACTTTCTGACGGCCCCGGATCTTGATGATGCGGTAATCCAGTTTACGAACAGCGCGACGGCGGGCGACCAGACTGTTTTTGCCAACCATGGTGGTTCGACGACCTTCCAGGACACTTCGACCGCCGGCGGTGCCACCCTCATCGGCAACATTTCCTTCCTCGGCGATTCCACCGGCGGAACAGCGCGGGTGGAAATACTCAAGAACGGCTCTTTGGATATCAGCGCGCACCATGCGCCGGGAGTAACCGTCGGCTCCATCGAAGGCCACGGCGCCGTGACACTCGGGGGCAACAATCTGACCGTGAGCAGTAACGACCATGACACGACATTTTCCGGGGTGATCGAGGACCGTGGTGCGGGAGGCACGCTCACGAAGATGGGGCGGAAAAGGTTGATCCTGGCCAATGCCAGCAGCTACCGCGGCGGCACCACGATTCGAGGTGGCTCCCTTTTTGTGCGTAACCGAAAAGGCTCCGGCACGGGCAACGGACCTGTCCAGGTGGACGACGGCACGCTGGGCGGAGGAGGCATCATCGCCGGCCCGGTGACAGTCGGCACCGCGAGCGGCGGCGGCTCGGTCGCCGATCTGTCACCAGGAGATAGGCGAGTGCAGCCGGGGACTTTGACTCTCTTAAGCACGCTGACGTTTCAATCCCATGGAAACTATCGCTTTGAGCTAAACGGTGATGACGCCACTGCGGACCAGGTGATGGCGAACGGCGTAACGATAAGAGCACGCTCGAATTTCTCCGTTACCGATCTCGGCGCGGGGATTTTGAGGAACGCGCAGCTCTACGATTCAGCGAACGGGATCTGGTCGACGACTGATGGCCTCGTCACTAAGCGTAGTGGTCACACCGCGACGCTGTTGCCTGATGGGTCGGTGCTTGTAGCAGGCGGTAGCGAGGGTTTCGATGTCAGTTTGGCGAGCGCGGAACTGTACGATCCGGCGAGCGCGACTTGGACCCCCACCGGCAGCCTCCGCACAGCGCGCGGGGGCCAGACCGCGACGCTCTTGTCTAACGGGTTGGTGCTCGTCGCGGGCGGTAACCTGGGTTTCGGTCCTACGGCTAGTGCGGAGCTCTACGACCCGGCGAACGGAGTCTGGACGGCCACCGGAAATATGACCAGTGCGCGTTACCTTCACTCCGCCACCCTGCTCCCGAATGGCAAGGTCCTCGTCGTCGGAAGCCCGGGCGTCGCGACGGCGGAACTGTTCGATCCGGCCAGCGGCACCTGGACCGTCACCGGCCGCCCCCTCACTTCGCGCTGGGCGCACACGGCGACATTCCTGCCTAACGGGAAGGTCCTCGTCGCCGGAGGATCCACTGGCGTCGGCACTCCGACTGCGCTGGCGGAACTCTACGACCCGGCGACGGCAACGTGGGCCGCCACCGGCAGCTTGCGCCAGGCCCGCCAGGTCCACTCCGCGGTGCTGTTGCCCGAGGGCAAGGTTCTGGCCGCCGGCGGCCAGGGTCTCGGCATAAGCGACCTAACGAGTTCGGAGCTTTACGATCCAGCGAGCGGGGCCTGGCTCACCACCGGCAGTCTGGCCACGCCTCGCAGCTATTTCACGCTGACCTTGTTGGCCAACGGCAAGGTCATCGCGACCGGCGGCAACAATGGAATCAACTTCATGGAAGCCAGCGTGGAACTCTTCGACCCGGCGAGCGGCGTCTGGACCCTCACCGGCAGCCTCGACCCGGGACGCTATGATCACACGGCGACTTTGCTTCCCGACGGCCAGGTGCTGGTCGCCGGCGGCGTTGGCTTCGGACTTCCGACCGGCACTGTCTTCACCGCCATTCGCAACACCTCCACCACCCCGATCAGCGGCACCTTTGCCAATCTGCCCGATGGCTCCACCATCTTCGCGGGAGGGAAGAATTTCCGGGTGAGCTACTCCGGCGGCGATGGGAACGATCTTACTCTCACGGTTCTGCCCTAGCTTGCGAACGAAGGAAATCCTTTCGACCGGGCCGCGCACTTCGGCTTAAGTTGGGCGACCCATGAGCATCGAAGTCAAAATTCCGGCCGTTGGCGAATCGATCGAAAGCGGCATCGTCTCCGTCTGGCACAAAAAATCGGGTGAATATGTCGAGGCCGGCGAGCCCTTGTTCACACTCGAGACCGATAAGGTATCCACCGAGATCACCGCGGAGAAAGCCGGCACGCTCGAGACCAAAGTCGACGAGGGCCAGGAAGTGAAAATCGGCGAAGTCGTGGCCGTGATCGACGATGCCGCGACCGCGCCGGCGAAAGCAAAAGCCGCTGCGCCTAACGAGACCAAGCCGGCGGCGAAACCCGCCGGCCAGCGTTCGCCCAACGCCGATGTCCTCTCGCCGGCGGTGAAGCGCCTCACCACCGAGGAAAAGCTCGACCCGGCCACGATCAGCGCGAGCGGCAAAGGCGGGCGCCTAACGAAAGCGGATGTGCTTTCCCATCTTCAGACGAAGCCCGATAATTCCGCTCCCGCGACCGACGACCAGGAAAAACCGCGCGCCGCAGCCAAGCCGAGCGCGGAGCCGAAACGCGAGGAGAGCAACGACCGTTTCACCCGAAAAAAGATGTCCCCGCTCCGCCGCAAGATCGCGGCGCAGCTTGTGATGGCGCAGCAGACGGCTGCGATTCTGACCACGTTCAACGAATGCGACATGAGCGAAGTCATGGCGTTCCGGAAAAAGGCGCAGGAAAAATTCCAAGCCGACCACGGTCTCAAGTTGGGCTTCATGTCGTTCTTCATCAAAGCCACGGTGGAAGCGCTCAAGGCGGTGCCGTCGATCAACAGCCGAATCGAAGGCGACGATTTTATCCTCAACCATTTCTTCGACATTGGGGTCGCTGTCGGCACCGAGCGCGGCCTGGTTGTGCCGGTGGTGCGCGACGCGGATAAGAAGAGCTTCGCAGATCTCGAGCGTGACATCGCCGATTTCGCGTCGCGGGCGCGGGATGGCAAAATCAAAATCGAGGACCTGCAGGGTGGCTCCTTCACGATCTCCAATGGCGGCGTTTACGGCTCCCTCATGGGCACGCCAATTCTCAACCCGCCCCAGAGCGGCATCCTCGGAATGCACACGATTCAGCAACGCCCGATCGCAATCGAAGGTGAAGTCGTGGTCCGGCCGATGATGTATCTCGCGCTCAGCTACGATCACCGCGCGGTCGACGGGAAGGAAGCCGTCACCTTTCTCATCCAGGTGAAGGAAGCGATCGAGAACCCGACCGCGCTGCTGCTGGATTTGTAGCTGAGCAGTGCGGTGCGCCCCTCGGCCCACAGGCAAGATGCCTGTGCTAAGTTTGTCTGCTCATCATCATGGATAAATTCGACGTCATCATCATCGGCTCCGGTCCCGGCGGCTACGTGGCCGCGATCCGCGCCGCGCAGCTCGGACTCAAAACCGCCATCATCGAGAAGGACAACGAACTCGGCGGCACCTGCCTGAACATCGGCTGCATCCCGAGCAAAGCCCTCCTCGCCTCGAGCGACCATTTCGTTTTCGCGAAAAAGGACGCGGCGAAACATGGGATTAAACTCGACGGCGTGAGCCTCGATCTGCCGACCATGCTGGCGCGCAAAGACAAGGTCGTGAAAACCCTCACCGGCGGAGTGCGCGCGTTGATGAAGGGGAACAAGGTCACGACCTTTACTGGCTCCGCGACCATTACGGCGCCGGGCCAGGTCCGGATTCGGCCTAACGACAGCGACGCGACCGAGATCTCCGCCGATCATATCGTGATCGCGACCGGCAGCGTGCCGGTGAATCTCCCGAGCATGCCGTTCGACGGCGAGACGATTGTCAGCAGCACCGAGGCACTCTGTTTTGAGAAACCGCCCGAAAAGCTGCTCGTCATCGGCGCCGGTGCGATCGGACTGGAGCTCGGCTCGGTTTGGAGCCGCCTCGGTTCCGAGGTCACCGTCCTCGAGTTTCTCCCACGCATCGCGATCGGGTTCGATCTCGAAATGGCGAACCTCCTGCAGCGCGCCCTCACGAGCCAGGGGATGAAATTCCATCTCGAGACCAAGGTCAGCTCCGTGAAAGTGAAGGACGGCCGCGCGCTCGCGACGGCCAGCAAAGGCGGCGCAGAGCTGACTTTCGACGCCGACAAAGTGCTCGTCTCGGTCGGTCGACGCGCATTTGCGGAAGGGGTCGGCGCAGACAAACTCGGCATCGCGCTGGACGAGCGCGGCCGGATCAAAACCGATGAGCTTTTCCGGACCAACATCGAGGGCATCTACGCGATCGGCGACGTCATCGCCGGGCCGATGCTGGCGCACAAAGCCGAGGAGGAAGGCATCGCCTGCGTCGAGTTGATCGCGGGCAAAGCCGGCCACGTGAACTACGACGTCATCCCCGGGATCATCTACACGAATCCCGAACTGGCCGGGGTGGGCCTGACCGAGGATTTCGCGAAAGAGCAGGGGATTAAAGTGCGGATCGGCAAATTCCCGTTCCGCGCCAACGGCCGCGCGCTCGCGAACGACGACGCGGAAGGCTGGGTGAAATTCGTCGCCGATGCCGAGACCGACCGAATCCTCGGCGCGTCGATTCTTTCCCATGCCGCCTCCGAACTGATCGCGGAGATTGTCGCGGTGATGGAATTTGGCGGGAGCAGCGAAGACCTCGGCCGCACCGTGCACGCGCACCCGACCTTGAGCGAAGCAGTCAAGGAAGCCGCCCTCGCGGTCGAGAAGCACGCCATCCACATCGGGAATCGTTAGGATGTCTGAAGATGAGAAGCTTTCCGGCGCCGAGGAGTATATCGCGGCGGAGATTGAACTGGCGGAGCCGCTCGATCCCGAGCAGGAGAAAAATCTGCGCGACACGCTCGGGGCGATCGACCGCGAAGCGTTCGATTCCTGCGATATCGCTCCGACCAAGATCTCCCTCTGCTACGATCCCACCCGAACGAAAAAGGAAGATCTCCTCCGGCTGATCGAGCAGGCGGGTGGAAAACTAAAGCACGTCGAGAGTGAAGGGTCGTCGCTGCTCTAGAAATCCAAGGTCGATCGGTGGTCGCGGGCAAAGCGGAAGCCGCCTAACGAGCCGGTGAAATCTTTCGCTAGGCCGAGAAACTGAAATTTCGTCCCCATAAATTCCGGGTGAAGCAATGTCTGCAACGCCCGCGAATTTTCCGCGGCGGCCAGCGCGGGATTGCCGGCGAGCAAACCGGTGAGGAAATGATGCTGGTCGGTGAAGCCCGCAATCGTTAGGCCGCATTCCACCGCGCGTTCAGCCAGGCTGGTCCATTCGACATGGGCGGTGAGGTCGGCACTGCCGGCGTTTTCCAGGGGCGAGGGGAGCACGCGCTGCTCTGAGTAGGACTGCAGCGTTCCGGTGGTGCGGGCGGGCGCATAATAATCCGCCCGCGCCAGGCCGTAGTCGGCGACGAGGATGACGCCGCGCTGCAGCTTCGGCGCGAGCGTTTCCAGCCAATCCAGCGCCGCGAGGTTGATCTCCGTCTCGTATGGGCCTTCCGGCGACGGAATTTTCGTCAGCCGCTCGCGCAGTCGCTCGTTCGCTACGGGCTGGTCCGTGAAAACAAAACCGCCGTCCCCCAGCCCGACAAAACGCTCGTGCCATTCGCTGGCCTTCGCGATCACGAGATGAACGGGCAACGCGTCGAGCAACTCGTTCGCGAAGTAGACGCCGCAGAACGGCTCGACCTCGGCGAGCCAGTCCACCTTGTCGGCGAACGCGCGTAACGTTTCCTCCTGCCGCAGTCGCAAAACAGGAAACGGTTCCACGATCCGGTAACGCGCCGCTGCGAAACATTCCGGCGCTCGTGTTTGCAGAGCCTCCAGCACATCGGCCGCGAAAGCGCCGTCATGCGCGCCCTGTTCCACGATCGTGAACTCGTTAGGCCGATCGAGCATTTCCCAGATTTCCGCGAACTGCGCCGCCAGCATCCGCCCGAAAAGCGGGCCGACGCTCACGCTCGTAAAATAATCGCCCCGCCGCCCGATCGCGCACCGGCCGGAGCTGTAATAGCCGTGCGCCGGGTGATAAAGCGCCTCCTTCATGAAACGCGCGAACGGGATCGGCCCTTCCCGCTGCATCAGTTCGCGGAGGGCGTGCCCGAGTTCTGCATTCGCGGCGGACATGGCAGCGCTACTTAAGCGCGCGATCGCCCGCATTCACAACCGCAGCGGGTGTGTTCCCATTTGGATTTTGCCGGTTTTTGCCTCTAAGTTGCGCCCGTTCGCCAAAAGCCCGGGCTCTTCGTCCCACTTGTCGCCAAATGCCTGTCGATTATTTCATGCCCACGGAGCACTCGCACTACGAGCGGCGCGGCTGGTATGCGAGCCCTTGGTTTTACGTCCCGCTCGGGCTGCTCCTGGTCGCGCTCGTCGCCGGTCTGCTCGCCTTTCTGCCGCTCGTCGCCACGCTCAAGCAGCAGGCCGCCAGCCTCGACATGACGCATCTCGAGAAGATGGAATCGGCCAGCGTGATCGTGGATCGAAACAATAAAATCTTCGGCCAGATCTACGTCGAGAATCGCGAGACCGTGCCCTACGCGCAGCTCCCGCCGAACCTTGTAAACGCGATCATCGCGACCGAGGACAACA
>JBBSED010000027.1:0-52770 GCA_038240025.1 Chthoniobacterales bacterium
GAAATCGCCCGGCCGCGCCTCCGCGAAGTCATCGAAGTTCTGCCCAATCCCCAGCTCATAAAAAAGCCGCGCGGTTCCCGGACCGTTGGCGTTCCAGCGCCCCCAGATCCCCGCGCCATCGCGCTGGCCGCGGATCATCAGAGAATCGAGCGTCTCGTAATCGAGCTGGAGATCGCCGCGCGCGCGCAGGGCCTCGATCGTTTTCATGAAGACCAGATAGGTCGCGCCGGAGCAGTAACTGGGCGAAGCCGCTTCCGGCAGGACGAAAAATTTACCGGACTCGAAATGCGCGGCCGCTTGCAACCGGATCGTCGCGGTGCGCGAGGCGGAATATTTGCCGCCGGTCGGCATGGTCTTGATCTGCGCGAGGACGACTTCGTTCAGCGGGCTCGGCGCGAGCTGCGCCTCGCTCGGCGTCGCGACCAGTCCGAGCACAAGGGCGGAAGCGAAAAGCCAAAAGCGCACGCGAGATCAATAGAAGACGATCCTCGCGAAGCAAGCTTCTCCGGCAGCCGTTAGAAACCCGTTGCCGGCGACGGGTGCCCGGCGCTTCGCCACGCGAACATGAGAAACGAGGCCGCGGTCAGATCGATTGCCGGTTCCACGGTGGAGAAGGATTGCACGTTGTCCTTGTAGACCGCGCCGTTCCCGTTGAACTGCGCGAAAATATTTTCCATCCCGGGCGGGCAGCGACGCATCCCGTCGAGAAATCCCGTCGCAGCAAAGGAATTCGAGCCCTCCACGAGCGCGCCCCGCAGCAGCGGCTCGGTCCCATCGAGCGAGCCCGCGAGATTCGCGACCTGGTGCTGCATGCAATCCGGGAAAGTGCCTCCGTCCCCGACGATGAACGAGGAACCCCAGGCGTTCGCACCCAGGATGCTGCCCAGCCATGCGCGCGAATCAAAATCGAAGGCCGCTTCGCGAGTCAGGTATGCCACTTCCTTCGCCATGACAGACAGTCCCGCGCCATGGGTGGCGCTGTCGTAGGCTTCCCACGGAAAACCGTAGCCGAACGGATCAGCGGCGGCCTGCGCGCTCGCGATCGCCAATTGCTTTTGCAAGTCGCCTAACAAGTCCTGCGGCGAAATCGCGAGACCCTTTGGTTGCCCCGCCAAAGCGAGCGCACGAGACAGCTCGAAATGCGCGAGCCCGCTAACGTCGTAGAGATTTAGCGAATCAGCGGCGTCGTTAGGCCCATCGATGTAGGCCCGCGCCCAATTCGCCGCCGCCTTCAGATAAAAGGCGGGATCGTCATGCGGCAGACCACGCGGCAACCGTCCGCCGCTCATGGCCAGCGCGAAGTAAAGCTCAGTCGCCCCGAGCTCGAGATCGTCCCGCCATTCCGTCTCGGGATAGAAATCGAACGGCGCCACCGTCAGGAGATCACCTCGCCTGGCCTGATCGGCGAGATCGAAAATATGCTCGGCCGAAAAGAGGCATTGGCGGGCGAACGCGGGATCGCTCCGCCGAAAAAGCTGATAGGTTTCGGCGAACGCGGCCGCGAGGCGACCGGCCAGGTTGGGACTGATCAGAGAACCCGCGGGCGCGGCCAGCAGCACCGGCCGGTTGCGGATGTAGCGATATGCCGGCACCGATCCACCGTAGTTATCGTCCACCTGCGGAAGCCGCCAGAGGTCGTGGTCGCTCACGATTTCGTCGTTCCCGGTTCCGATTCCGACCTGGTAGTAAAGCGTGCGCGAATCGTCGTCCCACATCCGCTGCAACCAGCCGACGCCGAATTTTGCCTCGGCCGTGAAATCCGCGCCTAACGACCCTGCGCCCATCTCCGCGGGGAAATCGCGGACGCCGATCAGCATCAACGCCGTGGTGTAGCTCTCGGTTTCGACAAACTTCAGATAGTCGCCCGCATCCCACCAACCGCCGGACGCGTTGATCGTCGCGCCGGTCGGCGTCAGGTCGCCCACCAGGTTGTCGTTACGGTCGATCTCCGGCGTGAGGTAAACGGCGGCGCTTTCGTCGTGCAAATGACTCGGGGCCGAACGCAACGGCGTCTGGATAAAGTCTGCACCATCCCGTTCGTTCTGGAAAAAATAGCGCGCGTTCGCGAGTGCTTCGGGATAAAGGCGGGCCGCCGCGTCGACCGGGAAAATCGGCGAATCGGCCACGATCGATCCGCTCACCACGAGCCGGTAAAGACCGCTTTCGCGGATGCGAAAATCGAGCGGGTAAACCGTGAAATCTCCCCAGGTTCCGGTGCTCGCTCCGATCGGCGCGGTCGCCAGCACGACGCCCGCCGAATCCTCCACGCTGAAATTCGCGTTGGTCTCGGGCGCGCGCGTCATCAGATACGCGCGTGCCATCCGCCCCAACTCGTAGCCAACCTGATTCACTCGAACGAAGCCATCCTGCGCTCGGGCCATCGCCACGGCGCCAAAACAGAAAACCGCGGCCCAAAGAAAGCCGCGGAGCCCGATTCTTCCTGGAAGGTTATTCATGCCCCAGCGTCGCATCTCGCCGGGAATCCTGTCCACAGCTTCTGGCGGACTTGCGTAACTCCCGGCGCGGTTGGCATTCCCACAAGAGTATGTTACCGAAAATCCGCATGCTGCGTTTCACGAAGATGAACGGGGCGGGAAACGATTTCGTCCTGCTCGACAATCGCCAGGGCGAAATCAGCCTAACGAGCGCGCAGATCGCCCGGCTCTGCGATCGCCATCGCGGCGTCGGGGCGGATGGCGTGCTCCTGCTCGAGCCGCCGACAAACGGCGCTGATTTTCGCATGCGCTATTACAACGCCGACGGCGGCGAGGCCGAGATGTGCGGGAATGGCGCGCGCTGTTTTGCGCGCTACGCGCATCGCACTGCGGGGCCGCTGAACCAGCTCACTTTCGAGACTCCGGCCGGCGTGATCGGGGCGACCCTGGCCGGCGAACTGGTCACTCTGCAAATGAGCGATCCGCAGGATCTCCGGCTCGGGCTCGAGGTGCCGGTGGGCGGGGAAAAATTTGCCGCGGCTTATGTCGACAGCGGCGTGCCCCACGTCTCGGTGCGGGTGGCGCGGATCGACGACATCGACGTGCGTTCGTTAGGCTCGGCGCTCCGGCATCACCCGATGTTTGCCCCGCGCGGCACGAACGCGAATTTCGTGGAGCAGCGCGGCCCGCACACGATTGCGATTCGTACCTACGAACGCGGGGTCGAGAACGAGACCCTCGCCTGCGGCACCGGCGTGGTGGCGACCGCGCTGATCTTTGCGGCCACGGAAAACGTCAACGGCCCTATCGAAGTCCTGGTCAAAGGCGGCGATCTTTTGCAGGTGGATTTCACCCGGCACGGCGATCATTTTCACGCGGTCACGCTCACCGGTCCGGCAGATTTCGTCTTCGACGGCGCGATCGAGGTTTGATGGCCTAACGAAATGTTTCGCGGCACCTACACGGCGCTGGTCACCCCGTTCCGGGACGACGCCATCGATGTCGACGCCTTCGAGCGCCTGATCGAGGCGCAGATCGCCGGAGGCGTGCGCGGGATTGTCCCGGTCGGGACGACGGGCGAATCGCCAACGCTGAGCCACGTCGAGCGCCGGCAGGTGATCGAGTTGGCGGTGAAGTTTGCGCGCGGGCGTTGCCAGGTGGTCGCCGGCACCGGTTCCAACTCGACCCGCGAGACGATCGCGCACACGCGTGAGGCGCAGGAGATTGGCGTCGATGGCGCGCTCGTGGTCGCGCCTTACTACAACAAGCCGAGCCAGGAGGGTTTGTTCCGGCATTTCCAAGCGATCGCCCAGGCCAGTTCGTTGCCCATCATGCTCTATAATATTCCCGGCCGGTGCGCGGTCGATATCGGAGCGGACACGGTCGTTAGGCTGGCGCGCGCGTGCCCGACGATCCTCGCGATCAAGGAAGCGAGCGGGAGCGTCGAGCGGGTGAGCGAGCTGGTCGCGCGGGTGCCGGACGGATTCAACATTTTGAGCGGCGATGATTCGCTGACGCTGCCCTTCCTGGCCGTCGGTGCGCTCGGCGTGGTGAGCGTGGCTTCAAATCTTTTCCCGGCGGAAATCTCCGAACTCGTGCGGGCCTTTCTCGACGGGGAGATCGAGAAAGCACAGCGGCTGCATCGGCGGTTTTTGCCGTTGTTCAAGGATCTCTTCATCGAACCGAATCCCGTGCCGGCCAAGACGGTGCTCGCGTGGCGCGGGGAAATGGCCGCGACCTGCCGACTGCCGCTGGTCGAGATGGGCGAGGCGACGGAAGAGCGGCTGCGCCAAACCATCGCGGCGCTGGAGCGCAGCGGACGATGAATCCACCCGCACGGGTTCTGCTGGTCGGCGCCGGCGGCCGGATGGGTCGCGCGATCATTGCGGCCGCTGGCGGCTCCTCTAGCCTAACGATAAGTGGACGCGCGACGCGCGGCGATACGCTCGGGGCCTTGATCGACGCCTGCGAGGTCGTGATCGATTTCAGCTTGCCGGATGCGACCGACGTGGTCTGCGGCGTGTGCGCTGCCCGCGGCCGACCGCTAGTCTTGGGCACCACGGGGCATTCGGCGGTGCAGAAAGAAACCATCCGGCAGACCGCAGAAAAAATTCCGCTCGTTTTCGCGGCCAATTTCAGCGTCGGAGTGAACATGCTGTTCGCGCTCGTGCGACAGGCAGCCAAGTCGTTAGGCGGAGATTTCGACGTGGAGATCGTGGAAGCGCATCACCGGACGAAAAAAGATGCACCCAGCGGAACGGCGAAACGGCTCGCCGAGATCATCGGCGAAGCGCGCCCGGCGACGAAGGATTTTCCCATTCATTCCGTGCGCGCGGGCGACGTGGTCGGCGATCACGAGGTAATTTTCGCCGGGCCCGGCGAGCGGCTCGAGCTCACCCATCGCGCCTCGAGCCGGGAGACTTTTGCGCGCGGCGCGCTGCACGCCGCGCGTTGGGTGATCGGTCAGCCGGCCCGCCTCTACAGCATGGAAGATGTCCTCGGTCTTTAGCGGCATGCTCTCGGGTCTGGTTCCGGTTCCGGGGAGCACAGGCGGCTCGCCTGTCGATGCCGGCGGCTCGCCGGCATCATCCCACGCCCGGTGGCGGATTGCGCGCGGCGGAACGGCGACAGGCCGAAAACATTTTGCACGAATCACGTTTTCCCCTTTCGCGATCAGTTCTCGCGCGCTCGGGTTGGAGGCGAGCCGCCTCCAACGACAGGCGAGCCGCCTGTGCTCCCCGGAACAAGACCCTGAACTCGTGCGCCCAAGGTCATGAGGGCGGGCATTGCGCTCGGCGCCAACCTCGGGGACCGGCTTGCTTGCCTCACGACTGCGCGCGCCCAGATCGTCGCCCTGGAAGGCGTGCGCTCACCGCTCTTGGCCTCTTCCCTTTACGAGACCGAGCCGGTCGACTGCGAGCCGGAGGCGCCGAAGTTTTTCAATGGCGTGGTCGAGATCGGCTACGATGGCCCGACGCTCGAGCTCCTCGCCGAATTGCAGCGGATCGAGCACGAGCTCGGGCGGCCCGCCGCGCACGAGCGCAATCGCTCGCGCACGATCGATCTCGACCTGCTCTATCACGGCAGCCACGTGCTCTCCGCACCGGAGCTCGAGCTGCCTCATCCGCGCCTGGCCTTTCGCGCCTTTGTCCTGCAACCGCTGGCCGAAATCCGGCCGAACCTGATCCTGCCCGGCGCGTCGCGCACGGTGCAGGAAATGGCCAACGAACGCTCGGCCACGCTCGCGGTGGTGCGGCTTCCGCTGCGATGGTAGGGTCGGCGGCGATGGAAGATTTTCGCGCGCGCAAACGCCGGGGCGAACGGATCACCGCGCTCACCGCTTACGATTATCCGACCGCCCGCCTGCTCGATGAAAGCGGGATCGACATCATCCTCGTTGGCGATTCGTTAGGCATGGTTGTGCTCGGTTATCCCGACACGACCGAGGTCACGTTCGAGGAAATGCTTCATCACACCCGGGCCGCGGCGCGGGGGGTGAAACGGGCGCTGCTCGTGGCCGATCTCTCCATCGGCACCTACGACACGCCGGAGCTGGCGGTCGCGCATGCGCGGCGACTGGTCGAGGCCGGCGCGCAGGCGGTAAAACTGGAGGGCGGCCTCAGCCACGTCCCGCAAATCGAGGCGATCGTGGGCGCGGGAATTCCGTTCATGGCCCACATCGGGATGCTCCCGCAAAGCGTGCGCGCCGAGGGGGGCTACAAGGTAAAGGGGCGGTCCGCGGCGGGCGCGGAACTTTTGTTCGTGGACGCCGACGCGGTGGAAAAAGCGGGCGCGTTTTCGGTCGTGCTCGAGATCGTGGCGCCGGAGACGGCGCGGCAGATCACCGAGCGGGTCGCGATTCCGACGATCGGAATCGGCTCGGGCGATGGCTGCGACGGGCAGATCCTGGTGACTCATGATCTGATCGGACTGTACCCCTGGTTCACGCCGAAGTTTGTTTCGCCCGAGGCGCAGGTGGCGGAAGAAATCCGACGCGCCGTCGGAATCTTCTCCGAGCGCACGCGCGGCCGCAAAGTTTGACAAAAATTTTCCCGGGTCGTGTGTCTCATCCGGGATGAGATCTATCACCGCGCGCACTTCCGCCGCTGAGCCGCTGCCGGTCTGGTCGGGCCGGAGCAAGCAACCCAACTGGCTGTTCATCGGCCTGGTCGCCTCGCTCGTTCTCCACAGTCTTCTCTGTCTCATTTTTTACCGGACTGTTTTTCAACCGAATCCACCGCCGGGAGCGGAGCAGCGACGGCCACCGACCTTCAAGGTGAAAAGCGTGACCTTGAACGAGAAGCCGCTCGAACAACCGGCGGCGGCGAGCGCGAACGAGCCGGCGAAACCGAACCCGGACAAGACCGAGGTGCAGTTGCCGGAAGATCAGAAGTCGTTCGACAAGCTGCTCCAGGAAGCACATTCGACCGCGGCGCTGCCGGATGACACCCGCGACGTTCTCCCGGACAAACCGAAGGTTGAGCAGACGAACCTTAACTCCGTGATCAACGAGATCGAGAAGACCACGGCGCAGAGCCTAACGAAAAGCCCAAACGCAACCCGGGAGCAGGCACTGCTCAACGACGTCGCCGATTCCGGCCGGCCGCAACCGGCGCTCGCCGGGACGGAATTGGCGACGAGCACCACGATCAAGCGGCCGGGCAGTTTCAACGATCTCCCGGGCGACAGCGCCGGACCGCGGACCGATCGCGCGCCGGGCTTCAGCGACCTGGAGTCGCTTCTCTCGCAGAAAGGGCCGCTCGGTGCGGGCACGAAATTCAAGATGCCTAACAATCAGCTTTTTGACTACGACAGCGCGGACCTGGGCGGTGGCGCGGTCGAGCAGTTGCAGAAGGTCGCGACCCTGATCAAGCGCAACCCGAAGGCGACATTCACGCTCGAGGGCTACACCGATTCATTCGGCTCGGATGACTACAACCTGGAGCTGAGCCGGCGCCGCGCGGAAGCGGTGAAGGCTTATCTCGTGCAGGCGCTCGGGATCGATCCGGAACAGATCGAGACGAAGGGTTATGGGAAGTCGAACCTGCTCACCTCACCGGACGCGTCGATCGAAGAGCAGGAAGTGAATCGGCGGGTGGTCGTGGTGGTGCACTGAGTGGCTCAGACTTAGACTCGTTAGGGGTCACCAGTTCTTTACCCAGCCCGGCTGGCCTGTGTCCATCGTGGAACCCGACGTACTCCAAAGATCGAAGGTCGGGTTATAGCCTCTCGTCGCATCGGTCGAATTTAACGTGGAATAGCCGTAAGGGTAGCCGAACGGATCTTGAATGAACTGCACCGTGTTTGGTGTAGCCGTCGACTGTGGGAAGAGCTGATTGTCTTTGAACGCGAAATAGCTTTTCAAGTCCACCGCCCGATCCCCGTCTGTATCACCCGACAGTGTTTGATAGAGAAGGAGGCCACCGACCTTATAATCGTTGGGATCGAAGGAACTTCGTGCATCGGTCGAAATTTGTTGGGGATAAACTCCATTGTCCGCCTTGTAATTCTCCAGCGCCGCGGAGATCGCCGCGATCTCCGCCTCCGCCCGCGAACGCGCGGCCTTGTTATGGACGTAACCGCTCGTCCCGAGGACCAAGCCCACGAGGACGAGGATGATCACCATCACGACGAGTAACTCGACGATCGTGAAACCGGCCGCTCGCTTGCGCATTCGTTAGCCCTGCGCCTGCAAGCCGCCGATGATGCTGATGAGCGGCATGAACAAGGCGATCACAATCGTGCCCACCACAACGGCGAGAAAGACGATCATGATCGGCTCGAGCATCGAAGTCAGACCGGCGACGGAGTTATCCACTTCGTCATCGTAGACTTCGGCAATTTTCAGCAACATCTCGGGCAACTGGCCGGTCTCTTCGCCGACGTCGATCATGCTGATGACCATCGGCGGAAAAGCCGCGCTCGCCTCGAGCGGTTGCACGATCGACTCGCCTTCTTTCACCGAGTCGTGAACCTGCGCAATCGCTTCCGCGAGGACGACGTTGCCGGCGGTCTCCTTGGTGATCTGGAGCGCCTGCAAAATCGGGACGCCGCTGGTGACGAGCGTGCCCAGCGTCCGCGCGAAACGCGAGATCGCGCTCTTGCGCGTGAGATCGCCGAAGAGCGGCGCGCGGAGGGCGACGCGGTCGATGAGAGCGCGGCCCTTCGTCGTCTTGGAGGCAAACCGGTAGCCGAACACGAGCGCGATCAAGCCGCCGATCAGGAGCAGCCAATGATTCTGGAAGACCCGGCTCGCACCGATGACGAACTGAGTGATCGCGGGAAGCGGTTTATCGCCCAACATGTCGTGGAAGATCGACTCGAACTTCGGCACGATGAAGACGAGGAGAAAAGCCATGATGATCATTGCGAGGCAAAGCACGATGGCCGGATAAATCATCGCGGCCTTGACCTTGTTTTTAACCTTCTGCGCTTTCTCCTGGAACTCCGCGAGCCGCCCGAGGACGAGTTCGAGCACGCCGCCGAGCTCACCCGCTTTCACCATGTTGACGTAGAGCTTGTTGAAAATTTTCGGGTGCTGCGCGAGCGCTTCCGAGAAAGTGCTCCCTCCCTGCACGCCCTCGGCGAGTTGATCGATCGTGCCCTGGAGGATTTCGTCGCGCTCCTGTTTCGAGAGCACGTGCAACCCGCGCAGCAAGGGCAGGCCGGCATCGATGAGGGTCGCGAGCTGGCGGGTGAAAACCATCAGCACCTTGGCCTTCACCGTCTTGCGTTGATAGAGGACGATGCCTTTGCTCTTCTTTTTCGGGCCCGCTACCTTGGCAACGGCTTTCGCACTTTTGGGCGCTTTCTTTACCGCGCTGTCGCCGCTGGCTTCCTCCAAAACGCTGGTCGGGAAATAGCCGGCCTGGCGCAGTTGCCCGATGGCATCGTTGCTCGAGGTCGCGTCGACCAATCCGGAGGATTCCTGTCCGCGCGCGTCGAGCGCGATGTAGTTAAATCTTGGCATAAGGCGGTTGAGCTACGGGACGGAAAATAAGACGCGGTAGAAAAAGTATCGAGCTTTCGTAGCGAGTGAAAGCGATTTCCGGGAGCACAGGCGGCTCGCCTGTCGTCCCGTGGCTGCGGGAGCGGCTCGCCGAAAGCCCGCGCGAAGATTGCGTTCCCGAACTGCACGAAAACTCTGGCACGTAAAGAGCGCGCACCCATTTTCGACTTCTCGTCCCGTCGGCCCCGCGCGCGGAGTCGTGCTGGGCGCGCTAGGTGTATTTCAGCACTTCCTCGATCGTGGTGTCGCCTTCGAAAATACTCCGAATGCCATCCTGCCGCAGCGTGGTCATCCCGAGCTCGATCGCTTTCTGTTTCAAGACGACCGAGGGGGCGCGCTCGTTGATCAGCTCGCGGATCGGGTCGCTGATTTGCATCAGCTCGTAGATGCCTTTGCGCCCCTTGTAGCCGGTGCGGTTGCAGCGATCGCAGCCGGCGCCGTAATAAAAATGCCGGTCGCCGATCTCATGCGGCGAGAGGTTAAGCTGGGTCAGGAGCGACTCGTTAGGCTCGTAGGCGGTTTTGCACTCGGTGCAGATGCTGCGGAGGAGCCGCTGGCCGAGGACGGCATCCAGCGTGGAGGAAATAAGGAACGGCTCCACGCCCATGTCGATCAAACGCGCGATCGCGCCGGGCGCGTCGTTCGTGTGCAGGGTGGTGAAGACGAGGTGGCCGGTGAGCGAAGCCTGGATCGCGATCTGCGCGGTCTCGAGATCGCGTGTTTCTCCGACCATGATCCGGTCGGGGTCCTGACGAAGAAAGGCCCGGAGGACGCGGGCGAAAGAGAGTCCGATGTTGTCGTTCACCGGCACCTGCATCACGCCCTCGAGGTCGTACTCGACCGGCTCTTCCGCGGTCAGAAGTTTCGAGTCGATGGTGTTGATTTTGCGCAGGCAGGAATAAAGCGTGGTCGTTTTTCCGGAGCCGGTCGGGCCGGTGACGATGAAGATGCCGTTCGGCCGATTGATCACCTCGATGATGTAATCGTAAATGTAGGAAGGCATCCCGAGCGCTTCGAGATCAAGGTTCACGGTGGAGCGATCGAGCACGCGGAGGACGACGCTCTCGCCGAACTGGGTCGGCAAAGTCGAGACCCGCAGATCGACCGCGCGGCCGGCGATGTTTTTCTGGATCCGGCCATCCTGCGGGAGGCGACGCTCGGCGATGTTCAGGTTCGCCATCACTTTCACGCGCGAAATAACCGGCAGCGCGAGATGCCGCGGCGGCGGCGCCATTTCGTAGAGCGCGCCATCGACCCGGTAGCGGACTTTGAACTCGTTCTCGAACGGCTCAAAATGGATGTCGCTCGCGCGGTCCTGGATCGCCTGATACAAAATCAGATCGACGAACCGGATGATCGGCGTGGCGTTCGCTTCCGCTTCGACGTTCGTGCCGGTCGCCGCGTTGCCGGCGAGGGTCATCAGCTCACCCGCTTCGCCGAGCTGTTTCAGGATGTCCTCCATGCTGGAGGTGTCTTCGCCGTAATGCTTTCGCAGCCGCTCCTCGATCTGCGCGGTCGACGCGATCACCAACTGGATGTCGTGGCCGAGGGCGAAGCGCAGGTCTTCCACCGTCTGGATATCGAGCGGATCCACCAGCGCGACGCGGATGGAATTCCCGAGCACACCGATGGGCAGCGCCCGATGCAACCGGGCGAGACCGGCCGGGATGAGCTTAAGGATTTGCGGCGAAATCTCGACCGCAGCCAGATCGATCACCTCGGTCCCGAGTGCGTCGGCGATGGTCTGGTAGAACTGGTCTTCGTCGACGATCCCGTGGTTCACCATCGCCTGCCCGATCGACTGGGCGTTCTGCGTCGTCTCGAGGAGGACGTCATCGGCCTGGGCGCGATCCATCAAGCCCTGGTCGATAAAAAGATCGGCGACGCGGTCGTTATTCATTTGTTAGGCGAGGGGACGAATTCCGGGGAGCACAGGCGGCTCGCCTGTCCGCGTTTGGCCGCTGGCCTAACGCATTTGCGCGTAGCGCAACCGGCGTGGAGCCGAGATGACGACCACGACGTCAGGACAAACTTCCGCCCGCCCGCCCGCATCCGCGTTGAAGGCGAGCCGCCTTCAACAACAGGCCAGCGGCCTATGCACCCCAGAGGCAAAATCGGCGCGCTCATTAATTCAAATCTCCCATCGTGATCGAGATCACTTCTTCCGCGCTGGTCATCCCGGCGAGCACTTTGCGCACGCCGTCTTCGCGCAGCGTGCGCATCCCGAGTTCGCGGGCGCGCTGGCGCAGTTTCAAGGTCGAGGCCCGGTCGTTCACCATGTGACGGACTTCGTCGTCGATCTCGAAAAGCTCGAAAATTCCCATCCGCCCCTTGTAGCCAGTCTGCCGACAACGCTCGCAGCCGACCGGGCGCATCACGTTCGCCTCGCCCATCTGCGAAGCCTCGATCCGGAGCGCGCGCAATTCCGTCTCCGAGAGCCCCCCCGGCTCCTTGCAGTTCGCGCAGAGCCGCCGCACGAGTCGCTGCGCCATGATCGCGCGGATCGAGGTCGCGACGAGGAAAGGCTGCACCCCGATATCGATCAGGCGCGCGATCGCGGAGGGGGCGTCGTTTGTGTGCAGGGTGCTAAAAACCAAGTGACCCGTGAGGCTCGCGTTCGTCGCGATCGACGCCGTCTCCAGATCGCGAATCTCACCAATCATGATGATGTTCGGCGCCTGGCGCAGGATCGAGCGGAGCGCCGCCGGGAAAGTCATCCCGATCTCCGAGTTCACCTGCACCTGGTTGATCCCGTTCATCTGATACTCGACCGGTTCCTCGACTGTGATGATCTTGCGGTCTGGTTTGTTGATGTAATTCAGGCAGGCGTAGAGCGTGCTCGTCTTGCCCGAACCGGTCGGCCCGGTGACGAGCAGAATCCCATCCGGCGCCCGTAGTAACCGTTCAAAAACCTCCTGGTCGTCGCTCAAAAATCCGAGTTCGGGCAAGCCGAGGAGCAGGCTCGATTTATCGAGCAATCGCATCACCATGCTCTCGCCGTGATTCGTCGGCACGGTGGAAACACGGAGATCGATCGACTTCTTGCCCATCTTCACTTGGATGCGGCCATCCTGCGGCAGCCGCTTCTCCGCGATGCTCATCGAGCCAGTCATGATCTTGAGCCGGCTGATGATCGCCGACTGCAACTTCTTCGGCGGCGACTGCATCTCCTGGAGGACGCCATCGATGCGGAATCGAACCCGGAAACTCTTCTCCATCGGCTCGAGATGGATGTCGCTCGCCCCGAGCTTGTGCGCCTCGAGGAGCAACATCGAAACCATCCGCACGATCGGCGCGTCGCCGGTGTCGTCGGTCTGCTCCGCGCCTTCCGCGAGGTCGAGATCGGCGATATCGGCGTCGCCGATTTTGCGCAACAGATTCTCCGATGCTTCATCCGCGGTGCCGTAATATTTGACCAGCGCCTCGCCGATTTTCTCCGGGCTGGTGCAGACCAGCTCGACCTCGCGTTTGAGCAGAAAAGTGAGGCTATCGATGCTGTCGAAATCCAGCGGATCGCCGGTCGCGACAACGAGACCGGTTTCGGTCCGCGCGATCGGCACCATGCGAAAACGCCGCGCATCGGCCGACTTGATCTCGTTGATCACTTCCTGCGGCACGATCATTTCCGAGAGATCGACCCAATGCATGTGGGCCTGCGCGGCGAGGCTCTTCGAGATGTCGTCGGCCGAGACCGCGCCGTCGCGCACCAGCAAGTCGACCAGGCTGGCGCCGCCGTTCAAGCGGGTGCGCGCGTTATCGATCTGCTTGCGCGTGACCAGCCCCGCGTCGCGCAGGAGATCGAGCACATACTCTTCGTTAGGCGGCGGCATGAGGAAAACGAAAACGGTGCGCAACCTGGGGCGCCGAACCCAGGTCGAGAGTGCTTGTCGCGCGCATCGATTGTTAGGCTGAGGGACCGGCGATCAGATCGTTCCAGCGGCGCTGCATCTCCTCCGGGCTCAATTTTTCGATCTCCTGCGAGAGGAGCCACTCGTGTCCGAAAGGATCGCGCAAACTGGCGGCGCGATGTCCGTAAAATTCGTCGCTGAGCGGCCGGCGCACTTCCGCGCCCGCCGCGACCGCGCGATCGAAAACCGCCTGCACGTCGTCGCATCGCAGGCTGATCCGAACCGGCGATCCGCCGAGGGTGCGCGCGGATTTATTAAATTCCGGGTATTCGTCAGCCACCATCAGAAGCACGCCGTGGAGGGAAAGTTCGGCGTGGCCGATCTTGCCGTTTTCCGGATCTGTAAGCCGGTAATATTCCTCGGCCCCAAATGCCTTCTGGTAGAACTCAATCGCCGCCGCGGCGTCGTCCACGATGAGATTCGGACTGAGGGGCGGTAAGGAATCAGGCGCTTTCATTGAGCAATTTCGATCCAAACTTTCCCGACGCAAAAACCAAGATCAGACGTCGACCACTAATACACCTTCCTTCGCGGTGCGTTCACCGTAGAGCGTGCTCAACCGCCGGGTCATCGGGCCGATTTCACCATCGCCGATCGTGCGTCCGTCGATCCGCGTGATACCGGCCAGCTCGCCCATCGTGCCACTGCAGAAGACCTCATCCGCCTCGTAAAATTCCTCCGGTCGCAGATCGGTTTCCGCGCACGGAATCTCTTCGACTGCACAAATCTCGAGGATCGTCGCGCGGGTAATCCCCGCAGGACAGGCGAGCACGCGGCTGGTCGCGAGCTGGTTTTGCCTAACGAGAAAGAGGTGGGTCGCGTTCGTCTCCGCGACGAAGCCGCGAGTGTCGAGCATGAGTGCGTCGTCCGCGCCGGCCTGGTTCGCCTCGATTTTTGCGAGGATGGAGTTGAGCAAATTGGCGTGGTGAATCTGCGGGTCGAGGATCTCCGGCGGCGGGCGGCGCACACTGCTGGTGATGAGCGAAAGCCCGCTCGTCGCATAGACCGGCGCCTTGTGTTCCGCGAGCACGATCAGGGTCGGGCCGCTTTGGTTGAGCCGCGGATCCATCCCGGAAGTGATCTTGACGCCACGCGTAAGCGTGAGGCGGAGGTGGACCTGGTCGCTCATCCGGTTCGCGGCCAGGGTGCGACGGATTTCCGAGATTATCTTTTCGTTAGGCGGAATTTCGCCGAAGGAAAGCGCCGTCGCAGAACGGCGGAGCCGCTCCAGGTGCTGGTGGAGCCTAAAGATGCGCCCGCGATAAAGCCGCAAACCTTCCCAGACCGCGTCGCCGCCCTGAACCGCAGAGTCGAACGGGCTGATCCCCGCTTCGTCGCGATGAAGGAGGCGGCCGTTGAGATTGACGATCAGGTCGCGGTTTTTCTCGTTGAACTGCTGGAGCATGGCTGACGCCTAGTGTAGCCGGAGCGGATACAGTCGCTCATAGCATTCCTGGCAACGCGCGTGGACCTCGCGGAGACGCTCCGGCACCTCGGGCGTGCGCGGCTGGTATTCCTGGAAGGAAGTCGAGGCCGCGACTTCGCCATACCAATGTTTCGCCCAGATGCCATCGGTAGCGCGCAGACCTGGCGGCCAGGAGAGCATCGCGGGGTCGAACGCGACCCCGCCCGCGGCGCAGAGCAGGCGCAGGATACGCTCGGGATTTTGCAGGACGTCGCGCGCGTCGATCACCGGTGTCGTGCTCGCCCCGTGAGCACGGACCCATTCGAAAATCTCCACCTGCTGGGGGAAACCGAGGTCTTCCGCGGTCGGGTCGTCGTTCTTCTTCAAGTAGGAAACGATCACTTCCGCGGGATCGCGAATGAGGAAGCAGTTGGTCAGGCGGGCCAGCCAACCGCGCTCGATCTCCGGCAGGAGATGATGCGTCATCTGCTTCTGATACCAGATCGGCTTTTCGCCCGGAATTCCACTCGTTAGGCTGGCGACCAGCTTGCGCCAGTCGGTTTCCCCCGCAGCGGTGATTTCGCTGGCGCCGGGATGGTCTTTGCCGGTCGCTTGGAGGTAGAAGGCGTAGAGCGGCTCATCGACCACCGCCGTGTCCGCGCGATTCCCCCACGCGCGCAGCATCGCGGTCGAGATGTTGCGTGGACCCGACCACATGGCGAGGCGAAGCGGCGGCATCCGCGCCAGCGTATCTGCTCTTGTAGCCCGCGGAAAAGGGCAACTTTCAGAAATAATCTCGCCTTCCTTCTATCTGGCTCGCCACACCTTACGTCCCATCTTCGGCCGCTCGCCTCGACAGGCACAGTCTGCCCGTGAAGCTCGGTCAGCGCAGGAAAGCCGCGATCAGAAAACCGGCGTAAGTCCCGAGGGCGTTGCCTAACGAACCCGCCAGGATGCCGGGGAGCCGGAGATCGCCGCGCCCGATCGCGGTCGCGAGCACGCCCGCCGAGGTGGCGCCGCCGACGTTAGCGTTCGAGGCGATCGCGATCAGCGCCCAATCCTGTTTGAAAAACGCGCCGACCGCGAAAATCACCAGAGCGTGAAGGCCGACGATGACCGTGACCCAGAGGAGCAGAATTCCCGCGACTGCGCCATTGGCGATCAACGCCGCGAGGTCGCAATACGCGCCGACGACCGCGAGAAAAATCAGCACGGTGAAATAGCCGAGCACCTTCGCGCCGCGCAGTCTTTGCACGATCGGGAGCTGCGCCAGGACCAGCGCGAACGTCGTGAGGATAAGAATGTAGGGCAGCGCCGGGAGCAGGCGACTGATCGCCTGCGCGACGAACAAGCTGCCCAGTCCGAGCGCGAGCAGGAGAGAGAGATCGGAAACGCTCACCCGTTCTGGCAGCTCCAATGCCACCGGCGCAGACGCGGCTTTTCCGGCATCGTGGCCGCTGGCGAGCGGGCGCGGCCAGCGGGCCTGGAGCAGGCGCGGCAGGAGCACGGTCGCGATAATCCAGATCGTGGTGATAATGTTGTCGGCCGCGTTGATCGCGGCGAACTGCGTGCCGCTTTTCGTTACGCCGTATTGCAGCGCGACCGCGTTCAGATTCACGCTCCCGCCGATGTAGGTGCCGGTAAACATGCCCGCGACCGCGAAGGCTTTGTCGATGCCGTGCTGCTGCGGCGCGATCAGGTAGTAGCCCGCAAAAGATCCGATCATCGTGCCGACCGCGCCGACCCCGAACAGCAGAAGCATCGGCAGACCCGCCTGGCGCAGGTCTTTTAATTTCACGTCGAGGAGGAGGAAGAAAATCGCCAACGGCGCGAGGTAGTTGAAGACCCCGTCGTAGAGCGGCGGCGCGTTCTGCGACGACGGGAGCAGCCGCAGATTCGCGAGCACGGCGGCGGCGATGATCACGATCAGGGCCGAGCCGAGGTAGGAGAAAAATTTCCGGCGCGCCAGCCATTCCGAGAGCGCGACCAGCAGGCAGAGGACCGTGGCGACGTAGACCGGTTCGAGGAAGAGCGACATCAGGCAAGCCAGAGCGGCGTGGGCATTGATCCCGGATTCGCCGGCGTCTGGCAAACCAATCCGCAGAATCTGCTTGTCTTTTTTTCCGGCGGGTCCTGAGACTCGGCGCCGTGCTCTTCAACTCGTTGACGTTCATCGTCTTCTTCGCGGTCGTGGTGAGCGCGTACTGGACGATTCCCTCCTGGCCGGCTCGCAAAAACCTCCTCGTGGTCGCGAGTTACATTTTCTATGGCGCCTGGAATCCGCCCTTCGCGCTCCTCCTCTTCGCGACCACCGCGATGGATTTTTACCTCGGCAAGATCATGGGCCGGGCCGAGCAGCCGGAGGCACGCAAGGTCTGGCTCGTGATCAGCGTGGCGGTGAACCTGAGCATGCTTGGGTTCTTCAAATACGGGAATTTCCTGCTCGAGAATTTCCAATGGGCGCTCGCCCGCGGCGGCATCGCCTACCACCCGCCGCATCTCGATCTCTTCCTGCCGATTGGCATCTCGTTTTACACTTTCCATTCCCTCTCCTACACGCTCGACATCTATCGCGGCGTGTTGAAGCCGACGCGCTCCTTGCGCGATTTTGTCCTCGCGGTTTCATTTTTCCCGCAACTCGTCGCCGGTCCGATTGTGCGGGCGGGAGATTTCCTGCCGCAGCTCCTCGAGCCGCCGAAACCACAGCAAGGTCGCTTTTTCTGGGGCCTGCTCCTGATGACGTTGGGGCTTTTCGAAAAAGTCGTGCTCGCCGATACACTCCTCGCCGGCTCGGCCGACACGGTCTTCGGCTACGGCGGGCCGCTCGTCGCGCTCGATTCGTGGATGGGCGTGATCGCTTTCGCGGGCCAGATCTTTTTCGATTTCGCCGGCTACTCCATCTGCGCAATCGGCGCGGCTTTGTGTCTCGGGTTCCATCTCAAGGACAATTTCCGCTTCCCCTACGCTGCGATCGGATTTTCGGACTTCTGGCGGCGCTGGCACATCTCGCTCTCCACTTTTTTGCGCGACTACCTCTACATCCCAATTGGCGGCAATCGCGCCGGGGCCGCGCGGGCCATCACCAATCTCATGATCGTGATGTTCATCGGCGGGCTCTGGCACGGCGCGGCCTGGACCTTTGTCGTCTGGGGTTTGTTGCACGGCTCTTATCTCGCGCTCGAACGCCTAACGAGAGTCATCGTCGGGGAAAGGAACTGGACGGAACATCTGCCGATCAAGCTGGTCCTCGGGCTTGGGACCTACTTCGCGGTTTGTGTAGCGTGGGTCTTCTTTCGCGCGCCCGATTTCCACGTCGCCGCGCGGATGTTGAGCGGAATGTTCGGCGGCCATCCGCAGGGCGACGCGCTCCTTTCGACGCGCGAGATCCTGCAGGTCGGAATCGTGACTCTCTTCATGTTCGCGGTGCACTGGTCGCTGCGCGACACGACGATCGAAGCGGCCGTCAACCGCCTGCCCGTCTGGGCGGTAACGGGCGTCTGGACCTTCATGGCCGGCGCCATCCTGCTCACGCAAGGGAATAGCAATGCCTTCATCTACTTCCAGTTTTGAGCGGGTAATTCCGGCGCGGCCTTGGCGCGGGATTACGGTCAGCGTGGTGATGATGCTGGCCATCGCCACCGCGGCCTGGGAGATTTATTGCCGCTCGTTAGGCTACGCTCCCACCCTGAACGATACCGGCGATCTCTGGACGGAAGCGCGCCGCCGGGTCGAGCCCGAGTCAGTCGTGATCGTAGGCGACTCGCGCGCGCTCTTCGACTGCGACCTCGACGAGCTCGGGAAAGGTTTGGGCCGGCGCCCGATTCAACTCGCCCAACCCGGAAGCGCCGCCTTCCCCGTCCTGGCCGACCTGATCAACGATCAAAGTTTTCACGGCACCATCCTCTGCAGCGTGACGCCCCGGTTGTTTTTCGCGCCCGCTGGCTCGCCCCCGATGAATCGTTCCGACAAAGCGGTGCGCCGGGCTCACACCCAAACTCTAGCGCAGCGGGCGAGTCACGATCTCGGGATTTACCTCGAGGAATGGTTTGCCTGCATGAAACAAGAGGACCAGACCCTCGGCGCTCTTCTCGAGCAACTGCCGATTCCGAATCGCAGTAACGTTCCGCCGCCGCGCCGGCTGCCGCCCTATTTTGCCTCGCTCACCCGCGAGCGCCGCGCGCGCATGGTGGAAAAATGCGCGCAACCCGGAGAGCTACAGGAACGGGTGAAGAATGGCTGGATTCCGCTCTGGACACCTCCGCCGCCTCCGACTTTTATCCCGAGGAAAATCTTCGCCGCGAAGATGCACGCCGCCTTCGAAGGCCGCTTTACCGACACCAAGGCGTTCGTCACGAAGTTGCGCGCTCGAGGCGGCAAGATCGTCTTTGTGCGCTTCCCCGTGGGCGGCGGTCTCCAGGCTTTTGAAGACAAAGACACGCCGCGATCGGCAACCTGGGATCGTCTCCTCAAAGAAACCGCCGCGCCCGGCATTCACTTCCAGGATTTTCCGGAATTGGCCAGTTTCACCTGCCCGGAATGGTCGCACCTCTCCGCCAGCGACTCGGTGGAATTCACGAAACGCCTCGTGCCGCATCTGCGCGCGGCGCTCGCGCGGTAGCGACGCGTCTCTGCTATTGACAGTCTATAGGAGCGCGTGCTTTACTCCTATAGACATTCAATACGAAACGATGAATAAAAAAGCCGATCTTCTCCAAGGCACGCTGCATCTCCTCATCCTGCAGGCGCTCGCGCCGCAGCCGCTCCATGGGCTCGGCGTTTCGCTCCGGATCAATCAAATCACGAAGGAAACTTTTGATGTGAAGCCGGGCTCGCTCTTTCCCGCGCTCCATCGCATGGCGGAAGCCGGCTGGCTCAAGTCATCCTGGGGCGAATCGGAAAACAATCGGCGCGCCAAATATTACTGCCTCACCAAAGCCGGCCGGCGCCAGCTCGAAACGGAGACGGAAGATTGGCAGCGCATCTCGCTGGCAATCGGGAGCGCGCTGAGTGCGACTTAGGCGAGGGCGTTACGAGAATGTACTCCTCGCTGGCGGCGTTTTTCAGAAATCTCTTCGCGAAAAATCGCGTGGAGCGAGAGCTCGCGGCGGAGGTTGACTCTTACCTCGCGCTTTCCAGCGACGCGAAAGTGCGCGCCGGAATGGATGAATCTGCGGCTCGCCGCGCCGCTGCGGTCGAGCTCGGCGGGAGCGAGCAGGTAAAGGAAGAGGTCCGCGAGATCTGGTTCGGTCATCGGCTGGAGATGCTCCTGAAAGATTTGCGCTTCGGCCTGCGCTCGTTAGGCAGGAGCCCTGGCTTCACCGCCGTCACTCTGCTCACGCTCGCGCTTGGGATTGGCGCCAACACCGCCGTCTTTAGCATCGTCAACGCGGTGGTGCTGCAACCGTTGCCTTACCGCGCACCGGAGCAACTCGTGCAGGTCTGGCTCGAGCCCCACATCTCGATGGCGAAAACGGACTTCGTCGAGATCAAGAAGGCCGCCTCGTCCTTCGATGACCTCGCGGCCTACAGCGGCTGGGGCTTTACCGTCACCGGCGGTGGCGAACCTGCCAAAGTCGAGGGCGCCCGCACGACGGCGAATCTTTTCCCCCTCCTCGGCGTGCAGGCCACGCTCGGGCGAGTCTTTCGGCCGGAGGAAGATCAGCCGGGCCATGATCAGGTGGCGGTCCTGAGCTACGGTCTCTGGCAACGTCGCTACGGCGGCGATCCCCAGATCGTGGGCCGCGCGATCACGGTGGATGGCACGCCCCGGACCGTCGTTGGGGTGATGTCGAAAGACTTCGACTTCTTGCGGGCGCATCCGGCGGACCTCTGGTTGCCGGCCACGCTCAATCCGAGCGAACAGGACGATTACACCGCCGGCTATCTAACGCTGCTCGGGCGCTTGAAGAACGGCGTCACCGTGGCCCAGGCGCAATCCGAGATGACTGCGATCGCGCATCATCTCCTCGAGAAGCGCGCCACTCGCCCGAGCGCGGACGGGCCGCTCGTCGTTCCGCTGCAAGCCGAGATGGTGGCGGATGTGCGCACCATGCTCTTCATCCTTCTCGGCGTGGTCGGGTTTGTTCTCCTCATCGCCTGCGCCAATGTCGCCAACCTGCAACTGGCACGAACGAGCACGCGGCAGCGCGAGCTCGCGATTCGCGCGGCTCTGGGCGCGACCCGCGGCCGGTTGATCCGTCAACTCCTCACGGAAAATTGCCTGCTCGGGCTCCTCGGTGGCGCCGCTGGAGTAGCGCTCGCCTGGGTCGGGCTCGACCTGCTCCTCCGTCTGCTTCCCCTGCAACTGCCGCTCAGCGGCGCGCCCGGCATAAGCGGTGGCGTCCTCCTTTTCTCGTTAGGCGTTTCCGTCCTCACCGGGCTCCTTTTCGGGCTGGCCCCGGCGCTGCAGATTTCGCAGCCGGACTTGCAGGCTCCGCTCAAGGAAGGCGGACGCGCGGCCACGCCTCGCGCCGGGCGCCGGCTTCGTTCCCTTCTCGTGGTCGCGGAGGTGGCGCTCGCTTTGCTCCTCGTGGTCGGCGCCGGACTTCTGATCAAGAGCTTTGCCCGTTTGCAAAAGGTCGATCCCGGTTTCAATCCGGAGCGGGTCGTCTCCTTCCAACTCTCGCCGGCGATCGAGGATGCCGGCCGCGCCCGCGTCTATTATCGCGAGGTCTTCGAGCGGCTCGAAGCGCTTCCCGGCGTCGAATCGGTAGGCGGGATTCATCTGCTCCCGATGAGTGAAGGGAACTGGAATCCAGGTTTAAAAATCGAGGACCAGCCCGCCGCGCCGGACGCTGCCGCGCGGAGCATCAACTGGCGACTTGTCACTCCGGACTACTTCCAGGCGATGAAGATTCCGCTCCGCGCGGGCCGGTTCTTCAAGGCGACTGATACCGAGAATGCGCCGGTCGTCGCTCTCATCAACGAAACGCTCGCGCGCAAATACTGGCCAGGCATGAGTCCGCTCGGGAAGCGGATCCGCACGGGTTTCGAAAAGAAGGATGAATGGGCCACGGTGGTCGGCGTCGTCGGCGACATCAAGCAGCAGGGGCTGGGCAATCAAACCGAGCCGGAGATGTATCGCCCCTACGTACAGCACGAATTTCTTCCCGACATGAACGTGATGGTGCGCACGACCTCGGACCCAGCGGCGCTCGCCGCATCGCTCCGGAGTGCGGTGTGGTCGGTAAACAAGAACGTGCCCATCACCCACCTGACGCCGATGGAGGAGGTCGTCGCGCACTCCATTGCGCAGGCGCGCTCGACCATGCTCTTGCTGGCCCTTTTTGCGCTCGTCGGACTAGTCCTCGGCGCGATCGGAATCTACGGAGTCATTTCCTACACCGTGACCCAGCGCACTCCCGAAATCGGCGTGCGCATGGCCCTGGGGGCCGCGCCCGCCGATGTGCTCAAGCTCGTTCTTGGCCAGGGGCTAAAGTTAGTCTCGTTAGGCATTTTTGCGGGGTTGTTAGGCGCGCTCGTCCTCACCCGTTTGCTTTCCAGCCTCCTCTTCGGCGTCAGCGCAACCGATCCAGCGACCTTCGCCCTCATCGCCCTGCTCCTCCTCCTCGTGGCTTTGATCGCCTGTTACTTCCCCGCCGCGCGCGCGACGCGGGTCGATCCCATGACTGCGCTGCGTTGTGACTAACGAACCCCCGAATCGATCATGCCGCTGATTCCACGCCTCGCCAGCTTTTGTCGCAACCTGACGCGAAAAGCGAACTTCGAACGCGATCTCTCCGACGAAGTCGGCTCCTACCTCGAGCTGCTGACGCGCGCGAAAATGAAGGAAGGCCTGAGCGAAAACGAAGCGCGCCGGGCCGCGGCAATCGAGCTGGGCGGGAGCGAGCAGGTGAAAGAGCAGGTGCGGGAGATTCGGCTGGGCCATTTTCTCGAGACACGCGGGCAGGATCTGCGTTTTGCTTTTCGTTCCCTGCGCCGGTCGCCGGTTTTTTCCCTGACCGTCGGGTCCGTGCTCGCGCTTGGGATCGGGAGCACGGCGCTCATCTTTACGCTGGTGCATTCGGTGCTGATCGAGGGACCGCCTTTTCCGCAGGCGGAGCGGCTCTTCATGCTCTGGGGAAAGATTCCGCAGGAAGCGCAGGTCTCGTTCTCGCCTAACGAGTTCGGCGCCTGGCGCAAACAGACGCAGCTTTTCGATTCGTTGGCGGCTTACACTGGGAGCGGATTCACCCTTGAAGGCCAGGGCGAGCCGGCGCTGCTCTTCGGCCAGTTGGTCACGCCGTCGCTCTGGCCGACCCTGCGGGTCGCGCCCGCGCTGGGGCGCGGTTTTCTCGAGGCGGAAGCGCAACCGGGCCGGGATCATGTCGTGCTTCTGAGCGACGGGGTCTGGCGCGAAAAGTTTGGCGGGCGCGCTGATGTGCTCGGGCAGAGCGTGAACTTGAACGGCGAGTCCTACACCGTCGTCGGGGTGATGCCGGAAGGGTTCTACTTCCCGACGCCGGAGGTGAAAATGTGGGCGCCGCTCTCGGAGGCGGATCCCTTTTTTCAGGCGCATCCTGACGCGCATTTTCTGCGCGTGCTCGGCCGGCTCAAAGAGGGCGTGACGGAGAAGCAACTGAGCGCCGAAACCGCGGCGGTCGGGAAGCGCGTCGTCGATCCCGCGGATAAGAGCGATCGCCGCTTCTATGAAATCAGTTTGCAGGAACAGATGAACGGCGAGCTGCGCACCCCGCTACTCGTGCTCCTTTCCGCGGTCGTTCTGCTCCTCGCGATCGCCTGCGCGAATGTCGCCAATCTCATGCTCGCTCGCGGGAAAGCGCGCGCCTCGGAGTTGGCGGTTCGCGCCGCGCTCGGTGCGAGCCGGGGGCGATTGATCGCGCAACTTCTCACCGAATCGGCGCTCCTCGCCGCCGTCGGTGGGGCGGCCGGTTTCGCGGTCGCGACCTGGAGTCTCAGCCTGCTCCGGCACTTTGCGGCTGAGAACATCCCGCAGTTGCTCCAGGCGCGGATCGACAGCGTCGTCGTCCTTTTTCTGATCGCGATCTCGGCGGGGTGCGGGATCGTCTTCGGCGTCGGCCCGGCCTGGAAGGCTTCCGCGACCAGCTTTGGCGGCACGACGCGCGCGACCGCTGGCGCGAGTGCGACGCGTTCCCGCGACCTGCTCGTTTTCGTCGAAGTCGCGCTCGCCGCTGTGCTCCTGATCGGCTGCACGCTCATGCTTCGCAGTTTCGTTCGGCTGGCCGGGACGAATCCGGGATTCGAGCCGGCCCATGTGGTCACGGCCAACACCGTGATGTCGGACCAGCGCTATCCGAAGAGCGCGCAGCTCCTGGCCTTTTCGCGCGAAGCGCTCACTCGGATCGGCAGCTTGCCCGGCGTGACCGCGGCCGGCGTTGTGACCCATCTGCCGTTCAGCGGGAATGGCTGGGGCAACGGCTTCGAGATCGCCGGTCGCCCGGGGTTGAACGAGAGCGCCAGCATTCGCGGAGCGAGCCCGGGCTATTTCCCCGCGCTCCGTCTGCCGCTCTTGCGCGGGCGCAATTTCACCGAGCACGACGACGCGCAAGCACCCGGCGTCGCGATCGTGAGCGAGCAATTTGCGCAGCGTTATTGGCCTAACGAGAACCCGATCGGCAAGTTACTCCGCTACGATCGCGCCTGGCTCGCGGTCGTCGGCGTCTGCGGCGATGTGAAACACAACCGGCTCGAGGAAACGCTCGAGAGCACGATCTATATCGCGCTCACGCAGATGCCGCCGGAGGTGCTCGAGCTGGTCGCGCGCGATCTGCACTTTGTCGCGCTCGCGGAGAACCCGGCGAGCGCCGCGGGGAGCCTGCGGGCGGTGCTGCAAACGCTCGACCCGCAGATGGTCGTGAAGGTGAATGCGATGACCGCGCTGATCCGCGAGTCGTTAGGGCAACCGCGTTTCCGCACCTGGTTGATTGCGATATTTTCTCTTTTCGCGCTCACTCTGGCCGCGCTCGGCATCTATGGGGTCATCGCCTATCTCGTCACGCAACGTCGCAAGGAGATCGGCATCCGCCTCGCGCTCGGCGCGACTCACGGCAATATCCTCCAGCTCATTCTCGGCGGAACGCTCAAGCTCGCCGCGGCGGGGACCGCGGTGGGACTTTGCGCCGCTTTTTTTCTCGCGCGTTTTCTTACCGCGATCCTCTTCGGCGTGACGGCGCACGACCCCGTCACGTTCGTCGCGGTGCCGTTAGGCTTGATCGTGATCGCGCTCCTCGCCGGCTATCTGCCCGCGCGTCGCGCCACCCGGCTCGATCCAGTGCGCTCGCTCCGCTACGAATAGAACGTTAGTCAGCTTTCCCCGCTTCCTTCGCGTCGCCGGTGCGATGCTCCTCGATCTGGAACCGGAGGAACTGGTGGATCGCTTCGATCGCCTCCGGGTTTTGCGATTTGATTCTGACCTGCGCGCCATGAGGGGTTTCCTCGGCGTGGTAACTGATTTCCCGTTTCAAGCGCTGCATGGTCGCCATCCCCGGGGGCGAGGTTGCGTGGATGAACATCGGGACGGAGAAATCGCCCGCGGCAAACCTTTCAGCGATCGAAGCGAGATGCGACCGGATAGCTTGGCGGCTCTCCGCGTCTTTGGGATCATTCGCCGCCACTTCGATCGCGCCGCCGTCGGCGAGGATACGAAATTGATGGCCGGTCAAGTGATGGCTGAAGCCCATCCCTTGATCACCCCGTGCATCCACGCCCTCGAAATGGGACGGGGGCGGCGATAGAGTGGCGGAAGGCGCGGGCGACTGCGCGCCGGCCACCGCGGCGAACGCCAAAAAAGCGAGCAGAGCAAATCTCATAATGGTTGTATAGACGAACTAATCAGTTGTGATGTCAAACTAATTTATGAAGGAAGAAGTCGAAACCGAGGCGGCTGCGCTGGCCGCGGCGATGGTCGCGCTCGTGCGGGCCTTTGGTTTGCATCGCCCGCACGAGACCCCCTGCGGCGAGCCCATCCCGGTTGCGGAGGCGCACGCGCTCATGGATCTGGCCGCCGGCGGTCCGCTCAATCACGGAGAACTGGCGGCACGCCTGCGGCTCGAGAAGAGCAGCGTGAGCCGGCTGGTGCGCCAACTCGAAAAGCGCGCCTGGATCGCGCGCACGCCCGCCGGTCACGACCGACGAATCCTGCGCATTCGGCTAACCGCCGCCGGCAAACGTGCGGCCGCCAGGCTGGCCCGCGCGCGTCACTCGAAGTTTGATCAGCTCCTCGCCGCGATCCCGAAACAGAAGCGGAAGCTTGTTCTGGAAGCGATCTCGGCCCTGGTCGCGGCGCTCGAATAAGGTCTTTAACGCCTTATTTCGCCAGCTCGTAGAGATACTCGACGAACGACATCGTCGCGCCGTCGAAGCCCTGAACCTTCGAGTTGGTCGAATCGATCACGTAATACTCATCCGGCGCGTGCGCCCCACTGCCGTGACCGAGCCCGAAGTGACCGGCCGCCAATTTTAGCGGCTCGCCGGTGAAAACGTAACCCGGATAGGAACCGGCATTCCAGGGCCAGAGCACGGGGTCGATTCCCGCTTGCTTCAAGACCGCGATCTGCGCCTGAATCAAGGGCGCGTCCGAGGGAGTCGTGGTCGGGTCGTAGCCGCCGGTCATATTCACTTCGATGTCGCCGAAGCCCCTCTTCGCGAGGTGCGCCTTGAGCGCGGCGAGCGCATCGGCTGCTTTCATTCCCGGCACGAGCCGGAGATCGAGTTTCGCGACCGCCTGATGGGGCAGGATCGTCTTGCCACCCGGGCCGGTGTAGCCGCCGACCAAGCCTTCGATGTTCACCGTCGGCTGCGACTCGAGTCGTTCCTGGGCCTGCTCCCACGGGAGATCGTCGATCCAATGTTGCACCCCGAGCACCTTCATCCGCTGCGCTTCGTTCTCTTGTTTCGAGGCTTCGGCGATCAACTTTTTCTCCGCGTCGGTCAGCGGGCGTGGCTTCGGATAATTCTCGATCGCGATGTCGTTGCCATCCTCCGAGACAAGCGTGTCGAGCGCGTGCACAAGATGCCACGCCGGGCTATCGACCATCGCCTTGAGCGAAGAGTGAATGTCTTTCGCCGGACCACGTCCCCACTTCTCACCACTCGAAGTGAGCGAGCACTCGATGATTCCCTTCGCGCCGAGACTCACCGTGACCACGCCGTCCACGCTCTGCATCGCCGAAGGCATAAACACGCCCTCGCATTTCGCGAGGGCAGCCTGCACTTCCGGCTTATGCACGATCTGACCGATGTGCGGCGAACCGATCTCTTCTTCGCCCTCCGCCACGAGCACCAAATTCACCGGGAGCTTTTTCCCTGCGCCTTTGAACGCCTGCAGCGCCGCGAGAAAGGCTGCCTCCGGACCCTTCTGATTCACCGCGCCGCGGCCGACGATCGCTTTCCCGAGGTTCGGTTTATCGACCATCTTCCCCTCGAGCGGGGGCGACGACCATTCCTTCGGGTCGAACTGCTTCACGTCGTACATAAAATAAAGCCCGATCGTCTTCGGCGCGCCCGCATCCAGCGTCGCAAAGACACCCGGTTTGCCCTCGGTCTGCACCAACGTCGCCTGCTGGAAGCCGGCCTCTTTCAGCATCTTCGCCATCAACTCGGGGCCCTGCGGGTAATTCAGATTCTCCGCCGCGATCGACGGCAGCGCGATCCAGTCCTGCAACCGCTTCACCGCCTCGTCGTGCTGCTTCGCAATCTGGTTCTTCAGCCCCGCGGCGTCGTCCGCGGCGAGAGAGAAACGGGACGCGCCGGCGGTGAAGGCCAGCGCGGTGAGAAGGCAAAGCGATTGCTTATTCATCCTGAAGTCATCGCGTCCTGCGCCCGGGATGACAAACCAAAAACGCGTGTGCCTAAGAATTCGAAGGCGACGGGGCGGATGAACAACGTTTCAAACGCGCATCGAAGAACCGGTTCCATACTTCGCCATCCTGAGACATCTCCATGCTCGTCGAGAGATAGTCCGGCTCCGACACATCGTAAGTAAGTCGCACATGCATCCCCGGCCCACCGTGCGCCAGCCGGAGGATGTCTCCTTCGAACTGACCTCTGAAGATTTCCGGAGGCACACCCATGCTGTCGACCCAGATCAAAGAGTAACTCTCCTCGCGCGGGTCATAGGTGAAGATCCCATAACCGCGAAAGGTAATCTTCCCGGCCCGCTCCTGCTCGTAGTCATTGATCAGGGCAAAGCCGTTGACCGCGACCCGGCTCTTGATCCGGCCGATCGCGGTCCCGCCCGCCGGGTCCCAAGGCGAGGAATACATGCGTTCCTCACCTTCCCAGTCTCCCGCGATCTTCTGCAGGCGACGATGCGCACTACCAGGTTGAGGCATTTCCATAATTCGATTCTCCTTCTAAAACCCGAGTGTCTCCTGCTGCGCCATCTTCGTGGGCGTCGTGACGCCGGCGAACTTCTTCACCAGCTCATCGAGTTTCGCGCTGTAATAGCCCACGTTTTCGTCACGCTCCTGGGGGTCGAAGTCCGCCACCAGTTTGGCGGCTTCATAGGCGGCCACCTTCTTGGGCGTCGCCTTGATATAGTAATTGATCTGGTCTCCCGGTTTGTAGTCACGACCGCTCGCGAGGGCAAGCTCATAAGCGGCCGCCCGGTTGCGGCCTCCGCCGGCAATCTTCTGCCGGTATTTCTCCAGCGAATCCTGCAGCGTATCGGTCTTCATTAGCATCTCGATCGGCCAGGCGCGACTACGGATCTTGCTTTCAAACTCATCGCGCAAATCGGGGATCGCTTCGGGCTTTTCCACCATCAGGAGCTTGATCATTTGCTCGAGAAACACCCGCTGGAACTTCTCCAGCCCGCGCGACTTCAAAGCGCCGCCCTTGAGCGTGACCACTCCCTCCTTGTCGAGCAGCGCGTAGTTCTTCGCCTTGTAGCTAAACATCGCTTCGAATTGCTCGTCGAACTCCACTTCGATACCGGGCGGCAGTTCTTTCGCCAGGCCTGCCCGCAAATTTTCGATCTGCGCTGTGCCGGCGGCTGACGCTGAGGGCACAAAGTAGATCCCATCGGTATCTACCTCGATGACCTGCGCTCCCTGCGCCTGGAGCCAGGCGATCATCTGCTTGAGGATGTCGCGACCTATCTGAGTCACCCGCGCCGCCGCCTCGAAGTCGGCAAAGTGACCCTGCGCAAAACCGAGATAGCCGTAGAAGCTATTGATCAGGATCTTAAATGTATTCTGCAGCGCGTGAAAGTAACGGCGGATCGCCTCATCCTTCGCCCCGCGCATGTCGCCCTTGGCTTTGAGGCGGAAGGTTCGTAGGTCGGTCAGCAAGTGACGAAAGATCTGCAGTTGATCATTCACTGGGAAACAATCGAACTGCAGCATGATCGACGGATAAAGCGAAGCGACGTCGCAATGCCAGACGTTCCGCGCCACGCCGGTGAAGAAGATATCGGTGTAACCGCCTTCGAAACCCTGCGCCATCGGCATCTCCGGGATGCTATGGCCCTGGCGCAGATATTCGCGCAGGAAGAGGGCGTTGATCCGGGTGGCGTTACCGCGCACGATCACGTCCTGATAGTTATACGGGAAAATCTGCGCCTGGATGAAGTAACTTGGGCTCAGCAGATCGGCGACCGCTCGGGTCTCGCGCACCGCGCAGAGCGCGCGCACGCGATAGCCGGCCGGATCTTCTCGCCAGGCTCGCTCCAGCGCCGGCCCAGATAACTCCGAGACTTCAGTTATGTTCGTTAGGCCGAAGTGCTGCGCGACATCGCTTCGCTCGAAACCGGCCAGCGTTCGCATCCCAACGTCATAGAATTGCGCGAGCAGAAAGGTGTCGACGAAGTGCCGGCCATCGATCGTGAACTTCGGGTAATCAATCGTCTTCTCCGCGATCTGGAGCCGCGAAGGTCGCGAGCGCAGGAACCCGCCGCTCCGGCCCCAATCCAGTTTCGTCTTGGCCTTGCGCGCTCGCGCCACGAGCATCGGCAGGTCGCTCTTGAAGAGGTTGTGCCCCTCGATCACGTCCGGGTCGCGCTCCTTGATCAGGCTCGTTAGCCGCTTGAGCGCTGCGTGCTCCGATTCCTCGATCGCGTCCGGATTCACCTCGATCAATTCCTCCCAGCCGGTCTGATCGGAGAGCGCGATGCTGGTGAGGTGATCGCTGTCGCCCAGCACTTCGAGCTGCATTCGTTTCAGCTCTTCAAAAGGCAGTTGCTTGAAGAGCGTGCGCCCGGTGTGGGTAAGATAATGCTGCACCGGATCGCTCAGGGCGAAGAAGTGTCGGCCCGCTTTTTTCAGCCCGTTGCGCAGCGCGATCAACTCCTTCCAACTATCGGTCGTGACCAGCCACCCGTATTTCAGGTCTCCGGCCAGCCTTTCCGCATTCGTTAGGCCGAGATCCGCCACATCGTCATCCGCCCAGACGAAAGGATGAAATTCCTCGACGTCGCAGACCGTCGCGCCCTCCTGCTCGCGCCGATAAACCCTTACCGTCCCCGTGTCCCCGAGCTCGATCGCAACGATCCGCGCGGTCGGATCCGCCCCAAAAAGCAGCTGGTTATCCTCGAATGCCATCGCCCGCACGATGGCACACCTTCCCTCTGATTCCGAGCCCAACGCCGCGCGCAACGTGCGCGCCTCGTGGGAAAATCTTGCCAATCGAACCCGCGCTTGTTAATCCCGAGTCCGGAGATGACAAATGCTGAATTGACGCTTCCTCGCCCATCGTTTGGCCAGACGATGCGCAGAGACGTCTGGTGGGCACAGCCGCTCGCGGTCTTTCTCGGGCTGGGCGCGTTTGTGGTTTACTCGACCTGGGCGGCGTTCCAAGGCCGGAATTACTACTTCGGTCCGTATCTCTCGCCTTTTTATTCGCCGGAGATTTTCGGTTCTTCGCCGCACAGCTGGTTCGGACCAAAGCCCGGTTGGTGGCCGGCGTGGCTGTTGTTTTCGCCCGCGTTGCTCGTGCTTTGGGCGCCAGGCGGCTTCCGGCTGACCTGCTATTACTACCGCGGTGCTTACTACAAAGCCTTTTGGGCTGATCCGCCGGCCTGCACGGTTGGCGAGCCACGGAAGACTTACCTTGGAGAACGTTCTTTTCCGCTCATCATGCAGAACGTCCACCGCTACTTTCTCTACGTCGCGCTGCTCTTCATTCTTGTCCTCGCGCACGATGTCTGGAAGGCGCTTTGGTTTGTCGACCCGGCGACTGGGCACGCCTCTTTTGGGATGGGTCTGGGGACTGTGGTCCTGGCGATGAATGTCGTCCTGCTCGGCGGCTACACCTTTGGCTGTCATTCGTTGCGCCATTTGGTCGGCGGGTTTCTCGATCAGTTCTCGAAATCACCCGCCTGCTTTCGCGCTTACGCCTGCGTCGGCTGTCTTAATCAGCGCCACATGCTTTGGGCCTGGATGAGTCTCTGCTGGGTGGCGTTCTCCGACGTCTACGTGCGTCTTTGTTCGTTAGGCATCTGGCACGATCTGCGATTTTTCTAGAACTCGTCCGCATGGCTGATTTCCAAACCTTCACCCACGACGTGCTCGTCATCGGCGCTGGCGGCGCAGGTCTGCGCGCGGCGATTGAAGCCTCAGCCGCCGGGGTGAAGGTGGGGCTGGTTTGCAAGTCTTTGTTGGGCAAAGCCCACACCGTGATGGCCGAGGGAGGGATCGCGGCGGCGCTCGCGAATGTCGACGACCGCGATAACTGGCAGGTGCATTTCTCCGACACCATGCGGGGCGGGCAATACGTTAATAATTGGCGAATGGCCGAGCTGCACGCGAAGGAAGCGCCGGCGCGGGTGCGCGAACTCGAAGCCTGGGGAGCGGTTTTCGACCGCACCAAGGACGGGCGCATTTTGCAGCGGAACTTTGGCGGCCATAAGTATCCGCGCCTCGCCCATGTCGGCGATCGGACCGGGCTCGAGATGATCCGCACCTTGCAGGACCACGGAATCCATCAGGGCATCGACGTGCACATGGAGCACACGGTCCTCACCCTCCTGAAAGCGGGCGATCGGGTGGTGGGCGCTTTCGGTTACGATCGCGAGCGCGGGCGATTTAAAATCTTTCGCGCGAAGGCGGTGGTGCTCGCGACCGGCGGCATCGGGCGCGCCTTCAAGATCACCAGCAACAGCTGGGAATACACCGGGGACGGACACTCGTTAGGCTACCAGGCGGGAGCGGAGCTTATCGACATGGAGTTCATCCAGTTTCATCCCACGGGAATGGTCTGGCCACCGAGTGTGCGCGGCATTCTTGTGACCGAAGGCGTGCGCGGCGAAGGCGGTGTCCTTACGAACAAAGAGGGTCGCCGGTTCATGTTTGACGACATCCCGGAGAACTACAAAACGCAGACAGCCGACAACCCGGACGAAGGCTGGCGTTATTGCCAGGGCGATAAGAACGCGCGCCGACCGCCGGAGCTACTCACGCGCGATCACGTCGCGCGCTGCATCGTGCGCGAGATCAAGGCTGGCCGCGGGAGTCCGCACGGCGGCGTCTTTCTCGATATCTCGTGGATCAAAGGCAAAGTCGCGGGCGGCGCGGAGCACATTAAAAAGAAGCTGCCGAGCATGTATCACCAGTTCAAACAACTGGCCGATATCGACATCACCGAGGAGCCGATGGAGGTCGGCCCCACGACTCACTACGTCATGGGCGGCATCCGGGTTGATCCCGATACCCAGATGTCGCTGGTTCCGGGATTGTTCGCCGCGGGCGAATGTGCGGCGGGAATTAACGGAGCCAACCGGCTCGGTGGTAATTCACTTTCGGACCTTCTGGTTTTCGGAAAACGTGCGGGTGAATTCGCGGCCAAGTTCGCGCTCGAGAATTCGTTAGGCGAATTCGCGCCCGAGCAGGTCGAACGGACCGCAGAGGAAGGTTTGAAACCGTTCGAACGCGGCGACGCGGCGGGCGAGAACCCTTATCAGGTCCAAAAGGATTTGCAGGAGATGATGCAGGACAAGGTCGGCATCGTCAGGCGGGAGGACGAGATGCGGGCGGCGCTCGAAGGTCTTGGCGCCCTCTGGAAACGAGCCGCTAAGGTGGGCGTGGAAGGAAATCGCGAGTTCAACCCCGGCTGGCACACGGCCCTCGATCTCGCGAATTTACTCACCGTTTCTGAAGCGGTGACGCGCGCCGCGCTCGAGCGCAAAGAAAGTCGTGGCGCCCAGTTCCGCGAAGATTTCCCGGAGAAGAGCGCGGAGTTCGCGAAGATCAACACCGTGGTCCGGAAAGGGGAAGACGGCGCGATGCAGATTCGGCGCGACGCCATCCCGGAAATGCGAGACGATCTCAAGCGAGTCATCGAGGAGATGGGATGAAGTCTGCTACTTTCCGAATCTGGCGTGGGGATGCGAGCGGCGGGACGTTTCGCGATTACGACACTGAGGTCTCGGAAGGCATGGTCGTGCTCGACGCAGTTCACGACATCCAGGCGACGCAGGCAAACGACCTCGCCTGTCGCTGGAACTGCAAAGCCGGCAAATGCGGCTCCTGTTCTGCGGAGGTGAACGGGATGCCGAAACTCATGTGCATGACGCGATTGAACGATCTGCCGCTCGACCAACCGGTGACGATCGAACCGATGAAAGCCTTCCCGCTCCTGAAGGATTTGATCTGCGATGTCTCTTGGAATTTCGCGGTGAAGAAGCGGATCAAGCAATTCAAGCCGCGCCCCCCCGATGCGCCCGACGGCACCTGGCGGATGGCGCAACAGGACATCGACCGGGTCCAGGAATTCCGGAAATGCATTGAGTGTTTTCTCTGCCAGGACGTCTGCCACGTGCTCCGCGATCATCAGAAACACGATCAGTTTATCGGGCCGCGTTTCTTCGTTTACTCCGCCGCGCTCGAGATGCATCCGCTCGACACCGAGGATCGCATCGGGGAATTGCGTGAAGCTCAGGGGATCGGCTTTTGCAACATCACCAAATGCTGCACCAAGGTCTGCCCGGAAGAGATCCACATCACCGACAACGCGATCATTCCGCTGAAAGAACGAGTGGTGGACGACTACTACGATCCGCTTGGCTGGCTTTGGAAAAAGATCCGCCGCGAATCGAACCGCGCGCCCACGCCTCCAGCCTAACGAACATATGAGTGAACTCAAACCTCTTTCCCGCGAAGCCATCCCCGCGGCCCTCGAAAAAGCCGAGCGCTACCGGCTCCTGAACGAACCGGCCGAAGCGGAAAGCATCTGCCTCGATGTCCTGGAAACGGACGCGTCGAACCAGCAGGCGGTGATCATGCTGCTCTTGGCGGTGACCGATCGTTTCAGCAAGGGCTACGGCGTGAGCGACACCCAGGCGAACCAGTTGCTCGCGCGCGTTAGCGGGGAATACGACCGCGCGTATTATGCCGGCATCCTCGCGGAACGCCGGGCGAAGGCGAAGCTCGCGCAAGGTGCGCCTGGCGCGATTCATTACGCCTACGACGGTCTGCGCGACGCCATGAACTGGTTTGAGAAAGCCGAGACGATGCGCCCGCCGGGGAACGATGACGCCCTCCTGCGCTGGAATACCTGCGCGCGCATGATCGAGAAGAACAAGCTCGTGCCGCGGGAAGAAGAGCGGCTCGATCCCGTGCTGGAGTGATCGTCGCTCTGGATTCGCCGGAGTCTCGCCTTCGGATTACAGATCGACGTGAACTTCCCGCCCTCCGCCGTCGAGCGCGATCCGGCCGCCGTGCGCTCGATGTTCGACCGCCTCGCGCGTCGCTACGACCTGGCGAACCATCTGCTCAGCGGCGGCGCGGATTTCTGGTGGCGGCATCGTGCGTCCGAGATCGTTAGGCAATGGCGGCCGCGACGGGTCCTCGACCTGGCCACCGGGAGTGGTGATCTCGCCCTCGCGCTCCAGAAAAAACTTCCGCAAACGGAAATCACCGGAGCGGATTTCTCCGCAGAAATGCTCGCGATCGCGCAGGGGAAAGGCCTGGCGAAGACGATCGTGGCCGACGCGCTGCAACTGCCTTTTGCGGAAGCGAGCTTCGAAGCGGTCACGGTGGCCTTCGGTCTGCGCAATATGGCGGATTGGGGCGCGGCGCTCCAGGAAATGGCGCGCGTTCTTACCGGTGATGGCCGGCTCCTAGTGCTCGATTTTTCGCTGCCGCCCGGGCTGCTCCGCCGTCCTTACCAGTTCTATCTCCACCGCTGTCTGCCGTGGGTCGCGGGCAAGGTCACCGGCGAGCGACAGGCCTATGATTATCTCGGGGCGTCGATCGAGAAGTTTCCCAGCGGCGACGCGATGGTCGCTCTTCTGAAAGCAAACGGTTTCGCTTCGGCGCGCGCCATCCCACTCACCGGCGGCGTCGCGACGATCTATCTGGCGGGCAAAGCAAACGCCGCCTAACGAGGCGTGGGAGTGATCGTGGACGGCGCGGCCACCGGCGCGACACTCGGCGAGGGCTCGGAGGCAGCGGGCGGCGGCGTAGCTGTGGCCTTGGTTAGCGGCAGTTTCAGCGCATTCAGGTCCGGGTTACTCAGGACAAACGTCCCCTCCTGCCCATCGATGCGCGCAAACCACATTCTGTTCTCGGTCGGCCCGCCGATGAGCAACTTGTGCACCGTCTTTGGATCGCCCTTGATCGAGAAAGTGAGTGCGAGCGGGCTCTGCTCGAAGCCTTGATTTAGGGCGTTCGCGCCCGCCCAACGCGCCGCGCGGAGCGAGGCGAGCGTGTTCAGGAGTGACTGCACGTTGGCGCTATCCACGTCGCCTTCGCCCTGCGCGATCCGCCAACTGGTCGGCCCCGTCCGTTCAAATGCCTCCTCATGATCGGTCACCCGGGCGAAATGCTCGATATCGTTAGGCTTGAATTTGTAAATCGCCAGCTCCTGCCATTGCGCGGGATCCGTCCAGATTTCGCTCAGCAGCCGGCTTTTCACCGCGACGATGAAAGGCTCTTCCCCGACCCGGGCGAAGACTTCGTCGCCCTCGGTTTTGCCAAAGGCCAGAGTCAGGAACGGTTGCTCGCCGGCCGCGGTTTCGGCGGTGTTTTCCGACGCGAACGAGCTGAAGGTCAGTAGCAGCGTCGGATGATCGAGACCGTACTTCGGTAACTCGGAGGCGGTATCAGCGACGAAGCGCGTGACCTGCTCCTGATTCAAGGTGTCGAGCAGTCGGCGCACTTCTCCGCTGTTCGCCGGCTGGTTGTTTTTGCTCGCGATCGTCCAGGTTTCGGCTTTGCGCGCGAGGATCACTTCCGGCTGGCCAGACGGCTGAATGTGCAGCCGATCGAGACTGTCGGTATCGAGCCGGATGAGATGGTGATCGCGTAAATCGTTAGGCCGAACCGCAAGGATTTCCTCAGTCTTTTTCGGGAGCGCGTAAACGCCATTCCGGGGCAGGAAGCGGCCATAGACCTGTTCCTTTTTTTTTCCCGCCTCCGTGCCGATCTGCAGGGTCTCACCCTGCTGGTCGCCCGCGCCGTAAAGCGTGATCGAACCACGCGGGTCGGCGAGCCCGTAGCGATGCAGGTCACTCCCGCCGTTGCCGATGAAATCCTCGATCCGCGCGTTCGTGACCGTGGCGAGGAGATCGCCGATCTTCGGGTCGTCGCCGCGCGCCTGGAGCGGCTTCACCAGTTCCCAATGCTCGTGCTTTTTCGCCAGCTCGATCTCGCCCGCCGCGCTCTTCAGGACGGCGCGGGTCACCTGCGCGGTCGTTAGGCTGGTCAACTTGCGGTCGCGGAAATCATCGGGCTTTTTCGCGATATCGTTGCGCACCGTCTGGCCGACAATGAAGACATCCTTGACCTCGCCGATGCGGACATACATCTGACCTTCAAGCGCCGCGTCTTTGCCAAACCCGACCTCCGTCGGGCCATCCGGGAGCTGCAGTTTCAGGCGCAACTTCGGCTGGACCACGCCGAATTCCGCGAGGTTGTCCTTGCCCACTTTCGGGTCGCCTTTCCCCGGGATAATGGCGAACTTTTTCCAGCTTTCGAGATCGGAGATGAGGTTATCGACCGCTGCGGCATCGGCCTGGTCCTGCACCGGGGCAGTCAGGCGCCATTTGCCGGCCTGGCGGCGGAGTTCGATCCGGTCATCGCCATTTTGAATCACAATCCCGTCGAGCTTGTCGCGGTCGATCGTGAGGACGTTGCCGGCCTGCCGTTTTGTCTCGGCCGTATTCGGTTTCTTGATCTCGAAAAACTTGATCCAGATCCCGAGCCCGACCACGAGCACGAGCAGGAGGAGAGTGGTGCGGAATCTCATGTCTTAGGCTCGTTAGGCGCGGCGTTTCCACCAAACGCCGAGCCCGATCAGGGCGGGCAGGAGCGGCATGAGGACGAGGACGATCCAGCGCAGACTGCGCAAGGCCTGTTCGTCGAGGGTAAAGGTAAGCACCTGCGGAACTTTCGGGGCGATGCCGATGAGCTGCTCGCGACTGAGGAGCCAGTTCAGGCTCGCGGAGACGAAGTCGAGGCCCTGCTGACCCTGGGTGAGCGCGTCGTCGAGGATGAAAGTGGAGTTAGCCACCAAGACGAGACGCGCGGAACTCACCTGCACCCTCTGATCGGCGCTGCCGCCCTTCTCGACCGAAGCCGCGATCGTGAGCGGTTCGGCGTGATCTTTGGCCGCGTCGAACTGGAGCAGGTTCTCATCGTCGGAATTAAAATCCATCTCGCCCCAATAACCCTTCTCCGCCTGGGCCAGCGGCGAGAGATGGATGTTTCCCACGCTCATGACCTGCGCCGGCTGGAGGGTGAGCGAACTGGTCGGGCCAATAAACGGGGCGCGCACATCGGCCAGCCGTTGCGTGACCCCGTTATCCCCGAGGAAATGAGCGACCACATCGCGCACTCGCGCGACTTCCTGGATGCCGGTCTTGACCATCGCCATGAGTCGATCGTTATCCACGCTCACGCCGAGCTTGTTCACGAAAGCCGTCAGTCGCGGAGTCTTCGCCGCCGGGTCGGCGAGGAGCAGGATGCGTCCATCCTTGTCCCAGAAGTCTTGGAGCAATTTCATCTCGCGGTCGGAGAGATCGTATTGCGGGCCGGCGATCATCACCACCTTGACCTCTTTTGGAATCGCCGGGACCTCGAAGAGATTCAGCTCCTGGAACTGAATGTTCTCGTTCTCGATAAAAGTCTTCAAGACCGAGATAGGGCTCGTCCCGCTGAGCGGCGGCTCCTTGTGACCCAGGACATAGCCGACAATATTCTTCTTCCCTTCCACAACATCGATCAGCGCGCCGGTGATGGCCTGCTCCCCCTTGAAGGCGGTGATCTGCGGCTCCTCGCCGGTCATCGGATTGCCCTGGCTCGTATCCGCCATCTCCGAGGCCTTGACCGTTTTCGTCCGGCCCTGGTAGTCAAGAATCAGGACACTCTCATCCGTGACCACCTTATACTTACCGAGTAACTCTTTCGCGCGGGTCAGGCTGCGCTCGGGATCGACATACTCGACATCGAGTTTCCGATGCGAAGCGTATTGATATTCCGTGAGCAGATTCTGGACATCCCCGGTGATCGGGTTTTGTGACCCGAAGAAAACCGTAATCCGCGCCTTGCCCGGAATACCTTCGAGGAAATGTTTCGTCTTATCCGAGAGCGCGTATTTGTGTTCGCGGGAGTAATCCCAGCGCCGGTAGTGCTCGAAGCCGAGATAGTTGACCATCGCCGCGAGCACGATCACGATCACGACCTGCACGACGACGTTCAGGCCGATATGGAAACGGTGAATCTTCCTGGGTGCCGGAGCCGTCTTCTCGTCAGCCATGAGCTAGACCCTCCATTTCCGCGATTGGAAGGCTTGGTAGGTAAACGTCAGCATCACCACCGTCATGCTAAGATATAGGACAATGGGCCGGGTATCGATCTGGCCGCGGGAGAGCGTGCCCATTTGTTCGATCGCCGAGAAGTAGCCCAGTAACTGCCGTGTCTCCGAGCTGATATCGAGGAGGATAAACTGCACCAGCCCGAGAAAGAAAAGGAGCGTAATCACGGCGAAAGAGATGATCGCGGCGACGATCTGGTTTTTGGTCAGGACCGAGGCGAAGCAGCCGATCGAGAGATAGAACATCCCGAGGAGCAGGAGCATGAGATAGCCGCCGAGGTAAGCGCCCATGGAACTGGCTGCCGTCTGGTGGGTGATCGCCTGGAAGATCACGAAATAGAAGACCGTGGGAATCCAGAGGATGACATAGAAGAAGAGGGCGCCGAAATATTTCGAGAGCACCACCTGCCAGTCGCGAACCGGCGCGGTCATGAGCGGCTCGATCGTGCCGAGCTTAAACTCCTCGGAGAAAAGCCGCATCGTGATCAGGGGGAAAAGCAGGACGAAGGCGAACCAGAAGAAAACCGAGTTAAAGAACGCTTCCTCGACCGAGAAGGAAACGGGCCGCTGGTTCATGTAGCCGATCTGAAAATAGAAATCGACCCCGCTGATGAGAAGGAAAAAAACGAGGACGATGTAGGCGATCGGAGAGTAGAAGTAGCTCCGAATTTCGCGTCCGAGCAGAGTGAAGAACTTGGTCATGATTTACGTTTCATCGGCATGGGTGATTTCGACGAAAACATCTTCCAGCGTTGCCCGCTTCTGCGATAACTCGCGCACAGCCCATTTGCGCTCGCTGGCCAGCCGAAAGACTTCCGGTCGCACGTCCGCGCCGGCCTCGACGCGGAGGGAGAAGATCTGCCAGTCACCTTCACTTGTTAGGCTAACGTCTTTCACCCCTTCGACCTTCATCAGTTCTTCCGCGCCGTTATCCGCCCCGGTCTTTGCTTCCAGGATGACCCCGCTCGAGGTGCGCATCTGGTGGAGGAGGTTTTCGGGCGTGTCACAGGCTTCGATTTTCCCTTTGTTGATGATGATGACCCGGCTGCAGGTCATCTCCACTTCGGGGAGGATGTGAGTGGAAAGGAGGATGGTGTGCTGGCGCCCGAGATTTTTGATCAGGTCGCGGACTTGGCGAATCTGGTTTGGGTCCAGACCGCTGGTCGGCTCATCGAGAATCAGCAGATCCGGTTCATGGACGAGCGCATCGGCCAGGCCGACGCGCTGGCGATAACCTTTGGAGAGCGCGCCAATGAGTTTCTTCTCCACTTCGCGCAGGCCGCATAACTCTTTCACGTCGCCGACCCGTTCCTTGATCCGGCGATGCGCCACGCCTTTCAGCGCCGCGCGGTAATCGAGATACTCGGTGACGCGCATGTCGTTATAGAGCGGCACGTTTTCCGCCATGTAGCCAAGGTGCGCGCGGGCTTCGAGCGACTTCTCGAAGATATCGAACCCGGCGACGGTCGCGCGCCCGGAGGTGGGCGGCATGAAGCTGGAGAGGATGCGCATGGTCGTGCTCTTGCCGGCGCCGTTGGGCCCGAGGAAGCCCATGATCTCACCCTTGCCGACCTCGAAGGAGAGGTTGTCGATCGCGGTATGGCCGGCGTAGCGCTTGGTGAGGTTTTCGACCTTGATCATCTTGCAGTGGGTTTTAACTGACAGTGCCAGCGCCCGCAGCGTTGGCATTTATTTCCGAAATTCTCAGCGCGCCTGCAAATTCACCGTCTCCACCCGGCGGGTGCGCCCTCCGGGACCGACGATGCCCACCGCCAGATCGATGTTCGATCCGGTATCCGCCTGCGCGAGCACTTTCTCTGCTTGTTTCACGGAGCCGACATTGAAATTCCCGATCCGGTAAATCACCAGCCCGCGCTCAATTCCAGCCTCGTCCGCCGGGCTGCCTGGCTCGACCGCGCTCACCAGCACTCCTTTGCCTGGTTCGTAGCCGAGCGCGTCGGCCAGCGTGGCCGTTAAATCCTGCAGCTGTAAACCGAGGAGCCGGTCAGCGTGGGTGGAACCGGTATCCTCGCTCGGGGAGTCGGGCCGCGGCGCCGGTTGTTTCTCGGCGATCTTTTTGAACAGCTCGACATTTTGCCTAACGATCTCCGCCGGAATGGCAAACCCCAGTCCCTGGGTCGGCACCCCCTGCGGGGTGAACGCCATCTTCGCGGAGCTGACCCCCACCAGGCGCCCGCTCAGATCGATCAACGGGCCGCCGCTGTTCCCCGGATTGATCGCCGCGTCGGTCTGGAGCAGGTCGTGGTAATCGATGTTCTCGATCGTGATCTCGCGCTTCACGCCGCTGAGCACGCCGCGACTGATCGAGGTGCCGTAGCCGAGCGCGTTGCCGACGACGATGACGGTCTGGCCTAACAAGTTCGGCGAGATGTCGTGGAGGTTCACAAAGGGCAGCGGCTTCTCGCTGTCGATTTTGATCAGGGCCAGGTCCTTCTTCGCGTCGCCGGTGATATAGCGAGCTTTGTAACTCTTGTTGTCGTTCGTGATGACTTCGATTTTGAGATCGGCGGCGCGGGCGACGACGTGTTCGTTCGTCACAATATAACCCGCGGGATCGACCAGGAAGCCACTCCCGAGGCTTTGCAAAGTCTGGCGGATTTCGCGCGGACGATTCCGATAAACGCCAAAGAACTGCGCCGCGAAATCATCGACCGGATCGCGCACCTGTCGCCGCACGATGCGCTCGGTGTTGATGTTCACCACCGCGGGCAAAACCTTCGCGACCGCGAGCACGGCCGGCTCCGAAGCGGGGTCGGGCGTGGGGGCGGCCGGCGGAATAGTCGGCGTAGTTTGCCCGAGCACGGACGCGGCCATGGCGAGGAAAAGCGCGAGCATCTTCATGCCTGGCCGTTTTCCATTTGCCGAACGATTTCATCCGGCATTGACGAGGCGAGGTGCGGGTAAGCCTCCGCCAGTCGCAAGAGATCCAACTCATCCTTTTTCCGTTTCGTCAGCCGCCGATTCTTGTCTTCCCACGCCCAAACTTTTCCGCGCACGATGTCGGCCAGGGCCGCGACCGGAACCAACACGCCGAGCACTTCTTTCCGTTCCGCGCGTTTGGGAAAATCCTGATACCGCGCGTCGGTCGTGAGCTGCAGGCTGAGCTGACTCGCAGGTCGACGCGCGAGCGCGGCTGAAACGTTGCTGAGGTTGGCCGCGACGATGACGAAATCGGCGTCCACGGTATAGACCGGTTCGACGTAACTGTTGACCGCGAGGCCGCCGATCAAACACCAGGGATCGAAGCGTTCGAATATCTCGACGGCGGCGGCGAAGTCGCTCGTGCCGCCGTTGGTGACGGATTGGTAAACTTCCTCTGCGGTCATGCGGCTAGGTTCACTTTGCTGGCGAACATCGGAGCGCGACCGGGACTGTCAACTTGCCCGCAGGCCGAGGGCGGGCATCGTTGTTGGGTTATGCGCCCATCGTTCGCGACCCGCGGGAACCTCGACTTGATCGAGCAGAATTACCGGCTTTGGCAGGAGGATCCTGCGTCGGTGGATGGGAGCTGGTCGGCGTTTTTCGAGGGGTTCGAGCTGGGGAACACCACGCAGCGCAGTGCTGCCACCGCCGCGCCGGCGACCCCGCGCACGGAGACCCGGGAAGGCCCGCTCCAGACCCGGATCGACGGCCTGGTCTACGCCTACCGCACGCTCGGACACACGATCGCGCGGGTGAACCCGCTGGCCGAGATCCGGCCGGTGAATCCCCTGCTCACCCTGCGCGAGCTCGGCTTTTCCGAGAAGGATCTCGATCTGCAGGTCTCGTCGAAATTTTTTCGCGATAACAAAAAGATGACGCTGCGCGAGATGATCGCGATCCTCGAGGAGATCTACGCGGACGCGATTGGCTCGGAATTTCAGCACATCCAGAATCCGCGGCTTCGCAATTGGGTGCGCGACCGGATCGAGTCGCGCCCGACGAAACATCACGTGTCGACGGAGGTGGAAATCGCTCTGCTCCGGCTGCTCCTGGAATCGGAAGCGTTCGAGGTTTTCCTGCATACCCGCTACGTCGGGCAGAAGCGCTTTTCGTTGCAGGGCGCGGAGTCGCTCATCGTCATCCTCGACACGATCCTGCATCGCTGCCCGGGCGACGGTATCGAGGAGATCTGCATGGGCATGGCGCATCGCGGGCGGCTCAATGTGCTCGCAAATTTCCTCCAGAAATCGCTCAAGCTGCTCTTCACAGAATTCAGCACGAACTACGTCCCGGAATTGGTCGCGGGCGACGGCGACGTGAAATATCACCTTGGCTATCACACCGTGCGCAAACTCGCTTCCGGCGCAGAGGTGGAGATCCGCCTCGCGGCCAACCCAAGCCATCTCGAGGCGGTCGATCCGGTGGTGGAAGGAATCGCCCGCGCGCGGCAGCGGATTCGCGGCGACACGGAATTTCGCCGGAAGGTGCTGCCGTTGCTCGTGCACGGCGACGCGGCGTTTGCGGGCCAGGGGATCGTCTCCGAAGTGCTGAATATGTCGCAACTGCACGGCTACTCGACCGGCGGCACCGTGCACGTGGTGGTGAATAACCAGATCGGTTTCACCACCCTCCCGGAGGACGCCCGCTCCTCGATGTACGCGACCGACGTCGCGAAGATGATCGAGGTGCCGATCTTCCACGTGAATGGCGACGATCCGCTGGCGGTCCGTTTCGTCACCGAGACCGCGCTCGATTTCCGCCAGGAATTTGGCCGCGACGTCGTGATCGACATGTACTGCTACCGGCGCTACGGCCACAACGAAGGGGACGAGCCGCTCTTCACCCAGCCCGATCTCTACGCGAAAATCGCCAAGCGCCCGTCGGTCGCGCAGCTTTACAAAAAGGAACTGACCGAGGGCAAGGTGCTCACGAGCGAGGCGGCGGCGAAGCTGGAAAAGGATTTGCAGGACCGGCTCGAGACCGCGCTCGAAGAAGTGAAGGCGGCGGAGAAATCGCCTAACGATCGCAAAGAGAGATTCAAGGAATCGACCGCGGTTTTTCAACCCGAATACCATGGGAAATCCAGCCCGACTGCGATCACGCCGGGAGTGTTGCAGCAAATCGTCGAGGGCCTCACGAGAGTGCCCGACGACTTCAACATCCTCCCGAAAGTGAAGCGGATCACGATCGACCGGCAACGCGAAGTCTTCGCCGCGGGCGGTCCGTATGACTGGGGTTTTGCCGAGGCGCTCGCCTTTGGTTCGCTCCTCCTTGAGGGCATCCCGGTGCGCTTGAGCGGCCAGGACAGCCGGCGCGGCACCTTCAGTCATCGGCACGCTTTTCTCTACGACGCGAAGACCGGGAAACCGTATTTGCCGTTGCTCCACCTCGCGCCCGAGCAGGCGCGCATCTGCATTTATAACAGCCTGCTCTCGGAAGCGGCCGTGCTCGGCTTCGACTACGGATACGCGCTCGATTACCCCAACATGCTCTGTCTCTGGGAAGCGCAGTTCGGCGATTTCGCGAACGGCGCCCAGACCATCATCGACCAGTTCATCGTCTCGGCGGAATCGAAATGGCAGCGCCCGAGCGGCATCGTCCTGCTCCTTCCGCACGGTTACGAAGGCCAGGGTCCGGAACATTCCAGCGCGCGCCTCGAGCGTTTCCTGCAAGCCTGCGCCGAGGACAACATCCAAGTCTGCAACCTCACCACGGCCGCGCAATATTTCCACGCCCTCCGCCGGCAGATGAAGCGCGATTTCATCAAGCCGCTCATCATCATGACGCCGAAGAGCCTGCTCCGTTCCGAGGCCGCTTCCTCGCTCACGGGCGATTTCACCCAAGGCAATTTCTCCGAGATTCTCGGCGATCGGGAAATCACGGCGCCGGAAAAAATCGAACGCGTCATCTTTTGTTCCGGGAAAGTCTATTACGACCTCGTGCATCATCGCGCCGAGCAGAAGATCACGAACGCCGCGATCGTGAGGTTGGAGCAGCTCTACCCGCTCGCGGAGGAAAAGTTGCGGCAGACGATCGCGCCCTTCGGGCAGGCGAAGCAGTTCGTCTGGTGCCAGGAAGAGTCGCAGAACATGGGCGCCTGGACCTACATCGAACCGCGGCTGCGGAAGCTGCTCCGGGGCGAGATCATCTACGCGGGTCGCAACGCGAGCGCGAGTCCCGCCGTCGGAGCGCTCGCCTTGCATAAGCTCGAACAGGCGTGCGTGATCAAAGAGGCCTTCAGCGCGTCGTAGCCGGAGCTACAAATTCGCCTGGAAGAACCTGACCGCGTCCTCGCGGACATCCGCGTTCGCCGCCGCGCTGAAAACATGGCCTTCGCCTGGGAAAAACTTCTTCTCGTAGCGCTCGTCATGCGCCCGCAAATACTCCAGCAGCGGCTGGGTATACTTCTCGTTAGGCACGCGCGTGTCGGCGGTCCCGTGGAGGACCAGGATCGGCGGCAAGGGCTGAAGCGCCGGCCCTTCCGGATGACCGTGCCAAAACCCGCCGGCTTCTTCCACCACCGCGCCGATCGTCGGGTCCCGCCGCGCGGTTTCGATCGCAGCGAACGCGCCTAACGAATAGCCAAAAATCCCAACCTTCCGCGCCTCCGGCCGCTGGGTGTGCACCCAATCAACCGCGTCCTGCACGGTTGCGCGCCAGATCGGGAAGAGCTTCAACAGCACCGCCTGGCGGGCGAACCAGGTGTGCGTCCGATCGAAGTAATGGACCTGGTAGGATTCGAAACCGGCGATCGCCAGACGCTCCGCCACTCGCCTCATTTCCGGGCCGTCCAAGAGCATCCCGCCCGCCCCATGGAGCACCAGAATGGTAGGGCGCACTGTCGCCGCTGCGCCCGCTTTCGCCGCTGCGACAGTTGTAGCCGCTTCGCTGTGCGAAGCGTGGGAGTTGTTCGCCCCGCTCTTACGTGATCGAGCCGATGCCCGCGCTTCCCACAGGGAAGCGTCTACAGGGGAGTAGACATCCACCAGGATCTTCTCACCGCCGCTCGTGAAGGAGCGCTGCTCCACCGTGAAGCGATCGAGTCCCGCCCTCGGCTCGCTCGCGCACCCACTCGCGCCGAGGAGACCGGATAGCAGCAAAGCGATACGATTTAAATTCCCCATGTGACTTATACGACCTATACCCGCCCCGGATGCGTTCTCCAGCTTGCGCCCTGCCCGGAGTTGGCGGTTGTTGTTAGGCCATGAGCCTCGCGGATCACGTCTTCACCCTTGGCATCGAGGAAGAGTTCCAGATCATCGATCCGGAAACGCGCGAGCTCCGTTCCCACATCCAGCAGATTCTCGGCGAGGGAAAAGTGACGCTGAAGGAGCAGATCAAACCCGAGATGCACCAGTCGGTGGTCGAGCTCGGGACTGATGTCTGCACCGACATCAATATCGCCCGCGAACAGGTCATCCGGCTGCGGAGCGAGCTCGCGGCGATGGCCGCGAAAGGCGGGCTCAAGATTGCCTCCGCGGGCACGCATCCGTTCTCGCATTGGTTCGACCAGCACATCACGGAAGGCGAACGCTACGCGACGATCGTGAAGGATCTGCAGCAGGTCGCGCGCGCCAATCTCATCTTCGGTTTGCACGTCCATGTCGGCATTCCCGATCGCGCGACCGCGATCCATGTGATGAATCAGACGCGCTACTTCCTCCCGCATCTTTACGCACTCTCGACCAACTCGCCCTTCTGGGTGGGCCGTAACACAGGGCTCAAAGGTTACCGCCTGAAAGTCTTTGAGCGTTTCCCGCGCACGGGCACGCCGGACGCGTTCGAGAGCCTCTCCGAATACGAAGATTTCCTGAAGCTCCTGATCAAAACCGGCTGCGTCGATAACGCGAAAAAAATCTGGTGGGACATCCGGCTCCATCCGTTTTTCGACACCCTCGAGATCCGGATTTGCGATGCGCAATCACGGGTCGACGACACCCTCGCGCTCGCCGCGGTCATCCAGGCGATCGTCACGAAGCTGCACAAACTGCACGAGCAGAATCTCAATTTTCGGATCTATCGTCGGCGGTTGATTGATGAGAATCGCTGGCGCGCCTCGCGCTACGGACTCGACGGCAAGATGATCGATTTCGGCCGCGAGTGCGAAATGGAGACGCGCGATCTGCTGAGCGAATTACTCGACTTTATCTCCACCGAAGTGGACGAACTCGGCAGCCACGAGGAGATCGCACACATTGAAAAAATCATGCGGGAAGGCACCGGCGCCGATCGCCAGCTCGCGGCCTGGGAAGGCCAGCGCAACATGCACGACGTGGTCGACCTGATCGTGCATGAGACCTACGAGAAGCTGACCGTGCCCGAGCCTGCGGCTCAGGCCTAACGAGTCCGATTTTGGCCAGCGGCTCCGACCCGGCTACGCTCCAAATCGCGCCGGCCGATCCTTTTGCGCCGGAAAGCCTTCGCCTCGCCGCCGCGCTCTGGGCGGAGTTGAGCACGATTTACCCGGAGATGACGGCGCCCCCGTTTCCGCCGCGCGACATCGTCGGTGATCGTGCCGTCTTCATGGTCGCGTCGTTTGACGCCGCGGCCATCGGGTGCGGCGCGATCAAGCCCTTTCCCGACGGGTCGCCCGAGATCGCGGAGGTGAAACGGATGTATGTCGCCCCGGAAGCGCGTTGCAGCGGCGTCGCCAGGACGATCCTGCGCACGCTCGAGGAATGGGCGCGCGCGCGCGGCTATCGGGTCGCGCGTCTGGAAACCGGCCTGCGTCAGCCGGGCGCGATTCGTTTGTATGAGACGGCCGGCTATTTCCCGATCGCGCCCTACGGGCGCCACGCCGCAGATCCTCTCGCGGCTTGCTTCGAGAAGTCGCTGGGAGCTATTTCATCGCCAGCCACGAATTGTCGTCCTGAGCCGCGAAGATTCGTGAAGGATCTCACTTCTACTGATAATTGCGGTGCCGTTTCAGAATGACAACACATGGGAGCGCGCAACTCAACGCCGCATTGGAAACAACGAGGTAGTAGTAGAGAGCGCGTGCACATATTGGGCACGCTCAAACGCGCCTGGATCCGCGCAGTTTTTCTGGCTCATAACTCCCTTAAGCGCGCTCAATGATTTGTAACTGTGCTGCTCCAGCCAGGCCGCCATCTCCATTTCGATACGTTGAATGTGCGGAATCCCGTGACGCATCAGAGCGCTGCAGAGCATCGTCACGTCGGCGCCCGCCATTACCATCTTGATCACGTCGCCAGCCTGATAAATACCGCTCGTGGCGGCCAGGTTCGCACGAATTCGTCCGAACAAAATTCCAATCCAGCGCAGCGGCAATCGCATGTCCGCGGGCGTACTCAGGGTGAGGTTCGGCGCGACCTCCATTTTTTCGAGCTCGATGTCGGGCTGGTAAAAGCGGTTGAACAGAACAAGTGCGTCCGCCCCCATCGCGTCGAAGGAAGCGGCCATATTGGCGAAATTGCTAAAATACGGACTCAGCTTTACCGCCAGCGGAATTTTAGTCGCGGCGCGCACCGTTCGAACCACGTCGATGTATCCTTCTTCGATGGTCGATCCGGCGACTTTCGTTCCCGTCGGAATCTTATAGATGTTTAGCTCAAGCCCGTCGGCGCCGGCTTCCGTGATTTGGCGCGCGTAACTAAGCCATCCTCCCAGGGTGGTGCAGTTGAGACTTGCGATAATGGGAATTTTGACGCCACGTTTGGCTTCCGCGATCTGGTGCAAGTACGCATCGGGTGCTACTCGAAAATCTGTCTTGGACGCGGCCGGAGGAGCCTCTATCTGCTCTTCGAAGAGCGAAGGGAGGACGACCGCAGCGGCGCCGGCCTGTTCCATCTGCTTGATCTTCTCAATCTCCTCGGAAAGGGGCGAAGCCGACGGCACGAGCGGCGTGCGCAACTTCATTCCGAGGTAGGTTGTGGTTAGGTCCACGAGGCCTCTCTTCGGATTAGAAAAAACAGACGGCGGTGGAGCTAAAAAACGACCCAGGCTTCGAGATAGAGGGTATTGTTGTCGCTGGCGTTGCGACCGCTGCCATCGAAGTTCGAGCGTCTTCCGTTGAAACGGTTATAGATGATGTACTGCGCCGAAAATTTAACGTTGCTCTTTGGCCAGAAGGAAGGGCCACCACCCTTGTTAAACGGCAGATAATTAACCTGCAGAATGACGCCATCGCTCAGCGCCGACCCATTCGCGCTTTCCGAGTAGAGTAACGCATCCCGGCTGCCGTCGGTGGAGAACCAGCCGACAGCTCCGCCATAGGTCTTGTCATAAAGGTAGTCCACCGTGGCCCTAAGCGACAAGAGATGATCGGAACCGTTGGAGGTATTGCCCAGTTTTTGACTCGCATCCCAGGAATCGGATTCATAGATCGCAGAGGCGGTTCCCAAAAGGTCATGCCGACCGAAGGAGGCTTGATACTGCACATCGGTTCCCCAGTCGAAAGTGAAGTCATGCCCCGCGTTGCTGATGCGGCCCGGATAGGTATTGGCGGCAAGTCCAAAGACGCCCGCTTCGAAGGATTGGCTGCCGACCGATTTGGTATACGCCAGCCGCCAGTAAGGTGAGAGGCCATACACTTCAGGCTCGCCGATTGGGTCGACTCCCACGGCGCGCTGAAATGGAGCGCTTAAGGTGTGATAGCCGCCCAGCTCCAGGTAGACCGCATTGGATATCATCATGTAACCACCAACACCAAATACCTCCTGGGCAAGTCCGCCATCGATCAGCGTGCCTGCGCCAGGAGTTGGTGCGAGCCCAGAGCCACTGAAGGGGAATCCCCAGATGGGCGTGCTGTTCCACGGATCTTGCAGACCCGGGTTATTGTTCAGATAAAAGCCGTAGAGCAACGGTTGTCCGGCGATCGTCCCGGTGTCGGCATACCGGAACTCGACGTTGTCCCACACCAATTGCCTGGCGACGCCATCAAACGTCAGCTGGCTGAAGACGCCAAACTTATTCAGAAATTCAGCAGCCGACGATCCAAAAAGCTTTTCCGCATACGGGCCAAACAATCTCCCCGCGTAAAACAGACTGGTTTGGCTAACGGCAAAGTTGCTGTTTTCACCAAAGTGCGGAGCTGCACCGCCGGGCTGGCCTTTGTTAGTAAAAGTGAAGGAGGGCTGGGTCATCACAGCCAGCGGCGGAAAGTTGAAATCTCCAGCGCTCATCGTGTAGCCAGTGAGTTTGAAATTACGGCCAAACGGCGTAAGGATGGGGAACTCGGTGTGGCAGACGATGCATGCTAAATTCGTCTGCCGTGCAAAACTCGGAGTAGCTCGAACAGTCTGCGGAACGATAGAAACGCTTGCGCAGCAAATCAGAGCGACAACAGAGAGCCGATTAACTCTTCTTTCTAGAGACTCTTTTCGCATTAGGGCTGATATAACCATAAGATGACCCGAATGATTTGTGTTACTTGCCAGCCAGCGACCGGATGTAATTCACAACCTCCCAGCGCTGCGTCTCGGAGAGCGATCCCTTCCAAGAGATCATCGGCGACCGGCCCTCCGTGATTTTCCAAAAGAGTTCGCCATCGGTTTCACCAGCTCTAACCCGCGCCACTAAGTCCGCCGGCTTTTTCTCCAAGGCGGCCGCCCCCGGGCCGTCGCCCTTCCCAGATTGCCCGTGGCAGATCATGCAGTTGTTGACATATAGCTTTTGCCCGAGCGCAGTCGCGTTGGCGTTTCCGGCAACTGGGTTTGGACGGTGAACGGAGGTGGGCGGAGCTTTCCAATCTGAGCTGCTTTGCGCCAGCAGCGGTCCGCTAGTCGAGAAAACTGCCAGCGCGATCAGTGCTCTCGAACAACTGGCAATGGAATCTCGTGATTTCATAGATGAGGTCACTGACCAAGTCTGGATCACACGATCGGCGCGCTGCTTCTCTCTTTGCGTAAGAGCGCATCGATGCTCCAACGTCCCGGGCCGTAAAAGATAATGAAAAAGAAAACCCAGCAGTTAAGCAGGGCGAGTTCGCCTCCATTCATGATCGGGAAAAACTTCGCCTCCAGCGTCGGGACAGGCCCGACGTAAAACATGAAGTAAGCCACCGCCATCTCGCCGCTCGCGAAGAACGCAGCAATGCGCGTAGACAATCCGAATGCAATCAGAAGTCCGGCGACCAGTTCGATGATACCCGCAGCAAATGCGAGCCCGTCCACCCCATGACCGCCACCAGGATATCCGAAAAGCTTTTGCCCGCCATGACATGCATACGCCAAGCCAACAATCAGTCGGACGATGCAGTAAACTGGGTCTGCAAATCGATTAAGAGAGGTCATGCGGTAACCCGAGATTAACCGAACATCACGTCCTAGCTCCGCATCCCTACGGAAAAACTGCGCATCTTTTCGTGTGGCGGGTCAAAGAGCGCATTTTCCGACCGCGCCGCTAGACCGCGAATCGTTAGGCGCCAGCAAACTGCCCGCGATAATCGCTCGGCGACTGACCGGCGAATTTTTTGAACGTGCGGTTGAATTGCGAGAGCGACTGGAACCCGATCTCAAATGCGACCTCGCTGATGCGCAGATTCGGGTTCTGCAAAAGATTGCGCGCTTTCTCGATCCGGGTGCGGGCGACGAATTCGATGAAGTTTAGCCCGGTAGTTTCCTTGAATTTTTCGCTGAAATAATTCGCGCTCACGTTCACCACGCGCGCCACGTCGGGCAGAGAAAACTTTTCTCGATAATGCTGGCTAACGTAATCACGCGCGCGCGTGACCGCTTCAGGCTCGGCCTGGCCGCATTGCAGCGCGAGCTGATCAGCGCACAACGCCAGGTGCTGCGCGAAAATGGTCAGCAGTTGGATGAGCGCTTCGTATTGCCGCCGGGGAAGGACACGCGTATTGAAATAAGCTTCTTCGATTTTTTTCAAATCAACGTCCGTGCCCCATTTGATGAGGGTTTTGGCAATTGAATTGAATCGGCTTTTGTCGGGGTGGTGCAGGAGAATGTGGCCCGTGTGGAGAAAAGCGATCAGCTTGTCGCCCACCCGCACCGGCACCGCTGTCTCACACAAACCGGCGAAACATTTCAATGTCTTGGGGCGAAGTTGTGCTTTTTCTTCAAGCTTCTGTTGCAACGCATAGCACTCGGCGCAGCTGGTGTTGGTCTTCGCCATTAACGCGCAGAATGGATTCTCCTTGCCTCGTGCAAAGTGAATCATCTTGAGCATTTCCGGCGCGTGGAGAGCCAGCGGCAACCCCGTCCCGCGTGTAAACGCGCGCTCATAGTCGCGATAGATCTGCGATTCAGACAATGCCCCGAGTATGCGGTTATCGGTTTTCTTCATGAGTTGCTGCGGTGGTGCCATGTCGCGGCCGCGGTGATCATACCATCATGCCCCGAAGCGTCGCTTGCGTCGCGCCGAAGCTCATTCGAGGCCTCTCTGGCTGAATCGCGCATTATTGCGGTCGAGTTGTTTTAACTTGCTCCGGCACGAGAATAACTCCCGGTCCCGCGGCTAGCGCGGATGATGAACACTCACTTCTTTTTCGCTCACGTCGTCCTATCCATCGATGCTCGCGTCCTTGCTCCACTCCAGGCGACCGCAAACCTGCTAATTGAAGTCAACGATAGGGCCTTAATATCCGGCGGTCATGAAAGACATCTCAAGGTTTCCTCGCTCACCGACCTTCAAAAAGCAGAATTGGCCAGAGAGATTGGCAGAACCGCCGCCCTTGACTACCTGAAATCAGAACCTGAGTTCAGCAAACTTCCGGTGCAACGATTTGTAGATTTCGATCTGACCGACACGCCGACCTATATTTCGATCGAACCTCCCCCGGACAAAGTTTTACCGAATGATTCCAAAGTCTGGCGGCTTGCAGAGAGTGAGGCAGATAAACTGAGGTCTAAACCGCTATCTGGCTAGGCATCTTAGGAAAGCTTATCCTGCCGCCCAAATAACTTTAGAGGTTCTTCCCTCCGAGATGACACCTGGCATTCTCTGAGAGAGGTTGCTGTGTCTGTATGAGCGCGAAAGAGCACGTCTTCACTCTTGGGATCGAGGAAGAATTCCAGATCATCGATCCGGCGACGCGCGAGCTGCGATCGCACATCCAGCAAATCCTGGAGGGTGGCAAGATGCAGTTGCAAGAGCGCGTCAAACCGGAGATGCATCAGTCGGTCGTCGAGCTGGGGACCGAGATTTGCCCCGATACCGCTGCCGCGCGACAGCAAGTCGTCGAGCTTCGCCGCAAGCTGGCGATGGTCGCGGGCCGCGACAGCCTAACGATCGCCTCGGCCGGCACCCATCCCTTTTCTCACTGGAGAGATCAGTTGATCACAGCCGACGAACGCTACGCCACCGTCGTCAAGGATCTGCAGCAGATTGCGCGCGCCAATCTCATCTTCGGGCTGCATGTCC
>JBBSED010000028.1:0-49288 GCA_038240025.1 Chthoniobacterales bacterium
CCCGAGAAGGTTTCGTTGAGCGCTTTTTGGATTGCGGTCTGCTGCTCAGCGGGGAGATCGAACGCACTGCGCAGGACTGCGAGCTCGGACGCCGTCTTGAGAGCTTCGCCGAGGCTCGCTTTCGTCTTTGCGTCCAGCGCTTGCAGACGTCGCAGGAAGACGTCGGCCGTCCGCTCTTCGAGGCTCGTCGTGGCGAGATCGGCCAGCGTCTTCCGCGTGATGGCAAAAACTTCCTCCTGTGTTCGACGACTGATCGCCTGGCTCAAGTGCTGCGCGTCGTTTCGTAGCGTCTCGCCTCGCTTCGCGCTTAAGGCGTCAGCGGCTTTGCGCGCTTCGTCGAGGAGCCGCTCGCGTTCGGCTTTCGCTTCATCGGTTGCTTTGCTCAGGAGCGTGGCACGCTGCTGGTCGAACTCCTCGTTCTTGTGCTGGAAATCGTCGCGTTCCTTTTTCGCTTCAGTTTTTTTGGCAGCGGCGTCGGCCAGTTCGGCGGCGATCCTTTTCTCGCGCACGTCGATCGCGTTGAGGATCGGTTTGTAAAGAAAGCGCCTCAACAACCAGAGGAGGATGAGGAAGTTGAGCGCCTGCGCCCCGACGGTGAACCAGTCGATGAGCATGAATTACTTTCCGGCCGCCTGCGCGATGACGTGATTCCAGAACGGATTCGCGAAGATCAAAATCATCGAGACGACGAAGCAGTAGATGGCGGTCGATTCGATCATGGCGAGGCCGACGAAGAGCGTGCGCGTGATCGTGGCGGAGGCGTCGGGCTGTTGAGCGAGCGCGGTAAGCGCGGTCGCGATCGAGCGCCCTTCGCCGAGGGCCGGCATCATACAACCGATGCCGGTCGTTAGGCCGGCGGTGACGATAGAGGCGACCGCGATGAGTGTCATGTTATCCATGGTGGTCCTTTGTTTGTTAGGCTAATTTTTTAAGTTTCGGTCGGCGCGTGCGCGTGGCCGCCGCGATGTAAACCGCGGCGAGAATGCTGAAGATGTAGGCCTGCACCATCCCGGTGAGGAGGCCGAGCGCGGTCATCACGATCGGGAAAACGAACGGTGTGATCGTGAGGAGAATGCCGATGATCATCGCCCCGCTCATCATGTTGCCGAAGAGACGGACGGCGAGCGCGAGGGTGCGCGATAATTCGCTGATGATGTTGAACGGCAGCATGATCGCCGTGGGTTCGATGTAGGATTTGAGGTAGCCGCCGAGGCCCTGGTCCTCGATCCCGAAGAGCGGCACGGCCACAAAGACGCAGAGCGCGAGCGCGGCGGTGGTCGAGAGCGAAGCCGTCGGCGGCTCGTAAGCCGGAATGATGGTGCAAAGCGCGGAGACAGCGACGAAGAGAAAGAGCGTCCCGAGAAAACCGAGATACTTCTCCGGATGCCGCAGACCGACTTCTTCGATCTGTTTGTTGATTCCGGTGACGATGATTTCCAAAAAATTCTGCCACCGGGTGCTTTCCAGTTCGGTGGAGAGATTGCGCGTGATGAGCTTCGCGCCGACCGCGAGGACGATCATCAGGCCCCAGGTGAAGACGATGGTGCCATTGAGTTTGAGAAACCCGTGCTGCCAAAAAATCATCTGATCGGGACTAAGGCGCATGACTGGTCTCCGGTTTTTGTGAGCTGTGATTTTCGGCCGGTGCGCGGGTCAGCCACGTGACGACGAAACGCGCGATGACGAATCCGACCAGACACGCCAGCAGCCGCCGCCAATCGCCGCGGCCGACAAAGTAAAAGCCGGCGAGCGTGATGCCCATGCGCAGAAGCATGCTGCCGAAAAACCAGAGCGCGGGTTGCCTGGAGGTAAGTCCCTTCCGGACGGTCCACCAAAGGCCGCCGAAAAAGATCGCGCCGAGCAGAAGACCGGCGGCTCCTGCGAGCAGCAATGGCAATGGGTCATTCATCGTTAGGCGCCTCGTCGTCTTCTCGCATGGCCTTTTCTTCATTGGCGACCCAATGCCATGCGTTTAGACAACCGATCGTGAGCCCCGCAACCAAGAGCGCGAGCGTCCAGGAATGGGCTCCGGGATGATGCTTGTCCAACCAGATGCCGAGCGCGGCGCCGAGCAAGGTCGGCACGGTCACCGACCAGCCGATCAGCCCCATCATGCCGAGACCGAACCAGACACCCGGCTTCGGATTGCGCCGCGCCTTGAGTTTGCGCGCCGCCTTCACGCCGATTTGTCCGGCGAAATCTATCCGATCGTTAGGCGGGTCGCTCATTTTTGAAAACTTGCGAACCGATGCAGAAAGCCGGTTTCCAATCTCGCCATGACCGAGCGAACGTTTTGTTCGTCGTCGTCGAGCGCGAGAAATTCCTGTTTCACCGCATCCTCTAACTGTCCGAGATCCGTTCCGCCGAGCGCGCGGCGCACCGAGACGAGCACATCCGCACCGGTCTTCACCATTACGCCTTCATCCACCGCGACGAAGACTTCGCCGTCGGATTCGGTTTCGTAAGTCAGAATCCCGGGCGCGAGCGCGGCCACGCAATCGAGCCGGTGCGGAAGGATTCCGAAGGAACCTTCGCGCGTCTCCGCGACGATGCGCGAGACGCCGGTCTTCTCGGCGAAGACCTGGAACGGAAGAAGAATCTTAAGCTGCATTTGCGGCGACCGGCGTCGGCTGCGGTTGTGGTGTTTCCGGCGCGGCTTTGGCATCACTCGGTTTGGCTTTCGCCTTGGCCTCATCGACCGCGCCGATCATGTAAAACGCGCTTTCGGGTAAATCCTTGAATTCGTCGTGCAGGATTCGCTCACAACCATCCAGTGCGTCCTTTAGACTAACGAGTTTACCTTTCATCCCGGTGAATTGCTCGGTCGTGAAAAACGGCTGGGTCAGAAACCGCTCCAGCCGGCGCGCGCGGGCAACCACGTTGCGATCCTCCGGCGAGAGCTGCTCGAGGCCAAGCATCGCGATGATGTCTTTCAGTTCGGCGTATTGCGCGAGCGTCCGCCGGATTTCCTGCGCCAGTTTGTAATGGCGTTCGCCGACAATGCCCGGCGTCGCCATCTTGGAACTCGATTGCAGGGGATCAATCGCGGGAAAAAGTCCTTCGCTCGCGCGCTGCCGCGAAAGGACGATCGAAGCGGAGAGATGCGAGAAGGTATGCACCGCCGCCGGATCGGTGAAATCGTCCGCCGGCACATAGACCGCCTGGATCGAAGTAATCGCGCCGGTATCCGTGTTGGCGATCCGTTCCTCCAAACCGGAAAGCTCGGTGCCCATCGTCGGCTGATAGCCGAGACGCGACGGCATTTGCCCCATCAAACCCGAGACTTCCATCCCAGCCTGGATGAAGCGGAAAATATTATCGATCAGCAGCAGCACGTCGCGATGTTCATCGTCGCGAAAATATTCGGCCATCGTTAGGGCGGCGTGGCCGACGCGAAAACGGCTGCCCGGCGGTTCGTTCATCTGGCCGTAGATCATGACCATGTTTGGCAGCACGCCGGCTTCCTTCATCTCACGATAAAGCTCCTCGCCTTCCCGGCAGCGTTCGCCGATCCCGCAAAAGATGCTCACGCCTTTTTGGTGTGAGACCACGTTGTGAATCATCTCGGTGAGCAGCACCGTTTTGCCCACGCCCGCTCCACCAAAAAGGCCCGCTTTTCCGCCGCGCTCCAGTGGCACGAGCACGTCGATAACTTTGATCCCGGTCTCGAAAACTTCCGACTTGGTGGAACGTCGAGCCAACGGCGGCGGATCGCGATGCACCGACCGCCATTGGATATCGGTCGGCGCTGGTTCGCGATCGATCGCGTTGCCGAAGACGTCGAACATTCGCGAGAGAATTCCTTTCCCGACCGGCGCCTGCAGCGGCCCGCCGGTGTCATCCACGGACATGCCGCGGGCGAGACCTTGCGTCGGCGTGAGCGCAATCCCGCGCACGTGCTGCGCATCGCTTTGCGCCAGCACTTCGATGACGATCTCGTTTTTCACGCCCGCGCGCAGGACGGAATAGATCGGCGGGAGGTGCGCGTTGAAGCGCACATCCACGACACTGCCGCGCACGGCGACGACCAATCCTTTATTCGTTAGGCTGGCTTGGTCGCTCATGGCTGCGAAAACGCGCCCCACTTCCAATTCCTGATCTCCGGCAGGTCTTCGCCGTTCTTGTCGATGTAGCGCTTGTGTTCGATCAACTTGTCACGGAGCTGCTGCTTGAGGTAGATGCCGCGTTCACCGGTCTGCGGGACGCGGTCGATCGTGTCCATGACGAGATGGAAACGGTCGAGCTCGTTCAACACGGTCATGTCGAACGGCGTGGTGATCGTGCCTTCTTCCTTGTAACCGCGGACGTGGATGTTGTGGTGGTTGGTGCGGCGATAGGTCAGTCGATGGATCAACCACGGGTAAGCGTGAAAGGCGAAGATGACCGGCTTATCTTTCGTGAAGAGCTCGTCGAAATCGAGATCGCTCATGCCGTGCGGATGCTCGCTGTGCGGCTGGAGTCGCATGAGATCCACGACGTTCACCACGCGGATCTTTAGCTCCGGCAAATGCTCTCGCATGATGGAGACGGCGGCGAGCGTCTCGAGCGTGGGGACGTCACCGCAGCAGGCCATGACGACATCGGGCGCGACTTCCTGGTCGTTGCTCGCCCACGGCCAAATGCCGATGCCTTCGGTGCAATGCTTGACCGCGGCGTCCATTGTGAGCCATTGCGGCGCGGGATGTTTGCCGGCGATGACGACGTTGACATATTGACGACTGCGCAGGCAGTGATCGATGACGGAGAGAAGGCAGTTGGCGTCCGGCGGGAGATAGACGCGGACGACTTCTGCCTTCTTATTCACGACGTGGTCGATGAAACCGGGGTCCTGATGAGTGAAACCATTGTGATCCTGACGCCAGACGTGAGAAGCGAGCAGGTAATTGAGTGACGAAATCTTGCGCCGCCACGGCAAACCAGCCGTGACCTTTAGCCATTTGGCATGCTGGTTAAACATCGAGTCGATGATGTGGATGAAAGCTTCGTAGCAATTGAAGAGTCCGTGGCGGCCGGTCAGGAGGTAACCTTCGAGCCAGCCTTCGCATTGATGTTCGCTCAGCATCTCCACCACGCGACCGGCCGGCGCGAGCCATTGGTCGTTAGGCTCGGTGGTGGCGTCCCATTGGCGGTTGGTTACGTCGAAGAGCGCTGCGAGACCATTGGAAACCGTCTCATCCGGGCCGAAGACACGGAAGTTCCGCTGGTCGTGATTCAGCTTTGCAACGTCGCGCAGGAAAGGTCCGAGCACGCGGGTGTCACCGATTCCGGGAACTCCAGGCGCAGGCACATCGACCGCGTAATCGCAGAAGTCCGGCATCCGCAAATCGCGCAGTAGGATGCCGCCGTTGGCGTGAGGATTTGCGCCCATGCGCCGTTCGCCTTTGGGCGCGAGTTCGGCCAAGTCCGGTTTCAAACGGCCTGACTCATCGAAGAGTTCCGCAGGTCGGTAACTCTTCAACCAGTCTTCCAGAAGCTGTAGATGCTCCGGATGAGTGTGCGGGTGCAGCGGAACCTGGTGCGCGCGGAATGTGTCTTCGATCTGCACGCCATCGACCACCTTCGGCCCCGTCCATCCCTTGGGCGAATTGAGCACAATCATCGGCCAGCGCGGACGCGTGAGATCCCCGCCGCGCGCTTTCTCCTGAATATTTTTGATCTGCTCGATAGCAGAATTGAGCGCCGCGGCCATCGCTTCATGCATCCAGGCAGGCTCGTGACCTTCGACGAAAATCGGCGTCCAGCCGTAACCGCGGAGCAACTGCTCCAATTCTTCCTGCGTGATGCGGGCAAGAATGGTTGGGTTGGCAATTTTGTAGCCGTTGAGATGCAGGATCGGCAGCACCGCGCCATCGGTCGCCGGATCGAGAAACTTGTTGGAATGCCAGGCCGTGGCGAGCGGTCCGGTCTCCGCTTCGCCATCGCCCACAACACAGGCAACCACGAGATCCGGGTTGTCGAAGACCGCGCCAAAGGAATGGCTGAGCGAGTAACCCAACTCGCCGCCTTCATGAATCGAGCCGGGCGTTTCGGGCGAGGCGTGACTGGGAATCCCGCCAGGAAACGAAAACTGGAGAAAGAGCTTTTGCAGTCCGGCTTTGTCCTGACTGATGTTCGGATAGATCTCGCTGTAGGTGCCTTCGAGGTAAGTGTTGGCCACGACGGCCGGTCCGCCGTGCCCTGGACCGGAGACGTAAATCATGTCCAGGTCGTATTTCTTAATGACCCGGTTCAAGTGCGCATAGATGAAGTTCTGCCCAGGCGTCGTGCCCCAATGACCGAGGAGCATGTGTTTCACGTCCGCCAGCGCGAGCGGCCGCTCCAGAAGCGGATTATCGAAGAGAAAAATCTGGCCTGCGGACAGGTAGTTCGCCGCGCGCCAGTAAGCGTCGATCTTTTCGAGCAGGTCGGGTGTAAGTGTATTCATGATTTGCTGAGTGTGTCGAGAAGGCGAACGATTGATCGCGCGATCATGAGCTGTTCATCGGTGCAGATGACTCGGACGGAGACCGCGCTGGTGTTGTTGGAAATGAGTGTGTCGTTCGCGGAATTTCTCCCGGCGTTCAGGTCGACGCCGAGAAATTCGAGTCCTTCGCAAATTCGCTGGCGGATGAGGGGCGCGCTTTCCCCGATTCCACCGCTGAAGACTAACGAGTCCAAGCCGCCCAGCGCCGCCGCGAAAGCGCCGATCCACTTTTTTGCCTGATAACAAAATAGCGCCACGGCTTCCGCTGCGCGCACGTCCTCCGCTTCGCGGGCCAGCAAATCACGCATGTCCGAGCTGGTCTCAGAGACACCGAGCAAGCCCGACTCCTGGTTTACCATCTTTTGAAACTGCGCCGCCGTCATCTGCTCGGTGCGCGCGAGGTAACTAACCAATCCCGGATCGAGATCGCCGGAGCGCGTACTCATCACCAAGCCCGCCGTCGGCGTGAAGGCCATGCTGGTGTCGATACTCTTGCCGTCGCGGACCGCGGCCAGGCTCGCGCCGTTGCCGAGATGCGCGAGAATCACGCGGCCTTTCGTAGCGGCTAAGTCCCCGAGGCGCGCGAGCTCCTCCATGAGATAGGCGTAGGACAAACCGTGGAAGCCATAACGTTGCACTCCTTTCGCCTCGTAGCGCCGGGGGATGGGGAGCAGCTTCGCCACGCGCGGCATGTCGCGGTGAAACGCCGTGTCGAAACAAGCCATCTGCCGCAACTGCGGATAGCGCTGTTGGAAGGCTTCGATCAGTTCGATCTCGCTGGGTAGATGTTCGGGATCGAACGGGGTGAGGCGATGCAGTTCTTCGAGTAGCTCTGGCGTGACGAGCTCGGGCGCGGTGTGTTGCATGCCATGAACCACGCGATGGCCGACTGCTCGGACGGACTCGAATGCGATCTGCTCTTCGAGCCAATCGAAGAGGAAATTCGCGGCCGACTTGTGGTCGGAGGCAGTGAGCTTGCGGCTCTGTTCATCTTCCCCGGCGGCGCTGGTGAAAGTCAGGATCGTCCCGCCCGATCCGATCCGATCGATCTTCCCCGAAAGGCCCCGCTCCAACAAATCGTCGACTCGGTAGGCCGCGAACTTAATGCTCGAGGAGCCGCCGTTAATGGTCAGGATGATTGGGTTCATGCCAGACTCGTTAGGCTTAGAGCGAATCCAAAGCGGCACTCACGATCGTCTGTGCTTCGTCGACGATGCGGCACAGATGATCCGGCCTTTGGAAACGCATCCGAAGCAGACCATCCCAATCCTCATGGCGTCTCCCGTTCTGCCTCCGCCGAATATTTTCCCTGCGCCGCGAGGCTATTGCACTTGGCGCGGTGACGAAGAGCGCCTTGCGCGGGTGCCACGTTGTCCGCAGAACCCCGCCACGTTTTTAACGCCGCGTCCTGGAGGGCGCGTCCAAAGGAAAAACTAACCTTCCACGGTAGGTTGTCCGCGCGACAAATGGCGTTCATCCGCTCGGTCGCGGCCACGTCGCTTTGTCCGCCGGAAAGAAAGACGAGGCCAGGAACTGCCGCCGGCACCGCACGACGCAGACAGCGAAGGGTCGCTTCGGCCACTTCTTCCACTTCGGCTTGCTGCGCAGCGTCTTTGCCCGAGAGGACCATCCCGGTCTTGAGCAACATTCCCTCAAGCACCACGCGATGTTCGAACAGCTTCTCGAAGACTTTTTCGAGCGTCGCGCCGGTCACTTCCTCGCATTGCGCGATCGAATGATCGCCGTCCATCAACACTTCCGGCTCGACGATCGGCACCAACCCAGCTTCCTGACTCAGTGCGGCAAAAAGAGCGAGCGCATGTGCGTTCGTTTTGATGCAGGTCGCCGTCGGCAAACCGTCGTCGATCGCGATGACCGCGCGCCACTTGGTGAAACGAGCTCTGAGTTCGCGATATTCGCCAAGCCGCTCGCGCAAGCCATCGAGTCCCTGCGTAAATTTTTCGCCGGGAAAATTCGGCAGCGCGATCGTTCCCAAGTCCACCTTGATGCCGGGAATGATATTCTGCTTGGCCAGTAACTCTGGCAAAGGAACGCCGTCCTTCGTCCGCTGTCGGATCGTCTCGTCGAAGAGAATGACCCCGCTAATGAAGTCACTCAGTCCGGGAGTCGTAAACAACATCTCGCGATAGGCCTCGCGGTTCTCCTCGGTGGAGGGAATGTCGAGCGCTTGGAACCGCTTCCCGATCGTCGGGAAACTCTCGTCCGCCGCCAGGAGCCCTTTGCCCTCGGCCAGGAGTGCCCGTGCGGTCGATTTTAGGGTCGTCTGCGCCGTCTCTGCAACGCTTTGCACATCAGAAGTCATTTGTTCGTTAGGGCACTCGTTCTTTCAACCAACCTACACCCGTTCTGGAAACGGACGCATGAAACCTCACCGCCGTGCCACATAGGTGCCCCTGAATTTCACTGCGACTTCTCCCTCGTTCTCGATCACCACCTCAAGTTGCAGGCGCGCTTTTCCCTTGGCGGTAAAGGTTTCCCGAAAGGCGGCCAAGTCGTCAGGACGGCGGCAGTTCGCCCGGAGTTCGCCTCGGACTGGCCGGCGGAATTGGAGCGTGCTCTCACTGATCACGATGTGCGCGCCGCGGTCGCCGAGCTCCAGCCAGAGGAGGGCATAACCGGTCAGCATGGCGAGCGCCGCGAGGCTGCCGCCGAAGGCCGTCCCGAGATGGTTGTGATTCGCCGCCAGCGGCGCGGTCAGCGTGAGCTGGTGTTCGTCTTCGCTTTCCACGCGCACCTCCATCGCGCGCGTCAGCGGGATCTTTTCGTGAAGGAATTTCTCGGTCTCGCACAGCCGGTCGGAGGCAGTCATCGACGCCAAGCTACTCCGGTTTTCGGCCGGCGCGGGAGGCGCAACCGAGGGGTCGCGAGCGAATCACTTCTGCGTGAGCTATCAACTGGAACGTGAAGAAACGCCGGCCGCCGGCATTCGCCGGATCGCGCGCGAGCAGCTGGCCAAAGCGCTCGTCGAGATCGAAAAAATCTCCGAGGCGAAAGCTCGCGCGGCGGTGCGCGAGACGCGGAAGCGGATCAAGAAAGTGCGCGCGCTTCTTCGGCTCATTTGCGACGAGCTCGGGGAGCAGATTTTCGACGAGGAAAACAACCGGTTGCGTGATGTGGGGCGCTCGCTCTCCGCAGCGCGCGACGCCCAGGTGCAACTAAACGTGCTGGAGAAATTGCGCCAGCGGGCCGGACAATCGAAAAGCGCTTTCCGCAAAACGACTGCCGTCTTGCGGCGCGAGATCGCCGCGGCCACGACCGACCTCAGCGCGAAACAGGCCTCCGCCAAAGACACTCTCCTCCAGATCGGTGACCGCCTGGAAGGCTGGCCGCTCGATCATCTCAACCTGGAAAATCTCTGCGGCGCCCAAAAGCGTTTTTACCGGCGCGGCCGCAAGGGCCTGCGCTGCGCCGAGTCGGAGCCGACTCCGGAAAATTTCCATGCCTGGCGCAAGCGCGTGAAGGATATCTGGTATCAGGCGCGCCTGCTCCAGGGCCTCAACTCCGTGGTCCTTTGCGAAATCGCGCAGGCCGCCAAACTGCTCGGCCAACAGTTGGGCGAACTCCACGACCTCGCGTTCCTGCGGGAAAAATTGGCGGGGGCTTCCACTTTCCCCGAGTCGGAGACGAAGGTGCTCCTCGGCTTGCTCTGCGCCCGCGAAAGCGAACTCGAGGAGATGGCGCTCGATCTCGGCGCGCGCTTCTTCGCGGAGAAACCGAAAGCGTTCAAGGGGCGGCTGCTCCGCTACGCAAGGCGCGGCCGACAGTGACCGCGGTTAGGACCTACCGATCGCTCTTCTGCGCGCTCAGTTCGCGCAGATCGCCGACGGTGGCGTCGATCTTCTTCAGGTCCCGGCGCCGGCCTTTGAGCGGCTTGGCGTCGATCTTGCGCACGAGGGTGATCATGTCGCCGAGGTCGCGGATGCGCGATTTCGGAAGCTCCCCGGCCTGCGCCTGGTCACTCACCCACGCGGTCACTTCGTCGATCTCGATTTCGAGCCGACGCAGGTAAGCCCGCCCAGTTTGGCGAAGCGTCCGGCGCAGACTAACAAGATCGAGAATCAACGATCTGGCGGGCGAGGTCTCTTCGTGCTGCGGCCGGTTCTGTTTCTTTTTCATAGAATTCATCCTGACTCCAGCCGGTCGCTCGGGTGAGCAGCTCGATCTGGCCATCGTCGTTTTCGACCAGGGCGGAACAATTCTCCACCCAATCGCCGCAATTGTAATAGGTGGTCGGCCCAATTTGCCTAACGACCGGGCTGTGGATATGCCCGCAGAGCACGCCGTCGACATGGAACCTTTCCGCGTAGCGCACGATCGCGTCCTCGTAGGCGCCGATGAAGCTGACCGCGTCTTTCACCCGCTTTTTCACCGCCTTGCTCAGCGACCAATAACCGAAGCCGAAGATGCGGCGGATCGCGTTCACCAGTGGATTGAGCGCGAGCAGAAACTGGTAGCCGACGTCGCCGAGGAAGGCGAGCCACTTGATATTTTGCACCACGGTATCGAGCTCGTGCCCGTGGATGATGAGGAGGCGTCGGCCATCCGCGGTGAGATGAATCGCGTGCTTCTGGATCGTGATCGCGCCATAGGCGCCGAGGTGGCCGCTGAGGAATTCGTCGTGATTTCCCGGGATGTAGATGACGCGTGTCCCTTTACGGGCTTTGCGAAGGATTTTCTGGATCACGTCGTTGTGCTCCTGCGGCCAGTAAATGCCGCGGCGCAACGACCAGATATCGATCAGGTCACCGACGACGTAGAGGGTGTCGAACTCGTTTTCCTTCAGGAAATCGAGCAGGGCGGTCACGTTACTCCCGCGGGTGCCGAGATGGACGTCGGAGATCCAGGCGGCACGATAGTGATTCGTGCGATGGGCGACCACGCCCCTCTCTAGCGGGCGACCGGGGGGGCGGCAAAATTGTTATTGTTACAATTGTGCGACGACCTTCCGTTATTTCTGGAGCGCCGCGGGCGCGAACCTGTAGCCGCCTCCCTGTGGGAGGCGCGAGCTAAACCCGGCAGCCGGGAGACGATGGCGTATCGATACCCGCGTCTCGCACAGCGAAACGTCTACAACGAAACGCCCGGGCTCGGAGAGAGAGTGGCGCTCGGCGACGCGGGCGACTCGTTAGGCGAAGGAGTCGGGAAGGCGAAAGTCGGAGAGACGATCGGGGTCGGGCTGACCGATGGCGTGGGCGTCGATGTCGGTGTGGGTGTCGGTGTCGGCGTGGGTGTTGACGTCGGCGTGGGTGTGGGTGTTGGGATTAGGTTTTCCCAATGGTGCAGCGGGATGCTCGCGCCCCCGATCTCCTTCACCAGCGCGGCGCAACGCGCTTCGATCTGGGTGAGATCCGGCGGGCCGAAGCTCTTCTCCGCCGTTCCGGGAAAGATCAGGTAAGTCACTTTCAGGTCGCTTACCGGACGATTGTTCGCGGTCGCGTGCGCGTTCACCTCCTTCGCAATCCGGAGCGACGCTTCGCCCACGCGATCGTTAGGCCCGACGTCGCCGACGATCGCGGGATAAAGCTGGTCGCCCACCGCGACGATCGCGTAATCACCCACTCTCCCGGCGTCTTTCGCGCGCGCCATGATCCCGGGCAGAACGATGTAGGGATCGGTCGCCGCGACCAGAAAACTGAAGCGCTTCAACGAATCCACTTCGTCGCGCACCCGCTGAATCCCGATCCGGAGATCGCGGTTCCGCTCCATCGTTAGGCCTTTGAGCGCGAACTCCGTCTCATAACGCTTTAACGTCGCCTCGGTCGGCGCGAGGAAGGCGTTGGGCGTGCTCGTCAGCTTCTTCCAGCGATAACTCGTGAACGGCTTGAAATTCATCGATCCCCCCGCGCTGAGCGGGAGCCGGTCGGAGTCGGAGCCATCGGCGTCGACGTCCATGTCGGCCTGGAGCAGAACGGCCTGTCGCTTCGTGGTGGGGTCGCGGAACTGCAGGATCGTCTGGCAATCGTAGAAGTTGTGACGCGAGAGAAGCTGATCGAGTCGCACAAGGTTCTGCCGCAGCTCCTGCACCTTCACGTCGTAGAGTTGGCGAAAGAGCGGCGAGACCGCACCGGGGTTGAGCATAGCGGCCAGCCCGGGAAACAGCTTCGGCAGACCGGGCGTGACCTGCGCCAGCTCCTCCAGCTTTTCGTTAGGCTGCGGGACTCGCACCTTCAGATTCAAATCGATCATGTAACTCTGCGGGTCGAGTCGCTCGACCGACGCGGCGCCGCCAGGGGTCGCCTCCACTTGCGCGCGGATGTTGATTCCGCCCCACAATTTTCCCGTATCAACCCTGCCCGTGATCACCGGCGGCCGGGTCGGCATGGGTACCTCCGGCGTCGCGTTCGGCGGGGGCGTGGCCAGGATCTGCGGCCCGAGCCGGAGCATGCTCAGCCGCAATCTCTCGAGAGAAATCCAACGGAGCACGATCGCGGCGAAGAGCCCGATGAAGAGGATCAACGCCAGCCAGCGAAGCGTGCTCAGGCGGAATCGGCGCACGCGCGAAGCCCGCTATTTCCGCAGCCAGGCGGCGATCGCGAACCCGATCGCGAGAAGGCTCAGGAGCGCCATCAGCCCGTCCGGCATCATCTTGCCGGTCTTAAAAAAGGCCGGAAGAAAGCGGCCGGCAAGCAAGAGCGAAACCACGATCGCGAGCGAGAGAGCGACGACCACGTGGGACGGCAGCAGAAAGGCCGCGACCAGCAGGAGCACGCCGCTGATTCCACCGGCGATGAGCGAAGCGGTGCTGCCCGCTTTCAGGTAGCCCATAAGGCCGCCTGCGATGGTGAGAATTCCGAAGACGATGAAGTAAATTTTGGTGGGTAAAAACATGGCGCGAAAAGGTTCGGGATCGTTAAGCCAGATCGCGCGCGCTGTCCAGCCGGCGCGGCTTCTCGTTAGGCGACTGGAGACGCGCACGCTGCGATCGCTCTGGCCGTTCTCCCGCGTCTCCCACAGGGAGACGTCTACAACGGCAGGCCGAGCGCGTGATAGATCGGCGCCGTCCAGGCCGCGGGGAGGAAGAAATCGAAGAGCAGTTTCACGTTCAGGATAATGATCACCAGCGCGGTCAGCCAGCCGAGGGCTTTGATCCAGGCGCGATTCGCGAATTCGCCCATCTTCGCTTTTTCATCGGTGAACCGGAGCAGCGGCCAGACCGCGAATCCCAGTTGCATGCTCAACACAACCTGGCTCGCGACGAGCAGCGCGGTGGTTTCCTTTTCGCCGAAGATGCCGATCACCAGGATCGCCGGCACGAGCGCAAGGGCGCGGGTGATCACCCGCCGCAGCCAGGGCGCGATCCGGAAATTCAGAAAACCTTCCATCACGATCTGGCCGGCGAGGGTGCCGGTGAGGGTGGAATTTTGCCCCGAGGCGAGCAGGGCCACGGCAAAAAGCGCACTCGCCGCGCCTACGCCTAACAATGGACTGAGGAGCTTGAACGCGTCCTGGATTTCCGCCACATCCCGGTGGCCAGACCAATGAAAAGCCGAGGCCGCGAGGACGAGAATGGCACCGTTGATGAGGAGCGCGAACATCAGGGCGCCGCTCGAGTCGATCGTCCCGAAGAAAATCGCCTCGCGTTTGCCGGCCGGCGTGGGCGCAAATTTCCGCGTCTGCACGATCGAGGAGTGGAGATAAAGATTATGCGGCATGACCGTCGCGCCGATGATCCCGATCGCGATGTAGAGCATCTTCGGGTTGGTCACGATCTGGCCGCGCGGAAGAAATCCCGCGAGCACCGCGCCCACGTTCGGCCTGGAGAAGAAAAGCTCGGAGGCGAAACAAAGCGCAATCGTGCCGATGAGGATGATGACGATCGCTTCCATCCGGCGGAAGCCTTTGTGCTGGAGATAGAGCACGGCGAAAACATCCGCCGCGGTGATGAGGCACCCCCAGACGAGCGGGATGCCGAAGAGCAGCTGCAAGGCGATCGCGGAGCCGACCACCTCCGCGAGATCGCAGGCCGCAATCGCGATCTCGCAAAGGATCCAGAGGAAGATCACGGTCGGCTTCGAATAATGATCGCGGCAGGCCTGCGCGAGATCGCGGCCGGTCGCGACGCCGAGCTTGATTGCGAGATGCTGGAGGAGGATCGCCATCAGATTCGAGATGAGGACGACGGAGAGCAGGGTGTAGCCAAACTGCGCGCCGCCCGCGAGATCGGTGGCCCAGTTACCGGGATCCATGTAACCGACGGCGACGAGAAAACCGGGGCCGGAAAAAGCGGCGAGCTTGCGCCAGAAGGAGGCATCGGCCGGGACGACAATGGTGCGGTGCGACTCCGGGAGCGAGACCTGCCCGCCGGTCCGACGCCAGGCGCGGGCCCTTTCGGGCGCGAGGTCTTCGGTCACTTCCGGCATCGAGGAATTTTCATAGCAGGTTCTACACTCCGGAGCAAATGCTCAGATATGTAGCTTTGGCTACATATTAATCTCCGGAGTTGTCAGGCGGCGATTTCTTTGGTTTGCTCGCGGTGCGATGTCCGCTTCAGCCGCCCCGGCCAGCCAAAAGGCCAAATCGAAACCTGCGCTCCCGCACCAGCACCCGCGGCGCACCCGGGAGGAGCATTCGCACGAGATCGCGCAGGATTATGTCGAGATCATCGCCGATCTCATCGCCACCACCGGCGAAGCGCGGGTGATCGACGTCGCCCGCCGGCTCGGGGTGACTCATGTGACCGTGGCGCGGACGATCAAGCGGCTGCAGCGCGAGGGGCTGGTCACGAGCCTGCCCTATCGCTCGATCTTTCTTACCGCCAGCGGGCAGAAGCTCTCCGAGGAATCCCGACGCCGGCACGAAACCGTGGTCGATTTTTTAAAGTCGTTAGGCGTGCCGAAGGTGGTGGCGCAATCGGACGCGGAAGGGATCGAACATCACGTGAGCCAGGAAACCTTGCGCGCGTTCGTGAAACATCTGCGACAGCGAGCCTCCGCCTAACGACTCAGCCGAGGCGGAAGCGCAGGTCGCGGATGACGCGCGCGCCAAAGCGTTGCTTTAGCTTCCGCAGGATTTGCGGCTTGGTGATCCGCTCCAGCTCGTAGTGCAGAGCCGGTTGCAACACGTGGACGTAGAGGATGCCGTCGCGGAGCGAGATCGGCGCGGAATGCGCGGCAATGAAATCGCCGACGAGCGCTTTCCACGCGCCACGGACTTCGCTTTCCTGGAGCCGCTCTTTCAGGCCCAGCTTTTGCATCACGCCGGGGATTAAACTCGAGACAGCTTGCGCGCGATCGGGCGGGGGCGAATCCGACGGGAGCCCGCGCCATTCGGCGATGACCTTCCGGCGCAAGGAGGGATTCACGGCAGCCGCGCGGCTTTCTCCTAGTATTTCCGCCGCATGTTGCTCGGCAGAATGTTCAGCTCGGTCCGGTACTTCGCGACGGTGCGGCGGGCGATCGGGATGCCGCGCTGCCCGAGAATCTCGACGATCTCCTTGTCGCTCAAGGGCGCCGCGCCGGACTCGGTTTTCACCAGATCCTGGATCGTGCCTTTGACGCTCGTGTTGCTGACCGACTCGCCGCCGGCGGTCTGGTAGCCGGGGGTGAAGAAATATTTCATCTCGTAAACGCCCTGCGGCGTGGAGATGTATTTGCCGGAGATCGCGCGGCTCACCGTGGTCTCGTGCACGCCGACGGCCTCGGCGATTTGCACCATCGTCATCGGCTTGAGCTGCGCCGGGCCGCTCTCGAGGAATTCCTTCTGCCGATCGACGATCTGGTGGGCGATGTTCGAGATCGTCTGCTGCCGCTGGTGGATCGATTTGATGAGGAATTTCCCGCTCCGAATTTTGTCGCGGATGTAATCCTTCACTTCGCCGCCGCTGCCGTCCTGCGACATGATGTCCTTATAGGTGTTGCTGATGCGCAGGTGCGGGATCTGTTCGCCGTTGAGGATGATCTGATACTGGCCCTGGATTTTCTCCACGGTCACGTCGGGCAGGACGTAATTCTGCGGCGACTCGGCGAAGATCGCGCCCGGCCGCGGATCGAGCTGGGCGATGCTGTTCGCGCATTTCTGCACCTGCTCGGCACCGATCCCGATGCGGCGCGCGATCTCGGGGAAACGCCGCTTCCCGAGATCCTCCATATGCTCGGAGATGATCCGGTATTCGAGGCTGGTCTGGCGCCCTTCGCGTTTGAGTTGAATGAGCAGGCACTCGCGCAGATCGCGCGCACCCACGCCCGGCGGGTAGAAGCCCTGGATGAGCGTGAGCATGAGCTCGAAATCTTCCTGCGGAATGCCGGTGTTCATCGACATCTCCTCGGGCGTGGTCTGGAGGAACCCGTTGTCGTCGATGTTGCCGATGATGAGCTCGGCGGTCTTGCGATCATCGCTGCTGAGCGCGGTCTGGTTTAATTGCGCGACGAGATGCTGCTGCAGTGTTTCCTGGGTGACGATGGAGTCGAAGAAAAACTGGCGCTTGTCCTCTTCTTCCTTCGAGCGGCCGCTAAAGCTGCCCGATTGCGCCATGTAATCGCGCCACTCGTCATCGAGCTTCGCCAGCGCATCGAACTCCTCCTTGAAGTCGTCCTTTTCCGGCTCGCTCTCGGAGACCTGGCGCTCCTCGTCGGTGGGATCGGCCAATTCCTCGAGCACGGGGTTCGTCTCCATCTCTTGCTGCACGAGATTCCGCAGCTCGAGGAGCGGGGCCTGGAGAATGAGCAGGCTCTGCTGGAGTTGCGGCGCAAGGACCTGCTGAAGCGAGAGATTCTGCGATTGGAACATTCCCGGGCCGGCCACGCCTGAGGGTATCAGTGGCCTCCCTGCTCGCAAGCAAATTTCGAGCCGCAGCCACCTCGGTTCGCGGGAGGAACGTGACTTGCTTTCACTCGGTGGAGAATTCCTTTGACCGTATGAAAAAGATCACCCTGCTCGGCCTGTGTGCCCTTTTCGCCACCTCGCTTGGCGCGCAATCGCTCGCGCCGACTGATCAAAAACAAATCGAAGCCCTGCTCAAAGCCGTGCAAGACCAGCAAACCCTGCTCGCCGAGAACCAGGCGAAGATCGACGCCAAGCTCGTCACGCTCGCCGAGGCGATCCGGGTCGCGAAAATCTATTCCAGCAGAGGAGGCCGCTAAGATGAAGGCCCGCTATCTTTTGCTTCCGCTCGCGCTGGGCGCGTGCGCGCTCACCTCGCTCCACGGCCAGGCGCCCACGCCGGTGGTGCTCCAAGCCGTCAATGCTCCCGCGCCGACGCCCGCCACCGCGCCCCGTGCTGTCGTACCCGCGGCCGCCGACGACGCGGCGGCGACGAAGAATATGACCCAGCTCCTGCAGGCGATGCAGGCGACGAATGCCGAGACGATCAAGAAGCAGGAGATGGCTCTGCAAACACTCGACGCTCTCCAGAAAGCCGCTGAAGAAATCAAGATCTTCAGCAAACGCGGGTAACCCGCTTGCCGGTTCTTGTAGCCGCTTCGCTATGCGAAGCGCGGGTCCTGGCTTCCTGGCTCCGGAAGTTAGTCATCCTGACTGACTCGGCGGCCGGCCATCCGGCCCGGCCGAGAAACGGCATACTGAAAGGCTGCCCGCCGAGTCAGGCGAGACGCCTGACTTCCCTCGCGTCGCCCACAGGGCGACGGCTACAACCGCTCGTCACGGCGCAGAACCTCTCATCACATTCGCCGCGCGCCCTCCCTCGCGTTGCGGTTAGCTCGGGTCATGAAAAAGCTCGTTACCTGTCTCAGCGCCGCGCTCTTGTTCGCGGCCGCCTCCGTCCGCGCCGCTGACGCGCCGAAAGTCATCGACGTTAAAGTCACCGGCCACGGTCGACCCGTTATCCTCATTCCCGGCCTCGCCACTCCCGGCGCGATCTGGGACGACACGGTGAAACATTTGCAGGACAAATATGAATGCTACGTCGTCAGCATCGCGGGCTTCGGCGGTCTGCCGGCCGTGAAGACTGATCAGCTCCTCGATGACGCGCGCGACCAAATCATCGCCTTCGTCCGCGAGCACAAACTCGAGAAACCGGTCCTCATCGGCCACAGTCTCGGCGGCACCATCGCCCTTGCGATCGGGGAAAAAGCGCCCGACCTCCCCGGCGACATCATCTCCGTGGACGGCCTGCCTTTTCTCGCGGGCGTCATGTTTCCGGGCGTGACCGATGTCGAGGGCGCGAAGAAAGGCGTCGCGGCCATGCGCCAGACGATCTCGCGCCAGACGCCGGAGCAATTCGCGCAATACCAGCGCGGCGTTTCCATTCCTTCCATGGTGACGAAGCCGGCAGACGTGGACCGAATCGCGGAGATGTGCGGCAAATCTGATCCCTCGACGGTCGGCCAGGCGATGGGTGAATTGCTCAGCCGCGATTTCCGACCTGAGCTCGGTCAGATCAAATGCCCCCTCCTTGTCCTCGGCGCGCTCGCCCAGATTCTGCAATATGCCCCGCGCGAAGTGCTCGAGCAGAATTACAAATCCCAATTCACGAACGCCCCGCAGACGCGCTTCCAGTTCTTCGAGAAAACGAAACACTTCATCATGATCGACGACCCGAGCGGTTTTTACGCCGTGCTCGATCACGAACTGGCCGCGCCCTAAACTTCCGCACCGAGCCCGGGCAAATTCCGAAACGATAAAGACATGAAAACCAAACACTCCATCACCAACGCCATCCTCTGGGCGGCTGCGATCATCGCCGCCGCCATTCTCCACGCGCCGCTGCTGCTCACGGGCTTTCTCCTGCCTGCGTTGGCCGCCTGCTCGATCATCGCTTTCGAGCCCGGAGCGCTGGCGACGAAGTGCCCGGAGCGAAATCCCGCGTTTCGCTAGCTCTCGTTAGGCAGATGAATTCGCGCTCCACGCCGCCACCGCGCGCCGCCTATTGGTGGTGTCAGCTCGGCGGCTGGGGCGCTTATTTTCTCGTCAACGTCCTCACCAGCCAAGGCTTCCTCACCTTTAGCTGGCGCCTCGTCAGTGGGTATGCGGTGCTGAGCGTACTGGGGATTCTCCTCACCCACGGTTTTCGCCGTTTTATCCTTCGGCACCAATGGCTCGAGCTGCCGATCCCCCAGGTGATCCCGCGCGTTGTCGGCGTGAATTTCCTCCTCGCCTTCCTCCTCGTCGTGGTCGTGTCGGTCTATTTCATCCTCGTCCCGCCGCGGGTGAGCTCGTTTGGCCATCACGGTCGCCTCGCGCTCGTCGCCACCTGGTTCGTCTTCGTCTTCAATGACTTCATCATCTTCACCCTCTGGTCGGGCATTTATTTCGGCAGCGCCTACTTCGAAGGGCAACGCCGACAGGAGATCGAGCGCTACCAGGCCCAGACGGCACTGGCCGAGGCCGAATTGCGTGGGTTGAAGAGCCAGCTCAATCCGCACTTCTTTTTTAACTGCCTCAACAGCCTGCGCGCGCTCGTCCTGGAGAATCCGCCGCGCGCCCAGGAAGCGATCACGCAGATGGCGGCGATCCTGCGTTATCACCTGCAATCGGGCGAGCGTTCGCTCGTCCCGCTGGCGGAAGAGGTGGAAACCATGGAGCAATATCTCGCGCTCGAATTGATCCGCTTCGAAGACCGGCTCACGATCGAGCGCGCAATCGATCCGGCCGCGCTGCCTTTCTTTCTGCCGCCGCTCGCTTTGCAGACGCTGGTCGAGAACGCGGTCAAGTACGGCGTCTCCCGCGATATGGGACCCGGCCGGCTCCGCCTCTCCGCCCGGCCGCACGACGGCGCGCTCGAGATTGCCATCGGCAATACCGGTTCGCTTCGCGCTTCCGCCGCGGCCGATTCGACTGGCCTCGGCCTGACGAATCTGCGCACGCGGCTGCGCCTGCTCTTCGGCAGCCAGGCTTCGCTCGAACTGCACGAACCGGAACCCGGTTGGGTCGAAGCCCTCCTCATTCTGCCGGCGACGAAATCATGAAAGCCCTGCTGATCGACGACGAACGGCTCGCTCGTTCCGAATTGCGCCGACTCCTTAAGGCGCATCCCGCAGTCGAGATCGTCGGCGAAGCCGCCAACGCCAACCAGGCCGAAGAAAAAATCGCCGCGCTCAAACCCGATCTCATCTTCCTCGACGTGCAGATGCCGGGGCGGACCGGCTTCGAGCTCCTCGCCGAGCTGCCCGCCGCGCCCAGGGTCATTTTCACCACGGCCTACGATCAATACGCGCTCAAGGCGTTCGACTTCGGCGCCCTCGATTACCTGCTCAAGCCGATCGAGCCCGCCCGCCTCGCCCAAGCCCTCGCCCGGCTCCAGACGGACCACGAACCAGCCATCGAAGCCGTGTCCGCGACAGGCTCGTTAGGCGAAACCGACCAGGTCTTCCTGAAAGACGGCGATCGCTGCTGGCTCGTGCGGGTGAGCGACATCCGCCTGCTTGAATCAGAAGGCAATTACGCTCGGGTTTATTTCGCCGAGAACCGCCCACTCATCCCCCGCTCCCTGCAAACCCTCGAAGCGCGGCTCGATCCGCGACTTTTTTTTCGGGTCAGCCGGCAGCACATCATCAACCTGCGTGCCGTGGGGAAGGTCGAGCCCTGGTTTGATGGCGGGCTTTCCCTCTGGCTCGGGGAGCGCGACCCACAAATCAAAGTCGCGCGCCGGCGAGCGCAGGAACTGCGCGAGCGGCTGAGTTTGTAGCGTGCGCTGTCCTCAACGCATCGGTCTGGCGCCTCGATCGAAGCTTGCTTTTCGAGGGCGGCTTTAGTTGGATCGCCCCGTGCTTGCGGATGATCGGGTAGATTCCCCCGCCCGGCTCGACAGAACTACGCGAGCCGGTCCGGTGGTATTCGCTACTACTCGTTGGAGCGTGGTCTTGAGCGCGCAAGAGGAATCGCCCCACGCCGCCGAAGCGCTCGAGACGCTTTGCCGCGCGTACTGGAAGCCACTCTACGCTTTCGTTAGACGGCAGACTCTGAACCGCGACGATGCGAGGGATCTGACGCAAGGGTTTTTTGCGCTGCTGCTCGAGCGACGAGACCTGGATGCGGTGCGGAAGGAGAAGGGCCGCTTCCGTTCTTATTTGCTGACGGCGTTCAAAAATTTCCTGACTGATGAATGGCGCCGCGCGATGGCGATCAAGCGTGGCAGAGGCCTGAAACCAATTCCACTCGACGAGATGGGCGCGGAGGACGGGATCGAAACGGACACGGCGGATCGAGTGACTCCCGAATTAATTTACGAACGCCGTTGGGCTTCAACCGTGTTGGAACACGTGCTCAGCCGATTGAAGGAGGAGTATCGAGCCGCCGGAAATGCCGGAATTTTCGAGGCACTCAAGCAATTGCTGCCAGACGAACCGGGCGCGCCGTCCCAGGCAGAGATCGCGGGGCAACTGGGCATGACGGCGAACGCCGTGCGGCAGGCGTTCTACCGATTTCGTCAGCGTTATCAATCTCTCTTGCGAGAAGAAATCGCGCATACGGTGACGAGTCCGAGCGAAGTCGAAGATGAGCTGCGGCATCTCATCTCGGTCGTCGGGAGGTAACGCGCGATGAAATCCTACGCAGTACCAAGCGGAGCGCCCCGCGAGTCTCCGACTGTGATCCGGATCATCAGAATTTGCCGAAAGTGCGGCGAGAAAATTTTCTCCGACGCGCCGGAAGGACTCTGCACCGGCTGTGTTCTCGGAGCAGCGCTGAGGTCGCCTAACGAATCTAGGACCGGGAGCTTTGATGACTCCGAGCCGAGGGCAGCCACCGAGCCACTGGGAGAGTTTGGGGATTACGAGTTGCTGGAGGAACTTGGTCGCGGTGGTCAGGGCGTCGTGTTTCGCGCCCGGCAGAAAAGTCTCAACCGCATCGTTGCGCTGAAAGTCATCGGCCTCGGGCAATGGGCGTCAAAAGCGCATATGAGACGGTTTCGCCGGGAAGCCGAAGCGGCCGCGCGGCTCGATCATCCCGGCATCGTCCCGATCTATGAAGTGGGAAAGCGCGACGGCTCCTGCTACTTCAGCATGAAATTCATTGAGGGCGGTCAACTCGACGAGGTCGTTAGGCGAACGCCCCTCTCGGTCCGTCAGGCCACGGAATTGATCGCGAAAGTCGCGCGCACTGTCCACCACGCGCATGAGCATGGCATCATGCATCGCGACATTAAACCGGGCAACGTCTTGCTCGACGCGAAAGGCGAACCGCATCTGACTGATTTTGGCCTGGCCCGATTGGTGGAATCGGAGAGCACCGTCACGCGCACACTAGAGGTGATGGGCACGCCGAGCTACATGGCGCCCGAACAAGCTCAAGGAAACAACGCCGCGGTTGGTTGCGCGACCGATGTTTATGGACTCGGCGCGGTGCTTTACCAATTGCTCACCGGTCATCCTCCCTTCGCTGGCGGAACCACCTACGAGACGATCCGGTTGCTCCTCGACACCGAGCCGAGACCGCCGCGTATCTGGAATCGCCGCATCGATCGCGATCTTTCCACGATTTGCCTGAAGTGCCTGGAGAAGGATCCGCCGCGACGATACTCGTCGGCGCGCGCGCTGGCCGAGGACTTGGAGCATTGGCTGAAGCGCGAACCGGTCGCGGCGCGGCGCAGCGGATTCCTGAGCCGCGGCGGAAAATGTGTCCGGCGCAATCCGACCCGCGCGTTGCTTGCAGCCGCTCTGGTTGCATTAGCTGCGGCGGTGGGATGGAACGTCTGGAAAAGCCAACGGATCGAACCTCCACTCACCACCGGAATCGCGGTTCTCCCTTTTGAAAATCTGAGCGAGCAGAACGAGAACGGCGCGTTTGTCGATGGTCTTCAGGACGACATCCTAACGAAGTTGGCGAAGATCACCGATCTCAAGGTGATCAGCCGCACCAGCGTGATGGAATATCGCGGCCAGCAAAACGTCCGCCGGATCGGTGAGGCGCTACGCGTCTCCCACGTGCTGGAAGGCAGCGCGAGCCGGAACGGGAACAAGATTCATTTAAACGCGCAATTGATCGATACGCGCAGCGACACGCACGCCTGGGCCGAGCAATTCGATTGCGATTGGAACGATCTGTTCGCCATCCAAAGCGAGATCGCGCAGAAGGTCGCGGAACAGCTTCGCGCCAGACTCTCATCCTCTGAGCAACTGGCTATTCAGCACAAGCTGACGGCCGACCTCATCGCCTACGATTTTTATTCACGCGCCAATGTTATAATCAAGGAAGCCGAGGCAAAGGACTATCCTGAGGCCATTGAGTTGCTCAACCAGGCCGTGGCGCGCGATCCATCGTTTCTCGAGGCGTATTGCCTCATGGCTGCCGCGAACGACGCGATTTATTTTAATGATTTCGACCACACCCCGGCGCGGCTGGAATTGGCAAAAGCAGCGATCCAAAATGCATTCCGCGCCCGTCCCAACGCCGGTGAAGCGCACTTCGCCCAAGCCGAACACCTTTACCGAGGTTATCGCGATTACGACGGCGCGCTGGCCGAGCTGGAAGTGGCAAGACAAAGTATGCCTAACGATGCCCGGATCTTTCACTTGATGGGTTCCATCCAAAGACGGAACGGGCATTTTGCAGAGGCCATTCAGGACTTGCAGCGGGCGGCTGAGCTGGATCCGCTCGACTCGGACACCCTGAGCGCCGTTTCCTATCTGCATCGGCAGTTCGGGCGCATTGCTGAAGCAAGAATGTGGTTAGGCCGGGCCGTCGCTGCCGCCAGACCGGATGATGTTTTCAGGCAGCTAGCTCTTCCGGAATGGGAACTCGATATGAACGCCGATCCACGGCCCCTGCATCAGGCTATCGCTTCGATCCAGGCGAACCGTCCCGGCGCGGTCTGGACGACCCCCACCAATTTTTGGCTCGATTGCGCGCTGGACGAACACGACATCGCCGCGGCCAAAGAAGCATTGCATGAGCTGCATGACGACGAAATTGTTGTGGGCCCCCAGATTCAAATCAATCGTGGCTTTTACGAGGGCGTCATCGCGCGAATGGAGAAAGATGAGGAGCGAGCACAACGGAAATTTGCCGCGGCTCGCGTGGAGCAGCAAAAGGTCGTACAAGCTCAACCCGAGTTCGGCCCGGCCTGGAGTGCGCTCGGATTAATTGATGCGGGCTTGGGCCACAAAGAAGACGCCCTCCGCGAAGGCCGCCGTGCGCTTGAGCTTCTGCCTCCGGAAAAGGATGCGATTGTCGGTAAGGGCCTGGTGAGAATCCTGGCGCTCGTCGCCGCTTGGGTAGGCGAGAGAGATCTGGCCTGCGAGCAGTTGGCCATTGCCATCGCGCCACCGCAGTCCGTCACCTACGGTGGCTTGAAACTATCACCCCTCTGGGATCCGCTCCGTGGCGATCCGCGCTTCGAAAAAATTGTCGCTTCGCTCGCGCCAAAAGAACACCGGTAACTCTTGTAGCGGCGGTCCGTGACCGCCGAATTGCGCCAGTTTCCGAGAAGGACGGCGCTCACAGAGCGCCGCTACAGCGCCGGACGACTGGCGATCTTCAAAAGAGTTCAAGTTTCCGCATAACGTCCGGCCGGATCCTGCGCAGTACCTGATTGAACAGCCGCAACTAAATTCTCCTCACGAGAATTGGCCAGGGCCCAAACAAAAAGGAAAACAACTATGAAGAAACACAACATTGTAAGACTAGCCTTCGGCCTCGCCATGAGCGCGGTAATGCTCCTCACCGCATTAGAAGCAAGCGCACAATCGTCGCCAGCAGTAGACGGCAAGTCCCTTGTCGGCACGTGGCAGGTGCTCAGGCACGGGGTGGATTGTGTCACGCGGGAGCGGCTGAACCCGGACTTCCCGACTCTAATGACCTTCAACCGAGGCGGGACACTCAATGGCTATTCTGTCGGGCCCGGCGACAGCCCGGGGCTGCAAACTCCAGAATACGGCAATTGGGCGCACCAGCAAGGTACCCAGACTTACACGCTGCGCGACGTGTCCTACGGCTACGATAATACTGGCACTTTTGCCGGAAGGGGTGAAGTCACCGCCACAGTGACACTCGCAGCCGGCGACACCTTCACCGCCGACACGACTATCGATATCTACGACGCCAGTGGCAATCTGCTCTTCTCGTTCTGCGGAATGTGGACGGGGACGCGGTTTCAATAGCCTGTGGAAGCCCGCCCCTCGGGAACTGCGGCTCGGTGCAGTTTCCTGAGTGGCGGGCGCGCCGGGCGGGGTGGGTTCGCTCTCGCGTTGAGCATAGTGCATGTAAACAATCTTCTTCGTTCCACTGGATGAATGCCCTGCGGGGCCAAGACGAATAAAGCGCTGGTAAATTCTCCTGTTCTTCGTGACCTTCGCGGTAAGTTCCACCGCGAAATGCATAACGAGGAGAACAACGAAAAGGGCGCCGCCGAAGATATCGCCGCCGCGGGCGTGCCGCCAGCACACGAAGGCCCGCCCATGACCGAGTTGGAGCGGACCCGCCACTCCGCGGCCCACGTTCTCGCAACGGCGATCCTGCGACTTTGGCCGGAAGCGCAGTTCGCGGCCGGGCCCCCGGTCGAGAATGGATTTTATTACGACGTCGAGTTGCCGCACCGCATCTCGCCGGAGGACTTCGAGAAAATCCAGGCCGAGATGAAAAAGGAGATCAAAGCAAACCACCGCTTCGAGCGGGTGGAAGTCTCGCGCGCGGAAGCGCTCGCCCTGGCCCACGCCGGCGAACTCGCCGCCCTCGGCCCTCGTCCGGAGGCGAGCAAGTTCAAGCTCGATATCATAGAGCGCATTCCCGAAGACGAAAAAATCACGCTCTACCGCAACGGCGAATTCACCGACCTCTGCGCGGGCCCGCACGTCATGCGCACGGGCAACATCGGCGCGTTCAAACTCACCCACGTCGCCAGCGCCTACTACAAAGGCGATGAGAAGAACCCTCAGCTTCAGCGCATCTACGGCACCGCCTTCAAGAGCCGGACCGAGATGGACGCCTACTTCGCCATGCTCGAGGAAGCGAAGAAACGCGACCATCGGAAGCTCGGGAAAGAGTTACAACTCTTTACCTTCGACGACGACGTCGGTCCCGGCCTCCCGCTCTGGCTCCCACGCGGCGCCGCCATCATCGAGGAACTGGAGAAGCTGGCCAAGGAGACCGAATTCGCCGCCGGCTATCAACGCGTTCGCACCCCGCACATTGCGCGGGAACAACTTTACCTGACCAGTGGCCATCTTCCCTACTACAAGGATTCGATGTTCCCGCCGATGGAGTTAGCGGAAGACAGGCTTCCTGGCCTGTCTCGGCCGGCAGCCTTCCAGCCTGCCGAAACGGGCGGGCAAGATGGCCGCCCGCCGAGTCAGGCTGAAAGCCTGACTTCCAATCGCTACTACCTCAAAGCGATGAATTGCCCGCATCACCATAAGCTCTTCGCTGCGGTCCCGCATAGCTATCGGGACCTGCCGCTAAGACTTGCGGAGTACGGCACCAACTACCGCTACGAACAGAGCGGCGAACTCTTCGGCCTCATGCGCGTGCGTTCGCTCCAGATGAACGATGCCCACATCTACTGCACCGAAGAGCAGTTCGAAGAAGAGTTCCGCGCCGTGAACGAGATGTATCTGAAGTATTTCAAAATCTTTGGGATCGAGAAATACGTCATGCGCTTCTCCACTCACGACCCGGCCAAACTCGGCCAGAAATTCGTCGATAACCCCGAGCTTTGGAAGAAGACTGAAGACATGGTCCGCGGCGTCCTCCAGCGCAGCGGGATTAACTACGTCGAAGTGCCTAACGAAGCTGCCTTCTACGGTCCGAAGATCGACGTCCAGGTCTGGAGCGCAATCGGCCGCGAGTTCAGCATCGCCACTAACCAGGTCGACTTCGCCGTCCCGGCCCGCTTTGGCCTCGTCTACAAAGATCGCGACAACACCGAGAAAACCCCGCTCTGCATTCACCGCGCGCCGCTCGGCACGCACGAGCGTTTCATCGGTTTCCTCATCGAGCATTACGCCGGCAACTTTCCCCTCTGGCTCGCTCCGGAACAGGTCCGCATTCTCCCGATCGGCGACGAAGCGCCGCTGGTGGAATATGCCCGCGCCATCCAGGCCGAACTGCGCGCCCACGAAGTCCGCGCCGAGCTCGACGCGAGCAACGACCACATCAAAGCCAAGATCGCCAGCGCCGAACAAATGAAAGTCCACACCATGCTGGTGATCGGTGGTCGCGACATGGAGGCCAACGCGGTCAGCGTCCGCGTCCACGGCCAAGGCAACCTCGGCGCGAAGCCGCGTGACCAAGTCGTCGCTGATCTCCTGCAGGCGATCAAAGAGCGGCGCCCCTGATGCACGGGCGAAACAAACTGTTTCGCTGGCTCTATTTTCCACTCGGCGCGGTCGTTCTTCTCGTCGCTGCCTACGCGGCTCTCCTCGGCGCGTCTTGGGTAACGGATCGCCACTTCGTTCTGAGGGAGGAGTTCCCGGCGCATGGCGATTACAGCCGCCTAACGACCTCGATTCCGCAGCAAACCGTCGTTCTCGAGGCCGACCCGGCCGCCGCGACAAAACAGTTGCAAGCATTGGTCCGCCGCGCGGGGGTCGAGGGAAGGGAAATCAGCGTTGCGGGTTCGGCTCATTCCATGGGCGGGCATACGCTCGTGAATGGCGGCTGGCGGGTGGAAGAATTTCCCGCTGCTGCGAACGATTATGCGCAACGCTTTGATTCGTTAGTCTCTAATAAATCCGCTCCACCCGCGCTGGCTTATGGCCGCCTGAGCATCGCACCGGGTCCGTGGTTTCTGCGCGAGGCGCGCATCATTCGCTTCAATACCGTTCCCGCGCCTGCGGATTCTGCGCCGGTAAATACCGTGGCCGAAAACGGCGGCAGCTACGGATTGAAGTCCACCGAAATCGCACTCGCGCGCGCCGTCTTCCGCGCGTCGGCGGGCAGTGACTTTGGCAAGCTCGTGCGCTGGACGATCGAACGCTGGCACGGTCAAACGCATCGAGTCCTTTCGCGCAACGGCGTTCTCCAGACGCCTTCGACCTGGTTCGCAAATCGCGATCCGCGGTTCACCGAAATCCTGCACGAATACTTCGTGCCTCCCGACCAACTGACCGCGTTCCTCGATCGGATTCGTCCGCGCTTGCGAAATCGCAGCGCCCAGATCGACCTGTTGAATGTGACCGTGCGCAAAGTGCGCCGCGACGACGTCACGGACCAGGCCTACGCGCGGGAGGATGTGTTCAGCCTCGTCTTCCTATTCCGTTATCGCACAACCATAAACGCTGATGCGGGAATGGCCGAACTAACTCGCGGATTGATCGACGACGCCCTCGCCTCTCACGGCACCTACTATCTTCCCTATCGACCCCACGCGACCGTCGATCAGTTTCGCCGGGCTTATCCCGGTTATGCAAAAGTCGCGGCATTGAAACGCGCCTGCGATCCGCACGAAACTTTCCAGAGCGACTTTTACGAGAAATATCTGCGCGGAGACAACGAACGTTAGCAATACACACTGCTGTCGTCCTCCCGGACTGGACGCGGGACGAATCGCCCAACTAAACTCGGCGCAATCGAGGAATTTTGATTCGTTGCTTCTTCAAACTTGTCCTGCTGCTGGCCGTTTCTATCGGGCTTTTGGTTTATCTATCGCTCGGCCACGGCTGTTCGCTGGAGCGTTTCCACCTGCCCGGCACTTCGTGGGTCACCCAGAGAGCCGCGCCCCCGACGACACAAAACATGGCTCAGACGTGGGGCAATCCCGCTTCGCTGCCCGATCACTTCGCGCGCCACGGTTCCGATTTTGGCGCGCGCAACGCGGGCGATTATGCGCGCATGGCCGCGCAATTTCTACAGCGGGCTCGCGCGGAAAGCTTGCCCGCGAAGCTGGATAATCGCGGGACGCTCCGAATTTACGATCCGCGCACAGGAGCTTTCGGCGCCTACAATCGAGACGGGACCACCAAGACATTCTTCAAGCCGCGCGATGCGAGTTACTTTGATCGCCAGCCCGGCCGGCGGATAGACCTTCGGACTTATCGATGAAGAAACACCACACCTGCCCGGTCTGCGGTTTTCCGAAGCTGCAAGAGGAACCGCGGACGCGCGCAGGTGGCGGTTCGTTTGAGATCTGCCCGAGCTGCGGCTTTCAGTTCGGCGTGAGTGATGACGACAAAGGATTCACCTACGAGGAATGGCGCGAACAGTGGCAGGCCGAAGGAATGATATGGTCCAGTCTCCAGCCCCTGCCGCACGGCTGGGATCCGCGCAAGCAACTGGCCGCGTTGGAGAAACGTTAGGCTCTCGACTCGCGCCGCCTGCCTCTCCTAAATCCAGTGAATGGCTCGGACATCGCTCTTCAATCAGCTTCGGAAAATTCACGCGCACCGGCGCGCGGCTCCGCGGTTACTACCGTTATGCGGATCGCCTGACCGCGGAGGACGCGGGCTCGCAGTGAATTGCAACGATACTCCGCGGCGCCTTCCCGCAGTGAGGTCGCCGCACTTTCCTTCCTCTCCAGCCAGAGCCTGTGGGTTGCTGATATTTTCTTAAAATCTCCGCGTTCCATCAGTGAGCCGAAACGGGCGAGTAAATGCAATTTTCGGAAGGGCGTTCCGGAAATCCAACGACGCGATCGAAGCGGTGCACCATTGCGATAACGCGATATCAGCCAGCGAAAGATTCCTCAGGAGGAGGTCAATTCCAGCGTGACGGTTTTGCTTGTCGGCGGAGCTTGGCAACGGATAAAGTTGCAAATGTTATGACAACTACTGAATCGATCGTGCGCGCAGTGCAGACATTCGTCGGGGTGGTTTCGGATGGCAGCCCAGGTGAGATCACGTGGAAAGCCATCTACGCCAAACTCACCGGCAAGGAGTGGGCAGAACACGCTCCCGCCCCGGCCGCGGACATTGAAGGATTCCCAGGGGCAGCCATCTCCCTCATCCTGGAGGCGGAGGGAATCGATCAGGCGAGCAAATGGCCCGGTGGCGGCTCCGGAATTTCCATCGGCTATGGCTGTGACATCGGCGCCGACCCCGGGAGCCTGGAGTTTTGGCGCGGGATTCTGACCGACGAGCAAATCAACCGCCTGTCGATCGCCGAAGGAAAAACCGGCGGGGCCGCCCAGGCCCTCGCCCATCAATTCTCCGACATCCACGTGAGCGCGCCTGACGCTCGCACTGTTTTCATGAAGTCGACTCTGCCGCGCGAGATCGCACTCACGCGCCAGACCTACCCGGGGATCGACCTTTTGCCCTCGACCGTCCTCGGCGCGATGACTTCGATCGTTTACAATCGGGGCCCCGATCTCGGCGGCGATCGCCGTTCGGAAATGCGCGAGATCAGGGACATCATCACGCAGTTTGGAGAGACGCCGCCGGGAGGCCGCGATGTGCGGGCGACGTTAGGGAAAATCGCCGATCTCATCCAACGCATGAAACGACTCTGGGGGAATGATCAGCGCGGTCTCCTCATTCGTCGGGATGCCGAGGCAAAATTGGTCCGCGACACGCCGATCGGATGACGGATCGTTCTTCTCGATAAAAAGATCTTTTTCCCATCACCGATCCGAAGGATTCCCCGGAGCGACCCGTCACACCCCGGAGCCTGGCTACGACCTATCTATGAAACATACCGCAAATCTTTTCTTTCTTTTCGTTGCGCTCTGCCTTCCGCTGACGCTCCCGGCGCAATCTGGTTCCGACTATGGCGAAGCCAATAAGGTTTCCGCCGAAGCCGACAAGAATCTGAACGCGGCTTACGCGCAGCTCCTCAAAAGCATCAAGGCCGACAACGATAAGGAGCGTGCGCAGTTGCTCGAAACCCGTCTCCGGGAATCGCAGCGGGCATGGCTCAAGTATCGCGACGCCCAGGTCGCTTTCGTCGCGACGCACGCGAATATCGGCTCCGCTTCCTCCCGGGCCGCAGGCATGGCGAGTTACAGCGTTGAGCTGACACAGCAGCGCATCAAAGACCTCACCACGGTGCCCAATCCATTCTGAATACACTGGTGAGCAAAGGTGAGCACAGCACGCACGGTGGTCGCCTAACCAAGTCACACCGCCCGGCGAGAAACCTTTTAGAGTTCTAACCATGGAACTTGATCTCGCAGCCAAAGACGCCAACCGCGCTTATGCCCTGCTCGTCTCGCTCGTCACGCCGCGGCCGACCGCGTAGGTGACTTCGCTCAGACACGAGCGGGAGTTGAATGTGGCGTCCTTTAGTTTCTTCAACGCGCCCGGGGCGAATCCGCCAATCGTCGGATTTTGTCCTGGCGATCGCGACGATGGCGAACCGAAGGATACCGCGCGCAATGTGTGTGCGACGCATGAGTTTGTCGTCAACCTAGTGGACGAAGCGGTGGCGGAACGATGTACAAGAGTTCCGCGGCGCTTCCCTACGGGGCAAATGAATTGGAGGCGACAGGCCCTATTGACTTCGAATTCCTCGGCGGTGCCGTCGCCGCGGATCGCGGGGTGCCCGCCAGTCTGGAATGCGCGGAATGGGGGACAAATCGGCGGCAATCGGCACATCATCGGACTCGTTAGGCGCGTGCACGTCCGCGATGAACTGATCGACCCAGAAAGGCTGCGTCTTCGGAGCGAGCGCTTCCATCTTATCGGACGGATGGCGAGCCCGAACTGGCATTGCCGCAGGGACGAGCGCTTCGAGATGGTGCGGCCGGACTGAAAGGGATCTTTCTGGCCTCAGACGAGCCCGGATGAGACACGGATGGGCGAGTTCCGAATTCGTGTCTTAACGATGTCAATCTATGGCTCAACAGCTCTCCCTGAACCCGAGAAAGAAATCTGCTTGCCATTATTTAGATAGTTAGTTAATTAAGCACTCATTGAACCTGCTCTTCAAAGCTCTCCGCGATCCCACCCGCCGCCGCATCCTCGAGATGTTGAAGGAGCGTGATCTGACCGCCGGCCAGATCGGCGAGGCGTTCCCCATGAGCGCGCCGAGCATTTCCTACCACCTCGATTTGCTCCGCCACGCCCAGCTCGTCTCCTCGCGGAAGCACGGCCAGTTCGTCACCTACTCGCTCGAGACCACGGTGCTCGACGACTCGTTAGGCTGGCTTCTCGACCTCATGAAGAAAGGCAAAAAACAAAAATGAAATCGAAACTTCTCTGGCTTGAAATACTGCTCTTGCTCGCGCCTTTTGCCGCGCTGGCCCTGCTGTGGTCCGCGCTCCCGGACCGTGTCCCCGTCCACTGGAACCTGCACAACGAAATCGATCGTTGGGAACCGAAAGGCTTCGGCCTGCTTTTTCCTCCTCTTCTCGCCGTCGGGATGCTTCTCCTTTTGCACGTCCTTCCACGATTGGATCCAAAACTGCGGCAACGGATGGGCGACGAAAGCCGCATGCCAGCGGTGTTAGCCGTTCTCCGCGTCGCGATCGCGGCCTTCCTTCTGGTGGTCTTCTCGATCCAGATTTTCGCCGCGCTGGGTTACAACTTTTCCGGCCGCATTCTGCTCGACGCGTGTCTGATCCTCTTCGCTGTCTTGGGAAATTATCTCACGGCGCTGCAACCGAATTACTTTGTCGGCATCCGCACGCCTTGGACTTTAGAAAACGCAGACACCTGGCGTGCGACCCATCGACTCGGGGGCCGGCTGATGTTTTTTGGTTCGATCGTGCTGCTTCTCCTGCAATTTTTGCTCAGCGAAACCGCCTGCCTGGTCGCTCTCCTCGTCGCAGTGAGCGCGCTGGTGATTTGGGCTTTTTGGTATTCCTGGCAACACTTTCACGCCCTCGAGTCCGAGGCCGGTTAAGCTTTGCCTAACGATTGCCCGCTGGGGGAGGAATCAATAAACGCAATGCCTGCTCAAATATTGCCTCGGTTTTCGGGAGCGGGGTCGAGGCTTCGAAATGGCCGGCATCAGGCAGAGGCAGAACGACCGCGCGGTCGCCGGCTTTGACCGCCGCCGCGACATAGGCGCGGACCGACGCGGGATCGACGATCGGGTCCTCCTCGCCCTGGATGAAAACCTGCGGGATGCCTAACGGGAGTCGCTGCAGCGGCGAAGTCTCAGCGTAACGACGGGGAAATTTCTCCGGACCGCCACCCATGAGCTGGTCGACCGACGAGTGACAACTTCCCGGCGGCCCGACGCGGTAAGTCAAGAGATCCGTCACCGCCGCGAGGCCAAGCACACCGCGAATTGTGAGAGGATCGGGCCGATAGAGTTCGCTCTCTTTCGGCAGGCGCGCGCGGCTTGCGAGCCAAAGCGCCAGTTGCCCGCCGGCCGAATGCCCGGCCGCATAAACCCGCTGCAAATCGATCGGCGCATCGTGGGCGATCTTCCGCAGCGCATCGGTCGCCTGCGCGATATCGAGATAGGTCCCGGGCCATCCGCCGCCATCATCACCGACCCGCCGATATTCAATCGTCCAACTCGCGACGCCACGATCCGCCAGCCAGGCCGCGAACCGCGTCATGTAGTGATAATCAAACGCCGCCATCCAACACCCGCCGTGGACCAGCACCACGACCGGAAACGGCCCCGCGCCCTTCGGCAAACGCAGTTCGCCGAACTGCTGCGGGCCGCTGCCGTAAGCGATCTGTTTCGCCGGCGCCGGCAGTGGCAGCGCGGAGAGCTCCGACCAACTTAGCGGCTTCCCGAGAGCGCAGCCCGCGGCCAGGATCGAGGAGAAGAGAACCAGCAGGATTGATTTCATAAACGAAAATGCATTCCGCTGTGCACCGGGTTTTTGCGAGTGATAAGTTGCCGCGTGCAACTGCTTCCCGCCCTCAAGAAACATTTCGGTTACTCGGCCTTCCGCCCGCTCCAGGAGGAGATCGTGCGCGACGCGCTCGCGGGGCGCGATGTCTTCGCGCTCATGCCGACGGGCGGCGGGAAGTCACTTTGTTTTCAACTGCCGGCGCTGCTGCGCGATGGCCTCACGATCGTGATCTCGCCCCTGATTTCCCTGATGAAGGACCAGGTGGACGCGCTCCAGGCGAGCGGCGTGGCGGCAACTTTTCTAAACTCGGCGCTCGATGGCAACGAAGCGCGGCAACGCTTGCGCGGTCTTTTCAACGGCAAATACCGACTGCTCTACGTGGCGCCGGAGCGGCTCATGCTCGATTCGTTCATTGAGAAAGTGAAAGAGTGGAACGTCGCCCAGATCGCGGTCGACGAAGCGCATTGCATCAGCGAGTGGGGCCATGATTTCCGGCCGGAGTACCGCGAGTTGAACAAGCTGCGCGAGCTGCTGCCGAACGTCCCGCTGATGGCCCTGACCGCGACCGCGACGGAGCGGGTGCGCGCGGATATCGTTAGGCAACTTAATTTCCGCGACCCACAAATCTACGTCGCGAGTTTCGACCGGCCGAACCTGACTTACCGCGTGGTCGCGAAGGCTTCGCCCTACGACCAGCTCCTCAGTTTTCTGCGCGAGCGGCCTAACGACAGCGGGATCGTCTATTGCGCGAGTCGCAAGGCCGCCGACTCGGTCGCGACGAAGCTCAACGCCGATGGCATTCCGGCGAAGCCGTATCACGCCGGACTCGAGAACAACGAGCGCGCGCAAAACCAGGAAGCGTTCCTGCGCGACGACGTGCGGGTGGTGAGCGCGACGATTGCCTTCGGGATGGGGATCAATAAACCAAACGTGCGCTTCGTCGTACACTACGACCTGCCGAAGAACATCGAGAGCTATTACCAGGAAACCGGGCGCGCCGGGCGCGATGGTTTGCCGGGCGATTGCGTGCTCCTCTTCAGCGCGGGCGATGTCGCGAAGCAGACGCGTTTCATCGACGAGAAGAGCGAGAGCGAAGCGCAGATCGCGCGCGCGCAGCTGCGCCAGATGGTGCACTACGCGGAGACGCGGGAATGCCGGCGCACCACTCTCCTCCGCTACTTCGCGGAGGAACGGCCTAACGAGCCGTGCAACGGCTGCGACAATTGCCTCGAGCCGCGCGAGACCTTCGACGGCACGGTGGTCGCACAGAAATTCCTCTCCTGCGTCCTGCGCGTGCATCAGAAGAGCGGGTTCGCCTTTGGGCTTAACCATATCGTGGAAGTGCTCACCGGCGCGGACACGGAAGCGATCCGGCAGCGCGGACATAACGAAATCACCACCTACGGCATCGGCCAGGAACTGAAACGCGACGCCTGGCAGGCGGTCGGACGCGAGCTCTTGCGGATGAATCTCGTGGAGGTGGCGCCGGGGAAATTCGCGACTCTGCAGGTCACCGGCCCGGGCCGTGAGGCCTTACGAGCGCGGACCGCGATCACGCTCACGAAACCGCCCGAGAAAGCCGCCGCACGCTCGCGCCATCGGGCGGGCGAGATCGAATGCGACGAGGCCCTCTTCGACGATCTCCGACTCGTGAGGCGAAATCTCGCCGACGAGCGCAACGTCCCGGCCTACGTAATTTTTTCCGATGTCTCCCTCCGGGAGATGGCGCGCAGTTATCCGACGACGCCGGAGGAGTTCCGCCGCATCCCGGGAGTCGGCGAGCAGAAGCTGAAGGATTTCGCGGAGCCGTTCCTGGCGGCGATCGGTGAATACCTCAGCGGGCACGCGCGGCGGAATTTCGCCGGGGTGGCCGCGGCGCCGGTTCCCGCCCGCCGATAGTTAAACGAAAGCGAAGAAGAAACGTTGCGACGTTTCCAAGCGGGCGAATCGGTCGACGAGATTGCACGGGGGCGCGGTTTTGTCCGCGGCACGATTCTCGGCCATCTCCTGCTCGCGCTCGAAGCGGGTGTTCCCCTAACGAGTCAGCAATTTTTCACACCGGCGCAGGAAGAGGAAGTCATGGCGGCCTTCGGCCGCAGCGGTGCGCGCAATCTCACCGGCATCCGCGACGACTTGGGCGGGAATTACGACATCAGCGAGCTACGCCTTTTCCGCGCGCTCGCCGCGCGTGGGTCATCCTTTCACGAAAATCTGCCGCCCCGGCCGTAACTCGCGCGCCGCGAATTTTCTTGTGCCAGCGGAGTCCGCCGCCGGTAATGGCCGCATGGGAGCGAGCTGGGAAAAAGTCGCGATTGGCAGCGGTCACATGATCGATGCGCCAGACCGCAAAGATCCGCGCTTTCCCCAGAGCAAGGCCGAAGCGGTGCGGGAAAAAATCGCGGAACAACTGGCGGCGTGGGAGATCGGTTCGCGAGACCTCGCGATCTGCGGCGGCGCCTGCGGTGCGGACATTCTTTTCGCCGAGGAATGCCTCCGGCGCGGCGCGCAAATTCGTTTGCTGCTCGCGCAACCAGTCGAAGCCTTTGTGCGCGACTCGGTCCAGCACGCGGGGGCTGATTGGGTGCGACGCTTCGACGCTCTGCGCGAGCGGGCGGAGGTGAAAATCCTGCCCGAGGAGCCTGCCCGCGCGCCTAACGACGCCTCAATTTACGCCCGCACCAATCTCTGGATCATCGATACCGCCCGGAAAGAAGCCGGCGACCCTGGAGAACTTCGCGCGCTGCTCGTGTGGGATGAAAAACAAACCGGCGACGGCCATGGCGGCACGTCGGATTTCCAGGACAAGGTGAAAGAGCTGGGCGCGCAGGTCGCAATCATCAACCCATCGAAAATATCATGAGCTCTTCGTTCGAATATCTGCAGCGCCGGTTGGAATCGCAGCAAGCGTGGCATGAAGGCAAGGCGCGCTGGAACAAGTGGCTCTTCCACGGCGTCGAAGTGGCGACGCTGCTCGCGGGGTCGGCGATTCCGGTGGTTAACCTTTGGGTGGTGAAGGATGCCTATCTCGCCGCGCTCCTTTCCGCAATCCTGGGCGCGGTCGTGGTGATGGCGGCGGCGGTCGGGAAGCTCTTTAAGTTTCACGAAAACTGGCTGCACTACCGCGCGCTGGTCGAAGCGCTCGCGCGCGAGAAGGAGCTCTACTCAGTCGGCGCGGCGGACTACGCGATGGCCGATGTAGCCGCGCGCGATCGTCTCCTGGTCGAGCGGGTCGAGGCGCTCATCGCGAACAAGACCGCACAGTTCCTGGAGACGCAGAAGCTCTCGGGAGGCTCCGGCGCGGAAGCCTGAGAGAACCCGAGCGGCGAGTCATATTTATCTCGCAACCGCGAAAGACGCATGGTGATCTGAGAGCATGCCGAAGCCGATCTGCTTCATGGTCATGCCCTTCAGCACGAAGGAAACACGCGCGAACCCGCCCGCGCCTGCCAAGATAAATTTCAATCGCCTCTGGGAAAAGGCGATCTCGCCGGCGCTCGAAGAGCTGGGTTACCAGCCGGTGCGGGCAGATCAGGACCTCGGCGCACTCATCATCCAGGAAATGCTGGAGCGGCTTTATTTTTCCGACCTCGTCGTGGCTGACCTCACGATCCCGAACGGGAACGTTTATTACGAAATCGGGATTCGCCATGCGGCGCGCAAGCAAGGCTGTGTGCTGATGAGCGCGGATTGGTCGCAGGCGCTCTTCGACATCGACCAGATGCGTCAGCTTCGTTATCCGCTACCCGAAGAGGAAGTGAGCGACGAGACTGCGGCGAAGATCCGCGCCGCGCTGGTGCAAGGCGTGCCCGCGATGGCGCAAGGCGAAGGGCCGATGTTCCAAACTCTGCGCGGATATCCGGACGAGAAAGCGGTCGATCCGTCGCGGGCCAGCGTGATTCGGGGTTTCCTTCTGGAGCTGTCCGCTTTTCAAGCCGAAGTGCGCGCAGTCGCGCACGCGCCTAACGAGTCACGCCGCCAGCTCGCGCTCGCTCTGCGCGACAAATATTACTCCAGTCGGGCGCCGCTCGTGCCCGCGGTCGCGCTCGAGCTGCTCTACCTTTTGCGCGATTACGCCGGCTGGGCCGAGACGATCGCTTACGTCGATTCGCTGCCCGAATCGATCCGTCTCCTGCCCGCGGTGCGCGAGCAATCTTGCCTCGCCAAATCGAAAGCGGGCGATCATCTCGCGGCCATCGGCGCGCTGGAGGAGCTGATGAAAATCGGCGGCGCCAGCTCCGAGCGCGAGGGGTTGATCGGCGGGCGCTTCAAGAGTCTCTACCGCGCCGCCGCGAACGAGCCGCAGAAAGCGACTTATCTGACCGAGGCGATCAAACACTACGAGTGCGGGATGAAGTTGGACCTGAACAACTACTATCCCTCGAGCAACCTTCCGCGGCTCTACCGCGCCCGCGCCCGCGCCGGAGATGAGGATCGCGCCCGCGCGGCCGCCACGGTGGCGCGGCTGGCTTGTCAGAGCGCCGTCGACCGCAAGACTGCCGACGAGTGGGCGCGCCCGACCTTGCTCGGGATGGCTTTCGATGCCGGCGACGTCGCCGCGGCCGAAGAACTTTGCGACCAAGTCCGCGACGAAGGCGCCGCCCTCTGGAAGCTCGAGACACTTCTCAACGATCTGAAACAAAGCGCCGCGCAAACCAAAGATCCGGGCACCCGCGCCGGTCTCGAAGCGGTCTGCGCCACGCTCGCGGCCCTGCTGCCGGCCTAACGAACCCAACCTATGAGCTACCTAACGAAAGTCGAAAGCCCCGCGCCGCACAAACTTCTCGCCTGCGACGGCGGCGGAATCCGCGGCATCATCTCGGTCGAAATCCTCGCCAAGATCGAGGCCGAGCTGCGCGCCGCGAGCGGCCGAGCCGACCTCGTGCTAGCGGATTATTTTGACTACGTCGCCGGCACCAGTACCGGCGCGATCATCGCCACGCTGATCGCGCGCGGCTTAAGCGTGAATGAGATTCGCGAGTTCTACATCAAGAGCGGCGCGGAGATGTTTGAGAAGGCGCGTCTCTGGGAACGCTTCAAGACGAAGTTCCACGACGACAAACTGGCCGCGATGATCAAGGAGATCGTCGGCGCTGAGACAAACTTTGGCACGGACACGCTGCGCACTTTGCTCATGATCGTGTTGCGCAACGCCACCACCGATTCGCCTTGGCCGCTCTCGAACAACCCGAAAGCGAAATACAACCTGCCCGGCTGCACCGGCTGCAATAATGAGCTGAAACTCTGGCAGCTCGTGCGCGCGAGCACCGCGGCGCCGACTTATTTTCCACCGGAGGTCATTCACGTCGGGTCGAAAGAGTTCGTCTTCGTCGACGGCGGCATCACCATGTACAACAACCCGGCTTTCCAGCTTTTCCTCATGGCCACGAGCGAGCCGTATCGCCTCTGCTGGGAGACGGGCGCGGAGAAGATGCTCCTGGTTTCAGTCGGCACGGGCGCGAGCGCCAACGCCAACGACAACCTCAGCCCCGCGGAGATGAACCTCCTTTACAACGCCGGCACCATCCCATCCGCGCTCATGGCCGCGGCCTTGCACGAGCAGGATTTTCTCTGCCGCGTTTTCGGGAAATGCCTCGCGGGCGATCCGCTCGATCGCGAGATCGGCGACATGATTGGCGAGGGGATCAAAGACGCGCCCAAGCTCTTCACCTACGTCCGCTACAATGCGGAGCTGTCTCGTGAAGGACTCGACGCGCTGGGGCTGCCGCAGATCAAGCCGGAGTTTGTGCAGCAGATGGATTCGGTCGAGCACATCGCTGACATGCGCGAGGTCGGCCGGGCCGTCGCGGAGCGTAAAGTCAGCAGCGAACATTTCGCCGGATTCCCGCCGGGATAAATTGCGCGCTGGTCGAGAGGCGGCCTCGCCTAACGAGTTATGTTTGAGGTCGAAGGGACGATAAAAGACCTTCAAAGACATTTTCTGACCGACTCGCTGTTGGTCACTTAATGACCTCTAATGTGTTTCGTCCAGCCACCCGGACGTCCCGCATTCCACCAATCCAGTAGTTCCTGCCAGCGAGGGTCTTTAACTTTAGCGGATTTCAATTTTTCTCGGAAAGCTATCCGTTCCTTGTCCGGGATTTGAACCGGATTTCTGTTCTCGTCGAACCTCTTGCCGATAACAAGGCGGACGAGATCCAGAATAGGGGCCTCAACAGCTTCCGGCGGATCCCATGCAATGTCGGTATAATGGCCGGCGCTAGAAAAAACTCTCAGTTTGCGGTCATTTTCGATCCATTCGTAACGCCAATACCGCTCTTCCAACGGGAGTGAGCAGATAGTGCGTGGCGGTTCACTACTGGATTGAATCGAAACGCTGAGTCTTCCCCTCGGGCTGACATTCCATTTAGAGTTTGGCCGGAACTTCTCTGGTGGATTCGCATCAGACGAATGCCAAGTCTGTTGACTGGATCCGAAGTCCCATCGCGACAAGTCCCATCGTGACTTCGCGGAGTTCGCGGAGTTCGCGGAGTTCGCGGAGTTCGCGGAGTTCGCGGCGCACAATATCTGGCTTCTTGAATCGGGCGATAGAAAGCCTGTAAAATTGCTACTAAGTCCCGCGAGCGAAGTGTTCGACTTTCCCGTCTTCAGATTGAAAATCTGATAGTAGTCAGAATCCTTGCCCGTTCGAAGAACAACAGAAACAGAATCGTCCTCGGAAATGTCTGCCTCCAAGGGGTCGTCGAGTTTCAATTTGATGGGAATCTCCTCGTTAGCACCCACCTCGTGGACGACTAGGTCATATTTCTCCTCTGTTCCAGAGGACGCGGCTCTGGTGTTGGGTTGCTCTGTCTGAACGTTCCAAAGAAGTTTTTTTTTCTCCTTATGAAACCAATGGGCAAAAGTGGCCGGCTTGGTTTCAATGGGAGCGAGTTCCGGTTTATCTGTATGCCAGATTTCATACCAGCGCCGTTTATCCTCGCACCTGACCAGGAGATATTCACCAGACCAATCAAACCAGAACTCGCTCAGATCCTTCAATGGCTGGATGGTTGCCCGTGGTCGCCCACTCGACGCATCATAAATGTAAATAGGTCTGGGTAGCGGCTTCTTGACACCCGGTGCGGTAATTTGCGGATCGAAAGAGACGGCGATGCGATCACCTTTGGGAGACCACCACACGATGCCACCTTGAGGTGGGGAACCAACAAGTGGGATCTCGGGTTGGCCAGCGAGGGTGCTGATAATGCGAACTGCACCGTCTGCGCCGCGACTGACCGCTTGTTTTCCATTAGGATTGATCGGTTCTCCGTTGAGAAGTTTATCTCCACTGAGACGTTCATGGTTTTCAGAGTCAAAGATAAGCCTTCTTTGCTCCACGGAGATGACGCTCCACTGATGCTCGGAGCGCCGAAGGACGATTCTTTCCCCGTCGGATGAGAAATGCACATCTTGGCCAGATAGGCTCAGCTTGAGATTGGGGTTCTCGAAGTTCGCAGATAATGTCCCGCATTCCGCCTCCCAGAGTTGGAGCGACTGGGTTGGTGAAACGGTGGCAATGAGTGTCCCTTTCGGATTCCACGCAGGCTTGGCGTCTTCTGATATCGGCGTTGACCATCTCAACAGCGGGGCGCGTGAGGCATCACCATGCCGAAGTTGAGCCCAAAGGCGCGGGGCCAGATCAGGGTTTTCCGGCCAGTTGCGGGCCGCTCTTTCGAGAAACGTAAGCGGTTTGGTCCAGTCGTCGCCCTGAATCGGCTCATCGGCAGAATCTACATCGGCTTGACTTGCGTCATGGAGGAGTCTGGTGCTTTTGATATTTGCGCGCCACCCCCAGACCGCTGTCGCAATAGCTAACACGAGCAACGCGATGACGACCGCAAATCGCCGACGCGCCGCTCGCTCTATCTCCCGAGCTTCCACTTTCTGCCGCTCCGCCTTGGCCAACGCCTCGCGGGTCAATCGGGTATCGCGGCTGTTCTTGATGACCGGGGCGAGGACGTCGTGCGTGATCTCCACCCGGCGGGCGTGGTGGCGGTCCTCGTAGGCCAGGAGTCGGCGATTGACCAGTTCGTCGAGAATAGGCTGGGTGACATCCGAGCTGGAGAGCGCGTCGTCGAGGGCGCAACTGTTGCGATATCCGGTTGCTGTGAGCAGTTCGTCCTCGACGAAGTTTCGCACGCCAACAGGAAAATCCTGCACGGTGCGGAGGTAGAAGTCCTCCAGAATTTTCTGTTGCTCGACGTCGAGAAGGTCAGGCGTGATTTTCGCATCCGACCCCAGCGCGAGACGCCGCTCGTTCAGTTCGCGCAGCACCAGGCTGAGCAGCGCGGGCGCAACGGTCATCTCCGCCCTGTCGCCCTCGCGGCTGCTCCCGGCGACAAATTCGACGATCCGATCGGCCACCCCGGGCGCGAGCAACGCCGCGCCTAGCTCAATCACCTGGCGCGCCTGCGGTTCGCCCATCGGCAGGAGGCGCAGGCGGTTCTGGCCGAGCGCGCGGAATTGGGAGCGAATCCGGTCAAGCTCCGCGAGGTAATCCTCGCGCATGGCCAGGAGGACCTTGAGCGGCACATCGTTGAAGCTGAACTCCCGCACGCGTTGGGGATCGTCACGCAATGCCGTCGGGGGGCGGTTTTCCACGAGGTCGGCGAATTCGCTGATGAATTCCAAGACCCTCACGACTCGCGCGGGATTCTCGCGACCGAGCGTAAAGGCCTCCTCGAACTGGTCGAAGACGAGGAAGGGAGTGACAAGATCGTTGCGAGGACTCCAAAAGTTGTTTTCCTCGCGGTGAAAATATTCCCAAAGCGTCTCGCCCAGGCGGGCCTTGGGAGTTTCCACTCCTGCAGCGCTGGCCTGGGTGGAGATGGCGCTCAGCACTTGCGAGGCAAGCGTCTGCGCGCTCTCGGAGTAGTCCAACCGGATCGCAACTGGAAGCCAGTCTTCGGACCGCACTGCCGGGAAGATCCCGGCTTGGAGAAGCGAAGTCTTGCCCAGACCGGAGACGCCGTAGAGCAGAGTGAGCGTGTCGCGTCGCACCAGGCGGAGCAGCTCGTCGATCTCCTCACCCCGCCCGGCGAAGAACTCGCTATCACCTTCGGTAAAAGACGCCAGCCCGATCCAAGGGTGCTGCGCATCCGCGAGCTGCTCCGGAGGGGCGGTCATCTGGAAGCAGCCTTCAAACGACGCTCGCGAACGATTGCGGTGAGCGTCTGGATGAAATCGCTCTGGGGCTCCCCACCGGCGGCGCGCGCGTAATGGAACTCGCGAAAGCCGCTGAAGGTGACAGCACCCTCCGCGGTGTCATCAACGATAACTGGATGGATGAAGCGGGCGGTCGTTTTGTCCATGTCCCGGAGTCTTTCCAGAGCGCGATTCCATTCCCGAATAAAGACGCCTTCATCGCGCTTGTTCGTGTTGGCGGAGATCACCGGAACGAAGACGTCGCAGGCCGCGATGTTCCGGTCGATGACCGGCCACCAAGGGTCGCCGGACTCGAGGCGCCCCTTGTCAAACCAAACGTCCAAACCTGCGCTCCCGAGAGTGCCCTGCAGCCGCTCGACCGCCTCACGATCCTGACTCGCATAGCTGACAAAAACGGCGGGTGGCTTGGCGGCGGCTGCCGGCATTGCGTGGGAGTCCGCTTTGGCAGCCGAGGGCTTGTCCGGGAAAGCGTCCCATTTTTCCGCGAGCTGATCCACGAAATCAATAGGATCTGCCACGCCGAAGGACCTGGTCTGCGGGCTGAAATTCTCCAGAAAGTCGCGAAGCCGGGCGTCGGCAACCACCGCTCCATCGACGACAAATTCGCGGGCGTCGCTGCCGCTGTAGTGGCGATTGCCAGAAGCCAGGCGGATAAAGAACCGCGCCAGCCAATCGGGATGGGCGGTGCCGATCAGGAGCAGGTGCTTGTCGCGCAATTCGTCGAAGAGATTTGCGAGACGTGGGGACATCGACTCTTCGTGAAGCTTCCAGATAAATTCCAGCGTCTCCTCGTCGATCAGTGCGCTCTCCGGAAGCGCGGAGATTTTTCCGAAAAGTTGGAAGACCACTCGATTGGGCGACCGAATATAATCGCGCGGGATGTCGGAAAGCACGGCATTCGGCGCATAGGCGAAAACGTGATCGGCAGGTGAACCGAGCGCATTCGCCAGAAGGGAGTCGACGGTCGTACTGATGAAAAGCCGCAACGGCTGAATGGTGGCCAGCTTGCGGAGCGATTCGGGCACTGGGATCTGGCCACTCGCATCGCGGAGTTGGTGGATGATCTCGAAAGTCTTAAGATTGACGTCGTCGCGCGAGTTCCGCCGGCTGGCATTGAGGTAAGCGGCGACCACTTGATCGAGACTGGCCCCCGGATCGCACTCGAGTTCCAGTTGCGCGGCGAGTTGCGACGCGAGGTAATCGTAGAGCAGTTGCTCACGGCCATCGATCTGAATGCGCAGCAGTGCCCGCCCGACAATCGGAATGACCACGCCCTTGGCGATAGCTTGGAGAAGCTTACTCCACTGTTTGGAATCGTCGCTCATCAGCCGGAATTTAAAGGTCTACGTGACCGATCAGTGTCCCGGACGGCACGATCATTTGCGAGCCCTATTTCGTCGAAGCCCGCTGCTTCCTCGATCATAGCTCGGTGGTCGAGTCGTGACGGCCACGGGCAACAGAACCTTCGGAAAAAGGCCGTCATCAATCTCATTTGTCTCCAGCCCAAAAGTGCCTTGGTTAATGGCGCGAGGATGTTGTTCAAGGCGACATATCCGCAAGCGGATTGCATCCGGCTGAATCGGTCGCTCAGGCCAGCGCATTCGCCTAACGAGAGACAAAAATGAAAGCACCGGCCGTGTCAAAGGAGGCTCCGCAGCGGCACGACGTTTTCATTTCCTACTCGCGCAAGGACCAGCAGTTCGTCCGGCGTTTGGAAGAGGAGCTGAAAGCCCGGGGGCGCGAGGCGTGGGTCGATTGGGAAGGAATCCGGCCCACCGAAGAATTCTTGGTGGCGATCTTCGGCGCGATCGAAAGCGCGGACACCTTCGTTTTCGTGCTCACGCCGGATTCGATCGCTTCTCCGGTCTGTGGACGCGAGATCGCGCACGCAGCCGCCCATAACAAACGGATGGTGCCGATCGTCGCGCGCGACGTGGTCGCGAGCGCGGTGCCGGAGTCGCTCGCGAAGTTGAACTGGATTTTTTGTCGGCAAAGCGACGACTTCGGTGCCGCCATCGATCTGCTCGTGAGCGCGCTCGATACCGATCTGGAATGGACCCACGCGCACACCAGGGTCCTGACCCGCGCGATCGAGTGGGAGGCTACAAGCAAAAACAATAGCTTCGTCCTGCGCGGCGACGATCTCCGGGCGGCGGAGCTATGGCTTACCCAGGCTGGCGCAGACAAAGAGCGCCAGCCCACACCGCTCCAGACGACTTACATCATTGCCAGCCGCAAGGCTGCCGCGAGGCTTCAGCGCTTGACCTGGGGATCGGTCTCGCTGGGGTTGATCATTGCGACTGCTTTTGCAGTCGCCGCTTACTTTCAGCGCCAATCTGCGGAGCGGCAGCGCAGTATCGCCACCGCCCGGCAGCTCTCGACGGAGGCGGGTCTGACGCGTGATCGCAGGGCGGATGCGTTGCAGACGAGTGTTCTCCTGGCGGCCCAATCGCTGCGCAGGTTTCCCTCGATCGAACCGATCAAGTCTTGCGCCGTGGTCTTTGGCTGCTCGCTGTGCCGATAACGCATTTCACCCAGAAGGATTTGCAGGCGAACACGGAAGGCGGGAATTCGGCCGTCGCGGCGTTCAGTCCGGATGCGCGCCTGGTCGCTCTGGCGCTCGCCGATCATGCAGTAGCGCTCCGGGAAGTGAAGACGGGCCGCGTGATCGCGACGTTGCCGCACGGACAAAAGGTGACGGCGTTGCGGTTCAGCCCTGACGGCAAGCTCTTGGCCACCGCCGCGTTTGACATCGCTCACGTTTGGGAAACCGAGCACGGACGAGAAATGATCTCACCGATTCGGCATCGCGCGCCCATTGACGAGCTCGCCATAACTGCGGACAACCGGCTGCTCGTGGCGGGCAAGGCCGGTCAAACGGTGCAGATTCTGCCCCTCACGAACGGTGAGGGGGCGCAGCCGCAAGTGCTCAACGTCAATACGAGCCTCCCCGAGCTGTCGGGCGGCGTGGATGCCCTCGCAGTTTCGCCTGATGGCAAGTATGTCGCCACATCGTGGCGGATGGATCCCGTCGTCTGGGAAACAACGAGCGGTCGTCTGGTAGCCCCCGCGAGCCGAAAAAATTCCCACAACAGGCATCCCCAGGCGCTGGCGTTCAGCCCGGACGGCGAGACGTTCGCGAGCGCCGGGCAGGATGAAGCCGTCCACGTCTTCGAAACGGCCAGTGGTCGCGAACTCTTCGCCTTGCCGCAGTATGGCGATGTGACTCTTGTCGCCTACAGCCCGCGCGGAACTTATCTGGCGACGGCCAGCGGCGATTTGGCAGCGCGGGTTTGGGAAACGACCGAAGGCCATCGGCTGAAGACAACGGTCGTGCAGGAAGCCCCGATCACCGCGTTGACGTTCGCTCCCGATGAGGCGTCTTTCGCCACTGCGAGTGAAGATAACACGGCGCGCATCTGGGATCTCGGAACCGGTCAGGAAGGACTGCGTATCATCCACCAGAAGCCGGTCCGCGCTTTTGCGTTCAGCCCGGATGGAGCTTCCATCGCCACGGCAGGCGATGACGGCATGGTCTCGATGTGGGAAACCAAGACCGGTCCGGAACTCGCCCATCATGCCGAGCCGGATGGCGCATCGAGTTTCCGCTTCAGCGGGGATGGCCGGGTGGTGGCGACGATGATCGAAGACAAGGGGACGCTCTGGGAGCCGACGACCGGAATTCCCATCGTCCTTCCCGGATCCAAAGAGGACATGCATTTTGCGCTCACCGATGATCTTGGGCTCGCGGCCGCCGCGGACGGCGAGACAGCCATGGTCTGGGATGTGAAGTCGCGCAAACTGACTGCGACCCTGAAGCACGACCCGCCCATCGATTGGGCGGCCGTGCTCGGTCGGCCGGAAATCGAGCACAGCCGGGGTTTGCGGCCTGGGATTGAGAAACTCCGGGATCGAGGCAGCGTGGAAGTGGTCGCGTTCAGCCCCGATGGGCATCTGCTGCTCACGCGGCGCTTCGAGGACGAAGGCCGGGTCTGGGATGCGCTCACTGGCGCCGAAAAATGGCGTTTCAAGAATTTTACTCCGCGCAAGCTGGCGAGCTTCAGCCCCGACGGCGAGCTGCTCGCCATTGCCGAAGGCGATGGTGTGCGAATCTTCGATGCGCAGACCGGCAAGGAGCTGGCCGCCATCCCCCAGGCCGTGGGAACCTTCGACGCCGCGGCCGGCATCCAGGCCGGTGACGTGGACCACCTCGCCTTTTCCGCCAATCATCGCCTAGTGGCGGCGGGCTTCCGGTCGCTCCTCTTCTGGGACGAAAAAGGGAGCAAAATCGCCGACAGAAAGTTCGACGACGCGATTACCCAATTCGTTTGCAGTCCTACCTCGGGCCTGGTGACGACGGCGCATTACGGCGGCGCCGTGCGAGTCTGGAACGCCGAAGACGGTTCCAATATTGATACGCTCCAAGCGCGAGGGGAGATCCGGTGCTTAGCCTTCAGTCCGGATGGAACCTTGCTCGCCATCGGAGGGGACGACTTCACCGCGCGAGTTCGCGAACCGCGGCAACAACGCGATCTCGCGGCGTTCAGGCATCTGGACGCGGTCCTTTCCGTGGCCTTCAGCGCCGATGGCAAGCTGCTCGCCACCGGGAGTCAGGACGAGACCTCGCGGGTCTGGGACATTCGCGGGAACGAAGCGGTCGCGGTGATCAACCACCCGGCCCGTCTGTCACGTGACAGGCCGCGAGTGTGCGCCGTCGCGCTCTCTCCCGATAGCCGTTACCTGGTGACTGTGACTGGGGAACAAAGCGGAAGGGCGTGTTTGTGGCCTTTGCACCCCGACGACCTCATTCAGCAAGCCGCTGCGCGGATCACCCGGGCGCTGAGCAGCGAGGAACGAAACGCCTTAGATAAATCGGACGTAATTTCGAGTTATCCCTGATCCTTATCTACCTTCGGCAGGTCTTTGTTCGAGCGTGCCTTCGAAGGCTTTGATGATCGCGTTGCGAAAGACGTTCAGCACCGTGGTCAGGATCGCGGGCTCGGGCGCATCGAAACTCCCGTGCACCGGCACCCGGGTACCGAAACGATCGGTCGGGTGATTGCGGACCAAATGCGTGAGGCCGCCGACGATCGCCTGCTAGACGAAGCCGATCGGGTTATCCCCGAGTCGTGCTTTGGATTGAAGATGCTCAGATGCTCGAAGACCGGCCCGACGTAGCCGTCGAAGGCGCCATCCTTCGCCTTCGGGCTCGATCGTGTGTGCGGTCTGATTGCTTCTTCGCCGGGGGTGGCCGCAGCGTCGCGCCGCCGAGGCTGAGCGCAATTTTCTGTCTCGCGCGCGGCCCCGGGTGCTATGCTCCCGCCGTTTGTGATGCCAGCCGCCCTGCCGAAAAACCTCTTTGGATTGAACCGGGAATGAACGCCCTCACTCCTGCAGACGAACGCGAGCGCCTCACGACTCTGCAGGGCGAGATCGGCCAGCTCCTCGTGGAATCGGAGACGATCGCCCAGGTGATGCAAGGCTGCGTGCAGGCGCTGGTGGATTGCATCGACGCCGCCTTCGCCCGCATCTGGATCTTCAACGAAGCGGAGCAAATGCTCGAGCTCCAAGCGAGCGCGGGCCTTTACACTCACCTCGACGGCCCGCACGGCCGGGTGCCCCTCGGCAAATTCAAGATCGGCCTCATCGCCTCCGAGCGAAAACCGCACTTGACCAACGAAGTGATCGGCGATCCGCGGGTCAACAATCAGGAATGGGCCCGGCGCGAACAGATGGTCGCCTTCGCGGGGTATCCGTTGATCGTGAAAGAGAAACTTTACGGCGTGCTCGCGATGTTCGCGCGGCATCCGCTTTCCGAGAACACCCTGAACGCGCTCGCGCTCACCGCGCAGGGCGTGGCGCTGAGCATGCGGCGTTACGAAGCGGAGGCGGGACGCGCGGAGCTGCTCCACGAGGCGGAGCACGCGCGGGAAGTCGCGGAAATTGCGAACCGCGCGAAGGACGAATTCATCGCCACGGTCTCGCACGAATTGCGCACGCCGCTGAATGCGATCCTCGGCTGGGTGCGCCTGCTCGAGGGCGGCGACCTGACGAAAGAAGAAGTGGCGGAAGCGTCGGCCGTGATTGAGCGCAACGTGCGCGCGCAGGCGCAGCTAATC
>JBBSED010000029.1:0-48247 GCA_038240025.1 Chthoniobacterales bacterium
CTGATGATCCGCGGCCAGCGCGATGGCGCGGGGATCTGGGGGCGCTGGAACGCCAACGGTCCGGGAACCGCGCGGCTTTTTTATGAGCTGGGGATTGGGCAGAACTTCGATGACTTCGCGGAGGCGCGGCCGGGCGATTTCATGAAGATCTTCTGGTCGCCGGAAGTAGGGCGCGAGGAGCACGGCCACTCCGTCATCTATCTCGGGATGGAGAAGAAACTGGGGCTCGAGTACGTGCGGTTTTGGTCGAGCAACATCCCGTTCGGCTACGGCGAAAAGAGCGTGCTCCGGAGCAAGATTGTGCACGCGATTTTCTCTCGACTCTACGCGCCGTCGAACCTGACCAGGATCGCGACCACACCCCCGCTCGACCGTTATCTCGCCGATCTCGTGCGCGTCCGCTCGAGCTACGACGAGGCGCGGGAAAAGTGCGGGATGTAAAAATCTGCCTAACGGAATAATTTCCGCGCGCTTCTCTCTTCCGTTGTCCTGAGCCGAGGACAAATATCATGCCTGATTTTCGCTGCCGATTAACCGATCGCCCTATGCCGCTGCCTCATTTTTGGGAGCACACGATCGGGAGCGGGCACGCCACCCTCGCCCTGCGCGCCGATTGGCAGCAGCAACTGCGGCGCTGCCGCGAGGAACTCGGCGTTCGTCATGTGCGTTTCCACGGAATCCTCGCAGACGACATGGGCACTTTCAGCATCCAGCAGGATCAGCCGCTCGATTCGTTTTTTAATACCGACCGGATTTTCGATTTCCTCCTTTCCATCGGGATGAAGCCGTTCGTCGAATTGGGCTTTATGCCCGCGGCGCTGGCCTCCGGCAAGAAGACCGTCTTCCACTACGCCGGGAATGTGACACCCCCGCAGGACGAGAAAAAATGGGCGCAGCTCATCGGCCGCCTGGTCGGGCATTGGGTCGATCGTTACGGTATCGCGGAGGTGCGCGAGTGGTTCTTCGAAGTCTGGAACGAGCCGAACCTGGAAGCCTTCTGGAGCAAGGGGCAGAAGGAGTATTTCCAACTTTATCGCGCCACCGTCGCGGCGATCAAAAAGGTGGACGCCTCCCTCAAAGTAGGCGGCCCGGCGACGGCCAAGAACGAGTGGATCGCCGAGTTCGTCGATTTTTGCGCGCAGAAAAAATTACCGCTCGATTTCGTCAGCACTCATCATTACCCGACCGATGCGCTCGGCCATGAAGGCGACGACACCATTACCCAATTGGCGAACAGCCGGCGCAGCCTTCTGCACGAGCAGGCGCAGGACACCTTCCGCCGCGCGCAGGGCAAGCCGGTCTACTACACGGAATGGAACGCCTCCTCGAATCCACGCGACGCGCTTCACGACGAGCCCTACGCGGCCGCTTTCATCGTGAAAACGATCCTGGAAATGAACGGCCTCGTCGAAGGCTACAGCTTCTGGACTTTCTCCGATATCTTCGAGGAGAACTACTTCCCCTCGGTGCCCTTCCATGGCGGCTTCGGGTTGCTCAATCTCTACGGCATTCCCAAGCCGAGCTATCGCGCTTTCGAGTTACTCCATCGCCTCGGGACCGAGTCGCTGCTCGTCGATGGGATGCACGCCACGGTCGATGCCTGGGCCATCCCGCAGGGCAACAAGCTCATCCTTCTGCTCACCAACCACGCCCTCCCGCGCCACTCCATCGCCACCGAGACGGTGCGCCTGCGCGTCGCGAATGCCACGGAGCCGCGCGCGGTCTCGCTCGAGCGCATCGACGAGACGCACGCCAATCCGCGCAAGCTCTGGGAGAAGATGAAGCGGCCCGATTATTTGAGCCCGGCGCAGGTGGAAAAACTGGAGGCCGCTTCTCGCCTCGAATCCGTCAAGCAGCCTTGGAAATTCCGGGACCAGGAATTGCAGATCGAGCTCAAATTACCGCCGCACAGCGTGGCCGCGATCACGGTGGAATTCGCATGAAAACGAAGGCTTATGTTGTAGCCGGGGGCGTTGACCCCGGTCGTGGAACGGGAAAGACCTGCGAAGAGCCGGGGTCAACGCCCCCGGCTACAACCACACCCTGGGCGATGCCGGCCCGCACATGAAGACGAAAGCAGAACAGGTCTCGTTAGGCGCGAGCAAACTGGCGCAGGTGCAGAAGAGCACTTTTGGCTATTTCCTGAAGGAAGCCAATCCTGACAATGGCATGGTGCCCGACAGCACGCGCCAGGATTCTGCCGCGAGCATCGCGGCCATCGGGTTCGCCCTGACCGCCTATCCCATCGGGGTCGAGCGCGGCTTTCTCACCCGTGCCGAAGCGAGCAAACGCACCCTCACGACGCTCCGTTTTTTCCGGGAAAGCGAGCAATCGACCTCGCCGGCGGCGACCGGTTACCAGGGCTTCTATTATCACTTCCTCGACATGGAGACGGGGCGGCGCGCGCAGGAGAGCGAGCTTTCCACGATCGACTCCGCCTTTCTCCTCGCGGGCATGCTCACGGCCGGGCGCTATTTCAATCGCGACACCGCCCCGGAGCGGGAGATTCGCGAGCACGTCGCGGCGCTCTTCGCCCGAGCGAACTGGCAGTGGGCGCAGAATAAAAAAGCGAAAGTCTCGCACGGCTGGAAGCCAGAAAACGGCTTCATAAAGCACGTTTGGGAAGGCTACAGCGAAGCGCTGATTCTCTACGTCCTCGGGCTCGGCGCGCCGGAGTTTCCGCTGCCCGTCGCGAGCTACGAAGCGTGGACGAGCAGCTACGAATGGAAAAGTCTCTTCGGGATCGAGTTCCTCTACGCGGGGCCGCTGTTCATCCATCAGCTCTCCCATCTCTGGATCGATTTTCGCGGGATTCAGGATGACTACATGCGCGCGCGCGGGCTTAATTATTTCGATAATAGTCGTCGCGCCACCTACGTGCAGCAGCAGTACGCGATCGCCAATCCCCGCAAGTTCAAGGGCTACGAAAAATTCTGCTGGGGCGTTACCGCGAGCGATGGACCGGGCCCGGCCACGCACAAGGTCGACGGGGTGAAAAGGAAGTTCTTCGACTACTTGGCGCGGGGCGTCCCCGATGGTCCCGACGACGGCACCCTCGCGCCTTGGGCGATGCTCGGGTCGCTCCCTTTCGCGCCCGAGATCGTGCTTCCTTCGATCAAATATTTCGACGACACCTACCCGGAGATGGCGAGCAAGTACGGCTTCAAGTGCAGCTTCAACCCGACCTTCCCCAGCAGCGCAAAAGGCGCGAAACCGGGGTGGATTTCGCAAGGCTACTACGGGCTCGACCAGGGGCCGATCGTGATGATGATTGAAAACTATCGCTCTGGGTTTCTCTGGCGTTTGCTTCGCGACAGTCCCGAACTCCAGCGCGGCCTGCGGCGGGCCGGTTTTCGCGGCGGCTGGCTCGCGGCCTAACGATGGCTGCCGTTGCCGGGGCCACCATTCTCAAGGGGCTCATCCTCGGCTGGTCGGTCGCCTGGCCGCCGGGACCGATCAACGCGGAGATGATCCGGCGCGCGCTGCTTCCGCGCGCGGCCGGCGGCGGATTCTGGACCGCGTGGCAGCTCGGGCTCGGTGCCTGCACGGGGGATTTTTTCTGGGCGCTCGCGGTCGCGGCGGGCGCGGGCGCGCTGCTCGGCTCGCCGCGGCTGCACCTTATCCTGGGCGTGATCAGTTTTTGTCTGCTGCTTTTTCTGGCCTGGAGCTTTGCGCGGGGCGCGTGGCGCGCGAGCCGGGAGCAGCTCGCGGCGGTGGAATCCCCGGAGCGAATTCGTCGCGCCAGTCTTGCGCGCGGTTATTTCCTCGGCTTGGTCCTGGCCCTCACGAGTCCCTGGAATATCGGCTTCTGGTTTGCGGTCATGGGGACGCAGGGGGCGAATGATGCGCACGGTTTCGTGAACTCGGTCGCGCTCGCGGTGGCGGTCGTTTCCGGTGCGATCGCGTGGTCGGTCGTGCTCTGCACTACGCTGAAACTGGGCGCGCGGATTTTCGCGAAACCGGCCTGGCAAATCGCAACGCAGGCGTTGAGCGCGCTCGTGATGCTCTTCTTCGCCGCCCGGCTGGCCTGGCAGTTCCTATGATTTTTTGGTCGCCGCAGCCAACGGCCTCACGAAATCGCTGACGACCCGCACGAGGTCCGGATCTTTCCCATGCTCGGCGATTTGCCGCACGATCGCGCTCCCGACCACGACCGCGTCGGCCAACTCGGCGACTTCGCGGACCTGGGCCGGATTGGAAACGCCGAAGCCGACGGCGATCGGCAGATCGGTATGCGCGCGGAGCAGGGCGAGGCGTTCGCCTAACGAACTCGCCACCTTCGTCTGCTCGCCGGTCACCCCTTCGCGCGAGACGTAGTAGATGAAACCGCCCGCGCCGCGAGTGAGCTGCGCGATCCGCTCCGGCGGCGTGGTCGGCGCGACCAAGCGGATGTGTTTGATCTCGTTCGGCGAGGAGAGGTCGTTAGGCAATTCCTCGTCCGGCGGGAGATCGAGAATGAGCAGGCCATCCACGCTCGCGGTCGCCGCAGCTTGGTGGAACCGCTCGAAGCCGAATTGAAAAACTGGATTCAAATAGGTGTAGAGCACGATCGGGATCTGCGAGCGCTCGCGGATCGCGCGCACGCAGTCGAGCACGCCTGCGGTGGTCGCCCCGGCCTCGAGCGCGCGCTGGGCCGCGAGTTGATTGACGATGCCATCCGCGAGCGGATCGGAAAAGGGCACCCCGAGTTCCACCAAATCCACGCCGGCATTTTCCAGCGTGAGGACGAGTTCGACCGTCTGGGCGAGGCTCGGATCGCCTGCGCCGATGTAAGCGATGAAGGCTTTCTCGTTGCGGGCGCGGAGTTGCGCGAAACAGGCGTCGATTCGGTTTTGCATCGGAAAGCGTTAAGTTGCCCCACAACCGCATGTCCGATCGCGAAAAGAAGCTGACGATCAACGAAATTTATTTCTCGGTCCAGGGCGAGAGCACCTGGGCGGGCCTCCCGTGTGTTTTTGTGCGGCTTACTTTCTGCGATCTGCGCTGCACTTATTGCGATACGGAATACGCTTTCTACGAGGGAAAAAAGCAGTCGTTAGGCGAAATCGTGGACGCCGTGGCGGCCTACGACTGCCCGCTGGTCGAGGTGACCGGCGGCGAGCCTTTGCTCCAGAAAAATGTCCTACCGCTAATGACGCTGCTGGCCGATGCCGGCAAGACAGTGCTCCTGGAAACGAGCGGCGCGCATGACATCGCGCCGGTCGATCCGCGGGTGCACCGGATCATGGATCTGAAAACGCCGGGCAGCGGCGAGGTCGAGCGCAACCTGCTCGCGAACATCGAGCACCTCACGCCTAACGATGAAGTAAAATGCGTCATCGGTTCGCGCGAAGACTACGAATGGTCGCGCGAAAAAGTGCTGACGCATCGACTGCACCAACGGGTCCGCGCGGTTTTGTTTTCGCCGATCTTCGGCCGGATCGATCCGCGCGAAATCGTGGATTGGATTCTGGCGGATAAGCTGCCGGTGCGTTTCCAGCTCCAGATGCACAAGTTCATTTGGACGCCGACAAAGCGCGGGGTGTGACGAAGCGCGGCGCGTGACGAAGTGCTGCTGGCGTTCGGAAGTCAGCCTTCCAGCCTGCCGCCTCCCGCGCCGAAAAGCCGACGGGCTGGAAGGCCGTCGGCCGAGTCAGGCAGAATGCCTGACTTCCGCTGCCGGTAGCAGCGCGGTGAGCAGCCCGATCAACGGCAGGAACGAACAAAGGTGAAAGACGTAGGCAATGCTCGTGCGATCGGCGAGGGCGCCGAGCAAGGCGGAGCCGATGCCAGCCATCCCGAAAGCGAGCCCGAAGAAGAGCCCGGAAATGAGCCCGACTTTTCCGGGCACCAGTTCCTGCGCGTAGACCAGGATCGCGGAAAAGGCGGAGGCGAGGATCAATCCGATGATGACGGTCAGGACGCCGGTCCAGAGCAGGTTCGCGTGCGGCAGCGCGATCGTAAACGGGGCGACCCCGAGGATGGAAATCCAGATCACGAGCTTGCGCCCGTAGCGATCGCCGACCGGCCCGCCGATGACCGTGCCGACGGCAACGGCGAAGAGAAAGAGGAAGAGATGCAACTGCGCGCCCTGGACCGAGAGATGAAATTTTTGGATGAGGTAGAAGGTGTAGTAGTTCGTTAGGCTCGCGAGGTAGAAATACTTCGAGAAGATTAGCGCACCGAGCACGACGAGCGCGAGGAGCACACGGCGGGTCAGCCGCGGCCGCTCGGTCGCGGCCTGGGCGCGCTCCGCTTTGATCTGCGCCAACTGGCCGCGATACCATTTCCCGACCCCGGCGAGAATCGCGATCCCGAGGAGCGCAGGCAAGGCAAACCAAAGCACGGAGCGCTGCCCATGCGGGACCACGATGAGCGCGGCGAGGAGCGGGCCTAACGAACTCCCGGCGTTCCCGCCGACCTGGAAAATCGATTGCGCGAATCCGTGCCGGCCGCCGGAAGCGAGGTGCGCGACGCGCGACGATTCCGGGTGAAAGATGGACGAGCCCATCCCGACGAGCGCGGCGGCCGCGATCACGATCTCAAAACTCCACGCGCGCGAAAGCAGCACGAGTCCGCCGAGCGTGAGCCCCATCCCACAGGCGAGCGAAAAGGGCTGGGGCCGTTTATCGGTGAAGAGCCCGACGAATGGTTGCAGGATCGAAGCGGTCATCTGGAAGGCGAGGGTGATGAGGCCCACCTGCACGAAGCTGAGGTGGAAGCTGGCCTTGAGCAGCGGATAAATCGCGGGGAGAAGCGACTGGATGGTGTCGTTTAGGAGGTGCGAAAAGCTGATCGCGAAGAGAACCGCCAGCACGGTCGGTCGCGCGACCGCGACGACCGCGCCGGGTTCGGACTGGGTGAGATGAGTTTCGGTAATCGGGCTTGCCATCAGCGGAGGCGAAAATAGCCGGCCCGTTCCTCAAGGCGAATGGAACGGGCTCAGCCCTCCGGGCAACCGGTCACGGTTTCTTTTTGAAAGTCTCGTCCCAGTTCGTGCCGCTGGGGGATTTCACCGAGCTCTTGGCCGTGGCGCTGGTAGTCACCACCGAGGGAGCGGCGGCCGTGCTGTTGCTCGTAGTCACCGCGGCTGGCCCGTCGGCGAGAATCTTCTTCAGGTCGTTCATCACCTTGTAAGGTCCGACGTAAGTTTGTCCCTCGAAGCTGTCGGAGAGGATCTCGCCCTTTTCGTTGACGACCACGAGGCAGGGAATGCCGGACCCGACATATTTCGTTAGGCCGCGACTGCTTTTGACCGCGCTGTAGCGCAGCGCGGGCCACGGCATCGTCATCTCGGCCATGTATTTTTCCATCGCGTTCGCCGACTCGTCCTGGCTCATGAAGACGACCTCGAAGCCTGGATATTTCGGCTTCATCTCCTGGTAGAACTGCACCAGTTTGGGCGTGAACTGGTGGCAAGGACCACACCAGCCGGCGGAGAAGTAGAGGGCGAAATATTTTGTCTGCGCCAGGTCGGGCGCAGCGTAGGGCAGCGCTGATTTTCCCTTCAGCGCGACGAGCCGGCCGTTGAGATCGGCGGGGATATCTTCCGCGCGCGCCGCCGCGAAGGAACCAAGGAGGGCGCAGCCGAGCAGGAAGGAGAGGGAACTGATGTTCATGCCGCTCGGTCTATCGCAGAGAGTGGGAATGGTCAAGGTCGCGGCGAAGGGGTGACACGCACGCACTCCGATGCGATTTTCCGCCGCGATGCGCGCCCGCCTGACGAAAGATTTCACCTTTGAAGCCGCCCAGACTTTGCCCTCCGCCCCGGAGGGTCATAAGTGCCGCCAGATGCATGGGCACAGTTTCAAGGTCGAGGTTTCGGTCGAAGGTGAAGTCGATCGCGCGGTCGGCTGGGTTTACGATCACGCGCTGATCGGCGCGGCGATGAATCCGCTGATCGCGCAGCTCGATCATTCGTATCTGAACGAGATCGCCGGGTTGGAAAACCCGACGATTGAGAACATAGCGGCGTGGTTCTGGGACAGGATCGCGGCGCAATGTCCCGGGCTCTGCGAGATCGTGATCCACGAGACGCCGACCGCACGCTGCGTTTATCGCGGGAAGTGAGACGTCCGCAGATGACGCAGATTTTCGCAGACTAAGGAAGGACCGCAGGGATAACTATCTGCGCCGATCGGCGTCATCTGCGGACCGTTTCTTAGTGCCGCGGCGCGCGGACTGTTCCCGTCTCAATCTCGCTCCGTCGCTGCTCCACCATCCGGCCCGCGATTTCGCTTACCATCTGCTCGAGCAACATCCGCAGGTGACTCCCCGGCCGGAAATCCGCCGGCGCGATGTGCCGCACCCGATCGGCGTGCGTGGAAAGTTGGTAACATTTCTTGAACCCGATGCGCTCCGGGTCGTCGGGGTTATAGACCGCGATCGCCTGCCCGTGGTTCTTGCGCATGACGGTGAAGCAGGGCACATCGGTCGGCCCGTCGCCGAGATAAATCATGTTCGGGAACGGGATCGGCCGAATCTCCGGCGCCATGTGATCATTCACATCCTGCGAGATATCGAGCAGCCCTTTGTTTATCCGGAAAAGGTATTGCGTCTTCTGCGTGTGGCTGATCACCCGCTTCGGAAAAGTGATCCGGCCCTGCTCGTCCTCGGCAAATTCGCAGCCGAAAATCGCGCGCACATAGGGCGCGAGCCGGCTCCCCTCAATCAGGATCTTCATCCCCGAGGAGATGATGTAATGCTCGACCGCGATCCCGTGCGCCCGCTGCTCTTCCGTCAGGAGGGTTTGCCGGAAGTCGTCGAACATCTCCGGCAGCCCCTTGTAGAAATTCAGGTTCGCGCCTAACGAGCGCAGCTCGGCGTTGGTCGGGCGATCCATCCCGAGGGTATCGAGGAGCACTTTCATATAGGCGAGCTCACTGTCGTAGCCCTGCCCCTGCACAAATTCCGAGCAGCGTCGCCAGAAGCTTTTCCCATCGATCCCGAACGCGGGGAAAACGACCTCGTCCTGCATGTAGCTCGGGCTCAGGGTTTGGTCGTAATCGTAGACGATCGCGATCGTGTTTTGCGGCGTCGACATCGAGAAGAGAGACAGGATTTACAGGATGAACGGGATTGGGGAAGAGAGGCGAAAGCGGTTTCTAAAATCCTGTTAAATCCTGTTAATCCTGTCCAAAAAATCGCGAAAGAGCGCGCCGTAGATCGACCCGCGCTCGGGATGATACTGGACCGCAACCCCGAACGGCCGATCCGTCAGGCGCATCTGCTCGATCACGTCGTCCGTCGCGCACCACGACTCGATCACCAACCCGTCCCCCGGTCGATCGATCGCCTGGTGATGTGAGCTATTCACCATTTCAAAACGATGCGCCGCCGCGGCGTCGGTCCGAAGCGGCTGGATGTCCTGCGATTTTTGCTCGGGCAGATTGTGCCCGCGAATGTCGAGCCGGAGCGTGCCACCGAGCGCGACATTGAGCACCTGCATTCCCTTGCAGATCGCGAGGATCGGCAGCCCGCGCTCGAACGCGTCCGCAACGGCCGCAAATTCCCAGTGGTCCCGCGGGAGATCCGCGGGCTCGAGCACGGACGGATCCGGGACCGTCTGCCGGAGATATTCCTGGGCAATGTCGTTGCCGCCGGTGAGGAGCAGACCGTCCATCGTTGCCAGGTCGACGGGCGCGACCCCGGCATTCGCGACCTCGATCTCCGGCCGGAGCGCGAGGTAAGGCAGAAAGAATTTCTCGTCCTGCGGACGAATCCAACTGGCAAGGCGCGGCATCGGCGCACTCTCGACGACGCCCGCACGGTGTAAAGTCGCCTAACGAGTTTTTGAGATTGACGCGCCCCGCCTGCCGGAATGCAATCGCCGTAACCAAAGGACCCCATGGCGACAAAAACCAAAAAAACTGCAGCGAAGAAATCGGCCACAAAAATGCGTGACCTCCCGGCGCGGAAAAATCCCCAGGGCGGCGCGCAAAAGAAGGAATCCGGCAATCTGGGCACGGACCAGGCGACACGTCGCGGCGCGACGAATCGCGGCACCCGGCAGCTCAACTAGCGTCCCATTTTTCGAAAAGCGCGTCGCGCGGTATGGTGCGCACCATGCCCGCTCCGCAACCTGCGCCTGCGCTTAGCACCAGCGAGTTGAGCCATCGCTACGGCGAACGCCTCGCGCTCGATCGTGTCTCGCTCACGGTGGCGCCGCGGGAAATATTCGGCCTGCTCGGCCCGAACGGCGGCGGCAAGACCACGCTCTTCCGCATCCTTTCCACGCTCGTTAGGCCAACCAGCGGCTCGGCTTCGATCCTGGGGCTCGACCTGCTCCGCGATACCGCCGCCCTCCGCCGCCGCCTCGGCGTGGTTTTTCAGGCGCCCAGCCTCGATAAGAAATTGCGGGTGCGCGAAAATCTCACGCACCAAGGTCGGCTTTATGGGCTTTCGGGCGCGACCTTGCGCGAGCGGATCGATCACCTCCTGCTCGAGTTCAATCTGAAGGAACGCGCGAACGACCTAGTCGAGACGCTCTCCGGCGGCCTCCAGCGCCGGGTCGAGATCGCAAAAAGCCTGCTCCATCGACCCGCTTTCCTGCTCCTCGACGAGCCTTCCACCGGGCTCGATCCCGGCGCGCGGATCGATCTTTGGCAGACGCTCTACCGTTTGCGCGACCAGCAGGATGTGACCGTTTTGCTGACCACCCACTTGATGGAGGAAGCCGAACGCTGCGACCGCGTCGCGATCATCGATGAGGGAAAAATCGTCGCGCGCGGCGCGCCCGATTCGCTGCGCGCAGAGATCGGCGGGGAAGTGATCAGCGCGAAAGCGAAAGACGCGACGTCGTTAGGCGAACGGATCGCGCAGTCGTTAGGCGTGGAGGTGAGCGTCCTGAACGATGAGGTGCGGATCGAGCATCCGGACGGCGCGGCCGTCATCTCGCGCCTGGCGGCGGCCTTCCCCGGCGAGATCGATTCCATCACGTTGGCGAAGCCGACGCTGGAAGACGTCTTTATCGCGCGCACTGGGCGGCGGCTGGATGAAGCAGCGCCTATGTAGCCGCCTCCCTGTGGGAGGCGTGGGTATCGACGTCGCTGCTGCTCGCTCCGCCCACCCCCGCGCTTCGCACAGCGAAGCGGCTACAGGGCGGGACGAGACGCGGGAACTGTTCGCGTCGCCACCTGATCCTCCCGGCTCGCGCACCACGCGCCGAACAATCCCGCCGCCACCGCTACCAACCCGCCCGTAAACTGTTCCCGATGCAGGTTGGTCCAGAGCTGCGAACTGTGCGGATGCGCGCGCTGATCGAAGCGCCCGTGCGCACCCGGATCTCCTCTCACCGGCTCGTAAAGATTATCGGGTCGGTCTGGATTCTCGCGCTCGTCCGTGAGTTGCCCTTTCACGCCGTTCCCGAGATAAAGATCGCCGAGCCGCGGGAAGAGTTTGTTTTCGATGGTCGCGATCATGGTCGGCAGCCCGACGTAAATCTCGCGCCGCTGATTTTTCGACGCGAAGACGATCGCGCGCGCGGCCACTTCCGGCTGATAGATGGGTGGGACGGGCTGCGCCTTCTTTGGCAGCTTCGGCAGAGCTGTAGCCTAACGAACGTTTCCTGCCCGCTTCCGCTTCCCGAGACCTCGAGCTCTTCATGGTCGAATTCATCGTCCGGGAAGCACAGGCCGCTGGCCTGTCGTCCCGCCGGCTGCGGGAGCGGCTCGCCGAACGCTTGGGCGTACTGATAAACGTGGAATCTTACCGGGTGCGTCGTTCGTACGAACGGCTCTTCGAGGACGTCTCCGGTCCGCAACCCGCCCCACAGGCGAGCCGCCTGTGCTCCCCGGAGTTTTCGCATCGCGCTCAGTCTTTGTGCGGGATGAAGCTCTCGACCGGCGCCCTTGAAGGCGCCGAGGATCATGACCGGCGCATCGGGGTCGCCTTTCAGGATCGATTTTATGAAGTTCTCCGCTTCCTTGAAAGTGACGTGGGGCGGCAAGGTCGGTATTTCCGGCTCGGGGCCGTTACTCCGGGTAGGGGACCCCAGCCTTCCGCGATCGCCCATCTTTTTCGTGCGATTGAGTCATAAAATCTGCCTGCGCCTGCCTAAAGAAACGGGGCGCAAAGCCGAGCCGGACTCAAAAACTTTTCCAGTGCCGCTGCGTGGCTCTGCTTAAAAATCGACAGGCCGCGCGACGGATCGTTTCAATCATAACGGCGCGCGCCCTTGGCGCGACGGCCTTACGCCCGGACCCAGCGCTCGGCTTCGGCGCGTTTGCTGGCGTCGAAATACTTCACGGTTTCCCGCGCGAAAATCCTGCCGATTTTGATCATCCACTTCTGCCACGCCTTCTCGCCCACCATCGCGACACGCTCGATTTTGCTCGCGTGCGTCGTTTCAAAACGAAGGTCGTCCCAAGCCGCGCCGAGATCCCAGCCGTGGAAATCTTCCATCACCAGGAGCAGGCGCATGCAGCCGTGGCGGGCGATCACGCGTCGCCACGCCGGGACGAGCTGGTCGTAATCGTCCTGCGTCAATTTCCCGCTGGCGCGGACTTCGATCAGGCCGCCCTTTTCCGAAACAATCTCGTGCATAACCTTATATCGCAGTGCACCGCGATGACGCGTCCCGCTGTAGGCGCCTCCCTGTGGGAGGCGTGGGTATTAACGCCGCCGCGCAGCCTTGGCACGTCGATACCCGCGCTTCGCACAGCGAAGCGACTACAAGCTGAAGCGACTACAGGCCCATCTCTTCGCGAATGTATTTTACCGGCGGACTGCCGAAGCTGAGCGCCTCGTCGTTGAACTTTTTCGCGTCGAAATCCTTCGCCGCCTTTGCCTGGGCGCGGGTGCGGAGGTCGAGCCATTCGCTCACGCCGACGAAGTAAGTCGACAACTGCGCCGACGAAATCCGCGCCCGTTTCCACTTCGCGACGGCTTCGCCTTCCTGTTGAAAACCTTCCTGCTCCATCAGGTCGATCGCTTCCTTCTCGGTCATTTTTCCGGCGTGGATTTTTTGGTCGATGATGGCGTTCACGATCACGCGCAGGCGCATCTTCAATTGCTGGATTTTCACCTCGGGTCCGCCGTAGCCGTTCTCCGCCATCACCTGCTCCATGTAGACGGCCCAGCCCTCGATCATGCTGCCGCTCTGGAAAATCGCGCGCACCATCGTCGGCGCCTTGAACTGGTTGGAATGCACGAGCTGGAGGTAGTGACCCGGCATCGCTTCATGCACGACGAGATCGTGGATCATGTAGTTGTTGTACTCGCGAAAGAAGGAGAGCTGGCGCGCGGCTGACCAGTCCTTCGGCGTCGGCTCGATCGCGAAGAAGGTCTTCCCATTTTTCTCCAGCGGCCCCGGGGAATCGCAGTAGGCAATGCCCGCGCCGCGCTTGAACTCCGGCATCACGATGACATCGAGCGGTTCGGTCGGGACGGTGACGAGATCCTTTTGCCTAACGAAGGCGGTCGCTTCGCCCACGACCTTTTTCGCGTAATCGACGATCGTGTCGTTATCCGGGTGGCGATCGGCGAGATGATCGAGGACCGCGGCCGTGACCTTGTGCTGGTCGGCGACTGCGGCGGCGTCGGCTTCTGGGTGATACTGTTTGTAAAGCGGGAGCGCGGTCTCGTAGAGCGCGGCCTGCGTCGCCTTGAGGTCGGCCTCGGCGCGGGTCATCACTTCTTCCATCGGCATGTCGGAGGAGAGGGCGAAGTGGAGCTTCTTGCGGAACTTCTCCTGGCCGAGCCGGAAGTCGCCGGTGGAGCGGGGGAGCAGATCTTTCTGCAGCCAGGTTTTGTAAGCGGCGAGCGCGGCGGCGGTTTTCTCCTGGAGCGGAGCGAGCTCTTTTTTCAACTCCGGCGCCTGATCGAGCAAGGGCGCGAGGCCTTCTTTCACAAGCGAGATTGAGCCTTCCGTTTGATCGATCGCGACTTCGGTATCGATCTGCGGCGGATGTTGCAGATTCGCCTTCGCCTGTACGATCACGGCGGGAATCGCTTCCAGCCGCGCCCGCAGACTCGCGATGCGATCCGCGGCCGGGCCGAAGTCGCGCGCGACCAAAAGGTAGAGGCTGTTCGCGAGGCTCTCGTTGTAGACCAACGGGTTCGATTCCCAGCTTTTTAGTTCCTCGAGTTCGAAAAGCTCGTGGTCGATCGCGTCCTGCAAAATCTGGGCGTCGACCTTGTTCGGCCCGGTGAGTTTCGCGCGGTCGAGTTTCGTGAGTTGGGCGCGGACTTCGTGCGCGGCGGCGCGGGCTTTCGCGAAAGCGTCGGGCGAGTAATCGGTCAGCTGGGAGTCGAAGCGATGATCGCCGAGCGCGGTCGCCTCTTCGGGATTGCGTTCGAGATATTGCGCGATGTAGCCGTTGGCAATTTTCTCAAACTGCTCGTCCTCCGGCGTGGCGTGCACGGCGAGCGGAAGCAAAAGGGCGAGAGCGGAGAAGAGCGCGGCGATTTTCATACGCCGACTGATCTACAACGCCGGCTTCGCTTGCGCCAACGCCATCGCGTTTTGCTTCCGGCCCAGCCAAATACTCAGACCGCACCAGAGCGCGGCGAGCGGAGCGGCCACGTAGGAGATGCCGGTTAGCCCGAGTCCCAGCCAGGTAAGAAAAGTGTAGGACCACGCGCCGATTTGATCGCCTGTCCGATAAACGAACGTGTCGATAAAGCTCTTCGCTTTGTATTTATCTTCCCTCCGCAGCACGGTGAAGAGCACTTCGCGCGCGGGCCGGGTGATCGCAAAATTCCCCGCCCGCCGCATCACTTGCAGGATCGCGAGCAGGCCGATGGTCGGCAGCAGCCCCATCCCGATAAAACCAAACAGGCTGAGGAGCGGCAGGAACGCAAGCGTCGCGCCGACGCCGAACCATTTCAGCAACCTCCCCGTGATCAGGAGCTGGCCGAAAATCGTCAGCGTATTCACCGCCAGGTCGAGCTGGGCGAAGAACGCCGTGCGCGCCGCGCGATCGTGAAAATGCGCCCGGGTGATATCGGCCTGCTGGAAATAAACGAAGGTCGAGGTGATCGCATAGAGCACCATGAAGAGACAGATGCCTATCAAATACGGCGAGCGCACGACATGGGTGAAGGCGGTGATGATGCTGCCGCCGATCGGCTCCTCCGCTTCTTTCTCCTGCTCTTGCTCATAATCCTGCTCTCGGGGATTAGGATTAGGATTAGGATTAGGAGCAGGAGCAGGAAAGAATTTCACGCACCACGGGGCCAGCTCGAGCCCAGCGGCCGCGACCAGGAGCAGGTTTGGCGTCCCGATCCGTCGCACGAGCGAGGCGGTGAAGAGCGGCCCCGCGATCGCCCCGAGCTGACCGCCGACCGCGATGAAGGCAAAAAGCCGTTTCGCCTGCTCGCTATCGAACAGGTCGGTCATGAACGCCCAGAAAAGCGTCACGATAAAAAGATTGAACACACTTACCCAGACGAAGAACGCGCGCCCGACCCAGACGTTCTGCGCCGTCGCGGACCAGCGCATAAGGAGATAAAAGATGACCAGGTTCGCGATCAGGAACCGGTAACCGATCGGGAGGAATTTCCGGCGCGGCATGCGCGCGACGGTGGCGGCGAAAGCAGTGTTGGCGAGCAGCGTCACCACCATCGTGCCGGTGAACATCCAGGAGAGATTCTCGACTCCGACGGCCGCGCCGATATCGTCGCGGATCGGCCGGATCACATAATAGCTGGCGAGGATGACGAAGTTAAACGCGCAGGCGACGAGGAGTGCGCGGACTTCGTGAGGTCGAACGTCGACGGTTTTTTGGAGGAGACGAAGCGAAGAAGTGATCATCCGCAGATGGCGCAGATTTACGCAGAAATTTTCTTTTGCGGATTCTTATCTGCGAACATCTGCGTCATCTGCGGACGGTTACCTGGTCTTCTCATGCCAATCCTTTAGCATCTCCGCTTCGCGCACGCTCGTTAGGCCGGCCTTCAGCGTTTCCTGGCGCGCGGGCGGTTGCGTCCGGAACCAGGCCAACGTGTCGCGCGCGGTCTGCGCGAGCGGGCGGAAGGTCAACCCCTGCGCGACCGCACGGCGGTTGCTGATGCTGCCCATGCCCGCGTTCTCGCCGCTGGGCGGCACCCACACCGGCATGTCGGACCAGGGTGAAACGTCGTGTGCTTCGAGGAATTTCGCCGGCACCCAAGTGAACCTGGCCGTCTTCGCGTCGAGCGCCTCTTTGATCCCGTTGAGCATTCCACCGATCGTCAGTCGATTCGCTGGTCCGACCGCGTTGTAGACGCCGGTCGTCCCTTGTTCCGCCATCCGGATCGTCCACTCAGCGAGATCGCGCGCATCGATGATCTCCACCGGATCGCCCGGGTCGCCGGGCGCGAGCACTTCGCCCCCGCGCGCGATCCGCACCGGCCAATAACTGAACCGATCCGTCTCGTCGCCCGGACCGACGATCAAGCCCGGACGGATGATGAGCGTCTTGCCCGGGAACCACTTTTCCGCCTCCTGTTCCGAGAGCGCCTTGAGCGGGCCGTAGAGCGCAAACTTCGAGGCGACGACAGTGTCGCGCGTTTCCTTCATCGGATCTGCGCCGGTGTATTTCTCGACTGGCGTGGTCTCGTCCGCGCCGGGCTTCGCAACGTCGCCGTAGACCGAGATGGTCGAGATGAAAATGTAGCGCTCGACGTTCCCCTGCAGCGCCTCCGCCGCATCGTGCACCCATTTCGGGAGCATCGTCGGGTTATCGATCACGACGTCCCATTTGCGGCCTTTCAACGCGGCGAGATCGCCGGTGCTGCGGTCGCCGACCAGCTGCTCCACCTCCGCCGCGAGCACGCCCGGATGCGTCTTTCCGCGATTGAACACCGTCACGTGATGCCCGCGTGCGAGCGCGTATTTCACCTGGTCCGGCCCGGTAAAACCGGTCCCGCCGAGGATGAGCAGGTGGAGCGGTTTCGCGGCTTTCACGTTCGGCGCGGCCGGCTTCTCCTCGGCGCCGGCGAGCACGGAGAAGAGGGCGAGATTCCCGGCCACGAAAATGCTGAATTGCAGTTTGTCCATGACTCCCGGGATAGGGCGCGGGCGCAGGGAAAGAAAGTTTTTTTCGCGAAACGGCGATGCGAAAAAAGATGCACCACGGATAAAAGTCTCCCGCCTTCCCTGGTAACGGGCACGCTTCTAGCTTTTACGGCCTGCGTGCTGGAACACACACTATCAGAAGAGGAGCGTAGCCAGATCCTCCAGACGATTGAGATGTTTGAGGTCATTACTCAAACACAGCCTGATGATTATCAGTCGCTGCTAATCCTGAAGGAGGCGCACCAGAAGCTCGGCAAGGCCGAGGAGGCACTGCGGGTCTCGCGCAAGCTCGCGGAAGCCTATTTCAATGTCGGCTCCTATGGGCTGGCGATGCAGGAATGTGAATCTGTTCTGGCCGAGGAACCGAACGCGCCGGAGATCCTCGCGATGCTCGGCGAGATCGAGGCCCGTTCGCCTTCGAGTGAGTCGAAGAAATCCCCGAGCCCGGATAATCTCCTCGTTCTCACCCTCGATACCTCGAGCGCCGAGACCGGCACCAACAACGCGGGCGGCTTGGCCGAAATCGGCGGACGTCATCCGGGCAAGGTCCGCAAGCAGATCGATCCGGCCGAGGCGGAGGTGGGGAACGACCAGCTCGCCAAATTTTTGATCGTGCAGCAGATGTTTTCCGAGGACGAGGTGAACTCCGCGCTCGCCGCGGTGAAGGCGGCGAATAAAGCGGTCACCGGGCAGACGCTGCCGCGCTCGCTGCTGGCGGAACTGTGCCAGGGCGACGAAGCAAAATCCGACAAGGTCCTCTCGGCCCTGATCGACCGGACGAAGTTCGCCTACGTGCCGCTGGAATATTACGACATCGATCGCCAGGTGGTGCGCATGTTGCCCGACGAACTGACGGTCGGTCGGCTCTTTGTGCCGTTCGATCTCGTCAGCCGCACGATCATGATCGCGGTCTGCAATCCCTTCGACGCCGCGGCGCGCGAAGTCGTCCAGCAATCGCTCGACTACGCGGTGAACTGGTATCTCGCCAAACCCTCCGTGATCATGAAGATGCTGCAGGACATCTACCGGCTGGAGGGACGCGCGTAAGCGCCTAACGACGATGTCCAGAAGCAAATCTTTCGGAGAACGGATCGCCGATGTCCTGATCGAGGACGGGCTGCTCTTGCCTAACCAACTCGAGGAAGCCTCCCAGATCCAGAAAACCCAGGGCGGCCGGCTCCTCAAAATTTTAACCGATAAGCAATTCGTCAGCGACCAGGACATGGCCTTCTCGATGGGCCGCTGCCTGAATACGCCGCCGATCAACTTGTCGAAAGTGCGGGTGCCGGAAGAGATCCTGAACATCATCCCGCGCGAGATGGCCAAGGCCCACAAGCTGGTCCCGATCGCCCGCCTGGGAGACAAGCTTTTTGTCGCAATGGCCGACCCGACGAACGTGCTCGCGGTCGACGACCTGAAGCGCCGAGTGCAGCTCGAGATCGTGCCGATGATAGCGACCGAGCGCGCAGTGACCGAAGCGCTTAGCGGCGTGCATTCGACCGGCCAGCAGATGAGCGACGTGCTCAAGCAGGTCTCCGACGAAGCGGCCGGCGACATCGAAGTCCAGCAGCAGAAACGCGAGGATATCGATCTCGATCGGCTCGCAGGCGATAGCGAAGAAGCGCCCGTGATCAAGATCGTGAACCTGATCCTCGCGCAGGCGATCAAGGAAAAGGCGTCCGACATTCACATCGAGCCGTTCCAAAAAACGCTCAAGCTTCGCTACCGTATCGACGGCGAATTGATCCAGGCCGAGTCGCCGCCGAAGGGTCTGCAGCTCGCGATCACTTCGCGTATCAAAATTTTAGCGGGCCTCAACATCGCCGAGCGCCGCGTGCCGCAGGACGGCCGTTTCCGCATCCGCGTGATGGGAAAAGAAATCGATCTCCGTATTTCGATCCTGCCCACGCAACACGGCGAGAAGGTCGTGATCCGTATCCTCGATAAGACGGCGCTGGCCGGTTCGATCGACTCGATGGGTATGGATGAGGAAACCGTCGCGCGTTTCCGCAAGGCGATCGACGCCCCGCATGGAATGATTCTCGTCACCGGTCCGACCGGTTCCGGTAAAACGACAACGCTCTATTCCGTTCTCCAGGAACTGAACAGCCCTAACTACAATATCGTGACGGTCGAAGACCCGATCGAGTACGAGCTCATGGGCGTGAACCAGGTCGCGGCCCGGCCGGACATCGGCCTCGATTTCGCGAGCGCGCTTCGTTCCATTCTCCGACAGGATCCGGACATCGTGATGGTCGGGGAAATTCGTGACAACGAAACCGCCGACATCGCGGTGAAAGCGGCGCTCACCGGTCACCAAGTGCTCTCGACTTTGCATACGAACGATGCCGCCGGCGCGATTGCGCGTCTCGACGACATGGGGATCGAGCCGTTCCTGATTTCCAGCTCGGTCATCATGTGTTGCGCGCAGCGACTCATCCGTCGCGTCTGCGTGAATTGCCGCGAGGAATTTACCCCCGAGCCCGAGATGTTTGAGCGGCTCAGTCTCACGCCGACCGAGGGCCAGGTCTTCTATCACGGCATCGGCTGCGATCGCTGCAAGGGCCGCGGTTACTCCGGCCGCGCCGCGATCATCGAAGCGCTCACCGTGAGCGAATCGATTCGCCGCCTCATCATCAAACGCGCCTCCGCCGCGGTGATCAAAAACCAGGCGATCAGCGAAGGCATGAAGACGTTGCGCATGGTCGGTATCGACAAGGCGCTCGAAGGAATTACCACCCTGGAAGAAGTCTGGCGGGTCACCGCCGAGGATCACTAAAGAATGAATTTACTCCGTTTTTTTAAGCGCGAAAAAGCCGCCGCGGAACCGGCCGGCACAACGGCAGTGCTCCCTCGACCGATTGTCGAGAAGCCGGCCTCCGAGCGTTTCGGTAAAACTGTCATGCCGAATGCCGCGCGGGTGCTCGAAGCGAGCGCCGGTCCGCTTGGCCCCGGCAGTGGCGGTCACTTTTCGTTAGGCCAGACGGAGGCGCCGAAAGTCGCGCCGTCGCTCGCGCCCGCGGCCGAACGCACGATTGCGCTCCAGCTCGCGGACGTCCTCGCGCAGATTCCCGCGGACCTGGTGCAGCCGGCGGAGATCGCTCCGGAACAGCAGCTCGTCTTCAAGGCGGCCAATCTCGAACGCGGGATGGCGAACGGTCGCCCGGCCGTTTCGCTCCACTCGGTTTATCAGCAGGCGCCCACTCTTTTCAGCCAGGAAATTGCCGAGACTGATCCGCGCGAAATCGCATTGCCGTTTCACAAGGTGCTCGAACAGTTCGCGAATTTTCAGGTCCGCGTCGACCAGGAACAGGACGAAGCCGTGCCGGAAGTCGAGACGCCGTTTTTGAAGGTGACGATGGAAGACGGCAAGAAGTTCGGCACGCCGGTGCGCGCCGTGCGGCCGGCTGTCTCCACTGCTCCGACGTCGCCCGCGGTCGAACGCCAGATCGAGGTGCCGATCGACATACCCGCGCCTTCTCGAATCAATCCGATCCCCCACGCTTCGCACAGCGAAGCGGCTACATCGCCAGCGGCGACACCGCCAGCGGCGACGTCGCCGGCTCCTAAACTCGCGCCGCGCGCTCCGATCCGTCTTTCGCTTCCCCCCGAACCGGCGCCCGCGCCAATGGTGGCCGCTCCCGCGTCCGCACCCGCCCTGCCGGCCGCGCTGCCCAAGATTTCACCGCACGGAGCGGGTGTGCCCATCCCTGAGAGAGTTCCAGCCTCAAGTGGGTCGCCCGCTCCCATCTCTTTACCTTCGCCGTTCGCCCCGGCGCTCGCGCCCGCGGCGCCGGTTCGCATCCCCTTCAAGGTCACCCCGCCGGCGAGCGATCTCTGTCCGCCGCCGTCGCTGCCTTTGCGACCCACCGCCAATGCCGCCGCCCCGCTGAGTTTTTCCGAGGACGGCCCGCGCCTGAAGATCTCTCTGCGCTCCGTGCTCCGCGGCATCCCGCCGTTCCAATTAACCGGCTCGATCGATCACGTCCCCGAGGACGCCGTCATCGAACTGCCCTTCGCGATCGTGCAGCCGCAGCTCTCGTTAGGCCGGGTCGCCATCTCGCCCGCGCAGTTCCACGCCGCGATGCCGGCGGACTATCGCGCGCTCTACCAACTCGACGAAGGCGGCGTGCCGGTCTCGCTTCCGTTGCCGGAAATTCTGCAGAATCTGCCTGACGAGTCACTCCAGATTCGGATCGACCAGGAGGAGACGGAAGTCGCCAATGTCTTCGAGACGCCCTTCAGCCAGAAGGCCGCGGAAGACGCCGCGCGGATGAAAACGCCGGTCGGTCCGATCGCCAAACCCGCTTTCGTTTTCGCCTCGCAGACCGAACCCGTAGAGGTTACCGACGAGGCTGATTTGGAAATTTCCGAGCCGGCCTCAGCGGACCGAACCGAGCGCACGCCGCTCCAGGTCGCGCTCGATACCGACGACACGCTCGACGCGAAAGGCGCGGTCGCTCATGCCAGTCGCCTGCCGGGCGTGAAAGCCTGTGCGGTGGTTTTCTCCGACGGCCTCAGCCTCGCGGGCAACATCCCCGATGTTTACGAGACCGATGCCCTCTGCGCGATGGCGCCGGAAATCATGAAGCGGATGGGCGACCAGATGAACGGGGTCAATCTCGGTGATCTCCGCAGCGTCACGCTCTTCTGTGAGAAAGCGCCGGTCAGCTTATTCGCCCACCAGAATATTTGCCTCGCCGTCCTCCACGCCACCCACAGCCTCACGGACGAAGTCCGCACCCGGCTCGGTCGCACGACGCAGGAGCTCGCGCAGATGTATGCGCAGCCGCAGTTGTCCCACGCCTAACGAAAAGCCATGTCGATTATCAATTACGCCAGTCGCGAGATTCAGTTCAAGATCGTCTACTACGGTCCGGCACTCTGCGGCAAGACCACCAACCTCGCCTACATCCATGAGCGGATCAGCCCCGCGAATCGGGGCGACCTCGTCTCGCTCGCAACCGCCGCGGACCGCACCCTTTTCTTCGATTTCCTGCCGCTGAACGCGGTCGTGATCAAAGGCTTCGTGACCAAGTTCCAGCTCTACACCGTGCCCGGCCAGGTGATCTACAACGCCACCCGCCAGCTTGTGCTCCGGAGCGTTGACGGGATCATTTTCGTGGCCGATTCGCAGTGGGAAAAGATGGAGGAGAACGTCGAGAGCTTCCGCAACCTGGAAGAAAACCTCGCGCAGCAAAACCTCTCGATCGACGAGATCCCGTACGTCGTGCAGTACAACAAGCGCGACCTCGCGAATACCGCGCCGATCAACTACCTCGAGTTCCTTTTGAACAACCGCAAGAAGCGGGTGCAGAGCTTCGAGGTCGTCTCGAGCACGGGCCAGAACGTCTTCGCTTCGCTCAACGGCGTCTCGCAGATGTTACTCCACAAATTTAGCAAACAAGGCGACGCCGCGCCCGCGGCCACGCCGCCGCCGGTCGCGATCCCGATCGAGCCGAAATCGCAACCGCAAGCCGCCAACTGCCTATGAACTCGATCCCGGCCCTAACGATTGAAAATGTCGCCGATCTCGACGGCATCCTCGCGGACTTCCTGAAAAAGGCGGACGCGGATCTCACCGTCGTGATCGATCGCGGCGGGAACGTGATCTCGCAGTTCGGCGACGTCGCGGTGATGGACGTCACGATCATCGCCGCGCTCGCCGCCGGTTCCTTTGCGGCCACCCGCGAGCTCGCGCGGCGCATCGGCGAGGTGGAATTCAACGCCCTCTATCACCAGGGCAACGGCAGCCACATTTTCATGAATTCGGTCGATGACGACACGATCATGATCACGGTTTTCGGAAAGCGGACCACGGTCGGTCTGGTGCGCTTTTATTCCGCGGCGACTGCGCAGGCGGTCTCGGGATTGCTCAAGACGATCATGGGCGCAGGCGTGGAAGGTTTCCGCTTCGAAGCCTCCGATGTGAGCGCAGCCCCGATCTTTGTGGATCGTTAGGCGCGACGCAGTTGCGCAGCGCGCGTGATGCGGGGAAATTCGCCGCGCACCACATGGCGGTTCAATTCAGAGATTATTACGAGACGTTAGGCGTCGCGAAAACGGCCGACGCGGCGGAGATCAAAAGCGCGTTCCGCAAGCTCGCGCGCGTTCATCATCCCGATGTCGTGAAGCCGAAGGAGAAGGCTGCGGCCGAGGAGAAATTCAAGCAGATCAACGAGGCCTACGAGGTCTTGAGCGATCCGGAGAAACGCGCCAAATACGATCAGCTCGGCGCGGATTGGAATCAGCCGGGCGGCTTCCCGCCGCCAGGACGCGGCGGCGGGGGGGGAGGATTTCGCCGTTCCGGCGGCGGCAACGGGGAAGGCGTGGAGTTCGAATTTGGCGGCACTGGATTCAGCGATTTCTTCGAGCAATTTTTTGGCGGGGGCCGCGGCGAATCGGCTTTCGGGGGCGGCAGCGGTTTTGGCCGGCGGCCGATGACGGCCGAGCGCGGGCAGGACGTCGAGGCCGACATCATGGTGACGCTGGAAGAAGCGCTCAACGGTTCGAAACGGCAGGTCTCACTGCGCCGGGGTGGTTCCGACAAAGTCGAGGCCTATCAGGTAAAAATCCCGCGCGGCGTGCACGAAGGTCAGCGCATCCGCCTCGCGGGCCAGGGCGAAGCCGGCGCCGGCGGCGGAAACAGCGGCGACCTTTTCCTGCGGGTGCGGCTGGCGCGCCATCCGGATTTTTCCGTGGAAGGCAACGACCTCATCTACGAGGCGACGCTCGAGCCGTTCCAGGCTGTGCTCGGGACCGAGCTCGAAGTGCCAACACTCGAAGGCAACCGGCGGTTGAAAATTCCGGCCGGCACGCAAAGCGGCCAGCGGTTCCGCCTGCGCGAGCGCGGGCTGCCGACCGCCAACGGCAGCCGCGGTCATCTCTACGTCGCCGCGGATATCGCGATCCCGAAGAGCGTCACCGACGAGCAGCGCAAACTCTGGGAACAGCTCGCTGGATTGTAGACGCTTCGCTCTGCGAAGCGCGGGCATCGACGTCGCCCGCTCCCAGCGCCAATAGAATCGATTTGCATCCCGCGCTTCGCACAGCGAAGCGGCTACAGGGCTCGACAACGCCCGGCGCTTTCCGGTAAGACCAGCACATGAAAATTGCGCTCGGTTCCGATCACGCTGGCTTCCTCTACAAAGAAAAAATCAAGGAGTTCCTGCCGTCGTTAGGCCACGAAGCGGTCGATTTCGGCACCGACAGCACGGAGGCGGTGGATTACCCGAAGTTCATCCGGCCCGCGGCCGAGGCGGTGGTCCGCGGGGAATGCGCGCGCGCGATCGTCCTCGGCGGCTCCGGTAACGGCGAGGCGATTTCCGCCAACAAGGTCCGCGGCATCCGCTGCGCGCTCTGCTGGAACGAAGACACCGCCCGGCTCTCCCGTCAGCACAACGACGCGAATTGCCTGTCGTTAGGCGAACGGATGATCAGCGAAGAAATGGCGCTGAACATCGTGCGCATCTGGCTCTCGACCGATTTCGAGGGCGGCCGCCACGCCGCCCGGATCGCTCAGCTCGAGCCGTAATTTTAAATCAGCGCCGCCCAGACGCTGAGCAGAAAAACCGCGCTGACGAAGGCGTTGCTGCGGAAAAATGCCCGGTTAATCCCGGCGAGGTCAAGCCGCGCTGCGCTCTGGTGTTCGTAAACAAGCGCCGCCGCCACCAGCGGCATCCCGCAAAAATAAATCGCGCCTAACGACGCCGCGAACCCGAAGCCGAGCAGGGCCGCGAACATCGCCAGGTGCAGCCCCTGCGCGACCCGCAGCGCGTGGGCGATCCCCATCCGCACCACCAGCGAGTGCAGCGCTTCCCCACGATCGAATTCGAAATCCTGCGTCGCGTAGATCAGGTCGAAGCCGGCGACCCAGCCGACCACTCCGGCCGCCAGGAGGAGCGGCGGCCACGCGAGCTCACCGGTGGCCGCGATCCAGGCACCGACCGGTGCGATCGCCAGCGCGAGGCCGAGAAAAAAGTGGCTCGCCGCAGTGAAGCGTTTCGTGAGCGAATAGAAAAAGATCACCGCGAGCGCCAGCGGCGCGAGCCAGAGCGTGACCCGGTTAATCGCCGCCGCCGCGGCGACGAAAGCAAGGGAGCTGGCGATCAGCAGGATCACCGCCGTCGCGCGTGGTAGCAGGGTATGCCGCCCCGCGGTGCGCGGATTTCGCTGGTCGAGCGACCAGTCAACGATCCGGTTGAAAAGCATCGCCGCGGTCCGCGCGAAAATCATGCAGAGCAGTATGAGCAGAAAAAGCCGCGCGGAAGGCCGGCCGCGCGTCGCCACGAGGAGCGCCCCGAGCGCAAAGGGGAGGGCAAAGATCGTGTGCGAGAAGCGGATGAGCTCGAGAAAGCGGGCGACACCGTAGCGCGTGCCTGCTTGCGGGCGGAGTGCGTGGGGCGCATTCATGGCTCGTGGGCAGGCGCTGGGCGCGTCAACCGAGCAGCCGCTCCAGCTTTGACCGCGCCCCGGAGATGATCGGCAGGCCGTGCGCGAAGAGCAGCCGCTCGAAGGAAAAATCGAGCAGTTGGCGAAGCGAGCGCCGCATCCGTTTCTGATCCGCACAATATTTCGGCGGCAACAGCGCAAAGCCGTCCGATCCAAAATTGATCAGCGCGTCGCCCAGGATGATCGCCCCGTCATCGTCTTCGAAATAGAGCGCGATTTCGCCTTCGGCCGCGCCCTCGATCTCTATCGCCTCGATGCGTTCGCCCACCTGTTCGCCGGCCTCGATGGAGATCGTTTCGAGGTTCCAGAGCGCGCTCGCGGTCGCGGGCGAAGCGAGGACCGCGGCACCGCCCCGGGCCGCGAAGGCCGGGACCGCGCGCTCGTGGTTCGCATTGGTCACGAAAATGCCGCAGACGCTGGCGTCGCGGGTGAGTTCCTCCCACGCCGGGTCGGCCAAGGGGATCGGGTCGACCAGGTAAAGCCGGTCATCGAGTCGAAGCGCGGTCGAGCAGAGTTCCGCCTTCACCGCCGGGTCGTAGGCATGCCACATGCAGATGCCGGCGGAGAGGGGTTGGAGTTCAACGGCCCGGACCATGGCAGGAGAAGGGTTGGAAGAATGGAGGAGTTGGCATTGGAGCTGCTATACACTTTATAGAAACTATAAAATCCATATGATGACCTTCTCCTACCAGGCTCGTGATGGCGCCGGGAATATCGTAAACGGTATCCAGGACGCCATCAACGAGGATAACGCTGTCACCAGTCTCATGAGCCGCGGGCTCATGGTGCTGTCACTCACGCAGAAAGCTGCGGTTTCCCGCAAGAAAAACAGGGTGCTCACGGTCAAGGAGACCGACCTCGTCCTCTTCACCCGGCAGCTTGCCACCATGATCGAGGCCGGCATCTCGCTCGTTCAGGCACTGACCGCGCTCTACGACCAAAGCGACGGGAAGAAGCAGAAGAACCTCCGCGCCGTGATCAGCGACGTGACCGCTCGCGTGCAGGGTGGCGAAACTTTCAACGAATCAATCGCCCGCCATCCGCGCGTCTTTAGCCGGCTCTACGTGAGCATGGTGAAAGCAGGCGAACACGGCGGTCTGCTCTCGGAAATTCTGGACCGGCTGGCCGGCTTCCTCGAAGCGAGCGCCCGCCTGCGCAAGAAGGTGAAATCGGCCATGACCTATCCGGTCATCGTCATCAGCATAGCCTTTTTGATCACTACCTTCCTGATCGTCCGCGTGGTCCCGGTCTTCGGTGAAATCTTCAAGGACTTCGGCGCGAAACTGCCCGCACCGACCCAGTTCCTGATCGATCTCAGCGACTTCATCCGGGCGAAATGGTATTTCATGATCCTCGGCATCGGGGGCACGATCTTTGGGCTGAAGGCCTTTCTGCGCTCGAACCGCGGTCGCATCCTGAGCGATAAATGGAAGCTGAAACTGCCCATCTTCGGCCCACTCATTCACAAGATCTGCATGTCGCGGTTTGCCCGCACCTTTGCCCAGCTCATCCGCTCGGGTGTGCCGATCCTGGAAGTGCTCGACATCGTGGGCGGCTCGGCCGGCAACCATGTCGTGGAAGAGAGCATCAAGGGCGTTAGCGTCGATGTAGAGAAAGGCGACAACCTGTCCGTAGCGCTCTCGAAGAAGAAAATTTTCCCGCCGATGTTACTTCGGATGGTGGCCGCTGGTGAATCGACCGGTCGGATTGACACCATGCTGGAAAAGATGGCCGACTTCTGGGACGAAGAAGTCGAAGCCATGCTCGACGCGATGACCTCGCTGATCGAGCCACTTTTGATCGTGTTCCTTGGAGTAATCGTAGGTGGCATCGTGATTGCGATGTTCCTGCCGATCTTCAAGCTGAACGAAGTAGTTTCGCAGAGCAAAAGCTAGGGAGAAGCTTGCTCGGTGGAAGGGAGGGCGGTCCGCAAGGGCCGCCCTCTTTATTTCCCCTGCTTTAATCCTGCACCTACACCTACACTTACACCAGGACGTCAGGGAGAGTGTAAGTGTAGGTGTAAGTGTAAGATAAAGGTTACCTGCTGCCGTGCTCTGGCGTGGCCTCGCCTTCTTCCGGCCGATACGCCGGGTTCCCCGTCACCTGTTCCACCCGCGCATACATCTCGAAATAGATCCGCTCGATCGCCGTCGCCGGGTCTTCCATCATCATGTTCTCCTTGATCTTGCTCGCGTAGATCGGAAACGAAAACGGCGACACGACCGGTAGCTCGCACAGTTTCCAATCGAACGTCGCCACCTCCGCGAGGAAGGCATAAGCGGCCTCCGCCTCGAGGAAGGTATGCATCGCCTGCCGATAGGCTTCCTCGAGCAGCGGATGATCCGGCTCGTGTTGTTCAAGCACCCGGAAGAGGACCTCACTACTCCAACTTAGCTGGCGTGGCTTGCGTTCCCGGCCCGGCAGATTGCGCGGCACCATCAACCCGGTCTGCGCGACGCCGCGGAATTGCCACTTCACCAGCTCCGATCCGCGGAGCGCGGCGTGCAGGTCTTCTTCCGCTTCGTTGCGCCGGAAGAGCGTCCGCCATTGCTCCAGCGGCAATTCCTGGAACCGCCGCAGCGTGAGGAGGAACCCGTAGTCATCGATCGTCACCAGCGCGTTACCGCCGATCCGCTCCTGCACCCTCCAGGCGATAATCCGCGAGAGCGCATCGTTCCCGCTGCGGCCGATGAGCGCGTGGAAGAAGTAGTGCGAATGATCCCCTTCCCGATAGAGCTCCAGCAGAAATTTCCGCCCGGCCGGGATCTCCGAGATGGTGAGCTGGGCTCGGAAAAATTCCACAATCGGCTGCGCGTTCGCGAGTGAGATCTGATAGGTCTCCACCAACCAGTCGATCGCCTCCGCATCGGTGCCTTCGCGCAACCGGCGATCCAAGGCCTCGCGCAGCGCGCGCACCGCCTGCGCCAGCCCAGAGGTGAGCGGCATCTTCGCAGCGTTCCAGCGCGGGATGGTCGGGAGGTGGCCATCCGCGCGTTCGACGAACGCTTCCTGGACCCCGGTCTCTTTTAGCCTAACGACACGACCACCAAGCACGAAAAGGTCGCCCGAGCTGAGCTGCTTGATGAAACCTTCCTCGACCGATCCAAGCCGTCGCCGGCCGAGAAGCACACTGACATAACCCTCGGAGACGATCGTCCCGATGTTGAGCAGAAACTCCCGGGTCACCCGGGGATGTGCAAGCGAGATCAGGCCTTCCGCATCGATCGTAATCTTGCCGAAGAGACCCGCGTATTGCCGCTGGAGCGAAGCGCCCCCGCCGGCCAGATACTCGAGAATGTGATCGAACTCCGCGCGCTCCAATTCCCGATACGGATAAGCTCTCGTCACGATGGCGTAGGCGTCGTCCGCCGCCAACGGCGCCAGCGCCGCCATCCCGACGATATGCTGGGCCAGGACGTCGTTCGGCTGGAGCATGATCCGGATCGGATCGAGCGCGCGTTGCCTAACGAGTAAAGCAGTCGCGGTTGCTTCCACGAGGTCGTTGATGTTCGTCGCCACGAGCACGCCGTGGCTGGTTTGATTGAGCGAATGACCGGACCGACCGATCCGCTGGATCGCCCGCGAGACTCCTTTCGGCGTCGCCATCATCACCACCAGATCGACCGCGCCGATATCGATCCCCATCTCGAGGCTGGTCGAGCAGACGACCGCGCGCAGTTCACCATCCTTCAGCCGGTCCTCGACCTCGATCCGCACGCTCCGATCGAGCGAGGCGTGATGGATCTCGATCTGGTCGGCGAGATCGGGAAGCAGCTCCTTTAATCTCAGCCCGAGCTGTTCCGCAGCCGAGCGGACATTGGTGAAAACGATGACCGACTTCCGGGAACGGATGAGTTCGGCCAGCTCCGAATAAAGCCGGACGCCGGTGTAACCGGCCGGCGGATACGGTTTCCGCCGAATCGGCGAGAAGACTTCGACGATTGATTCCTTTTCGATCTTCGCCTCCGCGATTCGGCAAGGCCGGTCGCCGCCGACCAAAAAGCGCGCGAGCAAATCAAGCGGCGCCGCCGTCGCGGAAAGCCCAACGCGGCAGATCCTGTAGACGTTTCGCTGCGCGAAACGCGACTTGTGCGTGATCGGAGGAATTTTCGATCGATCAGAAATGACGTCGATACCCGCGTCGCCCATAGGGCGACGGCTACAGAGCTCTTCCAGTCTTTCGAGCGAGACCGCGAGGTCGACCCCGCGCTTGTTCCCGGCGAAGGAATGTAGCTCATCCACAATCACAAACCGGCAGCTCGCGAGATGGAGCGCGAAGGCTTCCTGCGCGAGCATGACCGCGAGACTCTCCGGCGTGGTCACGAGCAGGTGCGCCGCTTTGCGCCGGAATTTCGCGCGATCGCTCGCGCTCGTGTCGCCGGTGCGCACGTGAATGAGCAACTCATTTTCCAAGCCCATTCCGGCGATCGGCGCGCGCAGATTTTTCCCAATGTCATAAGTGAGCGCGCGGAGCGGCGAGACGTAAAGACAGCGCACGCCTAACGACAGTGGCCTCTGCTCCAGTTCGCGCAGCAGGTGATCGAAGACCCCGAGAAAACCGGCCAGCGTTTTGCCGCTGCCAGTGGGCGAGGTGAGAAGGATCGATTCGTTCTGCAGGATCGAGGGCACGCAGCGAAGTTGCGCGTCGGTAAAACGCCCATAGGTCTCGCGGAACCAGCGCGCGAGCCGCGGATGCAGCCGCGCGGAGAGTTCCTCGTTCGTAGTTGCGGCGGCTTTCTGCACCGGCCAATTTCGCTGAGGCGAAACGATCCGCCAGCCGTCTCGCCGCCTGTTTTCCGTGGCGGGTCCTTGCGTCCCGTCGGGCGTTTGTGCGACTCTCGTCCCGCTCTCATTTCTTCATGACCCTGAAAGATCTCTCCGGATTCCCGCTCGCCACCCTGGGCCATTCGATCAATCGGCCCCTCTTTCGCTCGCTTCAGGTCTCACCCGTCGAAACCTATGTCGTCGCCGGGTCGCTGGTCTTTGGCGGCCGGACGAAAGACGCGAAAATCATCCACGAAGAGGGGAACGGGCTTTATGACAAGATGATCCAGGACCTGGCCCGGAGTTACGAAATCCCTGGCGGCGAACACACCGAAAGTCGCACTGAATCCGAATCACTTACCTATCACCTGGTTATCTTCGGAATCAAAGACGGGAAGATGGCGCTGCTCGTCCCGCGCTCCGACGACGCCCGATATTCTCGGCTTCCAGCAATCCAGCGATATTTGGATTGGCGTCTTGAAGAACGGAACCTGGAGCACCGTGAGCAAGCCCGCGTCGCACCGGCGCTAGGATAGCCAAAGGGAGCAGCATGATTTTTTCCTGGCTGCTCCTGCTCGTTCCGCTGGCGCTGGCGCTGCATTATCTTCTGCACGTCGGACCGCTTTGGACTTTCCTCTGCGCCGTCCTCGCGATCGTGCCGCTCGCGGAGTGGATCCGACGCGCCACTGAGCAACTTGCCCATCGTGCCGGCTCGGCCGTCGGTGGCCTGCTGAACGTCACCTTTGGGAACACGGCGGAACTCATTCTCGCGCTCTTCGTCCTGAGCACCGGCGAGACTTCGGTGGTCAAAGGTCAGATTACCGGTTCCATCATCGGCAACAGCCTGCTGGGATTGGGACTGGCGATCATCGCAGGAAGCTGGGGACGGGAACGACAGACTTTCAAACGCGAGCGCGGCGGGCTGCTTTCCAGTCTTCTCATTCTGGTCACGATCGCGCTCCTGGTGCCGGCCTTGTTCGACTATACGGAGCGGGGACTCTACTCGAAAGCGGACGTTGGCCTGCTCGATGAGCGGCTAAGTCTCGGAGTCGCGGTGGTCCTCATCGCGGTGTACTTCGCCAATCTCCTTTACACGCTTGTCACTCATCGCGACGTTTTTGCTTTCGAAGAACCGGAAGCGGACGCCGACGCGAAGGCCTGGCCGGTCTGGCAATCGTTAGGCGTGCTCTTGGCCGCGACCGCGTTCACGGCGTGGGAAGCGGAACTGGTTTCCGGCGCCCTCGATCAGACCGCGACGCAACTGGGGATGTCCACCTTCTTCCTCGGTGTCTTTGTCCTCGCGGTCGTGGGCAATGCCGCGGAATACGTCGCGGCGATTTACTTTGCGCGCCGGGACCGGATGGGGTTGGTGATCAGCATCACCGTCGGTTCGACCATCCAGGTCGCCTTGTTGGTCGCGCCGCTCCTGGTGATTGTTTCTCACTTCATGGGGCATCCGATGAATCTAGTCTTCGATAACCCGCTGGAGCTGATCGCGATCGCCGCGGTTTCGTTTGCGGTAAACGCGATCGCGGAAGATGGCGAGACGACGTGGTTTGAAGGGGTGCTCCTGCTCGCGGTCTACGTCGTGCTCGGGATGGCGTTTTTCTTCGTCACGAAGTGACTGTCGCCTGGGACGCGGGGAAAGGGCAGGGCGACGGCTACAGCACATAGCCGAAGCGCGGGTCGAGTTCCGCGAGGGCGGCCGCGGCGTATTTCTGGTCCTCGACGGAGAGGTATTCCGCAAAACCGCCGACTTGGCCGCGCCGGACCTTGAACGATTCCGGGTCGGCCGCGTCGCCGGCGCGAAGGATTTTCGAATCGAAGGCGCCGGCGCTTTCCAGTTTCTGCATGTTCCCAAACTCGGAGAACTCCACCGCCTTGGTCAGCGCCGCTTCGTGCGGCGGATCGTCGCCTAACGAGTGTAGGACCGCCGCGAAAACTGCCCGCGGGTCGGTCCGGAGTGTCTCATAGCGGACGAGCAGGAAATCCGGCCGCTGCGACCATTCGGCGAGCCAGCTGTTCATCACCTCAACCATCGAGCGAAGCCCAAAGGCTGGGTCGCGCAGAAGCTCACTGGCCGATTGAGTTTTGATCGCGTCGGGGGTTTCCTTCGTTCGGCGGGTCAGCTGAACGTAGAGCGAAACAAAGGTATCGCGCGGATCGCGCGCGAGCAGGATGATCGGGCAACGCCTCCGTTCGCCCTGAGGGATGAGATACTTTCCGCGCAGTTTATCCCAGCGATCCGCCTTCGTCCGTTCTTCAAAAAGATCGTGGGTGTAGATGATGCGAGGAACGCCCGGGAAATGCTCCGGCTGAAGCGTGAAGGGCTGGCCAACCTTCTCGCAATAGTAAGCGCAGAGGAAGGTCCGAACCCAGGTCCGGCCGCTCTTCGGAATCGAAACCACCAGCGCGTCACCGCCGGAGAGCTGCCGGGCGCGGCTGCTGAGGTTCCATCTCACAAGTCGCATCGGTTATAACTCTATGTGACGCGCAAGTTGTCGGCGCAAAGCGCGCTGCCCCGCGGCCCGGCCGAGAGCGCGGCGCAGGCCCTTCTGCCATCTTTGCTGAGGGAAGACCGGGCGGAAGAAAGGGTCAATTGCGATCGCGTGCTCCCGGCAGAGCGCGATCGCTTCGGGCATCCAGAACCCGCGCGAGATCGCCGACATCAGATAGGGAATCGGAGTTCTTTCGCGGCGGAGATACGAGAGAATCTGCATCTCCTGCGTCCGCGCACTTCCGCGCGCTTCGAAGTCCCACGCCGTCTCACCTGCGCGTAAAATTGACTGCAACGCGCTCTTCTTCCAAAGGGTGACCTGACAGCGCGTGCGCCCATCGGAGGAAAGCGGCACGCTACCGAAGCGATCGTTTGACGGGCGAAAACCCTCTTCAAATCCGGTCCGGGCCCGGAAGCAAAGCGAATCCGCCTTTGACTCCATCACGTAGCTGAAGTCTTCCGCCAGGTGTTCCTGCCTAACGAAACCGGTGAGAAAGTAATCCTCCTGGAAATAGAGCACGTAGGCGTGTGGAACCTGTTCGAGCGCGGCCAGCAGGTTGCTCGACCAGCCTTGATCTTCGCCCAGGACAAGCGGTTGAATCTTTTGCGACCGCACGGCTAGCCGGTTCGTGAGCAGAAAGATCTCCAGCGGGCAATCGCCCCAGAAGTGGGCGAAAAATTCGGCAAACGGTTTCCAGGCGTCGAAGAACGCATCGCAACTCGAGACGATGATCGCCGCCGAAGAGGCAAAGTCGCGCAGCCCAGGCATCGCGCAGCGTCGGGCAGAGCCGCGGCCTTCTCAAGTTGTCGCTCCGCAAGCGGTCGGACGGCAGTCCTCTTGTCTTTTCTTCTCCGGAACCTCAATATCCAGCTCACTCGCTCTGATGAAATTCCGCCTCTTTCTCGTGGTCCTTTCCTGCCTGGTCAGCGTGGTGACTGGTTTCGTGATCGCGCGCGGGGGCTCCTCGCGGGTCGTGGCCAAGGCTCACGCTGCCCCGCTCATCGGCCTCTCGATGGATACCTTGAAAGAAGAACGCTGGCAGGGCGATCGTGATTTATTCGTTAGGCACGCACGCGAGCTGGGCGCGGAAGTGCTCGTGCAATCCGCGAACAGCGACGACACCCGGCAGATCAGTGATATCCAGGCCTTGATCAGCCGGCGGGTCGACGTGCTCGTGATCGTCCCGCATAACGGTGGGGCGATGGCCAAGGCGGTGAAGATGGCGCACGAAGCCGGCATCCCGGTGATCGCCTACGATCGCTTGATCACCGATTGCGACCTCGATCTCTATCTCACTTTTGATAACGTGAAGGTCGGAGAATTACAGGCCCAGTATCTGGTCGATCACCTGCAAAAGAGCGGGGTGAAAAAGATCGTTCGGATCCACGGCGCCAAGACGGATCACAACGCGGTCCTCTACAAGCAAGGGCAGGACCACGTCCTCTTGCCTCTGATCAAGCAGGGTAAGTTCGAGGTGGTGCACGAGGATTGGGCGGACGACTGGAAACCGGAAAACGCCAAGAAGATCACCAACGCGGCGATCACCGCGATCGGACCGAATTTCGACGCCATCCTCGCCGCGAACGATGGGACCGCGGGCGGCGCGATCCAGGCTTTGAGCGAAGAAGGCTTGGCCGGGAAAATTCTCGTGACCGGCCAGGATGCGGAACTGAGCGCCTGCCAGCGCATCGCCAACGGCACCCAAGCCATGACCATCTACAAGCCGCTCGCACGTCTAGCGAAGCAAGCCGCCGAAACCGCCTTGAAGCTGGCGCAAGGTAGGCCGGTGGTCGCGGCGAAGAAGATCAACAACGGGCAGGTCGATGTGCCTTCCATTCTTCTCGACGTGGTAGTGGTCACGCAGGACAACATGATGGCGACAGTGGTGAAGGATGGCTTCCATAGCGCGGCCGAGGTTTACCAGGGTCGGCCTCCGCCTAACCAGTAAAGGAGAGCGATGAATCCGGTTGTTCTGAAGGCGGAGAATATCGTCAAGCGGTTCCTCGGCGTGGTGGCACTACGCGAGGTCAGCTTTGACCTGCACGCGGGAGAGATTCACGCCCTCTGCGGCGAGAACGGCGCGGGTAAATCGACGCTCATTAAGGTGCTCTCCGGCCTGTATCCTGCAGGCAGTTATGAAGGCGAGATCACGGTGCAAGGTGCGAGCGCGCGGTTCCGATCGCTGGCCGACGCGGAGCAGGTCGGCATCGCGGTGATCTACCAGGAGCTCGCGCTCGTCCACGATATGACCGTGGCGGAAAACATCTTTCTCGGCTCGGAACCGCGGACGCGGTTCGGGCTGGTGGACTGGCAGAAGGTCTACGGCGATGCCGCCAGGCTGCTCGCGAAATTTAAGCTCGCGATCGATCCCGCGCTCCCGGTCGCGCGCCTCGGCGTTGGACAAAAGCAGCTGGTCGAAATCGTAAAAGCCCTCGCCAAGAATTCGCGCATTCTGATTCTGGACGAACCTACCGCGGCGCTGGCGGAACACGAGGTTCTCATTCTGCTCGAAATCCTCCGCGACCTCCGCGCGCGTGGGATCGCCTGTATCTACATTTCGCACAAGCTGGACGAAGTTTTTGCCATCTGCGATCGCATCACGGTCCTGCGGGACGGTGCCTCCATCTCCACGCTCGCCGTTGAGCGCACGACCAAACGCGAAGTGATCCGGCAGATGGTGGGACGCGAAATCACAGATCTTTTCCCGCGCCGCACACCGCGCCCCGGTGCCCCGGTGCTCGTGGTGAAGGACCTCACCGTGACGCACCCGCGCAACGATCAGCCCGTCCTGGCTGGGATTAATCTCACGCTCCGTGCCGGCGAGGTGCTCGGCTTGGGCGGACTGATGGGCGCCGGCCGGACCGAACTGCTCATGCACTTGCTGGGTGCCTGGGGACAACGCACGCGTGGGACGGTGCAGCTCGACGGGAGGGCGTTGGATCGGAGTTCACCACCGGAAGTCATCCGACGCGGTTTGGTGCTCGTGACCGAGGATCGCCGACGTTATGGGCTGGTTCTCCAGCGGACGATCGGCTTTAACCTTTCACTCTCCTCGCTCCGCAGCCTAACAAACAAGGGACTGCTTAATTCCCGGCTTGAGTTCACCAAGAACCAGCAGCTCTTCGAGACCCTCCAGGTGAAGGCGCCGACCCTGGAAGCTCTGGTCGGAAAGCTCTCCGGCGGCAATCAACAGAAGGTAGTGGTCGGCAAAGCACTCATGACCGACCCGCAGGTGATCTGCCTGGATGAGCCCACGCGTGGGATCGACGTCGGGGCGAAGCAGGAAATCTACGAACTGATCAATCGATTGACGGAAGCCGGGAAGGCGGTCCTGCTTGTTTCGAGCGAACTGCCAGAACTGCTCGGGCTCAGTGATCGCATCGTGATGCTGCGCGAGGGGCAGATGGGCGGTGAATGGACTCGGGCGCAAGCGACCCAGGAAAAGCTCCTCGCCGCGGCCATGGGTCAGGAGCAAGTGCAACTCACCTGAGCGATGAAACAAGGAAAGTCATTCCGCGACTTCTCGCTGGTCATTGCCCTGCTTGTGATCTGCGGCTTCTTTGCCGTCGCGTCTCCGCAGTTCCTCGGCGCGCGCAATCTTTCGTTACTCATGATCGAGTTGTCGATCACCGCCACCCTTGCGCTCGGGATGCTCTTGGTTCTTCTCCCGGGACAGATCGATCTTTCGGTCGGGAGCGGGGTGGGATTGCTCGGCGGGATTGCCAGCGTCCTCATTTTCGAACATCACTGGGCCGCGCCCGCCGCCATGACGGTCTCACTTCTAGCCGGACTGCTTATCTGGTTTTCCATGGGCAACCTCATTGTCCGAGAACGGATTCCTTCCTTCATCATCACCTTGGGAGGCTTGCTCATCTTTAAGGGTCTGTTTTGGCTGGTCATCCATAACTCCACCATTCCGATCGTGCAGGGTGGGGGAAGCAATCTCTATTCGATCCTAACGACCTATTATCTGCCGCCCATCGCCGGTTATCTGCTGGCGGCCGCCGTCGTCATTCTCCTGGTTATTTCCCAACTCCGCGGACGCCGGGCCCGGGCTCAGTATGGCTTCGCCTTGGAGAACGGTGAAATCCTGTTCCTTCGGCTCTTTCTCACGGCCCAACTCATCTTCCTCTTTGTCGTGGTGACAAACCAGTTTCGCGGGGTGCCGCTACCGGCGGTGATCCTGGGGACGATCGCGTTCGTCATTCATGTGCTGACTCGCCACACCCCTTTTGGACGTTACCTCTACGCGATCGGAGGAAATGAAGAGGCGGCGGTCATTTCCGGAGTTCCAGTGGAGAAGGTCGTAGTCGGGGCCTTCACGGTGATGGGAGCGATCGTCGCGATCACTGCTTTTATGCAGACCGCTTACTCGGGCGCTTCGACCACCACTGTGGGCGACCTAATGGAACTCGACGCGATTGCCGCCTGCGTCATTGGCGGTGTCAGTCTAAAAGGCGGGCGCGGAACCGTGATCGGGGTGCTTTTCGGCGCGCTCATCATGGCCTGCCTTCTCAATGGGATGACCCTGATGGCGGTCTCTCCCGAGTATAAGTTCATCGCCCGAGGAGTGGTGCTTTCGCTGGCGGTCTGGATGGACGTGCGGCTGACGCGCTAACTGGGCTGCCGCCACCGGCGCTCACGGCACCTGCGGATTCGTGCCCCAGGCGCTCGGGCTCGGTCCCATTTCAAAGACCAGCGCGTCGCCCTCCTTTAAATCGTTGAAAGGGAGGAACGGGTTCTCGAGCGGCCGACCGTTGATCGTGACGGACTGCACATACTTGTTCGACTCCGAGAGGTGGTGAGCGGTCATGGTAAAAGTGTTTCCATTAGAGAGGTGAAGAGCCGCGCGCGGGAGTTGCGGCGCACCAATGACGTAGTAGTCGCTGCCGGGAAAGACGGGATAGAACCCGAGACAGGTGAAGATATACCAGGCCGACATTTGGCCGCAGTCGTCATTACCGCTGAGAGAGTTCGGCTTGTTGCCGTAGAGCGTCGTCACTACTTCGCGGAGGCGCTCCGCCGTCTTCCACGGCTGACCGACGTAAGAGTAGAGATAGATAACATGATGGCTGGGCTCGTTCCCGTGCCAATACTCGCCGATGCGACCCTGAATATCCGAGACGCCTTTGTTCTGGTCCGCTTCTTTGAAGGTGAAAAGTGCGTCCAGCTTTTGCGCGAACTTCTCCTTTCCTCCCATGAGCGCGACGAGGCCGGGGACGTCCTGAGGGACATACCACGAATACTGCCAGCTTGTGCCTTCCGTGAAATCATTCACCCCCGCAGTCTCATCGTAGGAATGGGGATTGAACGGCGAGTGCCAGTTGCCTTCTGCATCCTTTCCTCGCATCAACCCGACGGAAGGATCGAAAAGGTTTTTGTAGCTCTCCGCCCGCTTGGTGAAATAGGCAGCGTCCTCCTTCTTGCCGAGCGCCGCGGCCATCCGCGCGATGCAGGCGTCGTCGAAGGCGTATTCCAGTGTTTTGGAGACCGATTCATTCTCCTTGTCGAAGGGAACCCATCCAAGTTTGGCGTAAGTGGCGACGCTATCGTAGTGGGGATTCATCGCGGTGGTTTTGACCGCATCGTAGGCCCGCGCGACGTCGAAACCACTGACGCCTTTGGCGAACGCATCGGCGATCACGGGGACGGCGTGGTAGCCGATCATACACCAGGTTTCGTCGGCCTGGAGCGACCAGACCGGGAGGAGGTGTTCCACGCTTTGGTCAAAGTGAGCGAGCATGGAATTGATCATGTCCGCATCCCGCGGGGCTTGGAGGAGTGCGAAAAGGGGATGAGTGGCGCGATAGGTATCCCAAAGGGAGAAGATGGTGTAATTGGTAAACCTTTTTGCGGTATGGATGTTCTGATCGAGGCCACGGTATTGACCGTCGACATCCTGGTAAAGGTTGGGCGCGAGAAAGGCGTGGTAGAGGCTGGTGTAGAAGGTCTCCTTTTGCTCCTCGGAGCCCTCGATGGCGATGCGTGAGAGTTCCTGATCCCAACGGGCGCGGGTGTGTTCGCGCAAGCCGTCAAAGTTCCAGTCGGAGATCTCGGAATCGAGATTTGCCAGCGCATTCGAAGCGCTCACGGCTGAGACGGCCACCTTGATCAGGATCGGCTCGTTTTCCGTTGTCTGGTAGGTGGCGACAAACTGCAGGTTCGTTCCTGCTGCCTCCTTCGCGCTGCGGAAGCGATAGGTGTCGTAAACGACCGGCTTGCCATCGCTGAAGATCTCAGCTTTCCCGAAAGGTCGCGAGAAGCGCGCCGCGAAGTAGAGGGGCCGCTCCTTCGCCCAGCCGTCGACCAGGTGATAACCGGTGACAGTGGAGTCATTCTCCACTCGCAGGTGCGACCAGACCACCTTCCACTTCTTGCCGCTCAAGACATGTTGAAGGTCGATCAAGATCGAGGCACGGTCGCTGGCCGGAAAGGTCATCCGCATCATGCCCGCGCGCTCGCCGGCGGTTAACTCGACCGTGGTTTGGGGTTTTCGCAGTTTTACTTTGTAGTATCCGGCTGAGGCCGTTTCCTCCGCGTGCGAGTAATCGGACAGGTAGCCGGAATCAACCGCGCCTTTCGTCCCCGAGGAGAGTTTCGGCTCACCGGTCTGCGGGACGAAGAGGAAGTCGCCGAGATCGGGGATTCCGGTGCCGCTCAAATGCGTGAGGCTGAATCCGAAAATGGTCGGATCGGAGTATTCGTAGCCCGAGGCAGTTTCCCAGAGCTCCTTCTCTGTGTCGGGACTTAGCTGCACCATACCGAAGGGCGCGGACGGGCCGGGATAGGTATTCCCTTCGCCCTGCGTCCCCACGAGCGGGCGCACGTAATCGGAGAGCCGCTCCGCCGACGCCACGCCGGCTATGAAGAGGATAAGACCAAAAATGAGGCAGATTGTTTTCACCAGGTTCTCCTGAGGGGATGAGCCTCCGTATTAAAGACCACTTTATCAAAAGCCAAGGTGTCGGGCGGAGCAAAGAGGAGGTAAAAGTATTTGAAAGTTTCAGCGAAAACGAAGCTCTCCATTTCGTCGCGTTTTTTCTTGGCTACCATATCGGAAAGCGCAGCATAACCCGCGTCCGTGCGACAGTAACGCACGAAATCGCCGAACATCTTCTCGCCCATCCGCCGGTATTGCGGGTCGTGGGTAAAGTGATGAAGGTAATAGGTCGATTCGATGATCTCAGGTCGGAGATGATAGGTGCGCGCGATCACTTTCCTGGTCTTATAGTCGAACACCTCAGGTTCGATTCCGTAGAGGTTCCACATCTGGAAGGAGGAGCTTTGCAAGCGGCGCGCCCGATCAACGTCGCCGGAGAGCGCGAGCAAAGCGGGGAAGAAAGCGTCGAGCGCGCCGTAAGTCGCGCCGGTCCGCTGGCCGGTGTTCATGTTGGCTTGGCCATACCAGAGACCGGTGGCCGTTTCGTCGGCGAGATAGCGGTTCACGGCCGGAATGCTGGTCCGCCACATTTCGAGACATTCCTTGTCTCCGAAAAGGAGCCAGCATTTCCAAAGATACTCGTAGTAGGAATCGATTCCGCCGCTGATATGGCTCTCGGAGTCGGTCCACTTCCCGGTTTCGACATTGATCGCGGAACCGACCAGCCCCAAGGAGGAGCGACGTTTGTAGGTCTCGACCAACGCGCGTTTCGCCTTTTCGTAGAAAATCGAATTGCCCGTAAGTTTACTGAGCGTGCCAAACTCCAGCAGGAGAGTTCCGGTCTCCGCGGGATTACTTACTGGGTTGCGGACCGCGCCCGTCCGCAGATTGACCATAACATAAGGTAAGCCCGTGGGTGAGTTGAAAGCGGGAAGCAGGCGGTTCCCCAGATCTTCGGCCAGCGCGAGCAGGCGATGGTCACCTGTGAGCTGGTAACCGGAAAGCAATCCACCCAGGAGCCGGATCGTAATCTCAAAATTCTTCACATAGAGATCGCGGTCGAACGAGAGGTGAGTCGCGATCAGATCGCGCGTCCTGGTTGCTTCCGCGTCCAGGTGCATCAGGACTAAAGTGTCGAGCGCATCGACCGGGCTCATGAGCAGCGACTGCCCATACCAATCGTGGGCTGTTCTGCTCAGTGGCTTGAGCGCATCGTGACCCCAGGCGTAGCGTTCGTAACTTTTCCAGGCATGGAGGAATTCCGCCTTGACCTGATTCGCGACTTCCGGCGCATGGCGATCGGGAGGAGTTACCTGACAACCGCTGAGCAGCAGGGCACAAACCGCGGGCGAGGCGAACAAGCGAGAACATTTCATGCCGAACCTAGATAAGCGCATCGCGAAGGATTTCCACCGGGTGCTGCGCGCGCCGGCCGGTGCCGTCCTTGATCTGATGCCGACAACTTGTGCCCGGCGCGGCGATCAGGGTGTCGTCAGAGGCAGCGCGCACGGTCGGGAAAAGGATCAGCTCGCCGATCTGTTGGGAGACAGCAAAGTGTTCGGCTTCATAACCGAATGAGCCGGCCATCCCGCAACAACCCGAAGGGATAAGGGAGACCTGATAGTTAGCCGGCAGCTCCAGCATTTGGATGGTGGGAAGTTGGGAGGCGAGAGCCTTTTGATGGCAGTGCCCGTGCAGCCGGATGAGGCGCTTCTCCCCGCTAAATGTCTCGCGCGAAATTTTACCGGCCTGCGCTTCCCTCGCGAGGAACTCATCAACCAAGAGAGCGCGATGGGAAAGCTGGCGAGCGGCTTCTTTCTGGTGGGGCGGCACGAGATCGGGAAACTCGTCGCGAAACCCGAGAATCGCCGACGGTTCGAGACCGATGAGCGGCGCGGCGTCGGTAATGACATTCTGCAGTAACTCGACATTGCGGGTCGCGAGGGTCTGCGCTTCGCGGATAAGACCTTTCGATATTTGCGCCCGGCCGCTCTCCACGTGTCGGGGAACGATCACCTCGTAGCCTAGTCGATTCAGTAACTCGACCGCGGCGATGCCGACGTGGGTGTCATGGAAATTCGTGAACTCGTCGCAGAAGAGATGGACGCGTCCGTGAGGGTAGCTCAGCGAACTCGGATTCGCGTGGCGCTTGTGCCAGGCCGCAAGCGTGATGGAGTGGAGCGTTGGGAGGCTGCGACCGGGGGCGAAACCGGAGAGTTTTTTGATCAAGCCTGCGACCACCGGGGTAGTGACCGCCCAGTTATAAAGCGTCGGCGCCAACGCGGCGAGGCTCATGGACCGGGTGAAGCCAGCGATCAGTCGCGCGCGAAAAGGAACGCCATGGGTGTCGTAGTAATGCTGCTGCCACTCCGCCTTGAGTCGCGCGACGTCGACGTTCGAGGGGCACTCCGACTTACAACCCTTGCAGGAAAGACACAGGTCCATGACCGCTTTCACTTCTTCGCTGTCCCATGGGTCAGTGACGCGCTGCGGATGAGTCAGGACGTAGCGCAACATGTTAGCGCGTGCACGGGTGCTATCCTGCTCGTTGCGCGTGGCCATGTAACTCGGACACATCGTGCCGCCGGCGAGTTGTAACTTCCGGCATTCGCCGACTCCGGTGCAGGCCTCGGCGGCGCGCAGGATTCCCTGGGTCGCGCCGAAATCGAAGATGGTTTTGTAATCCGGATCGGAATGATCGATCTCATGCCGGAGATGCGTATCCATCGGCGGGGTATCGATGATTTTTCCCGGATTGAAAACACCGTGCGCATCAAAAAGGTCCTTCACCTGGCGCATGAGCGCGTAGCACTCATCGCCGACCATGAGGCGGATGAACTCGCCGCGCAGCCGGCCGTCGCCGTGTTCGCCGGAGAGCGAGCCGCGATATTTTTTCACGAGCGCGGCGACATCGGTGGCGATACCGCGGAACATCGCGAGGCCCTCGGCCGTTTTGAGATTGAAGAGCGGACGCGTATGCAATTCGCCCGCGCCGGCGTGCGCGTAGTAGACACTGCTGACGCCATATTTTTCTCGCATCAACGCGTCGAACTCCGAGATGTAAGCCGGTAAATCCTCCACCGCGACCGCGGTGTCCTCGACCACCTCGCGCGGCTTGGCGTCGCCGGGCACGTTATTCATCAGGCCTTGGCCGGCCCGGCGCAGGGCCCAGACGCGGGCGCAATCGTCGCCCCACAAAACCGGAAACGCGTAGCCCAATCCGGCTGCGCGCAGTTCGCCTTCGAGCATCGCCATCTCCCGCTCGATCAACGCGCGATCGGCATGCCGAATCTCGACCACGAGCACGGCCCCGGCATCGCCCTGGACGAAGAAGCGGTTCTTCGCCTGGGTCAGGTTTGTCCTGGTGCATTCGAGGATGTGGCGATCGATCAGCTCGCAGCCAAACGGCCGGTGGCCCATTGCGATGACGGCGGCGTGGAGCGATTCGCTGATGCTGGAAAAATGCGCGCACATCAGCGCGCCCGGTGGCGGGAGCGGCTCGCAGTTCAGCTCGTATTCGACCCCGAGAAAAAGCGTCCCCTCGGAGCCGGCCAGCAGACGGCAGAGGTTGAATGGTTTCTCCGAAGCAGGATCGAAAACCGCGCAGTCCATCAGCTGATCGAGCGCGTAACCGGTGTTGCGCCGCGTGACCGTGGACTTCGGAAAATGCTCGCGAATCAACGCGCGATTTTTTTCCTCCGCGAGCAGGCCACGTAGGCTGCGGTAGATCCTGGTTTCGAGCGAATCCGGGCCGGCGCATTTCGCCTCGAACTCGTCCGGCGTGAGCGGCCCGAAAGTCACCTCCGACCCGTCGCTGAGAAAGCCGCGCACGGACACGACATGCTCGCGCGTAGTGCCGTAAACGATGGAATTCGCGCCGCAGGAATTGTTGCCCACCATGCCGCCGATCATGGCGCGGTTGGCGGTGGAAGTTTCCGGGGTGAAGAAGAGACCGTGCGGTTGGAGCACGCGATTGAGCTCATCGCGGATCACGCCTGGCTGCACCCGCACCCGCTGGGTTTTGGGGTCTAGCCTAACGATCCCATTGAGATGCCGTCCGAGATCAACCACGAGACCGTTCCCGACCACCTGACCCGCGAGCGAAGTGCCGGCCGCGCGCGGGATGATTCCCAAGCCACGATGGGCCGCGAATTCCACCAGCCGCCGCAGATCCGCTTCGGATTTCGGAAGCGCTACGGCGATCGGCATTTCCTGATACTCGGAGGCGTCTGTGGCGTAGAGCCGGCGCATTGTCTCGTCGCGATGGAGCTCGCCTTCGAGTTCTCCCGCGAGCTGGTCGAGTTCTGTGGTCTGCATGAGGCGAGGTCTGTGATTTTATCAAGGGGGCGAGTTGATGCCAGCCGGGAACGGCTCATGTGAATGTATGCTGGCGGGCAGAGTCGTTTGCGCGTTGATCAAATTTGGGAGAAGGAGGCGTTACCGATGGCGGATAAGGAACGGGGCCAGAAAATCGAAGGAGGCGATTCCGCCGCCGGCGGGCGCTCGACCCGCCGAACTTTTCTCACCCGGCTCGGCACCGCGGGGTTGTTGGCGTCCGCGGGCCCGGTATCGTTCGGCCAGCGCCTTGTGAAAGAAGAAACCGTTCCCGCCGCCGAAGCGAAGAACGCCGTGCCGGTCACCCTGCTGGTGAACGGGAAGAAGCATTCCGTGCGGATCGATCCGCGGACGACGCTGCTCGATTGTCTGCGGGAGCACCTGCAATTGACCGGCTCGAAAAAAGGTTGCGATCACGGGCAATGCGGCGCCTGCACGGTGCACATCAACGGCCGCCGGGTGAACTCGTGTCTGGCGCTCGCGGCGATGCAGGAAGGGAACGAGATCACGACCATCGAGGGCGTGGGTCAGCCGGAAAATCTCCATCCCATGCAGGCGTCGTTCGTGGCCTGCGATGCCTACCAATGCGGCTATTGCACCTCCGGCCAGATCATGTCGGCGGTGGCGCTTTTGCAAGAACCGTGCGGGAAAGAAGATGCCGACGTGCAGGAACTGATGAGCGGCAACATCTGCCGGTGCGGCGCTTATCCGAACATCGTCGCCGCGATTCAAATCGTGCGCGGCAACGCCTCCCCGCCTAACGAAGGATGAAGGCTTTCCAACTCACTCGGGCGACCAGCGACGCGCAGGCGATCGCGACCGCGGCGAAGTCGAAAACCGCGCAACAGGGTGCCGACATCCGCTTCATCGCCGGCGGCACGACGCTGCTCGATCTGATGAAATTGGAAGTCGAGCAGCCGACCACGGTGATCGACATCAATCACCTCGGGCTCGACCAGGTGGAAGCGACGCCCGATGGCGGCCTAACGATTGGCGCGAGCGTGCGGAACTCGGACCTGGCCCACCATCCGCTGGTGAAAAAGAACTACCCGGTGCTCGCTGAAGCGCTCCTCAGCGGCGCCTCGGCGCAACTGCGCAACATGGCGACGACCGCGGGTAACCTGCTCCAGCGGACGCGTTGCCTTTATTTCCGCGCGACCGACCTGCCCTGTAATAAACGCGAGCCGGGCAGCGGTTGCGGCGCGATCGGCGGCGCCAATCGGTCGCTGGCGATTCTCGGGACGAGCGAGAAATGCATCGCGACCAATCCTTCCGACATGAACGTCGCGCTGGCCGCACTTGAGGCGGTGGTCCACGTCCGCGGCGCGAAAGGTGAGCGCGCGATTCCGCTGGCGGATTTCCACCTCTTGCCCGGTGACACGCCGGAACGTGAAACGGCGCTCGAGCCGGGCGATCTGATCACACACGTGACCCTACCGCCTCCGCTGCCGGGCGGGCGTTCGGTTTACCTGAAGCTGCGCGATCGCGCTTCCTATGAGTTCGCGCTCGCCTCCGCGGCCGTGGTGGTGGTGGTCGCGAATGGCCGGATCACGCAGGCGCGCATCGCCTTCGGCGGCGTCGGGACGAAGCCCTGGCGGTCGCCCGAAGCGGAGAGCGCCCTCACGAATCAGGAACCGAGCCTGGCCAATTTCCAAAAGGCCGCGGAGGCGGCGCTGCGCGGGGCGAAGCCGCAAAGCGAGAATGCTTTCAAGATCGAGCTGGCGAAACGCTGCCTCGCGCACGCGCTCCAGCTCGCGACGCAGCCTGCCTAACGAATAAAGGAATGCCCACGACCCAGGAAGCCACGCCCCCGTCACCGATCGGTCGCAAGACCCCGCGGGTGGACGGGCCGTTGAAAGTAAGCGGCCGCGCTCCCTACGCTTCGGACTTTCACTTCCCCGGCACGCTCTACGCCGTGCCGGTCGCCGCCACGATCGCGAGCGGGAAAATCGTGAGTCTCGATACCGCCGCGGCGGAAAAGATGCCCGGGGTGCGCGCGATTTTTCACCGGGGCAACATCGGGAAAATCTTCCGCTCGGTGCAAGGGCCGGGATTCGACGGCATCATCGATGAGCGGCGTCCGCCCTTCGAGGACGAAGTGATTCGCTACTACGGCCAATACATCGCCCTCGCGGTGGCCAACACATTCGAGGAAGCGACGGCCGCGGCTCATGCGGTGCGCGCGACTTACGAGAAGCAGTCGCCCAATGTCGCGCCGGAGCTAAGTCCCGATGACGACCCGCAGATGGTGATGACCACGTTCGGCCCGGCCGATCGCGAGCAAAGCAAACGCGGCGATGCGGCGAAGGCTTTCGCCGACGCGCCGGTGCAGCTCGACCAGACCTACAGCACGCCCGTCGAGACGCATAACCCGATCGAACTGCAAGGCACGACCGCGATGTGGGATGGCTCCAACCTGACCATCTACGAATGCTCGCAGGCGATCTTCAATCTCCAGGGCGTGATGGCGCAGATGTTCGGCGTGCCGAAAGAGAACGTCCGCGTCGTGACGAAATTTGTCGGCTCTGGATTTGGGAGCAAGCTCTGGCCCTGGACGCATTGCTCGCTCGCGGTCGCCGCCGCGCGCGAGCTCGGGAAACCGGTGAAGCTCGTGATCAGCCGGAAGATGATGTTCCAGACCGCGGGTCATCGTCCGCGCACGCAACAGCGGGTGCGCCTCGGCGCGACCAAAGAGGGGAAGCTGCTCGCGCTCGAGCACGACTACATCTACACGAAATCGCTGCTCGATGATTATCACGAGGACTGCGGCGAGGCGACGGCGTTTCACTACAGCGTGCCGAATCTGCGGGTGAAATTCAGCCGCGCGAAACGCAACTTCGGCTCGCCCACGGCGATGCGCGGACCCGGCGCGGTACCCGGCCTCTACGCGACCGAGTCGGCCCTAAACGAACTCGCGGAGAAACTGAAGCTCGACCCGGTCGAACTCCGGAAGCGGAACGAACCGAAGCTCGACGAGTCGTTAGGCATTCCTTTTTCGTCCCGGCATTATCTGGAGTGTCTCGAGGTTGGCGCGGAGAAATTTGGCTGGTCGAAGCGCACGGCGGAAGTCGGCTCGATGAGACGCGACGGGCTCGTGCTCGGCTGGGGCGTAGCCGGTTGCGCGTGGGTCGCGGCCCGCTTTCCGGCGGAAGCGCGCGTGGAATTGCGGGATGACGGCACGGCGCGTGTGGCCTGCGGGACGCAGGATATCGGCACGGGCACCTACACGATTCTGGCCCAACTCACCTCGCAAAAGACTAGTGTGCCGATCGAGAAAGTGGAGGTCGCGCTTGGCGATACTTCGCTTCCGAGTGGTCCGATTTCCGGCGGCTCGATGGTCACCGGCTCGGTCATTCCGGCGGTCTTCGCCGCGGCCGATCAGGCGATCGCTTCATTGTTAGGCATCGCCGTGGCCACCGCGGGTTCGCCTTTTGCCAAACAGAAGCCCGAAGACCTCGCCCTCGAAGGTGGCCGGATTTTTGTGAAAGCCGATAGAGCAGCCGGGGGCGTTCCTTTCGGTGAGGTGTTGCGGCGCGCCAACGTCCGCCTGGTCACCGGGAGCGGAAAATCGGAGGGGACGTTCGGCGAGGAGAAACCGAAGTTCTCGAAGCATTCTTACGGTTGTCACTTTGTCGAAGTCACCTGGCAGCCGGAAATCGCGCGGTTGCGGGTGACTCGCATCGTGACCGTGATCGACGCCGGGAAAATTCTGAATCCGCTCGCGGGCCGCAATCAGATCGAAGGCGCCGCCGTCATGGGCATCGGAATGGCGCTTTTCGAGGAGACGAACTACGACGCGCAGAGCGGCGCGCCGATTAATTCGAACCTCGCGGATTACATCATGGCGGTGAATGCGGACATCCCGCCGATCGACGTCCACTTCCTCGATTATCCCGATAAGGAGATCAACGAACTGGGCGCGCGCGGGATCGGTGAAATCGGACTGGCCGGCATTGCCGCCGCGATCACCGACGCGACCTATCACGCCACCGGCGTGCGCGTGCGCGAGTTACCGATCAAGATCGAAGATCTGCTCAGTTCCGAGGTCCGCGTTTAGCGGCCGGGCCGGTGGCCGGCGCCAGCGGAAAAGTCACCTACTAGAGCGCGTAATGAAGGTGGGACTGGAGACGTGGTGGGGTGGGGTAGGCGGGGGTGGGTTTGAGCGGGCGGGGGCACCACCCCCCAGCGGGCCGCCAAAACCCCACACCACCACACACCCGCTGTGGTTTGTTTTTGTGTTTTTTACTGTGGCGTTTCGTGCGCGGGGTTTTGTCCCTTCCCCGAATATAACAAACCCCCACCCACCACCCCCCCCCACGTCTCCAGTCCCACCTTCATTAC
>JBBSED010000030.1:0-48178 GCA_038240025.1 Chthoniobacterales bacterium
CGCTCCACACCCTGGCCGGCTTTGAGCGGACGGCGGAATTCCAAACCTTCAGCCGCCGCCAGCAGCTCAATCGCGAGCACGTTTTCCGCGTTCTCCACGATCGTGCGCAACTTCAGCGCACCCGTCATCCCCATCGAGACATGGTCTTCCTTGCCGGCGGAGGTCGGGAGATTGTCGACGCTCGACGGATGCGCGAGCACCTTGGCTTCGCTCAGCAGCGCGACCGCGGCGACGTGCGCGATCATGAACCCGGACTGCATCCCGGGATGCTGCGCGAGGAAAGCCGGGAGGCCTTCGCTCAGATCGGGATTCGTGAGACGATCGATCCGGCGCTCACTGATGCTCATGAGGTCGGTGGTCGCGATCGCCGCGTAGTCAAACCCGAGCGCGAGGGGAGCGCCGTGAAAATTACCACCAGAGAGGACGTCGCCGTTATCGGAAAAGACCAGCGGGTTATCCGTGGCGGAACCGGATTCGATCGCGAGGATTTCCTCGCAATGCGCAAGGGCGCCGCGCACCGCTCCGTGCACCTGCGGCATGCAGCGGAGGCTGTAGGCATCCTGCACTCGCGGGTCGCCTTCGAGATGGGAAGCGCGAATCTCGCTCTCGCGCAGGAGCGCGAGAAGATGGCGGGCCACGGCCATTTGCGACGGATGCGGCCGGGCGCGGTGGATCCGTTCATCGAAAGCCGCGGGCGTGCCGCGGAGCGCTTCCAACGTCATCGCGCCAGCGACGTCGGCGACGCGCGTCAGGCGTTTCGCGCGGAGGAGCGCGAGACCGCCGACCGCGTGCATCGCCTGGGTGCCGTTGAGCAGCGCCAGGCCTTCCTTGGCCCGGAGTTCAACCGATTGCAGGCCCACCCGCTCGAGCGCGACGCGACTCGTTAGGCGTTCACCTTTGAGAAATGATTCTCCTTCCCCGATCAGGCTCAGCGCGAGATGCGCGAGGGGCGCGAGATCGCCACTGGCTCCGACCGAGCCCTTCTCCGGGACCAACGGGACGACGCCGCGATTGAGCAGCGCGACGAGCAGTTCGATCACTTCCAGCCGGATTCCGCTAAAACCAAGCGTGAGCACATTCGCCCGGAGCAACATCATCGCGCGCACTTCCGGTCCGCTGAGCGGCCGGCCGATGCCGCAGGCGTGGCTCCGGACCAGGTTCACCTGCAGTTGCTCGCATTTCTCAGGAGGAATATGGACGTCGGCGAGCTTCCCGAAACCGGTGCTGATGCCGTAGATCACTTCGCCTCGCGCGACGATTTCCTCCACCACCCGGCGCGAAGCATGGATCGCGGGATGGGTGCTCGGGGCGACTGCGACTTCTTCGCCGGCAAGGGCCACACGCGCTATTTCCGAGAGGGAAAGGGGCCGGCCGTCGAGGTGCAACACCCGGCTAGGTTGCGCCAAATATTTCCACCGGGCAACCCCCAGCGCTCCAGGCAAAAAAAGGCCAGGCCGCGTGAACGGCCTGGCCTTAGGTTAAAGTTGTCCGCTGGAGGACAAGCGTCGTAGGACGACTACTTCGAGTAGCCGGTGGTCGCTGTCGTCGAACCGGTCGACATCGTCTCCTTCTTCTGCGCGCAAGCACCCAAGCTCAACGCACCGGCCGCAACGGCCACGATCATCATCAATTTAACAAATTTCATTAGTATTCTCGCCTCCTTCCCTAGCATGTAGCTGCGACTAGTTAGGCGGAGATGCGAAACCGCGCAACGGATTTCTCCCGCTTTTTTTCAGGCTTCAATCATGACCTCCGTTCCGCTCGAAACCCGATCGAAAAGGGCGATCAAATCGCCACTTTTCATCCGCACACAGCCGTGGCTGGCGGGCTCGCCGATCCGGTCTTCGTGCTTCGTGCCGTGGATGTAGATAAAACGGTCGTGCGTGTTCGCGTTGTGCTCTTCGCGGCCGTCCAGCCAGAGGATGCGGGTGAGGATGTGGTCGTCGGTCGGAGGCAGCGGTTCGTTAGGCGCGAGGGGCACCCGGCCGCGGAAAATCGTCCCCACCGCGGCGCCTTCACCGATCTTTTCCGCGATCTGGAAGCGGCCGAGCGGCGTCTGGAAACTGCCCTCTTCCGAGCCCAGCCCGAAACGGGAGGTGGAGACGGGATAGCTCGCGATGACCGCGCCGTTTTGCAGCAGATCGAGCCGCTGGGCGGCGATGGAAATGCGGATGACGGGTGCGGTGGTTTGCATCTCGAAAGGCGGGCGATACACTGCGCTCGCGATGGGAAAAAACTATCACGTGGCGATCGTTGGCGCGACCGGCGCGGTCGGAATGGAGCTGCTGCGGGTGCTGGAACGGCGCGACTTTCCGGTCGCTGATTTGCGGCTGCTGGCTTCGCCGCGCTCGGTCGGCCGGCGGCTCACCTTTCGCGAGCGCGAGCATGAGGTCGCCGCGCTCGCGGAAGATTCTTTCACTGGGATCGATCTGGCGTTTTTCAGCGCCGGCTCCGGGATTTCGAAAAAATTCGCACCGCACGCGCAACGGGCCGGCGCGGTCGTGATCGACAATTCCTCCGCGTTTCGGATGGACGACGAGGTGCCGTTGGTCATTCCGGAAGTGAATCCCGCCGACGTCACCAAACATCGCGGAATCATCGCTAACCCCAACTGCACGACCGCGGTCGCGCTGATGGCGCTCTATCCGCTGCATCGCGCGTTTGGTTTGCAGCGCGTGATCGCGGCCAGTTATCAGGCGGTCTCGGGCAGTGGGGCGCGGGCGATTGCGGAGTTGAAATCGCAGGTCGAGGCTAACGTCCGCGGCGAGCCCGTGACGGCGGTGGTTTACCCGCATCCGATCGCTTTTAACGTCCTACCGCACGTCGATAGGTTTCTCGAAAACGGCTACACCCGGGAAGAGATGAAGCTGCAAAACGAGGGACGCAAGATGATGCATCTCCCGGCGTTTCGCGCCTCGGTCACCTGCGTGCGGGTGCCGGTCTATCGAGCGCATTCAATTGCGCTGAGCGCGGAGTTCGAACGGCCGGTCTCGGTGGAGGAGGCGCGCGCCGTTTTGGCGGATGCTCCCGGTCTCGATCTGGTCGATGTCCCGCCGAACAATCGCTATCCGACGCCGCTGGCGGCGGCGGGACAGGATAACTGCCAGGTGGGCCGGATCCGTCTCGACTGCGCTTTTTCCAACGGCCTCGCGCTCTGGGTCGCGGGCGACCAGTTGCTGAAGGGTGCCGCGCTCAACGCGGTCCAGATCGCGGAGCTGCTCTGAAAACAAAGCGGCCCCGGAGTTTTCACCGGGGCCGCCTGTCTTGAGATCCTGCGTTCGTTAGGGCTGAGGCTGCGCGGGAGTTTCCTCCGGCGCTGCTTTTTTCTTTTTGCGCTCGGGCGGAGAGTTCTGCGGCCCCTCATTTTGCCTCTGCTCACGCCGCTGGGCGCGCTCTTCACGAACCGCCTGCTGGCGCACTTGTCCTTGCGCGCGATCGGGTTGATCAGCCGTCTGCGACCGCTCGGTCCGCTGCGGCCGTTGCGAGTCATCGGCCGGAGCGTTGTTCTGCCGTGGTTCACGCGACGGGGCCTGCGACGGTTGCGGCTGTTGCTCCGCGCGATTTTCTTGGCGGGCTTTGCGGCGCTCCTGTTGCTGTGACCGGTCCTGCTGACCGTTGTCCTGGTTGTCGGTCTGGTCGGGGGCAGCTTCGGCCTTCGGTGCCCCTTCACGCTGGGCGCGGCGCGCGGCGCGTTGATCCGCCTGGTCGCGAGGACCGGGTTGCGAGCCGCGTTGATCCGCTTGGTCAGCCGGCTGCTGCTTCTGCTCGTCGGTCTTCGCCTCGTCCGCAGCCTGAGCCCGTTCGGCCCGAGCGGCTTTGCGTTTCGCCCGCTGTTCAGCCGGCGCGTTGTTCGCGTTTTCGGCATTGTCCGCGCTGTTTGCCTGGTCGGCTTTCTCGGCACGCTTCGCCTGTCGTGCGGCGCGAGCATTTTCGGCGGCCGGGGCATTAGCGGCCTCGTTGGCCTGGTTTACTTCTGGTTGCTGCGCGTTGGCGCGGTTCTGACGGGCGGCGCGGGCCGCCTGCTGATTGCGCTCCTTCGCGCCGTTGTTTTCATTCGCCGGCGCCGCGTCCCTGTTATCGTTAGGCTGCACGCCCTTCGGTTCCGCCGCGGCGGCTTCGGCCCTGCGACCTTGCTGCGGTTGAATGGTCGGCGGCGGGACGTTCTTGGAATCCTCGTTCTTCATCCGCGCCTGCAGCTTTGCCTTGTCCGGCACATTCTTCCAGCCGTGCTCGATGGTCGGAGTCTTGACCGTCGCCTTGACCTGTTTCGGAGCTAATTTCTGAGTCGACTTCTGGAGCTGCGGAGCGACGACGCGCAGTTGATTGCCGTTTACCTGGTTGAAGTTGCGCCGGGCCCCGCCCTGGAGGTTGAGACTTGCGATTGTTGTCTCGCGCTGCAATTGCATCCGCTGCACCGGCCGCACGGAGTAACGGTTCACCTGCTCGAAGTTCGGCCCGGAATTGATCACCGTGGTGTTGTTGTAGGTGATGTTGGTCACGTTCACGGTGTTGTTGATGATCGTGACATTGCGAGAGGGCTCGATCAGCCGCTGGCGCAGCACCGGTTCTCCGATGTAGCGGACATCGACGAAGTTGTAAGAGGTCGGTCCGATATCGAACTCGACGTCGACATGCCCCGTGATGGCGCGGCCTTCATAGACAGTTTCCACCGCGGGCGGCAACGGCGCCCAGCCGACATAATCGCCACCCGTGCGCCAGGAGACCCACGCGCCGCTCCATTCCAACCCGGGCACCCAGACCCAGCCGTAATCGGCGAGATTCGCCCAGCGTCCATAGTGATAGGTCGCCCACCCGAAGTCTTCGTAGGAAACCCAGGTCCAGCCGACATCCGTGTAAGCCCAGTAGCCGTCGGCGTAGGGCCGCCAGCTCGAATCGCTCGCGGCGACGTTAGGCTGGAAACAGTAGCCGTAGTCACCCACGTCGATCCAGTTCCCCTCGTCGGAGAGGTTGTCGTAAAAAAGGTTGAGCGAGACCTCGGTCTCCGCCTGGGCCCGCGGAGCGAGCGGCAGGAGCAGACCGACCAGCAGAGTCAGGGCAAAGAACAATTTTTTCATAGTGTCGGTTTCTATTTTTCGACCGATCGGGGCGGTCGCTTATTCAAACGATTCGTATCCGGCGCGGCCGGCGCGTGCCTTCCCTTTTTCGCCCTAACGACAAAAGGACCGGACCTAACGAGTCTCACTCCGCGCTCAGTGCGGCGGCACGACGACGAACGAACGGCTGCGCTGACGGCAAACCGAAAGCACCTGCGGCCGGCTCGGATCGAGCCGCTGCACCACCGCCTGGTATTCGCGCAGACTTCCCACCGGCTCCTGATTGACGGCTTCGATCACATCCCCGGCGCGAAGTTCGCCTCCGCCGCCCCCCGTCACCTGGGTCACGACCACTCCGCGCACATTCGATGGGACGCCCAGCGTCTGCGCGATTTGCGGGGTGAGCTCGCGGACGTTGAGCCCGTCAAGCGCTCCACCACTGTCGTTAGGCGCAGCGTTCTGGTCCTGCTCCGGCGCCTGATCTTCCTCCTGGGGATTGTTCGGCGCGGTGGGCGGCGCCAGCCGGCCGCGACCCGACGGCGGGAGCGCCTGCGCGAGCTGATAATTTGCCGGCTGCTCCTTGATCTGGGTGGAGAGTTTTACCGGCTGGCCGCCGCGTTGAATCTCCACGTCCACCTTCTTGTTTAGCTCGACCATCGAGACGAGTCGCTGCAGCTCCGCGATGTTGTGAATATCGTGCCCGTCGAATTTCTGGATCACATCGCCGCGCTGGATCTTCGCATCTGCCGCCGGGGAATTCGGCATCACCGCCGAGACCACCACGCCGCTCTGCGTCTGCGGCGCGGCGCCGAAAGGTCCGGGCCGCGGTGCCGGCGTTTCGATGCCGAGATAGCCGCGGATGATCCGGCCCTGCTTGAGCAGACTCTCGAGCGCCATCTTCACCGTGTTCGATGGAATGGCGAAGCCGATCCCCTGCGAACCGCCGCTCCGCGAGATGATTGCGGTATTAATCCCGATCACCTCCCCGCGGAGATTGATCAGCGGGCCGCCGCTGTTTCCCGGGTTGATCGCCGCGTTCGTCTGCAGGTAATCGCCGAAGCCGTCGATCCGGTTCGGTCGCCCTTTCGAGCTGATGATTCCGTCCGTCACCGTCTCCTCGAAGCCAAACGGATTGCCGACCGCGAGGACGAAATCGCCCGCCTGCATCGCGTCGGAATCGCCCAGCTTCAGCGGCTTCGCATCGGGCTCGTCCATTTTCAGAACTGCCAGATCAAGCTTCGCGTCGGCGCCGATCAACCGGGCTTTCCGCACTCGGCCGTCGCTCAACTGCACCTCGATTTCATCCACCTGATCGACCACGTGATTGTTCGTGATGATGTGGCCTTCCTTGGTCACGATAACGCCGGAGCCTAACGAGTTCTGCACCGTCGCCTCATCATCCGGGCCGCGATATTGGCGGAAATTGCCCCGGAAGAAATCGAAGGGATCGAGCCCATCCTGACGCCGCTGCAGCCGCTTCGTCGTCTTCACGCTCACAACCGAAGGGATGACCCCGGCGACCAGTTTGCGCCGCTCATCGCTCAGCGAGACCAGGCTCGCGATCGCCTTCGCATCCACTGCCGGGCCGTCCGCGAGGGTATATTTTTCTGGCTGCGGGTGGTTCGTTAGGCTGAGACGTCCGTGATGGAGTTGATAGTCGTAAAGCAGCGAGACGCCGGCGCTCAGGACCAAGACAAGGAGGAGAAATTTCAACAGGTTTTTCATTAGCTCACGTGGGAAAAGTTCTCTTCTTCGACAACCAAAGCCCGGAAACGTTGATTTTCCGGCCGCGCCAGCTCCGGGTCCTCTCGAAAGATCGCCGCCGCCGCCACGCGCGCGCGCTGCATCAGTTTCACGTCATCGCGGAGATTTCCGAGCTTCAACGCCGGCAATCCGCTCTGCGCCGTCCCGAGCAGATCGCCCGGCCCGCGCATCTCCCAATCGGCCTCCGCGATGGCGAAGCCGTTGCTCGTTTTCTCGAGCACCTGGAGCTTTGCCGTCGTCTCCTCCGAAGGATCGGAACTGAGCAGGATGCAATACGACTTGTGCTCGCCGCGCCCGATGCGGCCGCGGAGCTGATGCAATTGCGCGAGGCCGAAACGCTCCGCGTTTTCGATCAGCATCACGGTGGCGTTCGCGACGTCCACGCCGACCTCAATCACGGTCGTGCTCACCAGCACACTCGTTAGGCCGCGACGGAAGCGATCCATCGTCGCCTGCTTTTCCGGCGCGGCGATTCTTCCGTGGAGCAATTCGCAAGTGAAGGGTCGGAGCCGCTCCTGCCATTTCGCAAACTCGGCGCTGGCGGCTTTCACCTCGAGTTTCTCGCTCTCATCGATCAGCGGATAAACGATGTAGGCCTGGCGACCGGCCTCCAGTTCTTTGCGCAAAAACGCGAGCACATCCGGCAGTTTCTTCTCGTCCCGCGCGGCGGTGACGATCCGCCCGCGATCCGCCGGCATCTCGTCGATCGTCGAAACGTCGAGATCGCCATAGAGACTCATCGTGAGCGTGCGTGGGATCGGGGTCGCCGTCATCACCAGGACATCGGGCGCCGGCTCCGCGGTCGTGAGGCGGCCCCGCTGCGCGACGCCGAACTTGTGTTGCTCATCGATCACGACGAGCCCGGGATTCTCAAGCCCTTCGGGCTCGTAGAGCAGCGCATGAGTCCCCACAAAAATCTGCGCGGTGCTTGTCTCTTTCTCCGGGGAGGACGGGGTGTCACCCCGTCGCGGCGTGCAGTCTGCGCGCCGCTCGTCCGCAGTTTGCGCGTCTTGCATTCCCGGAAACCACACCCACGGATAGGGTCCTTCCTCGCCCTGCAAGCCCGCATCGAACGGATTGCGGGTGATGTAATCAAACTTCTCCTGCAGATCGCGCTCCGAACGAATTAAGCGATCAAACCATTCTTCCTCCCAGACCTGCCCACGCGTCCCGGCAGCTTTGTTAATCGCGCGCGCGGTGTTCGCCTTGATGCTTTGAAAAATCTCGCCTAACGAGAAGAAGATCGCGCCGTCGACGGTTGTCTCCTTGATTCCGGGCTCGAGGAGGATGTGCACGTGATCGGGCATCACACAGGCGGCGTAGAGCTCATAGCGGCGTCCCTTCCAATGAAGCAGCGATTCGAGGACGAGGTCGCGTGCTTTCTCGGAGAGCGGTCGCTTTTTCCGACTTGAAAACGTCACTGCGTACTTCGCCCACGGGCGTTCGAAATGCGGAAGATGGCGTTTCGCATAACGTGTTTGGGCAGCCCCTGCGGTGCCGGAGAGACTCTCCGGCACGACGGGGTGACACCCCGTCCTCCCCGGATCCGCACGCGCGTTGGCAAAAAGCGGCAGCGGATCTTCTTTCCGTGCGCCGGTGCGGAGTGAGACGGGTACGCCTAACGGCTCCAGCCAGCGCTGCAGGACGGCGTAATGCTGCTCGGCCAGAATCTGCGTCGGAGCCATGAAGGCGGCTTGGTAGCCGGCTTCGACGGCGAGCAGCATCGCCGCGACTGCGACCACGGTTTTGCCCGAGCCAACGTCACCCTGGAGGAGCCGGTTCATCGGGATGGTCGAGGCGAGATCGCCCCGTATTTCTGCGATCACGCGACTTTGCGCGCTCGTGAGGTCGAAGGGCAGAGCGCGCAGAAAACGCTCGAGCAACTCGCCTTTTCCACAATGCGCCCCGCCACTGCGCGCCCGCGAGCGAGCCCGGCGCGCCGCGATGAGCATCTGCATCGCGAGAAATTCCTCGAGCACCAGAGTCTCGCGCGCTTTGCCTAACGAGTCCCAGCTTTCCGGAAAATGCAGCTCCCGCAAAGTCGCCAGCTCGGCGCTCTCGTGTTCGGTGAGCAGCCGATAAACCATCCCGCGCAACACCCGGGGCGAAAGACCCTCGGTCGCGGGATAGACCGGCGTGATCCGACGGAAATGGATCGAGATCTCGTCGTCGTTCTCGATGATCTCGAACTCCGGATGCTCCATGCAGAGCCGTTTCCCCCGCAGGCGCGGCTTGCCGAAAACGACCAGGCGCTGGCCTTCCACGATCATCTTCTGGACGTAGTGGACGTTAAACCAGCGGAGGACGAGCGGCTGGCTGAGGGCGTGCGCGGCGTCTTCTTCGAGCGTGACTTCAAAGATCTTTTTCCAGCCACCGAAACGTTTGATCTGCGTTTTCGTGACCTCGCCGCAGAGGCAGATCGGCTGCTCGCTTTCCTCGCGCGGAAAGCCGGCAAACTCGCGCCGATCCTCGTGCCGGCGCGGATAATGGCGGAGCAGGTCGTCGACCGTCTCCAGCTCGAGCCGCCGCAGTTGGGTGAGGCGCGGGCGCGGAATCCAGGCGATTTCGCCTAACGAGGTTTCCACGGGCAACGCCATGCTCATACTTTAACCCGTTCCGCGCTGCGGAGCGCTTCGACCTGCATCTGCAGGCGGATTTCGCCCTGGTATTCATCGGCGCTGATCCGAAAAGCGACGTCCCACGGGGGCGGCGGGAGCGGGTTTTCCGCTCCGCCAAAAAAGATCGCGCGCTGATAACGCCCCTGCTGGCGCAGCCGCAGCACGAGGTGGCGTTCTTTCAAAATCTGCGGGGCCGCCGCCGCCTCCACCCCGCGCGCGAGGAAGACCGGTTGCAGATTGCCGTTGCCGAACGGCTGGAGCAATTCGTGCCAGCGAAGGAGGTCGCCGTTCAGCTCGCCGAGGGTGAGCTCGTGATCGAGATGGAGCCGCGGCTCGAGGTCTTCCGCGGCGAGCAGTTCGGCGCAGATCGCGGTGAAGGAATCGGCGAACCGGGAGAAGTGTTCTTCGCGCATGGTGAGGCCGGCGGCCATCTCGTGCCCGCCGAATCTCTCCAGCACGTCGGCGCAGCGGCCGAGCGCAGCGACGATTGAAAGCCTGCTGATGCTGCGACCGCTCCCCTTCCCAACCCCGTCACCGTCGAAGCCGACGATTAAAGTTGGGCGATGATATTTGCGCGCGATTCGCGAGGCGACGATCCCGAGCACGCCCGGATGCCATCCCCGCTCGCCGAGGACGATGGCTGCGCCTAACGACTGGGCGGCGATCTTCTCCTCGGCCGCGCAAACGATCGCGCGCTCCAGGGTTTGCCGCTCGCGATTCTGGGCATCCAGCTCCGCCGCGAGCGCGGCGCTCTCAGCGTCGTCGGCGGTGAGCAGGAGACGAAGCGACTTTTCCGCGGTCGTGAGCCGGCCGGCGGCGTTCAGGCGCGGCCCGAGCCGAAACCCGATGTGCTCGGAAACGATCGGCGCTCTGACTGCGGCCAGGTCCATCAGCTTCGCCACGCCGGGGAGCCGTCGCCGTGCGAGTTCGCGGACGCCGTGATAGACCAGGGTCCGGTTCTCGCCTTGCAGCGGGACGATGTCGGCGACGGTGCCGAGCGCGACGAGATCGAGCCGGCGGCGCAGATCGAATTCGGGCAGCGGCGAAGTTTTCAGGAGCGCATGGCAAAGTTTGAAGACGATCCCGACGCTGCAGAGATAACTGAACGCGCCATCGCCCTCCGCCTTTGGATTGACCAGCGCGACGCATACCGGGCGCTCGGCTTTCGGTTCATGATGATCGAGCACGATCACCTCCGCGCCGCGCCTAACGAGATCGGCAATCTCCGCTGCGGAAGAGGTGCCGCAATCGACCGCGATGAGGAGCTGCGGCTGGTGCGCCTGCCAGCAGCGCTCGATCCCCTCGCGGCTGAGCCCGTAGCCCTCCTCCATGCGCGACGGGAGAAAGAGCGCGGGCGCCGCGCCGTAAGCCGCAAGCATCTCGTGGAGCAGCGCGAGCGAGGTCACGCCGTCGACGTCGTAATCGCCGTAGAGCACGACGCGTTCGCGGTTAGTGACGGCGCGGAGAATGCGCTCGACCGCCGGGCGCATCTGCGGGAGAAGAAACGGATCGCTCAGCCGCTTGAGCGGCGGGCGCAGAAACTCGGTCGCCTCTTCCGCGGTCGTGAGGCCGCGGCTTTGCAGGAGCCGGCTGATGCAGGACGAACCGCAGAGCGCCAGCGGCTCCGGCATTTCTGTAAGTATCCAGCGTCGTTCCACCGCTCAATCTACGCGCTTCAAACCAAGACGAGCACGGGCGGGCGACCAGGGAGAAGATTTTGTCGGACGCAAAGTTCCCCGAATTTCCGAAGACCGCTTTTTTCCTCGTCACCAAAACTGAAACGCAGACATTCGCGATAATAAAAATCGCAGAACGCCGGGTCGGCCTCCGGCTGAGCGGCGATCACGGGCTCGAGTTGCGCGAGGTTTTTCTCGCCTAACGACCGGAGCGCGTCGGCGACGGCTTCTTTTTCGGGACACTCCGGCCGCATCAGCCAGAGCGCGTACACGAAGGGGAGCCCGGTCTCTTCCTTCCAGCCCTGACCGAGATCGAAGTAGCGATGTCGTCCATCGGATTCTTCGCGGAAACGAATGGCCTGATCGCCGATGAGAAGCCGGCCGCGTTCCACCGTGACCTCCCCTTCGCTCACGAATCTCGGCGCCAACCCGCGCTCGCCTAACAAACACTGGAGAAGGTTGACCGACGTCTCGGAGGCCGGGTCGACCACGACTTCGCGGAGCACATTGAGCGGCGCCAGGTGCGCGAGAATGACGCTGTAAACCGGCCCGTCGGACGCGATCGCAAGTCCATCCACCACGCTATAAACCGGGTTGCGCAGGAGCTCGAAACTGGAGACGAGCGCGACATCCAGAGCGCCCGCGGCGAGTTGCCGGCAGAGCGCGGAGGGATGATCGAATTTTACCGGGCCTTCCCAGCCGTGGATGAGCGGCCGCGCGTTACAATATTTGACGCAGCCGAGGCGGAGCGAGCCGGGGATCGCCACCTCAGGCGCAGACGAGTTCGCCCGCTTCGTGGGAGGCGGCGGGAGCGGGCGTGAGGTGATTATAATAGCTGTCGCGCTGCACCGGATCGCGGCCCGCTTCGAGGATGGCGCGCCGAAGCGCGCCGACGGTCTGTTCCTGAGGGGTTTTCGCACCGGCCATGTGGAAGATTTTTTCCTCCATGATTGTCCCATGCAAATCGTCCACCCCGTAGCTGAGCGAGACCTGCGCGAGCGGCAGGCCCATGCTGACCCAGTAGGCGGTGAGATGGTCGAAGTTATCGAGGTAAATCCGGCTGACCGCGAGATTGCGCAGCTGATCGAAAGCCGTCGTCCCCTGCACATGCCCGAGGATCTCGGTCTGTGGCTCGAAAGCGAACGGGATAAACCCGGTGAAGCCTCCGGTTTCGTCCTGCAACTCGCGGAGCTGGCGCAGGTGATCGACCCGGTGTTCGCTCGTCTCGATGTGACCGTAGAGCATCGTGCTCGTGCTCCGGCCGCCCATCTCGTGCCAGGTGCGATGGACTTCGAGCCATTCCGCGGCGCTCTCTTTGCCGCGGCAGAGTTCATCGCGCACGAGCGGATCGAAAATCTCCGCGCCGCCGCCGGTGAGCGACGAAAGCCCCACCTCCCGCAACTGCGCCAGGGTATCAGCGATGGAGGTTTTGAAGATCCGCCGAGCCAAATGCCGGATCTCGATGGCGGTAAAAGCCTTCAGCTGGAGCGCCGGATCGAGGGCGCGCAGGCGCGAGAGCAGATCGAGATACCATTGTTTCCCGAGCGTGGGGTGGAGGCCGCCCACCATGTGCACCTCGGTGATGCCGGAGCCGAGCGCGTCCTGCACCGCGGCGACGATCTCGTCGATCGAACTCTCGAAGGCGTGCGCATCGCGCTTCTTCGCCCCAAAGGCGCAGAACTGGCAGGAGAGCACGCAGATGTTCGAATAGTTGACGTAGCGGTTGAGAATGTAGGTGGCGACGTTTCCGTTTTTCCGTTCGCGGACCGCGGTGGCCATGATCCCGAGCGCGTTCAACTCATTCGAGCGATAGAGCTGTAGAGCGTCCTGATCGCTGATCCGCACCTTCTGTTCGACCTTTTCGGCGATCGATTGGAGCGATGGCGGGATAAGGGATAATTTCATCGAAGGCGGAAACGCCAGGAATCCGGCAAGCGCTTATGATGCACAGCAGGGCACAATCGCGCAAGTGCCACGAGTATCGAGGAAAAAGGCGGCGTTTTCCCGTGGTAATGCACGGCGAAAATCAAGAGGGCAAGCACCCTTCGGCACTCGCCCTCTCTCAACCCCGCAACTCACAAAGTTTGTCTTAGTAGCGATCTTTCGCCGTGCTCATGAAGCGAAGCTTCTCCGGCGCCGGGGCCACGCCCGGTTTCGGGTAATCGCTCACAACCTCGCGGTTCGAGGTCGGCACGAGGCGAACGGCGCCTTTGGCGTTGTTCCGCCACCCGTTCGGGTCCGCAAATTCTTCCCCGCTGTGGTGCAAGCCGCTCACCTGATCTTCAAGACCGGTGCCGTAATGTTGCTCGAGAATGGTCGGGGTGACGAAGACGAGCAGGTTGCGCTTGGTGCGGGCGTTCAGGCGCTCCTGGAAGAAATAACCGAGCACCGGGATGTCGCCCATGATCGGGACTTTGGTCCGGCTCTTGGTCACTTCATCCTGGAGCAGGCCGCCGATCGCAAGGGTGTCACCACTCTTGATCAGGACGTTCGAATCCAAAGACCGCGTATCAATCACCGGACTCCTCACCGTGGCGCCGGCGAAAACAAACTCCGAATCTCCGACTTTGTTGCTGATCTCGGGCTTCACGCTCATGGTCACGAAGTCGTCTTTGTTGATGAGCGGTTTCACGAGCAGGGTGTTGCCGAATTTCTTGTCCTGGAATCCGCCGAAGACCGCAGTCGCGGTTTGTTCGTTGAAGTTCAACTGCGGCACCGGCTGGTTGCGGATGATCTCGATTTTCGCGGCCATGTTGTCGGCCGTGACGATTCGCGGGTTGGCGAGGAACTCCGCGTCGGAATCTTCATTCAAGAGACGAAGGGTCGCGGACATCTGCGGGACGGAGAGGATCGAGATCTGGCCGGCGAGCGCACCGAAGACGCTGCCGACAGCATGCCCGAAGTCCGTCACCGGAATCGTCGTGCCGTTGGTCGTCCCCGGAGGTGCGACAAAAGGGTCGACGGCGGCGCCATACTTCACCGTCTGCGGAGTCGTCGAGCTGCCCACGACACCGGACCAGTTAATGCCGTAGCTCTGTTTCGGATTCGCGTTCACCTCAACGAGCCGCGCCTCGATCATGACCTGCTTGGTCGGCTTGTCGATTTGCGTGAGCATCTTGCGGATGTTGTCGATATTGCTGCGGGTCTCGCGGAAGAAAACGGTGTTCGTGCGCTCATCGACCTGCGGTGCGTCTTTGCTGGAGAGCTGGGAAGCGAGAAGCGGCGCGATGTCTTTCGCGCGGCCGTAACTGAATTGATAGCTGTCGCTCTCCGTTGGCTCCGCGGTCCGCTCGGCGCCGGTCTTGATGTAGTAAACGTTGTCGATCTGATCCATGAAGAGGCTCTTCGCTTTCACGATGATCGCGATCGCTTGCAGGGCCGTGACGTCCTCGAGGCGCATGGTGACGGTGCCCTGGACAGCTTCGCTCACCACCATGTTGATCTTCGCCTGACGGGCGAGGAGTCGGAGCACCTGGCCGACATCGTCACCCTGGAATTCGCGCACCCCAACGCCGCCGCTTTCCGTCACGGAGTTCGTCGTCGTGGTGGTCGTTCCCGCAGTGGCCGGTGCCACACCGGCGGTAGCGGGAGGCACTCCAGGCGTCGCCGGGGCGGCGCCAGGGGTGGCGGGCTGCGCGCCGGGCGTAACTGCGGTCGTCCCGGCAGGGTTCGCGGCGGCGACCGGAGCTGCGGGCGCGGCCTGCACCAGGGTCATGGGCGCGAGCTCGGAAGTGCGCGCCGCATCGGCGGCGACTGCGCTCCGGCTGGCGCCGATGAGCTTGCCCGGACCAGAAGACGAGAGGGCGGCATCCTGAGCCGGACTCAACGTCGTCAAGGCCAGGGAGCCTGCCAGCGCGCAGAAAAGTGATTTGGTGGAAGTGGACATAATTGAATTCGCCAAGGGTTGTTAGACTGCGGATTCTCCTCAAAGCAGGAACCAGACCAGCCCTCGCAGCGCGCGCGAAAAAGTCTTCGGGCGCTGGGGAAATCCGCTTTCCCGTTAGGCAAAACCGCCGCCCGCAGGCTTCGTTAGGCAGCGTGCGCGGCTGCCAGGAAAGCGCGCAGCCGGCCGTGATCCTTCCGGCCCGGTGCGCTTTCGACGCCGGTGGTGACGTCGACGCCGAAGGGCCTAACGAGCGCGATCGCCTCGGCGACATTTTCCGGCGAGAGCCCGCCGGCGAGAACGAAGCGAAGCTCCCGATACTTCGTCACCAGCTCCTGGGCCACCGGCCAGGGGAAGGTCCGGCCGGTGCCACCGAATGCGCCCGCGCTCGACGCGTCGAGCACGACCGTGCGGGTGGCGAAGCCGGTTGGAGCAATCGTTAGGCCGTGACCGCTGACGGGCAGCGCCTTCCCGAATTTCACCCCCGCCTTTTGCAGCGCCGTGCAAAAAGCAGGAGTCTCCGCGCCGTGTAATTGCAACCCGTCGATGAACGGCAGGGCCGCCACCGCGAGCGCTTCGGTCAGCGTCGGGTTCACCAGCACTGCGACCCTCCGGACGCTCGGCGGCACCTCCTGTAACCAGCCGGCTGCGACCGCGCGATCGAGATAACGTTTACTCCCGGGGAAGAAGTTGAAACCGAGCGCATCGGCCCCCGCCTCGATCGCTACCAGGGTATCGGCCAGACTGGTGAGGCCGCAAATTTTAACCCGCATGACGCGCGACCCCCGCGGTGGTCAGGCCGCGTCGGCGAAGCCGAGCATCGTCTTGCTGAAATCGGCCACCGGCATTTGCCTAACGAGTCGCACAATTCCGTCCTGCCACTTCTGGCTGATCTCCTCCAGATACGGGTCGCCCTCCTCCAACCGGGTGCGCATTTTCGCCTGCAAGGAGTCGGTCTTGTAACACAGAATATCGATCGGTGGACCGACGCTGACGTTGCTCTTCATCGTCGCGTCGAGCGAGATGATCCCGAACTTCACCGCGTCCATCAGCGTGCTCTCGTAGCTGAATCCGCGATCCAGAATCGGCTTCCCGTATTTCAACTCCCCGATCTGCAAAAATGGACAATCCGCTCCGGCGTGGATGCTATTGCCCTGCGGATAAATCAGGTGCACCTCCGGCGCGAGCCCGGCGATCTGCCCGCCCACGATCAGGTGGATGTTGAAATTAAAGCCGTCGGCCTCGAGCGCGGCCCGGTCGCGTTGTTCCACCTGCCGCACCTTCGAACCGATGTAGCGGACCGTTTCGTACATCGTCTCGGCATTGAGCAGATGTTTTCGCGCCGGGTGGCTCTCGTTCAGGTGGAGGTCGTCGTCGATCAGGGCCAGGGTCGCCTGCGAGAGGGAGAGATTCCCCGAGCTCATGATACAGATCACGCGGTCGCCCGGCTTCTCGAAGATGCGCATTTTGCTCCGGACGCCGACATTATCCATGCCCGCGCTGGTCCGGGAATCGGAGAGAAAAACGGCGCCTTTGCGGCAGAGCATCCCCAGGCAATAGGTCATGATTCGCCGGGCTTGCTGCTGCTCACGACCCGGCCTTTCACCTCGCGGATCTGCGCGTGATGCGTGATCGGATGCACCCGGCCGTCGCTCCCGCGGAAGAACGCGCTCAACATCCAGCTCACGATGCTAATCAGGATCGCACCCCAGAACGCGCTCGAGAAATGATCGACGTGAAAGCCATGCACGAGATCGTTCACGATCAGGAGCAGGAAGCCGTTCACCACGAAAATGAAAAGCCCAAGCGTAAGAATGATCAACGGCGCCATGAGAATGAGCAGGATGGGTCGAAGAAACGCATTCAGGATGCCGAGGAGCAAGGCCGCGCCGAGCAACGAAGGGGCGCTATCATAGCGGATTCCGTTGATCATGAAGGCGGCCACCATCACCGCCACCGTGGTGATCGCCCAGCGAAAAAGAAAATGCCTCATCGTGACCTGCGCCGTTTCCCCAAGCTGCTTTCATGCCGGTTTCCGCTTGCAGCGGCGCGCTCTTCGGGTAAAGGCATGACCCACCAAAAGCAAAAGTAAATGGCGAAAAGTTCAAAAACACCCAAGGACGCAACCCCAACGGACCCCTCCACGGCCGCTCCGGCCCCGGCGGAGCAAAGCAACGCCGACACCCCCGCTTCCGAGAATCCCACCGCGAAGAAATCGACCCGCACCGACCGCAAACGCTCCTCCGCTCCGGCGCGTAAAACCGCGAGCGTCGCGAAGACTAAAAAGGCCGCGGCCCCGAAAAAAGCGAAGCCGGTTCAGTTCATCATCTCGGACGAGGACATCCGCCTGCGCGCTTATTTCATCGCCCAGCACCGCGCGCTCAGCGGGCTCAATGGCGACTCGGCGAGCGATTGGCTGGAGGCGCGCCGCCAGCTCTTCGACGAAGCGAGCAGGCTCGCCTAACGAACTGGCGTCTCCGCGACTTCCAGGTCCGGCAGGCACTCCTTCACCTTCCGAACCAGCCGGTTGATCGTAAAAGGCTTGGCGAGGAAGCCGCGGACCCGCGCTTCCTTCAGCAGTTCCTGCGCGCGCGCATCTGCGCCCTGGCCGCTGACCAGGAGCAGCGGCGGCACGATTCGCGCCGGCGTGGAGTTTTCATAGACCATCGAGATGAGCTGGAAGAGCAGCGTGCCGTCGATCATCGGCATCGAGAAATCGAAGACCATCAGGTCGTAGGTTTTCTTCAGCGCGAGCTCGAAACCGTATTCCGGCTTCGGTGAGGTATCGACTTCGCAGCCGAGAAAGCCCTGCAGGGCCTCGCGAATGATTCGCAAGACTCCGGTATCGTCGTCCACCACCAGCACCCTTTTTGATTCCACCTCAGGCATCCGGGAGGTCTTGCGTTAAACCCGGGGCACCTTCAAGCTTTAGTTATGATTTTTTGGGAGAAAATTTAGTGGCTTCGCCTGCGGATGACCTGGCGGCGGCGTTGCGGGAACGTCGCGCCCTGATCGCCGATGAAAACAGCCGGCGCGAACCCGAGCAGCACATGCGAAAACTCCAGGCGATCTCCGGGAAAATCGTCGCGTTGCAGGAACAACTCCCGTCGCCGGTCGACCCGCAGCTCGCGCATTTCCTCGCGCGCTGCAGTTACGATAAAGCGCTCGATTTCCTCGAGACGAGGTAGCGGCGAAAATCGCCTTTAACGCGAATACAATTCGACGATCAACTGCTCGTTGACCATCGGTTGCATCTCTTCGCGCGACGGAATGTGCGCGACTTTGCCGGTCAGCGCGTCGCGATCAACCGTGAGCCAATCCGGCACCGGCGCAATCTGGGTGAGCTCCATGTTGCGGAGCGCGAGCTGACGCGACTTCGGTTTGTCCTTCACCGTGATCTCATCGCCGGCCTTCACGTTGAAGGAAGAGATGTTCACGTTGCGGCCATTCACCTGCACGTGCCCGTGGGAAACGAGCTGGCGCGCGGCGCTGCGCGTGTTCGCGAGCCCGAGACGGAAAACGACGTTGTCGAGACGGGTCTCGAGCAGTTGGAGGAGCGTTTCACCGGTCACGCCACGCTTTTGCAGCGCGGTCTCGAAGACCCGGCGGAACTGCTTTTCCATCAGGCCATACTGGAAACGGAGCTTCTGCTTCTCCCCAAGCGCGATCGCGTAATCGGATTGCTTGCGGCGCGAACCCTTCGGGCCGTGCATGCCGGGAGGATAATTTTTGCGATCGAGGGACTTGGAAGGTCCGAAAAGAGGCACGCCATAGCGGCGGGCGATTTTAGTTTTAGGTCCGGTGTATCTGGCCATTTAAAAGATTGGTTAGTTTTCGGTAAAGCTACTTGCACTTACACTTTAACTTGCACTTACACCGCTTCCCGGAGTGTAGGTGTAAGTAAAAGTGCAGGTGCAAGTCATGAGAGATCAGACGCGGCGCTGTTTCGGCGGGCGGCAACCGTTGTGCGGAACCGGAGTGACGTCGCGGATGACCGTGAGATCGAGACCGATCGCCTGGAGGGCGCGCACGGCGGACTCGCGACCGGCGCCTGGTCCTCTCACGAGGACTTCGACTTCCTTGAGGCCGTGGCCCATGGCCTGGCGCGAAGCATCCTGCGCCACCATCTGCGCGGCGTAGGCGGTGCTTTTGCGCGAGCCTTTGAAGCCGACTTTGCCGGCGCTCGACCAGCCGATCACGTTTCCCTGGAGGTCGGTGATCGTGACAATCGTGTTGTTAAAAGTGGAAAGGACATGGGCGAAGCCAGAATGGATATTCTTGCTCCCCTTCGCTTTGATGATCTTCGGCTTCTCGACGTCGTTCGGGTCAAGCGAGAGATTTTCTTTGACTGGCTCGGCGGCGGTAGCTTCGGCTTTCTTCTTCTTGGCCGCTTTCGGCTTCGGTTCCTTTTTCTCCGGCACAGCTGCTACGGGCGCAGCCGCCTCGGTGGTGGCCGGCGCCGCTTCGGCGGCTACGGGTGCGGCGGCTTCGCTCGGCTCAGCAGCCGGTTGTGTTTCAGGAGCGGCGGCTTCGACCGGAGTCGGAGTGGTCGGCTCTTCGGCGGCAGGCGTCTCCGCCGGCGTTTGGTTTTCGGAATCTTCAGCCATGTCTCAGTTCGTTAGTCGTTAGGTTAAACTTTGCCGGTCTTCGCATCCTTGTTCCGGATGACGCCGACGGTCTTGCGCGGACCTTTGCGGGTGCGGGCATTGGTCGAGGTGCGCTGACCGCGCACTGGCAACCCGCGGCGATGGCGGATGCCGCGATAGCAATTGATCGCCTGCAGGCGCTTCAGGTTGCTCTGCAGTTCCCGGCGAAGATCGCCTTCGATCAGCAGCTTATTATTCGTGATCGTATGGATGATCTCGTTCAACTGCTGCGGGGTCAGGTCCTTCGCGCGCAGGTTGGGATCAATATTCGTCTGCTCGAGCACGCGTTTCGCGGTGCTGGGGCCCACCCCGTAGATGTAGCAAAGCGACGCTTCGATGCGCTTGTCGGCGGGAATTTCTACTCCGAGTAATCTTGGCATAACGAGTTCCTAGCCCTGGCGCTGCTTATGGCGCGGGTTTTTGCTGCAGATCACGCGCACAACGTTCTTGCGCTTCACGATCTTGCACGCTTCACAAAGTCTTTTTACTGATGGTCGCACTTTCATAAATCACGAGACGAAAAACGCGGAGCTGTTTCTCCGCGCTACCGATGACGGAATGTGATCCGCCCCTTCGACAAATCGTAGGGGGAAACCTCTAGCATAACTTTGTCCCCTGGCAAGATGCGAATGAAGTGCATCCGCATGTTTCCGGAGGTGTGAGCGAGGACGCTGTGTCCGTTGGGCAGTTCCACCCGGAACATTGTATTCGGCAGGAGCTCGACCACTGTGCCCTCTACCTCAATTGCGTCTTTGCGCGCCATGTCAGGATTTCCGGCTGCTCTTTGGTAATCAAAACCGTGTGTTCGAAATGGGCCGAAGGCAAACCGTCGGCGGTGCAAACCGTCCAGCCGTCGTCGAGCAGGCGGACGGACGATCCGCCGAGGTTGATCATCGGCTCGATCGCCAGGGTCATACCGGCTTTCAACCGCGGACCACTTCCGCGCTTGCCATAGTTAGGCACCTGCGGTTCTTCGTGAAGTTTGCGGCCCACTCCATGGCCCACGAATTCGCGGACCACGGAAAACTGGTTTCGCCGCGCTTCATCCTCGATCGCGGCGCAGACATCGCCCAGCCGCTCGCCCGCCAGCGCGAGCCGGATCGCGTTTTGCAACGCACTCTCGGTGACAGCGAGCAATTTCTCCACCCGCTCGTCGATCATGCCGACCGGAATCGTGGCGGCCGTGTCCCCCACCCAGCCGTCCTGGATCACGCCGATGTCGAGCTTCACAATGTCGCCGTATTGAATGCGACGCTGGCTCCCGATGCCGTGCACGATTTCGTCGTTGATCGAGATGCAGATGTTCCCTGGAAAAACCCGATGGCCAAGCCGGTAGCCGAGAAAAGCGCTGCGCACTCTGGCCTCCTGCATCAGGTCGGCGGCCGCTTCGTCGATCTCCTTGGTCGAAATCCCCGGGCGAATCATCTCGCTCACCCGCTCGAGAATGTCGCTCGCGGTCCGGCAGGCGAGCCGCATCTTGTCGATCTCCCGCGCCGACTTGATCGGGATCATTTCGCGTGATTTTCGATCAGGGCAGTGATCTCAGCGAAGACCGCGTCCCGGTCGCGGTTACCATCGATCCGATGCAGCGCGTCGTCCTTCTCGTAAAAGGAAAGGAGCGGTTCGGTCTTCGTTTTGAATTCCGTCAGGCGATTTTGCAGCACCGTGGCGTCGTCATCTTCGCGCCGAATCAGCGGGCCGTCGCAATACGGACAAACCGGCCGGTCCGCAAAACCTGCACTCGTTAGGCTAGTAGTGAAACCGCAGCGGCGGCATTGCAACCGGCTCGCGATGCGATCGCGCACCGTTTGTTCGGAGACTTCCAACCAGATCGCGAGATCGAGCGGCGTCTCGGCTTTTTGCAAAATATCCCGGAGGCGTTCCGCCTGGGTCACGGTGCGGGGAAAACCATCGAAAACGAAGCCTTCCTTGCCGTGCAGGTTCAGCCAGTCTTCGATCAATCGAATAATGATGTCGTCTGGAACTAATCCGCCTTCTTTGGCAATGCCGTCTGCTTGGAGGCCCAGCGGTGTTTCCATGTCCCGCTCGCGCCGGAGGATCGTGCCAGGCGAGGTGACCGAAATGGCAAAATGCCGGGTGATCATCTCTGCCTGAGTTCCCTTACCAGAACCCGGGGCTCCGAGAAGAATGATACGACTTTTCACCGTGCGCCGTAGAGGAAAATAGCTACTCCGCCGATCACTAGTACTGCGATCCCGACGTAGAGCCACATCAGGGTTCCCCCCTCCGCGGCTTCACCGCGGGCCCCGCCGCGATCAAACGCCCGGCCGCGAATCCGACCCTTGCGCAGGAATCCGTCGTAGTGCCGTTGAATCAAATGCGTTTCCACCTGCCGCATCGTGTCGAGCATCACGCCCACGATAATGAGCAGACTGGTGCCGCCGAAAAACTGCGCGGTGATCACCGGTACGTGCAATCCCTGGCTGAGCAGGCTCGGTAAAATCGCAATCGCGGTGAGGAAGATCGCGCCCGCAAAAGTCAGGCGCGTCATCGTGAAATCGAGAAAATCCGCGGTCGGTTTTCCAGGACGCACGCCCGGGATGTAACCGCCATATTTTTTCAAGTCATCCGCGATCTGGGACGGCTGGAATTGCGTCGCCACCCAGAAGTAACTGAAAAAGAAAATCATCGCCGCGAGCACCACGTAGTGCAGCCAGCCGCTCGAAAGATTGTCCGCAATCATCTTCGCCGTCCGGCTATTTTTAAAAGCCAGCTGGACGATCGTGGTCGGGAAAAGCAACAACGCCCAGGCGAAAATGATCGGCATGACGCCGGCATAGTTCACCTTCAACGGCATGTATTGCGTCTGGCCGCCATACATCTTCCGGCCGACGACGCGTTTCGCATACTGAACGGTAATCTTGCGCACGCCTTGCGTGACCGCGATCACGGCCGCGATCACGACGAAAAGAAACGCCACCATCAGGACAAGGACCGCGGGACTCACCTGGCTTCCAGCCGCTCCCGGACCCGAGGGCACAAACGTTTTCCACGCCTGCGCCAAGGCGGCGGGAAGGCGCGCCACGATGCCGATCGTGATGATGAGAGAAATGCCATTGCCAATGCCGCGGTCGGTGATCTGATCGCCAAGCCACATCAGGAAGAGAGTGCCCGAGGTCAGGGTGAGGACCGTGATCACACGGAACGACCAGCCCAGATTATCAACCAGCGGAATACCCAGTCGCGCCGTCGTCTCGGTAATGCCGGGGAGCATGGTGTGATACGACTCCGGATGCTGAAACGAAACGGCCAGGAGGTAACCCTGGAAAATGCAGAGGATCACCGTCGCATAACGGGTGTACTGCATGATCTTCTGCCGGCCGCCATCTTCGCGCGACAGCCGGCTGAGCGACGGGATCACCGCCGTGAGCAGTTGCAGCATGATCGACGCGCTGATGTAAGGCATGATGCCTAAAGAAAAGATGGCGCAGTTTTCCAGCGCACCGCCGCTGAAAAGATTGAAGAGCGCCGCGACGCCGCCGCCGGCCGTTTGCGACGAGGTGCGGAACCAATCCTGCAAGACGGCGGGATTGACGCCCGGAGTCGTGATCGCCGCACCGAGACGCACCACCACGATGACCGCGAGGGTGAATAAAATTCGCCGACGCAGCTCGGGAATTTTTACGCTGTTGAGAAAAGCCGAAACCATCCGCTCAGTTCGCTAGGCGTCCGCTACTTCGCGGACTTCTTTTTCTTCGCCGCCGGTTTTTTCTTCTTCGCTTTGGGCGCGGCGGCTGCCGGTGCCGGTGCGGCTTTCGGGGCCTTCTCCGGATGACGCGGACCGAAGGCCTCACGCGGCGCGATCAAATTCACTGTGCCACCAGCCTTCTCGATCTTCGCGCGGGCGGAGTCGCTCACCTTGTCGGCTTCGATCGTCAGGCCGTGATTCAATTCACCGCGACCGAGAATCTTCAAGCCGGCCACTTTGCCGCGGACCATATTCGACTCGCGCAGCATTTGCTCGTTGATCGAGCTGCCGGCTTCGAATTGGTTGAGATCGTCAAGATTGACGACCGCATAAGTCTTGTGAAACGCCGCGTTGTTGAAACCGCGCTTGGGCAAACGACGAATGAGCGGCATCTGACCGCCTTCGAATCCCAGCCGGATGCTGCCGCCGGAACGCGCCTTCTGGCCCTTATGGCCTTTGCCGCTCGTCTTGCCGTGGCCGGAACTTTCACCGATGCCGAGCCGTTTCGTGCGATGTTTCGCACCGGGCCGCGGACGCAAATTGTGCAACCGAATCATGACTGCGCGGCCTCCCCTTCACCGTTTTGATGGTGGGTTATTTTAATGCCGCGGGTCTTCATGATCTCATCGCGGCGGCGCAGTGAGCGCAACGCTTCGATCGTGGCCTTGACCACGTTCGCGTGATTGCTCGAGCCCAGCGACTTAGCGAGGACGTCCCGAATGCCGACCGCTTCGACGACCGCTCGCACACCACCGCCTGCGATGACGCCGGTTCCCGGCGAAGCCGGACGGAGCATGACACGACCGCCGCCGAATTCACCGATCACTTCGTGCGGAATCGTGTTGTCGCGCAGCGACATCTTTTCCATCGACTTCCGCGCGGCTTCCGAAGCCTTCCGAATCGCTTCCGCGACTTCGTTGGCCTTGCCGAAACCACAACCGACCTTGCCGTCGTGATCGCCGGCTACGATGAGCGCGCTGAAACTGAAACGGCGTCCGCCTTTCACGACCTTCGCGCACCGATTGATGAAGACGACCTTCTCGGTCGTGTCTCCTCTTGCCGGAGGCGTCCGGTCCGTGGTGCGTGAGTCGCTTCGTCTGCCTTGGTTGCCTGCGTATGCCATATTAAAGTTTCAGTCCGCCTTCACGCGCCGCGTCGGCCAGCGCTTTCACTTTGCCGTGGTAGATAAACCCGCCACGATCAAAAACTGCCTTGTCGATATTTTTCGCGAGCGAACGCTCGGCGATGAGTTTGCCGACTTTCTCGGCGGTCACGAGGTTCGAGGAACCTTTCCCCGCGAGGGCCTTCTCCGTGGTCGTCGCGGAGACCAGGGTCTTCCCAGCCTCGTCATCGACCACCTGCGCGTAAACATGCTTGCCGGAAAAATGGACACAGAGACGCGGACGCTCCGCGGTCCCGGAAACCTTGCGGCGAATACGGTTATGGATCCGAGCCCGGATCGCTTTGCGGTTAATCGTAGCCATAACTATTGGACGGTCTTGCCTTCCTTGCGACGCACCTGTTCGCCCGCATAACGAACGCCTTTGCCCTTGTAAGGCTCGGGCGGGTAATACGCGCGAATGTCCGCCGCCACCTGGCCGACGACCTTCTTGTCGACGCCTTCGATCGCGATCTTGGTGTTGTCGGTGACGACTATCTTAATGTCTTTCGGGATCAAGAACAGGATCGGATGAGAAAAACCGAGACTCAGGTTGAGATTGCTTCCCTGGACGTTGGCTTTGAACCCGACCCCTTCAATCTCGAGGTTACGCGTGAAGCCGGTGCTCACGCCGACGACCATATTGTTGACCAGCGCGCGGGAGAGACCGTGCAGAGCTTTCAAGCTCCGGGTTTCCGCATCCCGCACGAACGAGACCTGGTTATCGGCAACGCTTGCCTTGATCCCCTTAGGGAGAGTCCAGTCCAATTTCCCTTTCGGGCCTTCGACTGCGACCTTGCCGCCGTTGTCGACGTTGACTTTCACCTTGGCGGGAATTTCCACCGCCTTTTTTCCGATTCGTGACATAACTCTTGGGTTACCAGACGAAAGCCAGTAACTCGCCTCCTACTTTTTGCTTCTTCGCTTCGCGACCGGACATGACTCCGCGCGACGTGGAAAGGATTGCCGTACCCATGCCGCCGAGCACGCGCGGAATCTCATCGGCGCCGACATAACGGCGCAGACCAGGACGACTGACGCGTTTCAAGCCGGTGATCGCGCTGGTGCGATTGGCAATTTTGTTGGTGATCTTGATCCGCGGATGAGCCGCGGTGGTATCAAGCGAGAAATCGGTGATGTAGCCTTCTTCCTTCAGGATGCGAACGATCTCGTTTTTCATCTTGGAGTAAGGCACAAACATCTCGAGCTTCTGCGCCTGGGTGCTGTTACGCACGCGGGCCAAGAGGTCGGCAATAGGATCAGTGACAGTGCTCATGTTCGTTAGGCGGTCTCCGCGGCGACGGGTTTCTTGGGGCGGTCGCTGAAGGGCATTCCCATTTCGCTCAGGAGCGATTTGGCCTCTTCGTTGGTGCGCGCGGTGGTCACAATCGTAACATCAAAACCGATGTTGCGCTTGATTTTGTCCAGCTCCACCTCGGGAAAAATCGACTGATCGGAAACACCCAGAGTATAGTTGCCGTTGCCGTCAAAACCCTTCGGCGAAACGCCGCGAAAGTCGCGAATGCGCGGGAGTGACGCCTTGATCAGGCGTTCCATGAACTCATACATGTGCGCGCCGCGCAGAGTGACCTTGGCGCCAATCGCCTGTTCTTTGCGGAGCTTGAAATTCGAGATGCTCTTCTTTGCGCGGGTCTCCGCCGGCTTCTGGCCGCTGATGAGAGCAAGTTCCGCTTTCGCTTCTTCCAAAGCCTGTTTTACATCGGACTGCGAACCGACCGAAGTGTTGATCACCACCTTCTCCAGCTTCGGAACCTGATGAATGTTCTTGTAGCCCTGCGCTTCCCGCAGCGCCGGGATCACGCGCTCTTTGTAGTCGCGATAAAATTCGTTTTCCATGACCTAGCTTTTCTTTTTCTTTTCCGCGGCGGGCTTCTTTTTCTTCGCCGGCTTCTTCTCGGCCTGCTCGACCAGTTTCACATTCGAGATGTGAATCGGACCTTCGCGCTCCGCGATCGAACCCTGAGGGTTATCCTGCGATTTACGCATGTGCTTCTTGATCAAGCGCACGCCTTCGACAAGCACGCGATCTTTCCGCGAAATGACTTCGAGGACCTTGCCGGTAGAGCCGCGAAAGTTTCCGGCGATCACTTCGACTTGGTCGCCCTTTTTCACATGATGCTTGATCCGGTTCATAACACTTCCGGAGCGAGCGAAACGATCTTCATGAAATTGCGTTCGCGGAGTTCACGCGCGACCGGGCCGAAGATGCGGGTGCCGCGCGGGTTCAGATCCTTGTCGATTATCACGATCGCGTTGTTATCGAAACGCAGGAGCGAACCGTCGTCGCGCTTGATCGGGTGCTTCGTGCGAACCAATACCGCTCTCACGACTTCCCCCTTTTTCACCGTGCCATTAGGGCTCGCTTCCTTCACGTTCGCCGTGATGACGTCGCCAATCCCAGCGCATTTCGCGCCGCCTTTGCCGATCACGCCGATCATCGTCGCCATGCGGGCGCCGCTGTTATCGGCCACATCCAGTCTTGATCTCAGGTAAACCATATCAGGGCCTTATTTCTGCACGACTTCGACGAGCCGCCAACGCTTCAACTTGCTCAGCGGACGCGTCTCCATGATCCGCACGGTGTCGCCGGTCTTCGCCTTGCTCTCTTCATCGTGGGCGTAGAATTTTTTCTTCTGCTTCACGATCTTGCCAAATTTCGCGTGCGGCACCCGGGTCACGGTCCGGACCACGATGGTCTTGTTCATTCCGCTGGAAATCACCTCGCCGACGCGCGTCTTGCGCGAGCCTCGAGTTTCCGCTGGCGGTTCCTGAGTCGTTGCTTCGTCCATGATCGATTATTTCTTCGCCGGTGCGGTCGCCGGCTGGTTAATGCGCTCCGTCAGGACCGTCTCGATCCGGGCCACTTCGCGCCGGAGCAGTTTTAACCGGCTCGGCTGTTCGAGCTGGCCGCTCTGTTGCTGGAGGCGGAGGTGCAGGCTTTCCTGGCGCAGGTCACGCTTCTTCGTCTGCAGCTCATCCGAGCTCATTTCTTTGATTTCCTTGAATTTCATTTCTCGTTAGGCGTTAGGCCGCGACGTGGTGCCGGGTGAGGAACTTCGTCCGCACCGGCAGCTTGTCGGCCGCGAGCCGGAGCGATTCCCGCGCGACCGATTCCGGGATGCCGTCGAGCTCAAACAAAATGTTCCCGGGGCGCACGGTCGCAACCCACTTCTCGGGCTGGCCTTTGCCCTTGCCCATACGGGTTTCCGGCGGGCGACCCGTGACCGATTTGTCGGGGAAAATCCGAATCCAAAGTTTGCCTTTGCGTTTCATGTTGCGGGTTAAGGCGACACGGGCGGCTTCAATTTGGGTGTTCGTGATCCAGGCGCGCTCCAGGGTCTGGAGGCCGAACTCGCCGAAGTCGATCCGGAGATTGCGCGAAGCCATACCCTTGCGGCTTCCCCGCTGGGTCTTGCGATACTTAACGCGTTTGGGCAGTAGTGGCATGACTTAGATATCCTTCTTAAATTCGTTAGGCCGCAACCGGCGCCGGGGAGGGCGCGGTGGTCGAGCCGGTCGTAGCGGGGTTCACCGCCGGCGCTTCTTCCTTCTTACAAATCCAGCATTTCACGCCGATCTTGCCATAGACGGTGTTGGCTTCAGCGAAGCCGTAATCGATCGGGGTACGAAGGGTATGCAGCGGCACTTTGCCTTCGCGATACCATTCCGAACGGGAAATTTCTGCGCCGTTCAAGCGACCCGAGCTACGGAGACGAATTCCCTGCGCGCCAAAGTCCATCGCGATCTGCACCGCTTTTTTCATTGCGCGGCGATAAGCGATCCGACGCTCGATCTGGAGCGCGACGTTTTCCGCGACGAGCTGGGCGTCGAGCTCCGGAGTTTTGATTTCCTGAATGTCGATCTTGATCTGTTTGCCCTGCGCCATCTTCGAGATCTCTTCGGTCATCTTCTCGATCTCGGCGCCTTTGCGGCCGATCACGATGCCGGGGCGCGCGGTGTGAATGGTCACGCGAATGGAGTTCCAGGCGCGCTCGATAATGATCTTCGCGACCGCAGCGAACTGCAGCTTCTTCTTCACATAGCTGCGAATCTTGATGTCGCTATGCAGGAAGCCGGGCATGTCCTGCGGCGACGCATACCAGCGCGAACGCCAGTCGCGGTTCACCGCGAGACGGAAACCAATTGGATTAACTTTCTGGCCCATGTTCTAGCTTTCTTGCTGCGTTTCGGTCGCTTCCGCCGGAGCGGTTTCGGCGGCGGGAATTTCAGTTTTCTTCACCGCGACAGGACGCGTGGTCTTCTTGGTCGACGTGCGCTTTTTCGCGCCAGCCGGCTTTTTCTCGCGTCGTTTAATCTCGATCTCGTCGGTCAGGATGATCCGGATATGGCTGCTGCGTTTTAAAATTGTCGAGCCGCTGCCGCGGGCGCGGGTCATCATTCGCTTCATCGTCGGGCCTTCGCCGACGGTCGCTTCTTTCACGACCAGACCTTCCACGCGGAGATTGTTGTTGTTCTCCGCATTGGCGATCGCGCTCTTCAGCGTCTTGCCGATCATGAGCGCGGCCTTCTTCGGGCTGAACGCGACGAGGTCGAGCGCGGCCGAGACCGGCAGCCCTTGAATGGCGCGAGTGACTTCGCGCGCTTTGAACGCCGAAATCTTCGCGTAACGATATGTCGAGGTAACTTGCATTTAATTCTGACTGACTTCGGGTCGCGCATCCACCTGGAGACGATCACCCACTTTTATTCTTTCCTTCTCTGAATCCATTTCCTGCACGACCGCGCCGCTGATCTTGTCGCGCACATCGACGACTCGAAGGGTGGCGATGTTACGCCCGCTCCGCATCACGCGCAACGGCATCCCGATTTTTACTCCCTGCTGCGCTCCGAAATTGCCCACCACCAGCGACCACTCCTCTTTCACGCTGATGACTTTTCCGTCCATCAGGTCGGGTGCCTGCTCGTCGCCATCGCCCGCGGCCTTCTTGCCCGCGAGCCGGTTGGCCGCACGCATTTGGGTTTCCACGTCCATCCGCGCATTGGCGTCGCCACTCGGCGTCGTTTTGACGTAACGGAGAACCGTTTCGGTTAACTGCAGGAGCTGCTCGCGGTAGGCGACCTTTTCTTTCTGCAAAATCTGCAGGTCACTGACCGCTTTCAACAAACGCTGCTCCAGCTTCGATCGGTCTTTGCTCGCGGATTCCACGCCGAGCGCGTCCATCCGCAATTGCAGGTCGGCATATTTCCGTCGAAACAACTCCGCTTCCGCATTCGAGACGACCAGGCTATCGGTCATGGTCTTCAACGTTTCGCGGTCGAGCGAAAGCTGCTTCTTCAAAAGATCGTGCTGCGAAAGCAACGTCTCCGACGTCACCTTCGCTTCGGCTGCTTCTAAACTGGATTCTGACAAAGAACTGTTTTCCGCGTGCGCGTTTACAAGCGCGCCCGCGCTGACGACCAACACCAAACCGATTGCCCATCGCCCTCCGCGTCGGACTGCTCGGGGCAGCAGCGAAGCGGCGAATGGAAATCGAAAGCTCACATCATTTCGTCACCTTCGCGGTGTGCGACCCGTGTTTCTTGAAGATACGCGTCGGAGAAAACTCGCCGAGCTTATGCCCGACCATGTTTTCGGTGACGAAGACAGACTGAAAAATTTTGCCGTTATGCACGAGAAAGGTGTGACCGACAAAGTCGGGAGTCACCATCGAGCGGCGCGACCAGGTCTTCACCGGCTTCTTGATGCCCGAAGTGTTCATCTTATCGATCTTCTCGAGAAGATGCGGCTCTACGAAAGGTCCTTTTTTTAAAGATCTGCCCATATCAAATTACTTCTTCTTTCGATTGACGCGACGGTCCTGCATGATGAACCGATCGCTCGGCTTGCGCTTGGAGCGCGTCTTAAAGCCCTTCGCGAGCTGACCCCACGGGCTGGTCAAATGCTGGCGTCCGCCACCGCCCTTCGATTTACCCTGGCCACCGCCGTTCGGGTGATCGATCGGGTTCATGACCATGCCGCGCACGGTCGGGCGAACGCCCTTCCAGCGTGAGCGGCCGGCCTTGCCGCTCACCACGTTCATATGATCGGCATTGCCCACCTGACCCATCGTCGCACAGCAAGTGTCGTGGATGCGGCGGATCTCGCCTGAAGGCAGTTTCACCAGCGCATACCCGGCTTCGCGGTTGCTAAGAGTCGCTTGCTGGCCAGCGCTCCGCGCAATCTGTCCGCCGCGACCTGGAGCGATCTCGATATTGTGAATCCCTGAGCCAAGGGGAATCGCGCTCAAAGGCAGTGAGTTTCCCACTCCGGGGGGCGCGGTCGGACCCGACATCACGGACGCGCCCGGCGCGAGACCGTTCGGAGCCAGGATGTAGCTCATCTCGCCGTCTGCGTATTTGATCAAGGCGATTCGCGCGGTGCGATTCGGATCGTATTCGATCCCGACCACCTCGGCGGCGACGCCATGCTTGCGACGCTTGAAATCGACCTTGCGATACTTCTGTTTGTGCCCGCCGCCGATGTGACGCGAAGTGAGCCGGCCCTTGTTATTCCGGCCGCCGCTGCGCTTTTTCACCTCGGTCAAAGACTTGTGCGGCTTTGACTTTGTCTGGGTGACCTCGTCGAACGTTGGCAGCGTCTTGAAACGCTGCGTCGGCGTGAGTGGGCGATAATCTCTGATAGCCATAACTAATTAAACGAGATCGATCTTCTCGCCTTTCCCCAGGGTGACGATGGCCTTCTTCCAATGCGCCTTGCGGCCAAAGTTCGCGGTCCGTTCCCGCTTCTTCTTGCCCGCATAGTTACAGGTATTCACGGCGACGACCTTCTTTTTGAAAAGAAGCTCGATCGCCGCCTTGATCTGCACTTTATTGGCGCGTGGGCTGACCCGGAAGACATACTTGTTGAGCTTCTCGCTCAGGAGCGAGGCCTTCTCCGTCAGCTGCACCGTCTGGATTAAATCGTAAGGTTCGTTCATGACTGTCACACCGCGGTCTTAGCCGAGGCGGGGGCGGTCCTTTCCGCGAGTTTCGCGAGCGCGCTATCGGTCACGATGATCTTGTCGAAGGCGAGCAGCTGCTCCGTATTCACGTCCGTCGCGGTGGTCAGAAGCACTGGCTTCACGTTGCGCGCTGAGCGATAGAAATTTTCTTCGAACGAATCAGAAATGAGCAACACTTTCTTCGCGTCCGTATGACCTTTCACGAGGCTCACGAACGCCTTCGTCTTCGCTTCAGCCACGCTGAAAGAATCAACCGTCATGACGTCGCCAGCGTTGATCCGCTCACTCAGAGCTTTTTGGAAAGCCAGGCGACGCGTGGTTTTGGAAACCTTCTTTGTATAGTCGCGGGGTTTCGGTCCGAAGACTACGCCACCACCACGCCAGACCGGCGAGGATTTGTAACCAGCACGAGCGCGACCCGTGCCTTTTTGCCGCCAGGGTTTAGCCCCCGAGAGATTCACTTCGGCCTTGGTCTTGGTGTTAGCCGAACCGGAACGGCGGGCGGCGCGCATCGCGACGACCGCATCATGCATTGCCTGCGTGCCCCGACCGTTTTCGATCAGGACCAGGTTGGCCTCTTTCGCGGCCTCGACAGTTAAAACTTTAGCGCTCATTTACTGGCCTCGACTGCAGCGGCAGCAGGTTTCTTCAACGCCGGTCGCACGACCACGTAGCTGCCATTCGCACCGGGGACGGCGCCGCTGATTAAGATGATTTTGTCCTCTTCACGGACCTGTAACACTTGCAGGTTCTGCACGGTCACCCGCTCGTCACCCATGTGACCCGGCATGCCCATGTTCTTGAAGATACGACCCGGCGTAGAACGGTTACCGACGGCGCCATTCCGACGATGGGTCTTGGAACCGTGCGCCGCGCCTTGGCCATGGAAGTTATGCTTCTTCATCACGCCCTGAAAACCTTTGCCCTTGGACTTGCCGACCACGTCGACCCAATCGCCGGCTTGGAACTGAGTCACCGCCAGGTCAACGTCACCTTCCGGCGCGTCTTCTTTCAGGCGAAATTCGCGGACGAGTTTCTTCGGCTCAGAGTTAGCCTTGCCGAAGCCGCCGAGGAGCGCCTTCGTGACCCGCGATTCTTTTTGGGTGTCGAAGCCGACCTGAATAGCGGAGTAACCGTCGTTCTCCGCAGTCAGACGACGGAGCAGAGTGTTATCGCCGGCGGCGATCACGGTGACCGGGCGCATCCTGCCCTTCGCATCGTAGATGCTGGTCATGCCGATTTTTTTTCCTAAAAGTCCGATGCTCATGATGATTGGCTTGCAAAAGGTTCCAGTGCCCCGAGCACCTAAATCTTGATCGTGATATCCACGCCCGCCGGCAGGTTGAGTTTCTTCAACTCGTCCACCGTCTTAGCGGTTGGCTCGATGATGTCGAGCAGGCGCTTGTGAGTGCGAATTTCAAATTGGTCCATCGACTTCTTGTCGACGTGCGGAGAGCGGTTGACCGTGAATTTCTCGATCAAAGTCGGAAGCGGGATCGGCCCCGCGACCCGGGCGCCAGTGCGCTTGGCCGTTTCGACGATGTCGACGGCGGATTGATCGAGCATCCGATGGTCGAATGCTTTCAGGCGAATGCGAATGCGTTGGGCGTCGGCCACGTTACTTGGTCTCCTTTTGGTCGAGCACGGCCGCGACGAGCTGTTGCGGAACTTGTTCGAAATGTGACGGCTCCATCGAGTAACTCGAGCGGCCTTTGGAAAGTGAGCGAATGGCGGTGGCGTAACCGAACATTTCCGCAAGTGGCACTTCAGCCTGCACCATCGTGAGATTCCCCTTCACCTCGATGCTCGCGATTTTGCCGCGGCGACGATTCAAGTCACCCATGATGTCGCCCTGATATTCTTCCGGGGTCGCGTTTTCGACCTTCATGATCGGCTCGAGCAGGATCGGTTTCGCTTTCTTAAAAGCGTCTTTCACCGCGAAGATCGCGGCGAGTTTGAAAGCCATTTCGTTCGAATCGACGTCGTGGTAGGAGCCGTCGACGATGTCGACGTTGGCGTCGATCACCTGATAGCCACCGATGACGCCGTTGAGCATCGCTTCTTCGATGCCCTTCTTACACGCCGGGATGTATTCCTTCGGAATGTTACCGCCGACAACCTTGTTCTCGACCGTGATGCCTTTGCCGCGCTCGTTAGGTTGAACCTTGATCACGACGTGGCCGTACTGACCGCGTCCACCCGATTGCTTAATCAGCTTCCCTTCGCCGTCCGCCGGCGCGGTGATGGTTTCGCGATAAGCGATCTGCGGTTTACCTGCATTCGCGTCGACTTTAAACTCGCGGAGCATACGATCGCGAATGATCTCGAGGTGAAGCTCGCCCATGCCGGCGATGATGGTCTGGCCGGTGTCTTCGTGCGTGTAGACTTTGAAAGTCGGATCTTCTTCGGAAAGGCGCTGCAGAGCGACGCCCATCTTTTCCTGGTCCTGCTTGGTCTTCGGCTCGATCGCCATCGAGATAACCGGATCAGGGAACGAAGGAGGCTCGAGCAGGATCGGATAATCCTCGTCGCAGAGCGTATCACCGGTGGTGATATTCTTAATCCCGACGATGGCCGCGATGTCACCCGAGTAACAGGTGTCGATGTCTTCGCGCTTGTCGGCTTGAATCTGGATGAGTCGCGAGATGCGCTCGCGCTTATTCGTGCGCGGGTTGTAAACGTTGTCCCCCTTACTCAGCGAACCGGAGTAAACGCGGAAGAAGACGAGCTTCCCAACGAACGGATCGCTCCAAAGCTTGAACGCCAGCGAGCAAAACTTGCCGTTGTCATCCGTCGGCGCTTCCATCTTCTCGTGCGTGTCGGGTTCCATACCAACCGCGGGCGGAATATCGAGCGGACCCGGGAGATAATCGATGACCGCATCGACGAGATACTGGACGCCTTTGTTCTTGAAGGCCGAGCCACCAACAACGGGCACAAACTTATTCGCAATCGTCTGCCGGCGAATTCCCGCCTTTAGCATTTGCGGCGTGACTTCCTTTTCCTCAAGCACCGCTTCCGCAATCTCGTCATCGATATCGGAAATCTTCTCAACCAGCGTCGCGTAAGCCTTCTCTACCTGCTCCTTGTTCTCCTCCGGAACGTCGCGCACTTCGTAGACGGAACCCATCGAGTCGTCGTCGAGATAGAACACCGCTTTGCGATTGACGACGTCGAGCTGGCCCTTGAGGTAATCTTCTTTGCCTAACGGAATGAGAATCGGCCAGGCATTCGCGCCGAGCTTCTTGTGCATTGAGTCGATAGAAGCATCGAAATCCGCCCCGACACGGTCCATTTTGTTGATGAAAGCGATGCGCGGAACGAGATACTTGTTCGCCTGACGCCAGACGGTCTCCGACTGCGGCTGGACACCCGCGACAGCATCGAACACGGCGATCGCGCCATCGAGCACGCGGAGCGAACGCTCTACTTCCGCGGTGAAATCGACGTGACCGGGGGTGTCGATAATGTTCACGCGCATTTTGATGCCGTCGAACATCTTGTAGACACCGGGCTCCGTCTTCTGCTCCCAGGCGCAAGTCGTGGCGGCAGACGTGATCGTGATGCCGCGCTCGCGTTCCTGCTCCATCCAATCAGTCACGGTCGTGCCTTCGTGCACTTCACCGATCTTGTGGATCATGCCGGTGTAAAAAAGGATGCGCTCGGTCAGCGTCGTCTTGCCCGCGTCGATGTGCGCAGCAATCCCGATGTTCCGTGTCCTCTCGAGCGGGTATTTCCGATTCGGCGAATTCGGAGTCGCGGATTTGGGTTTATCTAGAGTCGCAGAAGCCATGACAGAAATTGGTTACCAGCGGAAATGGGCAAACGCGCGGTTGGCCTGAGCCATTTTGTGGGTGTCGTCGCGTTTCTTAATCGCGTTGCCTTGTCCGGCGGCAGCGTCCTTGAGTTCATGCGCGAGCGCGTCGGCCATCGGCATGCCGCGACGATTGTCGGCGTAGGTCACAATCCAGCGCATCGCGAGCGAGACCTGGCGGGAGGCGGTGACTTCCATCGGCACTTGGTAAGTGGCGCCACCGACGCGGCGGGATTTCACTTCGAGACGAGGGCGGACGTTTTCCAGCGCCTTGTTCACGACCTCGAGCGGATCAACCGCATCGGAACCTTCGCGCGATTTGTCGATCGCGGTGTAGACGATCCGTTCCGCGAGCGATTTCTTCCCGCGTTTCATCACGGTGGAAATCAAACGCGCGACCGCAGCGCTGCCGTAACGCGAGTCAACCTTCTCTTCTTTTTTGTAAGTTCTACGACGACGAGACATGGATTATTTCTTTTTCTTCCCCTTGGCGGCGGCGGCGGCGGCTTCTGCGCCGGCCTTCGGACGTTTCGCGCCGTACTTGGAACGGCTGCGGCGGCGACCGTCCACTCCGAGAGAGTCGAGCGTGCCGCGGACGATGTGATAACGCACGCCCGGCAAATCTTTCACCCGGCCGCCACGGACGAGGACGATCGAGTGTTCCTGCAAATTGTGACCTTCGCCCGGAATGTAGGCGATGATTTCCTGCCCATTCGTTAGGCGAACTTTTGCGACCTTGCGCAAGGCGGAGTTCGGCTTCTTCGGCGTGCGCGTCATGACCTGCGTACAGACGCCGCGCCGTTGCGGGCAATTCTTCAGCGCCGGTGATTTTGATTTCACCGAAACCTTCTTTCGTCCCTTGCGAATGAGTTGATTAATCGTTGGCATTTTTGTGCATCGCAGTCGTCGAAACATCGAAGTTTCAGCCGACAAAAAAACCGCTCAAGCCGTGTCTACTGTTCTCACGCACCTGAGACGGGGAGCGCGCAATATAGGAACAAATTATTGCGTCGCAAGATTATTTTGCCCAGCAAGCGCGACAAGTGCTTCCCAGCGTTCATAGAGCCGCGCAACCGCAGCGCGCGCAGCACTCAAATCCGCCTCGAGCTTTTGCCAGTCCCCAGCGTGATTAATGTAGAAATCCGGCGCGGCGAAGAGGGCCTCGAGACGTGCTACTTCCCCCTCCGCGGCGAGGATGGCGGCTTCAATGCCTTCGAGTTCGCGCTCCTCTTTCCACTTCAATTTTCGGAACGGCTTCGCAGCCGGCCGTAGCACAGGCGTCTCGCCTGTGGGAGCGTCGCTCGACGCAACTACCGGAGAGGCCGCCCGCTTCTCAAGGTAGTAGTCATAATTCCCCACCGCATAACGCACCCCGCCGCCCTCAAAAGCGAGAATCGCAGTGCAAACCCGGTTCAGAAAATAGCGATCGTGGCTGACCACAATCACGTTCCCTTTGAACCCGACAAGCGCTTCCTCAAGCAAACGCAGCGTCCCCAGATCGAGGTCGTTCGTCGGCTCGTCGAGGATGAGGACGTTGCCGCCGCGCTTGAGGATTTTCGCGAGCAAGACCCGGCTCCGCTCGCCGCCGCTGAGCTGATCGATCTTGGTATTGATCCGTTCCTCGGTGAAAAGAAAACGCCGGAGATAACTGCGGAGCGTGATGCTTTCCTCCCCCAGCCTAACGAACTCCGTCCCCTCGCCTACTTCTTCCCAGACGGTCTTGGCGTCGTCGAGCAGGAGCCGGTTCTGATCGACATAATTCATCTCCGTCCGCGCGCCGATCTCGACCACGCCGCTCGTCGGCTGCACCTGGCCGAGCATGATTTTCAAGAGCGTTGATTTCCCGAGCCCGTTGCGTCCGACGATCCCGAGGCGCTCGTTAGGCTGAAGATCGAGCGAGAGATTTCTGATCAACTCCCGGCCGCCGAGTTCCATCGACACGTCGCGCAACCCGATGATCCGATTCGCGAGCTTCGGCGCCGGCGGGATGATTAGATCGACGTCGATCTCCGCTTCCGGCGCCTCCTGCGCAGCCATCTCGAAATAACGCTCGACCCGATCGACCGACTTCGTCCGCCGCGCCCGCGGCGCCTTGCGCACCCAGGCCAGCTCGCGCTTGAGAAATTTCTGGCGCTTGTGCTCCTGCATTTCCTCGACCGCGGCCCGCTCCGCACGCGCCAGCAGGTAGTCGGTGTAGTTGCCCGCATAGCTGTAAAACTTCCCGCGCGACAGCTCGACCACGCGCGTCGCGATCCGGTCGAGAAAATAACGATCGTGCGTCACGAAGAGCGCCGTCCCGCTGTAGCGCGCCAGGAAATCCTCGAGCCATTCGATCGATTCGGTATCGAGATGGTTGGTTGGCTCGTCGAGAATCAGGAAGTCCGGCCGTGCGAGCAAAGCGCGACAAAGCGCAACCCGCCGCTTTTCGCCGCCGGACAAAGTCGCGACTGCGCGCTGCTCGTTAGGCGCGTGCAGGTTCGTGATCAAACTCCGGATGCGATGCTCGAGATTCCAGCCGTCGAAATGCTCGATCTGCTCGAGCAAAATTCCGCTCCGCGCGCTCTCCGGCGGCGCCGCTTCGTATTCGGCGATGAGATTGAGCACCGTTTGTGCGCCCGAGAGAATGTTGGCATGCACCGTCGCGCCTTCATCCAGCGCGAACATCTGCGGCATGTAGCCCACTACGAGATCGCGCCGCAGATTTAACTCGCCAGCGTCTGGCGTCAGCACGCCGGCGGCGATCTGGAGAAACGTCGACTTCCCCGAGCCGTTGCGCCCGACCAGCCCGACCCGTTCGCCTTCCAGAATCGTGAGCGACGCCCGGTCAAGCACCACCTGCACTCCAAACCGCACGATCAATTCGCTCGCGCTGGCGATGGGGGACGGTGACGTTTCAGACATCGCGCACCATACCAGACTTCGGCCTAACGATGAGCCGTCGATCAACGGGCCGCGCTTCCCAGGAGGCCAGCCAGCAACGAAGCGCCAAGAGATGCGCGAGGAGCGCGATCAGAAAGAGCACTTCGGAATAACGCGAAATCTCCATCGAGTGGATGGCCGCGATGCTGAGCACGTTCCCCGCGACTAACGAGTAAAGCACGACCAGCAGCGCCAGCGCCCGGCCGAGACCCGCCCGCACCAGCCAGGGGCTCAGAACCAGCGATAGCAGAAGCACGGCGAGGAAACTCCAGCCCGCATATTTTTGCGCCCGATTGATCGGGCCCAGTCCGCGATCCGCACTTTTGTAAGCGCGCAAGCGCTCGAGTTGCGCCGCGAGCGAGCGTCCTGCGGGCGAAAGCCCGAGGAGTCGCGCGGTCGTCGGCGCCGTCACGGCTGGCTGGCTGGTCGCGTAAGCCACTGGCAAAGGCCGATGCGTTCCAAAGGCCGGGCAGTCCCAGCGATAAAACACCCCCACCTGCCGCGCGATCTTCCGCGCAAAGGCCCACGGTTGCTCGCGCAGACTCCGCCAATACCAGTAGTGCAGAAACTGCGGGAATTTTTCCGCGCCCATCCTCCGGCGCCAGCGCCAGAACCACGACTCGTTTCGGACTTGCAAATAATCCGCGTCATACCCGAGCACGGGGTAATGATTGGGATTCAGCCGATGCCCCTCCTGCATGTCCCGCTGCAAATCGGCGGTCAAGATTACGAGCTCGCCTCGCACCGCGGCGGGCACGAGACCCGCCGCGAGGTCGCGATCGATCTGCGAGAGAATGATCGGCGCCTGGAAAAGGAAGAGCGTCCGCGGAAGAAAAAGCTTCGTGTTTTCATCATCGTGGGTGAGCGCGCTTTGCCTGGCTGCGATCGCGAAGACGACCGCGCCTAACGAAACCGCGAACCCCGCCTTTTTAATCCAAAGGCCGCGCAATCGGGCCACGAGGACCGAGAGAAGCGCCACGATCAATCCCGCCGAAAGCAGAAAACTGGGCTTCAAGGCCGCGAGCAAGACCGCGCTCAGGCTCGCCCCGAGAGCGAGCCCCCACGCCCGCCGCGGGCGGGCGCAAAGGTGCGCCGCGACCAGAGCCTCCAGCGCCAGCCAGCTACAGAGCATTTCGAAAAACATGCAGACCGCGTCTGGTCGCAGCCTGGTTTCGAGCCAGATGGGATTATTCGCGAGCAAATAGATCGCCAGTCCCATGAGCCCCACGATGAGATGGATTCGCGCCCCTCTTTCCGACTGCGGAAGAAAGAGGCCGAGCCGTCGCCAGGCCAGCCAGAACAACCCGCCCGCGGCCAGCCCGAGAAGATGTTGCGCGATCGTGACCGCGCGGAAATCCCCGGTCAGCCTAACGAGTCCGAGCACCGCCCCGGGGTAGATAAAATTCACGCCCTGAAAGCGGGCGAACGCCTCTCCGGCGAGCTTGCTCAGGACCGGCCAAAGATACCCATAGTCGGTATCGATCAGCGGAGTTTGCGGGAGCGAAAAGCGGCACCACGCTGCGACGACAAAGAGCGCCGCCGCGATCGCACCACAGCCGACCCGCCATTTCTCAAAACGCTTCGCCTTATCCATGCACCGGACCTCGCCAGTAGAAGCGCACCGGCGGTCGGAGCGCAAGTGCCCTTGCCGCAAATCGCCGATCGGTCGGCGACTCCTTGGCAACCGAAGCGGTCGCCCTACACTGCGGGCAGCCGCGATGTTCGAACTACTCGCAACCGATGCCCTCACCAAAGCCCGCCGCGGCCGCCTAACGACTGCGCACGGCGTGATCGAGACGCCGGCCTTCATGCCGGTCGGGACGCAAGGGAGCGTAAAAGCGGTGAGCCCACGCGAGCTGCGCGAACTCGAGGCGCAGATCATTCTCGGGAACACTTATCACCTTTTCGTTAGGCCGGGGATGGAGGTGATGCGCCAGTTCGGTGGGCTCCATCGCTTCATGAACTGGCACGGCCCGATCCTGACCGACAGCGGTGGCTACCAGATTTTCTCGCTCGCGAAGATCCGCAAGATCACGGAGGAAGGCGCGCACTTTCAGAACCATCTCGACGGCACGCCGACCTTCATCTCGCCGGAGATCGCGATGGAAATCCAGGCGTCGTTAGGCAGCGACATCGCGATGGTGCTCGATGAATGCCTGCCTTATCCCTGCGCGCACGATGACGCCGCGCGCAGTCTCGAGCTGACCGCCCGCTGGGCGCAGCGGTGCAAAATGCGGAATGCGGAACTCGGAACGCGGAATAGGGAAACCACGTTGCGCGGCGGGCATCCCGCATTCCGCATTCCGCATTCCGCATTGTTCGGGATCGTGCAGGGCGGGACGTTTGAAGACCTACGCCGGGCTAGCGCGGAGGCGACCGTCGCGATCGGGTTCGACGGATACGCCATCGGCGGCGTCAGTGTCGGCGAGCCGGAGCCGGAAATGATGCGGGCGGTGGAATGGAGCGAACCGTTTTTGCCTCACGACAAGCCGCGCTACGCGATGGGTCTCGGCACCCCGCCGCAGATTCTCGAGCTGATCGCCCGCGGGGTGGACATGTTCGACTGCGTCCTCCCCACACGGCTCGCGCGCAACGGCACCGCTTTTACCGCGCAGGGCACGCTCAACTTAAAAAACGCCGAGTTCACCCTCCAGACCGGGCCGATCGAAGAAGTCTGCACCTGCCCGGCCTGCCGCGAGTTTTCGCGCGGCTATATCCGGCACTTGCTCAAGGCGGAGGAGATCCTCGGGCTGCGTCTCGTCACCCTGCACAACCTCCATTTCTACCTAAGCCTAACGAAACGCGCCCGCTCCGAAATCGAGGCCGGCACGTTCGAGGGTTTCCGCCGCGAGTTCGTGGCCGGCTACCGCGGCAGGGAGTGAGAAGATTCTTGACTAAACTTGGCCCGGTCCCTAGCCAAATAGGCATGAAAACTAGCCAAACGATTAGTCGCTCATGCCTTGTCGTTCTCTTTGCCCTCGGCGGATTTTTCCTTTCGCCGGCCTACGGCCAAAATCAGCAAGTGCCTAGTGCCAGACAGGACTTTCCTGCCGGCCCTCTTCCAAACGCGCTGGCCTTCGACGGCAGCAACATCTGGGTGACTAATCAAAACGCCGCGACGGTCACCAAGTTGAGAGCGAGCGACGGCGTGATTCTCGGCACCTTTCCCGTCGGCGATACCCCTCTCGACATCGTCTTTGATGGGACCAACATCTGGGTGAGTAACTTTTACGGCGGCACCGTGACCGAACTCAGGTCCAGCGACGGCGCAGTCCTCGGTACCTTCGCCACCGGCAACAACCCGGCCGGTCTGGCCTTTGACGGAACCAATATCCTGGTGGCGAATTACAGCGACTCCACCATCACCAAACTGCGCGCGAGCGATGGGGCAAACCAGGGGAGTTTCAGCGTCGGCTTCTTTCCCCTCTTTCTCGTGGTCGCCGGGGAGAATCTCTGGCTGACGAACTATCAGACCAACACGGTCCAGGAAGTCCGCCTGAGCGACGGTGTCGTTCTCGGCACTTTCCCCGTGGGATCGAGCCCGCAGGGCATCGCGTTCGATGGGAAAAAGATCTGGGTGGCAAACATTGGGGCGTTTAACATCACCGTCTTATCAGCGCGGGATGGCAGCCTGATAGAGACGATTCCGACGGTCGGATATCCTTACCGCCTCGTCCAGCTCGGCACCGGCATGTGGGCGACCATATATAACGCCAATAAAGTCACGCGCTTCGACACCCGGCTCAAGGGACGGGACCAGACGGCGCGGGTAGGAAACAGTCCCATCGGCATCACAACGGATGGCAGCTCCATTTGGGTCGCCAATTCTGGCGACGGCACGGTGAGCAAGCTCAGCTTCGGGCCCTAGCTTGCGCGCACAGAGACGCGGCCTAACCCGGGGAGCAGGAGGCTGGCCAGCTACTTTTTCGTGTCGGGGAAGTAGCGCGGGAGCAGGTCGCGGAATTGCGGCTTGGCCCGGGCCGCCTGCACGGCGAGCTGCGCCCCCGCCGCCTTCTGCCCGGTCTGCGCGGCGAAGATCGCGCTCAGCCATTGCCGGTCGGGATCGTCCGCGACGCCGGGCCGAATGAACGCGGTCGACATGGTCAGGAGCATTTTCGGCGAGAGGTTCAGCCAATCGGTCATCACGCTCCCGTAGCGGGTTTTGAGCTCGATTTTGCGCGCGGTCGCGCGCCGCACCGGACCGTCGTAGTGCACGCCGTGCACGTCCGTGACGGCGCCGCCGTAGCCAACCGCATTGATGTCGCCGACGAGTTTTGTTTTCCAATCCACGAGCCAGCGCGCGCGCTGCAACTCCGTCTCGCGCTCAGCCAAGAGCGAGCTGGCGGTGAGCGGCACTTTTTCGAGCGCACCGATCGCCTCTTCGAATTGGTAGGCGGCTTCGGCTCGCTGCGCGGCCGAGAGCGCAGCTTTCCATCGCGGCGTTTCCGTGGTCGCGAGCTGCGCGTCTTGCGCGGCCCGGGCCTTTTCAGCGGCCGCTCTTTTGTCGGTAAGGAGAGCAACCTCCGCGGCGATCTTCGCTTCCTCGTCGACGAGTTGGAAGGAGAGCGCGCCCTTGGCTTTCAGCCGGCCGGAGATTTTCCGGATCGCGGCCAGTCGCGCCTCCGGATCGCGCGTAGCGCTCTGCGTTTTCTGCCACTCTTCGTAGAGCTGGTAATCATCCAGCCGGGCCTGCGCGAACGGCTTCTGTTCTTTCATCCAGGCCAGTTCCGGAGCCGGTTTGAAGCCGATAAATTTCCGGAAACCGTTCGCGGCTTCGGCGAAACTGCCTCGCTCCCAGAGCTGCATCGCCGCACAAAAGTCTGCGATCGGTCGAAACTCTGGCGCGCTCTGCGCGAGCGGACGGAAGAGCGCCTCGGCGGCTCCGTAGTGTCCTGCCTGCAGCTCCGCGCGCGCCGGTTTTAGTTGCGCCGCCACGTCGATCGCCGGCGTGGCCGATTCTTCCTCGATCGGGGTCTTGTCGTTAGGCAAGCGGAGGTGCGAGCGCCAATCCGGCAAATGATGCAGCCCCACGAAAATGCCGTAACCCAGCGCCGCCAAAACCAGGAGCACGCCTAACGACACCAGCGCCCGGACTGGTGCGCTCCAGCGCGCGCGCAGTTCCTCCTCGCGCGCGACCGCCGCCGACCGCGCCGCCTGCAGTTCGTCGATCAACTCCTGATAGGACGATTGCCGGTCCGCGACGCTCGGTTGGAGCATCCGATCGATCACCGCCGCGGTTTCCTCGGAGACTGCGGGCGCGACCGCGCGCAGTCCCGGAGGATTCGCCTTCAGCTCCTTCAACTCCGCCGCCGATAGCGTCTCCTGTTCAAAGGTCGGCCGGCCCGCCACCGCGTGAAAAAGCGTGGCGCCGAGACTGTAAAGGTCGCTCCGGAAATCTTCCCGTTCCCCCGTCAGCCGCTCCGGCGCGATGTAATAGGGCGTGCCCCAGATTTCCCCCTCCCCGCCCGCGTGTTGCTCGGCCAGAAGCGCGAGCCCGAAGTCCACGATCTTCGCCGTGCCCGACTCCGTGAAAAGGATGTTGCCCGGCTTGATGTCGCGATGAATCAGCCCGGCGGCGAGCGCGGCCTGGAGTCCTTTCGCGACCTGCAGGCCGACTTCGAGCATCCGCATTTCCGTGATCCGTTTTTCGTCCTCGATCCGATCATCGAGGCTCCCGCCATCGACCAATTCCATGACGACGTAGAATTGTCCGTGATCCGTCCCCACCGAAAAGACCTCGACCACATGCGGATGCTGAATCGAGGCGGTGATCCGCGCTTCCTCCTGCAATTTCGCGGTGAAGGATTCGTCGCCGGCGAATTCCTTGCGCAGCAGTTTCAACGCGACGAAGCGGTTCAGGCGCGTGTCGCGCGCCTTGAAGACCGAGCCCATCCCGCCCGTCCCGAGCGGCTCGACGATCTCGTAGGTTTCGAAGGTCCGCTCGACCCGCAGCTGCGCGCCGCAACTTGAACAGCTGACTTTGCTAAACGGCTCGATCCCCGTGGTCTCGACAGCATTTCCGCAACTCGGACAAACCTGCGTCAGTGCGCCGTTGGTTGCGGACATCGGGAGGATGGTAACATCCTGCGCCGACGCGGCAACGGTCTCCCCAGCGATTCGTTAGGCACCCTCACAAGTCACGGCGATGCTGTAACGCGTCACGCACCGAGCGCGCCCGACTTCCCCCTCGACAACGCCACTCCGCCTCTCGAATCTTCCCACATGCATCGTTCGCTCGCTTTGGTGGCAATGATCGCGCTCGCCGGGCCGATCTCGCTCTTCGCAGAAGGTCCATTCCGCTTCGAGAACACTCCGGGAAAACTGCCCAAACAAGTGGTTCCGAAAAGCTATGACATCCATCTAAAGCCCGCGATCGCGGAACGCACCTTTACCGGCTCGGAAACCGTTGTCGTCGAAGTGAGCAAGCCGACCAAAACGATCACATTGAACGCAAACGCCCTAACGATTCCAACGGCGAAGCTCCTCGGTGCGGCGGGCAAGATCGAAGCGAACGCGGCAATTTCTTTCGACGCTCCGCAGCAGACCGTGACGCTCACTTTCGAACACGAGGTGGCCGCGGGAACGCATCAGCTCGCCTTCGATTTCGCGGGCAAAATCAATGAGGCGGGCCAGGGACTTTTCGCCGCCACCTATCAGGAAGAAGGCAGCGGTGCGAAGAAAGTCATGCTCGGCACGCAGATGGAAGCGACCGACGCGCGCCGGATCTTTCCGTGCTGGGACGAGCCTTCCTTCCGCGCGCGCTTTCGGCTGAGCGCAAGTCTGCCGAACGAGTTCAGCGCGGTCTCGAACATGCCGATCGAGCGAGAGGGAAAAACTTCCTCCGGCAAGGAAGTGCGCTTCGGAGAAACGCCGCCGATGGCGAGTTATCTCGTGGTCTTTTGCGCGGGTGAGCTGGACGCGATCCACGGCGAAGCCGACGGCGTGAAGATCGGCGTCGTCACGACGAAGGGAAAGGCGGAGACGGGTCGTTATGCGCTAGAGAGCGCGGAGAAAATTCTGCATTACTACGATGAGTATTTCGGAATCAAATTCCCACTGCCAAAGCTCGATCTCATTGCTGTGCCCGGCGGATTCGGCGGGGCGATGGAGAACTGGGGCGGCATCGTTTTTTTCGAGAGCGCGCTGCTTTACGATCCAAAAAAATCCTCCGAGGAAACGAAGGAAGGAATCTTCGGAGTGATCGCGCACGAGATGGCACATCAATGGTTTGGCGATCTCGTCACCATGGCGTGGTGGGATAATCTGTGGCTGAACGAAGGCTTCGCTTCGTGGATGGGCACGAAGTGTTCCGATCACTTTAATCCGCAGTGGCAGGTCTGGCTGCGGGCCGACGGCGAAAAGCAATATGCCATGGTGACCGACTCGCTCTCGACCACACATCCCATCCAGCAGCCGGTGAAAACCGAGAGCGAAGCGGACAGCGCGTTCGACGAGATCACTTACCAGAAAGGCCAGTCCTTTCTTCGCATGCTCGAGAGCTACCTCGGCGAAAGCGATTTTCGCGAAGGCATCCGCGGTTATATGCAGGCGCACAAGTTTTCCAACTCCACCACCGCCGATCTCTGGCAGGCGCTCGCCGCGTCTTCAAAAAAACCTGTGGCCGCGATCGCCGCGAGTTGGACCGAACAACCCGGTTTGCCGCTGGTCTCGACCAGCCCGACCGATTCTGGCCTAACGATAAGTCAGGAGCGTTTCACCCTGCACCAAAAGAATCCGGCGACGCTCTTTTGGAAAATCCCGATCGCTTACGCAGAGGCTTTGCCTAACGAGAAGAATCCGCCTGTCCGCAACTTCCTCCTCGAAGCGCATTCCGCGGCCCTGCCCGACGTGAAACCTGCGCAAACCGTGATCCTGAATGCCGGCGACGTCGGCTACTATCGCGTGCGCTATGACGACGCAATGTTCGGGCGGTTGCTCGCGACGGCGCCACAACTGCCGGTGACGGCGAAGATCGATCTTCTCGCTGACACTTGGGCGTTGGTCCGCGCGGAGCACGCCCCGGTGGCGAATCTCTTTCGTTTAATCGAAACCCTGCGCAACGAGAATGAGCTGCCGGTGTGGGATCGCATTACGAGTCCCCTCCTCTACCTCGACGCGCTGTATATCGGATCGGATGAGCGCCCGGCGTATCGGCAATATGCCCGCGCTCTTATGCAGCCGATCTTCCAGCGCGTCGGTTGGACTTCCCGGCCTAACGAACCCGTTGCCACCGGTCTCCTGCGGGTCTCCGTCCTGAATGCCCTCGGCGAATTGCGCGATCCCGCGGTCATCGCCGGCGCGCAGGAACGTTTCCAAAAATTCCTCGCCGATCCCTCGACTCTCGCGCCGGATTTGCGGGCGACGATCTTCACGATCGTGGGCGCAAATGCCGACCAAAAAACCTGGGATCGCCTGCACCAGCTCGGCCTCGCGACCAAGAACATCGAGGAGAAACAGAACTACTATTTCGCGCTCGCGGCCGCGCCGAACTTCGCCGCGCAATCCCTCGCCCTGTCGTTAGGCGACGAATTGCCCGGGAGCCGGGCGACGGCCATGGTGATTGTCGTTTCGGGTGTGGCAGAGCAGCCGCAGGCGGCCTGGGATTTCGCCAAGGCACATCAGAAAGAACTCGCCCCCAAACTCGACAGCATGGGCCTGACCCGCTTTTTACCCGGCGTTGCCCGCGGCTTCAATGACGCGGCCCACGCCACCGAGTTGGAGACCTATGTCCGCGCCACTCTTCCTGGGACGTCCATGAGCGAAGTGGACAAAGCGGCCGAACAAATCCGAACCCGCGCGGACCTGAAAGCGCGCCTGCTGCCAGAGATCGGGAAATGGCTGGCCACGAAAACTCCGGGAGCGTGAAGTGCGCCTAACGACGCGGTGCGGTGCACCGTTTTCTTCCTCGCCGTGATCGAGCTCGAGGTCACGCGCGCGCATGCGGGCTGGCGGCTCGATCGCTTTCTCGCGCAAGCGTTGCCGCAGTTTTCGCGGGCGCGTCTGCAGGAATGGATTCGCATCGGCGCGGTCACCTGGCAGGGAAAAAAGCCGCGCCCGCGCGAAACGATTCGCACTGGCGATGTCGTTAGGCTGGTCGAGCCGCCTTTGGAAGCGATCGCCGATGAGGCTGAAGCAATTCCACTCCACATCCTTTTCGAAGACGACGATCTGCTCGTGCTCAACAAACCGGCTGGCCTGGTCGTGCATCCGGGCGCGGGCAATCAAACGCATACGCTGGTCAACGCGCTCCTTCATCACTGCACACATCTCTCCGGCATTGGAGGCAAGGAACGACCGGGCATCGTCCATCGGCTCGATAAGCAAACCAGCGGCGCGATGGTCGTGGCCAAAAACGACGCCACGCACAAAGAACTTTCGCGCCAGTTTGCCGATCGTGAGATCACCAAAATTTACCTGACGCTGGCCACCGGAATTTTCCGGCGCCGTCACGGAACGATCGACGCATCGATCGGGCGCCACCCGCAGCATCGCAAAAAAATGGCGGTGAATCCCGAGAAGGGCCGCAGCGCGCGGACGGATTATCGCGTCCTCGAATCGCACGACGGCGTGAATCTGGTCGAGTGCACCTTGCACAGTGGCCGCACGCATCAAATCCGCGTACACCTTCACCATCTCGGCCATCCGGTTTTGGGCGACAGCCTCTACGGTCGCAACCGGCAAATAAGCGCGCCGCGACAGATGCTGCACTCATGGAAACTCGGCTTCACCCATCCCCGTACGGGCGAGCGAATGCTCTTCGAAGCCGAAATCCCAGAGGATTTCCGAGTTATCCAAGAGCGAGCTGGTAGTTAGGCAAGAGGGCAACTCCGGGTAGCGCATGCGTCCGCGTGCTGGTCGCGCTGTTCCAGCGCGACGAACTTTTTCAGGCGTCGCTACACCGAAAAAAATTGCGCCTACCGAAAGTTCGCGACGGTGAAACACCGTCGCCAGCA
>JBBSED010000031.1:0-47522 GCA_038240025.1 Chthoniobacterales bacterium
GGTGGCGGTTACCGATCGCGTAGGGGACGCCGGGCTCGCCGGGTTGGCAGGTGACGGAGTTGTTCGCGCCCTTGCGGTTGGCGAGGCCGATCGGATGGATCGGCGGGAAATAAATCACGTCGAAGCCCATCGCCTTGGCGTCGTCGACCCGGTCGAGGCAATCGCGGAAGGTCGAGCCGCGCTTCGCGGAGCCCTCGGCCGACCGGGGGAAAAATTCATACCAGGCTGCGGTGCGCGCCTTCACCCGGTCGACGATCACCCGCGGGGCCGGCATGTATTGGGTGGCGCCGGAACGGGGCGCGTAGGTCGCCATCAGGACTTCGAGTTCGCCGGCATGCGCCAGCTTGTTCACGTCGGCGTTGTCAGCCGTCCGCATCCGCTCGGCGAATTCCTGCAACCGGTTGGCGTCGTCGCCGCGGGCATTTTTGGCGGCGACCGCGAGGAGCGCGGCGCCTTCGAGTTTCTCGCTCTTCAGGTCGGCGAGGCCAGCTTCGAATTTCGCGCTGAACTCATGCTGCCAGCCGGCGAAGACGTCGGTCCAAGCCTCGACCGTGTATTCGTAGATGGCGTTTTCGTAGAGGGAACAGACGCCGCGCCAGCGGTCGTTATCGAGCGGCCGCATCGCCGTTTCGTGCCAGTCCGGCTCGCCGATGATACGCCATTTCAAGACCGCCGCGACGACATCGTGGCCATCCTTAAAAACATCCGCTTCCACCACCACATCCTCGCCCACCACCCGCTTGATCGGGTAACGCCCGCCATCGAGGAGCGGTTGCAGATTCTCGATGACGGCGGCGGGGAATTGGCTCGGCATGATGGTCGCTAACCAAAGCGAGAAACGGAGCCGACGAAAGCTTGAATCCCCGCGGGCGGGGAACAGATTCCCGGGCCGGAGAGGTCACAGCAGAGTGCCGGAGACGTTTCCGCCGCCAGAAACGGGAGCAGCAGAATGCCGGAGCCGTTTCCGCCGCCAGAAACGGGAGCAGCAGAATGCCGGAGCCGTTTCCGCCGCCAGAAACGGGAGCAGCAGAATGCCGGAGCCGTTTCCGACGCTAGAAACCGGAGCAGCAGAGTGCCGGAGCCAATTCCGGCGCCAGAAACATGAGCAGCAGAATGACGGAGCCGTTTCCGGCGCCAGAAAAGTGAGCGGAAGAGTTCCGGAGGAAACCCCGCCGCCAGAAACGCGAGCGGAACAATCCAAGGCCCACCTCGTCGCGCCGGGAGCTTGCGTGCTTATGGTACCCCCAAGCTGGAAGCGCGCGCCAGGGCAGAAGGCACCGTTCTTCTTCAAACAATGGGGCGGTGTACAAAAACATCGCACCGGTCGCCTTCTCGGAAGCCGTTTGATGAAACTGGCCGAGTTTCACAGACCAACCCTATCCTCCAACTGATTCTCTACGGCAGGGTCACCGTCACTTGGTTTGAACAGTTGCCGGCCCGGTCAATCACCGAGTAGGTGTAGGTCCCGCCCGCCGTGATGGTGTCCGTATAGGGGTTTTGCCTCGTGGACGCGATCACCCCACCCGGTGGAGTGCGGAAGATCCTGGCCGTGGGCGACCTCGCCCCACGCCAGTGGAGCTTAACCAAAAATTGGCCTGGGCCCGCGCGGCGCTTTTCGGCCACGACCACGATCTGGCACGGCGGGGTCGGCGTTGGGGTCGCCGTCGGAGTGGGTGTCGGTATAGGAGTTTGCGTTGGGGTTGGGGTCGGAGTTGGAGGCGGGGTCGGGGTCGGGGTCGGGGTTGGGGTTTGCCGCACACCAACCTGCGCTACGAAGGCATCGGCGACACCCCCGAAGGTCGCTTGGAAGGCATCTGCGAAAACGGGGAAAATGCCCTGCGTCGATCCCGTAACGTAGGCGTTGCCGGAGGTACTCACGGCAATGCCGAACCCGATATCGCTGACGAAGCTCCCGAGATAAGTGGAGTAGAAGAGACCGGTGCCGGTCGGATTAAGCTCCGTCACAAAGGCATCCTGGTTACCACCGTAAGTCGTCTGGAAGGCCCCGGCGGTCGTGGGAAAGTCGCTCGAATCCGTGTAACCTGTAACATAGGCGATGCCGGTGGTGTCCACCGCGATGCCGAAGCCCACTTCTCCACCGCTGCCCCCGAGAAAAGTGGAATAAACAAGGCCGGAGCCCGTGGGATTGAGCTCAGTGACAAAGGCATCGTCGCCACCTCCGAAGGTCGTCTGGAAGGCCCCAGCGGTCGTGGGGAAGTCGGTCGAAAACGTGATTCCTGTAAGATAGGCGTTAAGGGAAATGTCCAGCGCGATGCCGTAGCCCAGTTCTTCACGGCTGCCCCCGAGATAAGTGGAGTAGACAAGACCGGAGCCGGTGGGATTGAGCTCAGTCACATAGGCATCGTAACCGCCACTGTAGGTCGTCTGGAAGGCCCCGGCCGTCGTGGGAAAGTTGGTCGATGCCGTCCATCCTGTAAGATAGGCGTTGCCAGAGGTGTCCAGCGCGATGCTGCGGCCTTGTTCGACATCGCTGCCCCCGAGATAAGTGGAGTAGACAAGAGCGGTGCCGGTAGGATTGAGCTCAGCCACATAGGCGTCGAAGGCGCCACCACCGTAGGTCGTCTGGAAAGCCCCAGCGGTCGTGGGAAAGTCGCTCGATTCCGTGGTTCCCGTAATGTGGGCGTTGCCGGAAGTGTCCACCGCGATGCCGATTGCTAAATCTTCGCCTTTGCCCCCAAGATAAGTCGAGTAGACGAGACCAGAGCCAGTGGGATTGAGCTCAGCCACGAAGGCATCGTTGTTACCCTGATAGGTCGTCTGGTAAGCGCCCGCGGTGGTGGGAAAGTCGCTCGAATCCGTGGCTCCTGAAACGTAGGCGTTGCCGGAGATGTCCACCGCGATGCCGAAGCCATTCTCGGCCTCGCTGCCCCCGAGATAAGTGGAGTAGACAAGGCCGGTGCCGGTGGATTGAGCTCAGCCACAAAGACATCTTCGGTCCCATCGAAGGTCGTCTGCAAGGCCCCAGCAGTCGTGGGAAAGTTATTCGAATACGTGACTCCCGTAACGTAGGCGTTGCCCGAAGTATTCACCGCGATGCCGTAGCCAAATTCGGCCTCGCTGCCCCCGAGATAAGTCGAGTAAACCAGTATTGGATCGATAATGAGTGGCCTGGCCGTATCGTAGGCGGCCACGGCAAAGCCTAGCTCATGGCCCGCCCGGAGAACGTATTTGCCTTTCACGGATCGGTGCTGACCCTCCACTTCCTGGTAGATTTCCGGCTTGTTCCAGCGCACGCCGCCGCTCGCCGTCTGCACCACGAGCTGGCCTTGCCCGTCCACGGACATCTTCCGCGCGCCGGCCAGCTTGAGCCGGATGCGAGCAGGATCGGCTCCCGGCCCGACCACAAAGTCGTATTCCAGTTGCCGTTGGTTGCCGTAGTAAACGAGATCGATGCCGGGATAGACCTGTTCGTAGCGCACTTTGGCGTAGGTCGACACCCCCGTGCGCCACTGGGAGGGATCATTGCCGCGCAAGTAGTTGATCTTGCCCGCCAGCTCCTCCTCCCCGGTTACTTTGGCGGCGGGATTGGCCGCCACCAGCTGCGTGCGTAAAGCGGTCGACGACCGCTTCGGCTTCTTATGCGTAAGAGTCGCGTGAGGCGCCTTCTTCGCTCGCGCCGGCACCGGCGCCGGAGTGTCCGATTTCGTCAGCACCAGCACGGCTTCGCGGTTGGTCAGGAACAGATTGGAACCACTCCCGCGGGAGAGGAACTTCACTGATTTTTCCTGCTGACCCTGGTTCGCTTCGAAGCTGAGGGGAAGTTTGCCGTAGCTTTCGTTAACCCGGGCCCGGGTCGCTTGACCCACTTTGCTCGGCCCCAGCGTTTCTCCCCGCACTCCCGGCGAAATCACAAAGCACGAGAGGACTATCGTGGTGAACGCGAGATACCCAGATTTGGCTACCGTTTTCATAAAGGTTTATCTCCTTTTGTTGAGCGTATTTTCCCACCGCGACAACTCAAGCACAAACCTCCAGGGTTCCGGCTTCGCGCTCGACTTGTCCCAGTTTGCCAATTCCGCGCCGCAGGTGAGCAGCAGAATGCCGGAGCCAATTCCAGCGCCGAAAACGTAAGCAGCAGAATGCCCGGAGCCAATTCCGGCGCCAGAAACGTGAGCGGAACAATCCCCGGTGGCCGCGCCTAGCGGCAAGAGGAACGGTAGCACCAACGGTAACGGCAACGGCACTCATGCGGTGAGCCGTGTGAGTTAGCCAAGGCTTAAAGCCCAGTCTTTGGAGCTCTCTTCGCCGAGAGGTGGCGCGGGCTTTTTGCTGCCGGGCTGCTGGGGAGGGGAATTGCCTCTCCCGTGCGCAACGGGAGCGCGAGCGCCGCCGGGGCAGCGCTAGACGGCGAAGTAGAAGGCGGCCTCGAAGAGTCCCGAGGTCCAGGTTTCTTCCCGCCGGACCGGGACCTGCAGGAGCTTCTCAAACATGTCCTGCTCGAATTTCCCGATGAACTTATATTTCTCCACCAGGTTCATGATCGGGCTGTGGCACTCCAGAATCTGCGGGCCGCCGTCGCCCGGTTCGGCCGTGTATTGCGACATGTACCCTTCCCCGTCGCGCAGGGTCGCCAGCTCTTTGGCGCGGGCTTCCACCGTTTCGCCCTTGATCTTCGGTTTCAGTTCCTCGGTTTTCCGCTCGAACAGGTTGTGGAGTAATTTCTCCGGCGCGGTCGGTCCGTGGATTTCCGAGATCGACTGGAGCAAGTCGATGGTGAAGGCATTGCTGTCGGCCTGGAAGAGTCCGTGGCTGCGGCGGGTGAGCCGGTAAACCATTTCCGGGCGTCCCATTTTCTGCGGCCGCCGCCAGGTGTCGAGGTAGCCGTCGCGCTCCAGCGTGAGACAATGCTGTTTGATCCCCATGTAACTCATGTGCATCCGGGCGACGAGCTGGTTGACCGAGAGCCCACGGGTGCGTTTGAGCGTGTTGAGAATTTCCAGCCGCTGGGTGCGGCCGATTTCGGCAAGTAGTTGTTGGTTCACGTTTTAATCTCCAGGTAGCGACCTAAGGGCGGGGGAAACGCCTCTTTATACGCGACCCACTTAATCCTTAGCAAGTAATTCTATGCATCCGATTCCTCGGTCGATTCGTAACCGAGGCGCTGGGTCGAGACCGGATCGAAAAAGTGGGCCTTCGCCAGGTTGACCTCGAACTGAAAACGGTGCCCAGCCTCGCGATGATCGAACGCCTCCTGGCTCCGGCAGACGAGGGTGTGCGCGCCGGTCTGGAGGTAGAGATTTGTCTCCGCCCCCATCGGTTCGACGATGTCCACGATCGCCGGGAACCCGTGGCCCGCGGTGGCGCGGCCATCTTTGCGGTCGAACTTTGCCACCGTGAGATCTTCCGGCCGAATCCCGAGGATGACCTGCTTCCCAATGAAATCTTTCGCCGCCGGCCGGTCGGTCGCGGCCAAGGTGAGATCGATGGTGCCGCCTTCGACTTCGCTGAAACGGAGCCGCTCGCCTTCCGCCTTGAGCGTGCCGGTGATGAAGTTCATCGGCGGACTTCCGAGAAAACCGGCGACGAATAAATTCACCGGCTCGTTGTAGAGCTTCAGGGGTGCGTCGTTCTGCTGCACGATGCCATCGTTCATCACCACGATCCGGTCGCCCATCGTCATCGCCTCGATCTGGTCGTGGGTGACGTAAATCATCGTCGCCTGCAACCGCTGATGCAGCTTCGTGATCTCGGTCCGCATCTGCACCCGCATCTTCGCGTCGAGATTGGAGAGCGGTTCGTCGAAGAGAAAAACCTTCGGCTGCCTAACGATCGCGCGGCCGACCGCAACCCGCTGGCGCTGGCCGCCGGAGAGCGCTTTCGGCTTTCGTTCGAGGAGCCCCTCGATCCCGAGGATGCTCGCGGCATCGATCACTCGTTTCTTGATTTCCGCCTTCGGAAACTTCCGCAGCTTCAGGCCGAAGGCGAGATTATCGAACACGCTCATGTGCGGATAGAGCGCGTAATTTTGAAAGACCATCGCGATATCGCGGTCTTTGGGGGCGACATCGTTGACCCGCTTGTCGCCGATGAAAACGTCGCCCTGCGAGATTTCCTCGAGCCCGGCGATCATCCGGAGCGTGGTCGATTTGCCACAACCGGAAGGCCCCACGAGGACGACGAACTCGCGATCGGCCACCTCGAGGTTGACGTCCTTGACCGCGGTGATGTCCTGGCCTTTCTCGCCGGGATAGATTTTGTAGACGTTCCTGACGGAGACTTTGGCCATGCGAGTGGGCGGCAGGATAGGGAGGTCGGCTCAGAGGGTCAATGGTTGTCGGCTACCGAAAGGGCAACGCGACCACTTCGACCGGCTCCGGTGCCTGCAGTTCCGTGCCCGGTTCATTGGACCCGCGCTTCACATAGGCGAGCGCGATTTCTTTGCCTAACGACTCACTACGCACCGCGCTCGTGATCCAGCCGGCGTCCTTTCCGCTCTCCGGCGCGCGCAGGCGTTCGCCCGCGCGCAGCGGCTGGCCATCGCGCGAGAGCAAGCCGCAGAGCCGCTTGTTCGTCTGCCCGGAGATCTTCATCCGCGAAATAACTTCCTGCCCGATGTAGCAACCTTTCGCATAATCGATCGCGACTCCCTCCAGGTTCGCCTCGACGGGAATGATCTGGTCGGTCAACTCTGCGCCCCAGCGCGGCACCCCCTGCTCGATGCGAAATTGTTCCGCCGCGTCCGCTGCGCAAAACGTGTCCTGCGCGCCGAGGGCCTGGCGCGCGCGTTCCCCCTCCGTGGCCGCGACCAGCAGGTCCCAGCCCGGCACGCCGAATCGGCGGCTCCGACGCCAGGACCACGATTCGTTAGGCAAAACCGGCGGCTCCTCGCCGAGGCGATGGAAGAGCGCGAATTCTTCGGTCACGTCCTCGAGCGCGACATCGTCCGCGATGATGTAACGGTCGAGTCGCGCGGGCAGCGCCTCGCGCAGCGCGGGGTCGGCGTCGAGAAGCAACTGGTCGTCGGCGCCGAGGATGAAAACCAGCGCGTCTATCTTCCCCTTCGCACTCAGGACGCAGGCCGCCATCGAAAGATGGGCGTTGGCTTTGCGGACGTCGTTGGTCACCTGGCCGTTCAGGTAACGGACGCGGTCGACGCCGGTCAGGCGCAACTTTGTGCGCGTCGAAAGATCAAACAGCACCAGCGTCCTTTTTCGGTTCGGGTCGCTTCGCCCGCCGGCTCAGCCAGCCGCGGAAACCACCCGAAAGATTTCCCGCTTCGTCCGAATCTGCGGTGGCTGGTTTGCTTTCGCTTTTTGGTTTCGCCGCCACCGGCTCCTGGGCGGGCTCCGCGCGTTTCGGTTGCTCATCCGGTGGCGGGCCCAGCAGAGGCCGCTGCACCGTCCGCGGCGTGTTCGGCAGGACCGATACCTTCGGCTTTTCGTTAGGTAAAATGGAGGCTGGCGGCAACGGGGCCGGCGGTTTTTCCTCCGGTTTGGCCAGCGCCTCGCGTGCCGGGAAATATCTCTGCCCGAGCGACGAATAATCCGCGTCGGCATGGCCATTTTTCATCTCCTCGAGCAGCAGGTCGCTCGAGAGCTCGTTCAGCGGGAGCTTGAGAAAATGAAGCTCCGCCAGCTTGGCGGCGATCCGTACATCCTTGAGCATGTGCTTGACCGAGAAATGCGTCTCGTAGTTGCCCGCGTCCATCAGCGGGATCTTCATTTCCATAGTGGTGGAGTTGCTCGCGTTGGGCTTCATCGCGCGGCTGAAAAGTTCCGCCGACATGCCCGCCTTGCGCACCAGGGCGAGCGCCTCCGCGCCGATCTGCGCGGTCGCGGCGGTGACGATATTCGTCGCCACTTTCATGATCGTGGCGTCGCCGATCTCGCCGATCCGGATGATTTCCTTGCTGCTCGCCTCGAGGATCGGCTGGGCTTGTTTCAGCGCCGCCTCATCGCCGCCAATGTAATAAACGAGCTGCCCATTTTCCGCCGCGACCTTGCTCCCGGTGAACGGCGCTTCGAGAAATCGCGCGCCGCGCCGCTGCACGATATCGGCCGCCGCGCGGATCGTCTCTGGCGCGACGGTGCTGTGCGCGGTCACGACATGCTGCGCGGTCAGGGCCGGCGCCAGTTGGGTCACGATCGCGAGCAGGGCTTCGTCATCGCCGACAAAGATCTGGACCACGTCGCAGAGCTCCGCGACCTCGGCCGGCGAGCCGAGAAAATTCTGTTCCGGCCGGGGCGTGCGATTCCAGACGTAGACCCGCAACCCGCGTTTGCGCAGGGTTGCGGCGACGCGGGTGCCGATGATGCCGAGCCCGATCAGGCCGACGTTTTTGGATTTGGGGCGTGCCATTGTTCGTTAGGCCACCATCCGGCAGCCTTTTCCCGGGAGCAAATTCAAAGCATTTGCGCCGGCTCGCAATCGCGATTTTTTTGTGCGCGCGGAAAATTTCCGGACTCGTTAGGCGAAAAGCGGTCGCGGTTTTATTCGTGCCCTTTTTGTCGCCAGACGAAGCTGCCATCCGGCTTCGTCGTCTCGATCCATTCACCGTTAAAGGCGTTGTGCTGCGCGATCTCGGCCTGCTGTTTCTGCACGTCGGCGAGGGCAATTTTCTGGCTCGCGGCGGTGGCTTCCATGAGCGCCGCGCGATCCTTGTTCTCCGCCGCCACCGTGGTGCGAAGGTAGGCGCCGTATTCACCTTCCGGCGGGTTGCGCACTTCCAGCAGCCCGAGATGATTTTCCCCCACGAGCCGGGAATTTTTCAGCGGCTGCAATTCCCCCAGGCGCAAGCGCCGACGATCCTGGATCTCTGCCGTCGTGCTCGCGCCGGTGGTCGCAGCCGGCTTCTTCTCCGCCACCGGCGGGCCATGCTGGTAAACATCCAACTTCATCGCGAGATCGACCTTGATCGGCTGCGGAGTGGAGAGCGAGAGCGGCGGGAGCGAGCAGCCCGCGCCTAACGAGCAAAAGAGGGCCGCGAGGATTTCTGGCACGCGCTTATTCATCCGTAAACGGCGGCCTCTCCCGCGGTCCGTGGAGCACGGCCTCGAGGGTGCGCGAGCCGCCGGCACCCCGAAGTGCGAGCTTGAGACTTCCCTCGTGATTAGCGAACCAGAATGAACCATCGCCGCGGTCATAATCGAAATCGCGCAGAGTCTCCAGCCCGATGCGCGTGAGGCTTTGCTTCAACGTCGTCCACTCGGGCGGGATGGCGCCGAGCAGATCGTTGAGCTTGGTCACCCGCAGGCGGCCCGGACGGCGCATCGTGTAGGTGCCGGCCAGGCGCTCGATTTCGTGGTTGAGCCCGTTCACTTCCAGCTTGAAATCTGCCGGGCCCTTGAGCTGGAAATTCTGCGGCGCGAGCGCGTCGGTCACCCCGCCGAGGTTGATCGCCGAACCCGACATCCAGCCGATCCACGGAGAGTCGGGCTGAGTCAGGAAACTGAAACCGCCATTGAGATAACCGCCATAAGCCTTCGCGCCAACCTCGCCGTAGATTCCCTTCTTGTCGTAGGTGACGCTGACGTAGGACTGGCCGGCGACGAACTGTTTCCAGCGCGCTTCTTTCACCTCCAGCGTGTGCACCAGATTGTCCTTGTGACCCTCGGGCGGGAGGCCGAATTCGATCCGACCCGAGAGCCCGACAAGGTCCAGCTCGTAGGAGGGAAAAAGGTAGTCCCCTTCCGGCACCACCAGCTTCAACTTCAGCCGGAGCTCGCGCAGATTGCTGAAATCCACCTGCTGCGCGCGCCAGGAGAAATTCAGCGGCAGCGTCGCGCGATTTTTGCCGCCATTGGCGATGATGATTTGGCCGAGATCGGCCCCGAGATTTTTCACCACCCAATGCGGCGCGCCGTTTCCAGGTGTCGGGGTCTCGTTAGGCGAGGAGGCCGCGGCTTGTTGCTGGAGCGTGTCCGCATACCAGAAAAGATCTTCGCCGACGAAGATTTGCGGGCTCAGGAGGCTCACCTCTTCGATCTCGTTCTGGAGCAGGCGGGCGAGGGAGAAGCGCACGAAGACCGTCGGGAAATTCAGCACCGGCGCGAAAGGGTCGAGCGGCGAGTGGATCGCGATGTTCGAGAGCTCGACCGTCTGGAGCTGAGTGCCTGCCAGTCGGCCGTCGCCGGAGAGCGCAACGTCGTGCAACCGCGTCCGCACATAGAAACCGAGGTCGGGAATGTCCAAGCCGAGATCGCTCATCGCCACGTCACCGCTCGCAATCGAGAAGTCGCGCACCATCCAGGGCGGGGAAGAGGAGGCCGGCGTCGTGCTGGTCGTTAGGCGAGTAGTCTTCGGGTCGGGAGCGCTCGCGAAAGTGCGCAGATTGCGACCGAGCCCGAGCCAGAGTCCGGTGGTCTCGATCTGGGCCAGCTCGCGCCGGGCGAGACCCGCGTTCGAGAATTTTATCGTTAGGCTATCGAGGAGAAGGAAAGGATGGAGCGGATCGAACAACGGCGCGCCGCGGACATCCCAGATCTGCATGGCGTGCAGCTTCTCGCTCGCGCCGCCCCAGCCGAGGTCGGTCGTCTCCAGGAAGAATTTCGCGGAAGCAACCGGGACGGCCGCGCTGAAGCCTTCCACGAAAAGTTCGCCGTCCCTGATTTTCAGTTTTCCCACCTGCCAGCCGGGTTCGTTAGGCGAGCCCGCTCCTTGGGTTGCGCTGAAGGCGGCGAGCAGCGCCGGCTGCAGATGGACCGACGGCGCGGCCAGGGTCAGCTCTGCCAGCTGGTGTCGCGCGAGGTCGCGGAAAGTAAAAGCCAAATGGGCGGCGCTTGCCTCCAAGAATGGTTGCGGGCTCGCCGAACTCTCGGCCACGCGGATTTTTTTCAGCGCGAGACGCTGCGTCGCCGTCGGCGAATCGGTGAACTCGCCTGCGAATTCGAAACTGATCCGCGGCTGACCGCGCAGGTCGAACGCGGCTGTGCCGCTGCGAACCGAGAACTGCTCCACTCGCCAGTTGTCGTTAGGCGTGGCCGGCCCGGTTTGCGTCCCGCTGAGTTTCGCGAGCGTTTGATCATTCAGCGCGAAGCGCGGGTGTTCGAGCTCGACCCGGGCGATGCGGTGATGCCATAAACCCGCGAGAGAATAATCGACCGCGACGGCTTCGATCGAGAGCGCCGGATTTTTCTGCGACCGATCGGTCAGGGCGACCTCAGAGAATTCAATCCGGTGAAAGCCGACCAGCTCCGCGTCGCCAAGTTGCAGGGAAAATTCCGGCAGGGCGCGGGCGGCGCCCCACGCCACGACCCGCGCGAGATTTCCCGCGAGCCAACATCCCGCCACGATCACGACCAGCGCGGCCAGAAATAGCGGATAAAAAAGTAGGCGCAGCCAGAAGCGGAGCCGGCGCATAATTTATCGGAGCCGGGCGAGCGCGTCCGCGCGTTGCGCGTTCGCGAGCGTCGTGGCGATCTCGGGCGTCGCTTCCGGCAGGGTCATCTCCCGCGCTGGCAACGCCTCGGTCAGCCGGAGGAGATGGAACCCGAGCCGGCTGCGAATCGGCGTGCTCGTGTCGCCGACCCGCAGACCTTGCGCGGCGGCGAAAAGCTCGGGGAGCATCCGCTCTTCGCTGAAATAACCGAGGTCGCCCCCGCGCTTTTTCGTCTCTTCGTCCTCGGAAAATTCGGCGACGAGTGCGTCGAACGATTCACCTTTCTGCAGGCGGCGCGCGAGGTCGTCGATCAGCCGCCTTTTTGTCTCGAGGACCTCGGCCGGATAACCATCGGGCGCGGCGAGAAAGAGGTGGCACGCGCGATACCGTGGCGGCTGCTGGAAGGCGGCGCGATGCGCGGTGAAATAGCTGCTGATTTCCTTGTCGTTAGGCGCTTGCGCCGTGGCGACGCGCGCTTCCAGCCAGGCGCGCGCGCGGAGATTTGCCGCGACTGCACCTCGCAGACGGGCCGGGCTGGTCCCGGCCCGGGCGAGCAAGGCGTCCCATGCCTTGTCGTTAGGCAAGGGCGCTCGCAGCAGGTCCAGCTCGTGCTGGAGCGCGGCTTGATTCACCGGTTCTCCCGCGGCCGCGGAGTCGATCCTGGCCTCGGCGACCAATTGCTCGAACGAGCGTCCCCTCCGCGCCGGATCGCTCGCATAAATTCCGCGCGACCCGACCAATTGCACGAGTTCACCGCGCCGCACGAGTCGCCCGAGCGCGGCCCGGAAACCGAAGTTGCCCGTGCACCATTCGCCGGCCGCGACCCCGAGGAGGAGCGCGCCGGCGAGGAGGAGCGCGCGCTTCATCGGAAAGCCATTTCCGCGAGATAATACGCCGTCACCGCGCCGACCGTCTGCAGGCTGGCGGCGCTCAATTTATCCATCGTGTCCTCGGAGGTGTGCCACGGCGGGTAATCGAAATCGATCAGGTCGATCGCCGGGACGCCGACCTTCTCCAGCGGTGTCTGGTCGTCGAGGATGTCGGAGTTGGCATAGGTGAAATGGGCGCGCGCGTTGAGCGCGGTCGCGGCGGAGAAAATGTCACGGGTCAGCGCGACCGGCGAATCCGGGGAGAGCGTGATCGTGAGATCCTTGTCGCCCATCATGTCCCAGATGATGGCGCCGCGATAAAGTTTCACCATGCCCGCCGCCTTCATCCTCCGCGCGAAAAAGCGGCTGCCGTAAAGCCCGTCCGTTTTGGTGAAACGGTCGTAAGCCTCCTCGCCATCGAAGAAAACCAGCTCGACTTTCTCGGCCAGTTCCGGATGCAGGCTGAGGACGCGCGCCATCTCGAGGAGCGCGCCGGTGCTCGAGCCGCCGTCGTTCGCCCCGACAAATTCGATCGAGTCAAAGGTCTTGGTGTCGTAGTGCGAGCAGAGAAGAAATTTCTGCGCGCGTGACGAGGCGTTCGGCCAATGCGCGATCAGGTTGATGAAGTGGACCGAGCCGCGAGGCGTGTCGGCGGGGAAGCTCTGTTGGCTGACCTCCCAGCCGACCTGCGTGAGATTCTCCCGGATATAGGTTTGCGCCTTTTTGAGCGCCGCGGATTCCGGCGGGCGCGGGCCGAGATCGACCAGGGCCTGGACATGCTCGAGTGCTTTTTCGCCCGAGAACTCGAGCCACGGCTGGCCGTAGCTCTCGCGGCGTGGGCTGCGGAAATAGAGGAAAACAGCGAGGAGCAGAAGTGCGCCCGCGACCAGGGCGTAACCTCCCCAGCGTCGCCAGTGGGCGATCAGGGATTGGGCGCGCCGGGATGGCCGCCGCTTCTTTCCGTTAGGCATCGGGCGGCAGGCCGAGCTTCGTCATCACCCGCTCGAGGTCGTCGGGTCCGTAGTATTCGATTTCAATCCGGCCGCGTTTTTCGCCGTGATGAATCGTCACGTGGGTGGCGAGATGTTGTTGTAACCGGTTTTCGAGCTCGCTCATCGCGGCGGTCGGCACAGTGGCGCCTCGTCTCTTTCGGGTCGTCGCGGTGAGGCGGCCGAGCTGCCGCGCGACCATCCGCTCGGTCGTGCGCACGGTCGAGCTTTGGCGCAAAACATTGTCGGCGATCGCCCGCTGTTCCTCGTGATTTTTCAACCCGAGGATGACCTTCGCGTGGCCGACCGAGAGCAATCCCTGCACGACCCAAGTCTGCACCTGCTGGTCGAGATCGAGCAGCCGCATCGCGTTCGCGACCGAGGCGCGGCTGCGCCCGACCTTCTGGGCGATGTCGTCCTGCCGCATGCCGAATTCACCCGCGAGGCGGGCGTAGGCTTCCGCTTCTTCGATCGGGTTGAGATCGGCGCGCTGGAGATTTTCGATCAGCGACAACTCGAGCACCTCGAGATCGCTCGCCTGGCGCACGATCACGGGCGCTTCGGTCAAGCCGACTTCCTTCGAGGCGCGCCAGCGGCGTTCGCCGGCGATCAGCTCGAAAGTGTCGTTCACCGGCCTAACGATAAGCGGCTGGATGATGCCGCGCTGCCGGATGGAATCGATCAGCTCATCGAGGGCCTCGCGTTCAAACTCGCGCCGCGGCTGGAGCGGGCTGGGGACGATGCTGGTGAGGGGAACGAGCTGGATTTTTTCGCCGCCGCTCTCGGGCTCCGGATCGACGGGGCGGAAGGCAGGAGTCGCGCTGATCAGAGCGCCGAGCCCTTTGCCGAGACCGGATTTTGCCATGGCGCAGAGGTTATCGGAGCGCGTCTGCGAACGCAAACCTGGCATTTGCGCTGTAGCCGCTTCCCTGCGGGAAGCGTGGGGGTGGGGGTGAGAGCGAAGTCGATACCTGCGCTTCCCACAGGGAAGCGACTACAGGGAAGCGATTACAGGGCGCCGCGAGCGTGTGGAATCGAGATGCGCGATTTACAAGTCTTTCGCGATCGCCGCGGCGCATTGCGCGAGAAGGCGGCTCTCCGCGGCGACGACTGCGGCGTAGCCGTCGCCGTTGATCGCTTCGTGGAAGGTGCCGCCGCCATGGGAGATTCCGTGCCCGCTGGCGTCTTCGATCCTCCACGACACTTCGAGGATGGCGTCGCTCCCGCTGATGCCGTGGAATTGCCGCACATCGAGCGCGACGCGACGGGCGGGGGCGCGACCGGCTGGCCACGGATAGGTGAGCACTTCCCGCGCGCCGAGCTGCGTCTGCAGATCGCGCGCGAGGACGGCGGTGATGTTGTCCTGCAAGGAGCCGGCCCAGCTCACGTTTGGCGGGATTTGGAATTCGTTAGGCCCGCTTTGAAAAACCAGCTCGCTTCGATCGATGTAACCCGGAAGCGAGACCGGACCGACGCCGAGGCTGAGGGCAGAGTTCCCGGTCGCGGCCGCGGGCGTCTCGGCACTGAGCCGGTAAAATTCCGCCTTCGAGCCGCAGCCGGCCAGGAGCAGACTAACGAAAAGCGCCAAGGCGCCACGGAGGAAAATGTTTCGGTTCATCTAGTGATTGCTTCCTTTCGGCGGCGGCACGCTGCCCGGCTTGCCGAAGATGATCGAGTTCGGTTTGCGGTCCAGCGTGCTCGTTAGGCTGCGGAGCGAGCGGAGAGTTTCGTCGAGTTGGCGCAGGGTCTCGGAGAGGTCGTGGTAGAGCGGCGAGTGGTCGTTGAAACCGCTCGCGGTCTTCTTCAGGTCGTCGGCCGCGCCCTTGATCGAAGCGAGCGCGTCGGAGGCATTGTTGATCGTTTTCTCGAGCGGGAGCGCCTGCAATTTCGCGAGCAGCGCGGAGGCCTGTTCCTGGATCTGCGCGAGCCCGCCGGAGGGCGCGGTCGGCAAAATGACGTAGCCGCCGAACGGGCGGACCTCGTCCGGTTTTGCGTCCTTCTGGAAATCGAGGTCGATGAACATCTGCCCGGTCAGGAGGTTGCCCGATTTGAGGCTGGCGCGCAGACCTTTCGCGACGTTCTCCGCAATAAAATCTCGACTCGCGTCGTAGCCGGTCGAGGGCAGTTCCGTGATCAGGTCGGGATCGAGTTTGATCATCACCGGCACGCGCCGGTCGATGTCGTCCGGCAAATAGCGAAACGATGCGCCTTCGACCGTGCCGATGCGGATGCCGCGGAATTCCACCGGCGCGTCGGGGTTCAATCCCCGGACGCTCTCGGTGAAAAGCAGGAGGTAGGAAAGCGGGTTTTGCATAACGAATTTCGTCGTGTCCTCGAAGCTGTCGTAGAGCTTGAAGGCGGTGCCGTCGGCCACAGAAGACTCCGGTGCGCCCGGTTTCGGTTCGCTGAACGTGATGCCGCCGAGGAGGAGCGCCCCGATGGTCCCGGTGCGCAGTTTTATCCCATTCGCGCCGACTTCGAGATCGATGCCGCTGATGTTCCAGAACTTCGTGTCCGGATGCACGAGCCCTGCGTACAGGACGTCGATAAAGGCGTCGAATTCCACCTGTCCGGTCTTGCCTAGAAAGGTGCGCTTTTCGATTTTACCGACGCTCAGGCCCTTGTAAGTGATGGGCGAACCGGGATCGACCCCGCCGGCGTCGTCGGCGATGAATTTGAGGTGCAGACCGGGCACGCCTTTCGGCGTCACCGGCGGTTGCTCGAGCCCGATGAAATGATCGCGCGGGTCCTTCGAGAGTCCGGGCTCGAGCTCGAGATAATTCCCCGAGACGATCGTGCTCAGCCCGGAAATGCCGGAGGCGCCGTAACGTGGCCGCACCACCCAGATCTGCGTGTCCTGTTTCAGCAAATCCTCGGCCTCGCTCGTCATCTGCATCGTCACCATGACTTTTAACCGGTCGGTCAAAGTCACCTTGTCGACGGTGCCGATGTTGACGCTCCGGCAGAGGACCGGCGTCTTGCCGGCCACGATGCCTTCCGCGGTCTCGAAGCGCACGGTCACTTCCGGGCCGCGCGCGGAATAATATTTCCAGGTCAGCCAGAGCCCGAAGAGGGCGGCGACGACCGGGATGATCCAGACCGCGGAGAAGCCGGTTTTCTTTTTCCGGACGGTCGGTCGGGGCGCGTCGCTCGCGGCGACGGGGCGGGATGAAGGATCGGGCGTCATTCGTTAGGCTCGGCTTCCCCCGCGGCGTCCCAGATCAGGCGCGGGTCGAAACTGATCGCCGCGAGCATGGTGAGGATCACGACCGACGCAAACGAAACCGCAGCCGGCCCGGGATGAATCGAAATGACTGATCCGAGCTGCACCACCGCGACGAGGATCGCGACCACGAAGACGTCGACCATCGACCAGCGCCCGACCAGTTCTGTGACTCGATACAGCCGGGTCATGCCGTGCGGATGATGACCGACTTTCGCGGCGTAACACAGCCAGCTCAGAGCGAGAATTTTCAACACCGGGATCATGACGCTCGCGCTAAAAATAATGATCGCGACCGGGTAATCGCCGGTCTGCCAGAACTGGATGACGCCGCCGACGATCGTGTTCGCCTGCGCGCCGGTGATCGATTCCACCTTGAGAATCGGGAGCAGATTCGCGGGAAAATAAAGAAGCAAGGAGGCGAAGGTGAGCGCGATGGTGCGTTGCAGGCTGGCGGGATTGCGCAGGTGGAGGCGGGCGTGGCAACGCGGGCAATGCTCGAGTTCCACCGGTTCGACCCGGCCGCAGGCATGACAAAGCGCGAGACCACGCGCTGCGGCGGAGGCAGGATAGAATTCGCTCAAGGCTCAGCCTCCTCGAGCCGCGTCCAGAGTTCCCGATAATCAATCGACGAAAGCGCGGCAGTGAGACAGATGATCAAGCCGACGTAAGCCCAAAACGAAATCCCGAGCGTGAGCGTCGCGAGCTTGCCGAGCTTCAGCAGACTGACGAGGGCGCCGAGGAGGAAGACCTCGAGCATGTTCCAGCGGCGCGCGCGATAGACCCAGCGGCAAAGCGGGATCGCGCCCGGAAGCCGGCGGCCGTTCAGCAGCGGCAGGAGCAGATAAGTGAGCCCGAGAATGATGAGTGAGGGCGCAAGCAAAGTGAAGACCGCGACCACGCCTCCGAGGAATGGATAACCCTGCTGCTCGAGGCCGGAGACGCTCTGCGAGAAAACCATTTGGCTCTCGCGATAGCCTGCCTGCAGGGTCATGAAGGGGAAGAAATTCGAGACCAGAAAAAGAAAGCCCGCCGCGATGGTAAGCGCGGCGGCGCGATGAACGGAGTTGGTGTGGTAATGGAAAAGCGAGGCGCCGCATTGAGTGCAGAGCACCTGCTCGCCCTCGGTCAGCGGGGGGGCGTCGTAGAGCGCGTCGCAGTCGGGGCAGGCGAGATGATGGGAAGCTCCAGAAGGCCGCACGAGCGCAACCGTAGCAGAGGTGCGGAACCGCGGCATCTTGCGACGGTGGGGAAAAACTATGTTTGCGCCCCGCGCTTCCAGGGCTAAATGCCGTTCGCCGCGCCATGCCCTGGACCGTTTCTCATGCTACTGCCGTTCTGCCGCTGCGCCGGTTTACGCCATGGCCGCTCGATTTCGCGGCGCTCGTCATCGGCAGCATGACGCCGGATCTCGGCTACTACATCGATTGCTTCGACCTCGCGACCTTCGATCACACGCTCGCCGGTAGTTTCCTCGTCGGCGTGCCGGTCGGACTGGTCTTGTTCCTAGCCTTCTATCTCTTTTGCAAGCCGGTCGCGTTCGCGCTTCCTCGGGCGCATCGGCTCGCCCTCCGCCCGCTCTGTCCTTCTTTCCATGATCTGTGGCCGGCGCGCTGGCCAATCGTGCTCGGCTCGTTGTTGCTGGGAATTTGGACGCATAATTTCTGGGACGCGTTCACGCACGATACCGGCTGGGTCGTGCTTCGCGTGCGCTGGTTGCGCGAACCGGTGGTGCACATTGGGTCGGCGAATTTTGGGCTGCCCTTTGTGCTGCAAGTCCTGAGCACGTTTGTCGGTTTCGCGATTGTCGCGACCGTCTATTTCCGCTGGTTGAATCGGCAAAAAAAGCTCGAGCCTAACGACACCGAGAGCGATACCTGGCGTTACCTCAGCGGGCTCGCGATCAGCGCCCTCGCGCTGCTCGTGGCGCTGCCTGGAGCGGTTCATTTCTCCTCCGATAAACAGGGCGTGCTCTTCACGCGCGCGGTCATGTTTCGCACCGCGATCTACGCCCCGGCGGTCGCGATTCCGCTGGGCCTGCTGGTCGCGAGCGTGATTTATCTGCGCCGACGCCCGGCCTGATTTAAGGTCCTCGCCATGTCTGCTCCCGAGCGCGTTTTCACTCTTGGCCACTCTCCCGATCCCGATGACGCCTTCATGTTTTACGCGATGGCCGAGCACAAAATCGACCTGCGCGGTTACCGGTTTGAGCATCGGCTCGAGGACATCCAGACGCTGAACGAGCGCGCGCTACGCGGCGAACTCGACATCTCTGCAATCTCGATTCACGCCTACGCTTTTGTCAGCGAGAAGTATGCGCTGCTCGCCTGCGGCGCGAGCATGGGCGACGGCTACGGGCCGATGCTGGTCAGCCTCGCGGGTGCCGAAGCGCCTGCGCCTAACGAACTGCGCGACTGGCTCCGCGGAAAACGCATCGCCATCCCGGGGAAAATGACCAGCGCCTATCTCGCGCTCCAGCTTTACCTCGGCGACTTCGAATACGTGGTCGTGCCTTTCGACCAGATCTTCGACGCAGTGAAAGCCGGGCGCTCTGATCTCGGGCTGATCATTCACGAAGGCCAACTCACGTATGCCGCGGCCGGTTTTCGCAAAATCCTCGATCTCGGCGCGTGGTGGAAAGAGGAAACTGGCCTGCCGCTCCCGTTAGGCGGCAACGTTCTGCGCAAAGGCCTTGCGCCCGCGGTGCAGCGCGATCTCGCGGAGATTCTGCGCGAGAGCATCGACTACGGGCTCGGCCATCGCGAGGCGGCCGTCCGGCATTCGCTCCCTTATGCGCGCGACATGGATGCCGCGCTCGCCGGCGAATTCATCGGCATGTACGTGAACGATTACACCCGCGACTACGGCGAAAGCGGGCGCGAGGCGATTCGGCAATTTCTCGGCCGCGCGGAAGCGAGCGGCTATCTGGACCGGCACGTCGAGCTCGAGTTCGTCAGCTAGAACTGTAGACGTTTCGCTGTGCGAAACGTCTACACCAAGGTGCGAGGGGGATGACGCCGCTCTAGGGTTTTGCGGGGGTTGGGGTGGGATGGATTTTTCCGTCCACCCACTTCTCGACGCGTTCGCCTTCCTTCTTGAAGCCGGTGCTGAAATCACTCGGCCCATACTCGAAGAGCACCAGAAAACAGAAGGTAAAAAAGACGAACAGGACCAACCAGAACAAGCTGCGGAGTAATCCCACGGCCGGAGGCTAGCTGACCGCTTCCGGGCGGTCAATGCTTCGTTAGGAACGTTCGCTAGTGCGCGGCTCCCGTGCTTCGGTAACGGGATGCGCGTGCCGTTGCTCGACCTGAGCGCCCAATACGAACTGCTCGCCGAACCGATCCGGCGCGAGTTCGACGAAATCCTGCGGACGCAAAGCTTTATCCTCGGGCCGAAAGTGGAGGAGTTTGAAAAAGCGCTCGAAGAATACTGTGGCGGGCGGCATGTGATCGGCGCCTCCTCCGGGACCGATGCGCAACTCGCGATCCTGATGGCCCTGGGCTACGGGCCGGGCGACGCGATCATCACCAGCAGCTACACTTTTTTCGCGACCGCAGGCTGCATCGCGCGGGTCGGAGCGACGCCGCTCTTCGTCGATATCGATCCCGCGACCTTCAATCTTTCTCCGGCCGCGCTGGCGGATTTTCTGGAAAATCGCTGCCGCCAAAACGGCGACGGCCAGCTCGTTGACGATGCCGGGCGCGTCGTGAGGGCGATCATTCCGGTGCACCTTTTCGGACTCTGCTGCGAGATGGATCCGATCCGCGAAATCGCCGCGCGCTACGGGCTCACCGTGATTGAAGACGCGGCGCAGGCGATTGGCGCGGAGTATCCGGCTAGGGCCGGGGCGCGCCAGGCGGGGACGATGAGCGTGGCGGGTTGGTTCAGTTTTTATCCGTCGAAAAATCTCGGCGCGGCCGGCGACGCCGGGGCCATCGTCTGCGATGACGACGCGATCGCGGAGCGGTTCCGGATTTTCCGGCAACACGGGATGGAGCCGCGTTATTTTCATCATGTCGTCGGCGGAAATTTCCGACTCGACGGACTCCAGGCGGCGGTCTTGAAGGTGAAGCTGCCGTACCTCGACGGCTGGTCGGCAGGGCGGCGCGCGGTCGCGGATTTCTACCGGGAACAATTTGAGGGGCGTGGCCTGACGAACCGGATCACGCTGCCGGCCGAGCCTTATCGCGGAAGCGGCCTGACGAATCATCATATCTATCACCAGTATGTGATCCGGACCCCGCGGCGCGACGAACTGCAAAAGCATCTCGCCGCGCGCGAGATCGGCTCGGCGATTTATTACCCGCTCGGGTTGCATCAGCAGGCCTGTTTCGCGGAGCTCGGTTATCGCGCAGGCGACCTGCCCGAGACCGAGCGCGCCACCCGCGAGTCGCTGGCCTTACCGATCTATCCCGAGCTCACGTCCGAAATGCAGACGGCGGTGGTGGACGAGATCGAGGAGTTCCTGGCCTAACAAATCGTGACCGCGCTTCCTTTCACTCATCAATACCTTCCCGGAGAGAGCGGCCGAACTTTGTTGTTGCTCCACGGCACCGGCGGGGACGAAAACGATTTGCTGCCGTTGGGCCGCGAGCTCGACCAGGCGTCGGCTCTGCTCAGTCCCCGGGGCCAGGTGCTGGAGAACGGCCATCGGCGTTTTTTTCGCCGGCTCGCCGAAGGCGTTTTCGATTTGGAAGACCTGCGCCGCCGCGCGCAGGAGCTGGCCGATTTTATCGTCGCCGCGTCGGACCGCTACGGCATCGCGCGGGAGGAAATGGTCGCGGTCGGGTATTCCAACGGCGCGAATATCGCGGCGACAATTTTACTCCTGCACCCCGAGATCTTGCGCCGCGCGATCCTTTTCCGCCCGATTGTGCCGCTGATCCCCGAAGTCCTGCCCGACCTCGCGGACGCGCGAGTTTTCCTGGCCGGTGGGAAAGAGGATCCGATCATGAACCCCGGCGAAACAACCCGTCTGGCCGACCTCCTGCAATCCGCCGGCGCAGAGGTAACAACGGAACTTCTCGATGCCGGCCACGGCCTCACGCCCACCGATCTCGTGCTGGCAAAACGCTGGCTTGCGACCCGCTGAGACCGCGCCTATATCAAACGCTCGTCCCGCGGGTAGGTACCGAAGTGGCCAAACGGGGCGGACTGTAAATCCGCTGGCTTACGCCTTCGTTGGTTCGAATCCAACCCTGCCCACCACCCCGCTCGCCTAACGACTCGCCTGTTCGCGCGGCACCGGCGTCTGGCTTTTCTCAGCTTCCAAGGCATCGAGCCGGGCCCGTTGCTCGGGCGTCAGCGCTGGCGCGAGTTCGTCATCCGCGGCCGCGAGAGTCTCGTGAATGCGGCGGCTCGTTTCCTTGCGGATGTCTTCAATCTGGCGCGCGGTCTTGTCGAAGAGCGGCGCCGTCTTCGTCAACTGCTCAGGCGTGAGACCAAGCCGCGACTTCATCCGGCTGCGGATGCGCTCGGTGAGCGCCTCGTGGTGGGAGAAATCAGCGCGATAATGCCGCGCCTGCGCGGCCCCGAGGAACGCACCTCCGATCAGTCCGGCGACGAAGACGAGGACAAAACCACCGACCAGTTTCCAACGCAGGGGGCCACTCACTGGTCGAACGCCGCCCCGCCGATGGCGGAGTCGGTCAGCGTATATTCATCATTGTCGTCACCTTGGGAAAATTCCCGATACGCCCCCGCACCGGCGAGCACGATCAAAGTCACGGCGATGAATATGACCCGCCGCAAGAGATGCACGATCGCGACGGAATCGGGCGGGAAGGTGGCGCGCCAGCGCGCGACCACGCGGGTGTCGAAACCGAACGGCATCGCCGCTTCCGGTTCCGGGGCCAGCGTGGCGGCCGCCTGGAGCAGTCGTTCGATGGAGGAAGCGTTCTTTTTCATTTTTCTCCTTGGGCAGCGACCAGCGCGAGCTGTTGTCGCATTTTTTGACGGGCGCGAAAAGCGCGCACTTTGACGAGGGAAGCGTTCCAGCCGGTTTTCTGCTGGATTTCCGCGACGGATAATTGCTGTAGATAAAGCAGGTCGATGATCAGCCGCTCGCGCGGTTTCAACGCGCCGAGCAGGTGCTCGACCAGATCGCGCGCGGCGAAGCGCAGATCGGGCGCCACTTCCTCGGAGGTGGCAGCGAGGTTTTGCACGACCGCGACTTCCTCTTCGCTGAGATCGGCATAGCGCAGTTCCGGCCGGATTTTTTCGGACTGGATCTGGTTCAGGCAGGTATTGATCGCGACCCGCGAGACCCAGTGTTCGAGCGGCACCTGGCCGGAGAACTGCGGCAATTTTTGGAAAATCTTGATGAAAATCATCTGGGAAAGATCCTCCTCGGCCATACGACGCGGGCGATGCGAGCGCACCAGTTTCGTAACCAATGGATGCAGGCGACGTACGAGTTCCTGGGCTGCTGCTTCATCGTGCGCGAGCACGGCGGGCACCAGCGCGCCTGCGTCCGAATCTTCGGCCATCTCATCCAAACGGTATCCACACTAAACGCTGTGACCGCGCCGCGCCGCTCCTGGTTACCGCGGATCGCGGAACGGTCGGGGATCGAGGGCGGAAATTATGTAACTCGCTCCGGGACGATGGAGTCACTACAAGGAACCCATGAAACTTAAACTAATCTCACTCACGGCTTTGACCGCGCTCGCGCTGGGCGGAGCCGCTTTTGGCCAGGACCAAACCGCAGCCGGACCACAGCGCGGCGAGAGCGGCGGAAGCCACGGCGGGATGCGCCACGATCCGATGGAACGTATGACCGAGCGGCTCAATCTCACGCCGGAACAGAAGACCAAGATTCAGCCCATTCTCGATGAGGCAAAACCGAAGATCGAAGCGATCCACCGTGAGGCGATGCAGAAGACAAAAAGCCTGATGAAGGAGACGGCGGCGCAGATTCGCCCGATGCTCACGCCGGAACAGCAGAAGACTTTGGACGAGGCGAAAAACGACCGGCGCGGCGGAGGCCGGGAAGGTCGCCACGGTGGCGGGCACCACGGTGCCGGTGAGGCCGGGGCCGATGACGATAACGGCTAAAGAATTTCGTTACCGGATTGGGATGATGAGCGGCGGTCTCACCGGAGGGGCCGCCGCTTTTCGTTAGGCGAAAAGGTCGCGGACAAGAAGAGGAAGCGCGCGCGTCTGGCCGTCGATCTTGCGGGTGACGGTCCCGATCCGGCGCGCGCCCATCCGCAAGTAAAAGCCCTCGGCGTGCGGATCGGATTCGATCGTTAGGCAGGGCGCGCCTTGGCTCCGCACGAGATTAGCCGCGTGCTGCAGTAGTGCGCGACCGTAGCCCCGGCCGATTTGCTCCGGGCTCACCCAGAGATGCTCCAGCCACCAGACTTCCGCGCGTTTTTTCAGGGCATGGAACCCAAGAATCTCCCCACCAAAGTTGATCGCTTTGAAGGTCGGGTTTTGCGCGATAAACTCTGAAGAAATCTTGAGGTCCTCCCGCCATTCCGCCAGCCAACGCGCCGGATAACCCCAATGTGCCTTGGCGGCGAGAGCGATCTGGCTCAGAACAGATGCATCACCTTTCTCCGCCGGGATGATTTGGACGCACGTCGTCGCCATTCGTTAGGCGAGACCCAGGAAGAAACCGGCCCGCGGGTCGGCAAGGTTAGCGGCCATGAAGAAAGATAAAGCGAACGAAATCATCAGAGAGGCCATGGTGGATCGTTCGATCTAACGAATCAGCTGCTGGCGATTCTGCCGGAAATGTCTCGCCTCAACATCATCAACTAACGCATCACCACCCAGATTAAAACCCCGCAACCACGACGTCTGGCTTCTCGATCACATCTGCATCGAGGAGAAAATCCTCAAGCCCACCAGCGGTCAGTATCTAGTCTGCCCCGAGCACCGGTCCGAGGTCGACGTTCCGGCCTGAAACAAAAATCGCGCCCAGGTTACCGGGCGCGATCGCTGTACGAGTTTCCTCGCCTAACGAATTGGGGAAAGTCGGTTACTTGTCGAAAACCTTCTTCACGTCTCCGACTTTTTGCTGCACTTTGCCCTCTGCTTTTTCCGCGGCGCCGCGCGCCTCGAGATTCGGGTTGCCCACGAGCTCGCCGGTCTTTTCCTTCACCGCGCCGATTGCTTCCTTCGCGGTCCCCTCAGTTTTGTCATGTGTGCTTGAGTTCATACTCTTGAATCGTAAACGGCCAGCTTCCGGGTCGTCTCAAATTCATTCCACTGCCGCGAAGACGTGGCCGCCTAGAGGGTGACGCCGACGGTATGAGCGTAATCTTAGATCGGATCCATCGCGTTCGGCGGAATCGGATCATTTCCCATCGGAACGCGCATTCTCCTCGCCAGAACTCCCTGAGCCGGCTTGGATCGTGAGGTCACGGCATCAACGCCTCACCAAATATGTCGCAGGAACTAATATATAACTGTCTCTACGCGGCTCTGGGGCTCACCGACTCGATTCTTCAGATTTGGATCACGCTCACCTTTGCCGTGATCGTCTCGACTTACGTCGCGGGTCAGCGCTTCGAGCGACAAGTCTTTCGCCTGCTCTGCGGGCTCTATCTGCTTGCCTCGCTCGTGCTCCTGACGCGCTTCCTCAGCGCGGCCTCGCAGGCTTTCTTCTTTAAAAATCTTCTGATCAAACGCGGCTTTGCCCCCTGGCCGGTGCCGAATTTCGTCTCCGTCATCATTGGCGGCGGGACGGTCTTACTACTCGTCACCGGAACTTTCGGCACGCTCTGGTTTGTGCGGGCGACCTGGAAGAAAATCGAGCGCCGCGAAGTAGACAACAACCGCGGTTTTCTCCCCTGATATTGGAAATTGAAAGCGACATCCGCGCGACTACTATGCATGCGCGGTGGCCAGACGCGCTCAACACAATGCATGGAATGAAGTTTACGCCCTCATCCTTCTCGGGATCGGGACGTTGCTCTTCCTTGCCCTGATCTCCTACGTCCCGAAGGACATCCCGACCTGGTTCCCGCTCCTTAATTCCACCTCGTCGCCGAATCATCCGGCGCAGAATTTCCTCGGCCCCTTAGGCGCGATCGGCGCCGGGATTTGCTACTTCGTCATCGGCGCCGCCTCCTATCTGCTGGCGGCGACGCTGCTCGGCTTCGGCGGCGCCAAGCTCTTCCACGGCGAACTCGCGGTGCGGCGCCGGCTCGGCTGGATTGCGCTTTTCATCATCTCGGGCGCCTGCCTTTTGCACCTGCAACACTGGTTCCTGCGCGACTGGCGGAGCGCGTTTCAGATTCGGGGTCCGGGCGGTTGGGTCGGCGACGTCATCGGGCGGCATCTTTTTCGTTACTTTCTGGGCAAAGGCTCGGTCATCGTGCTCGCCGGCCTTTACCTGACGAGTCTGATTCTCATGACTGGCCTGCGGCCGATTCACCTCCTGCGCCAAAGCGTCCTCGCGACCAAGCGCTCCATCGTCGCGTTGCGCCTCCGGCTGCTCCGGCGGCGGATGGAAAAGACCGACCTGAAAGGCCAGCTCGAGATCAGCCAGCAGCAGCTCGCGAAAAAGCAGCGCGCGATCGAGAAGACATTGCGCAGGAAAGGCGCGCCCGTGCCGGCAGCCCCCGAGGTCATGCTGGAGGAATTTGCCAACCGCCCCCAGCCGAAAGTCGTCGATACCACCGCGCTCCCGGCCGATCTGCCGTCCGCGAAAAAGAAGCCGTCCCTCGCCGATCTGAAGCGCGGGAAAAAGAAGGGCGCCGTCGAACCGGCGCTCGACTCCGCGCAGGATTTCAATGCGGAAAATTACCAACTGCCCGGGATCGACCTGCTCGAGGAACACGACAACGCCGGGCGAGTCGCCGCCGATCCCGCAGAGCTCGCGGAGATCCAGCAGACCTTGATCGACACGCTCGAACAGTTCGGAATCAAAGTCGCGCCAGGCGACATCACCAAAGGGCCGACCATCACTCGTTACGAAGTTTATCCGGCGAAAGGCGTGCGGGTGGATAAAATCGTGAGCCTCGAGCGCGATCTCGCCCGTGCCACGCGCGCCGAGCGGATCAACATCCTCGCGCCCATCCCGGGCAAGGACACCGTCGGCATCGAGCTCGCCAACACCCGCAAAGTGAAAGTCACGCTGCGCGAGCTGCTGCAATCGGAGGATTGGAACGCGAGCACGGCGAAACTGCCGATCGCGCTCGGCAAGGATGTTTACGGCAAAACGATCATCGCCGATCTCGCGCAGATGCCGCATCTGCTCGTCGCGGGCACGACCGGTTCGGGCAAGAGCGTCTGCATCAACGCTCTCATCGCGAGCATGCTTTACCGGTTCACGCCCGATCAGCTCCGTTTCATCATGATCGACCCGAAGGTGGTCGAGATGCAGGTTTACAACACGCTCCCGCACCTCGTCATCCCGGTCGTGACTGACCCGAAAAAAGTCCTCCTCGCACTCCGCTGGGTGATCGATGAAATGGAGAAGCGCTACAAAATCTTCGCCAAGGTCAACGTCCGCAACATCACCAGCTTCAACGCCCGCCCGCCGAAGAAAACTCAAGCCGAGCTCGACCTCGAGCATCCGCCTAACGAGTCCACGAAACCGGAAGCGAACGAACCGATAAAAGTGCGGCGCGATGACGAGCCGATCATTCCTGATCACATGAGCTACATCGTGGTCATCATCGACGAGTTGGCGGACCTCATGCAGACCGCGCCGGCCGACGTCGAGAGCGCGATCGCGCGCATCACCCAGATGGCGCGCGCGGCCGGCATCCATCTCATCGTCGCCACGCAGACGCCGCGGGCCGACGTCATCACCGGCGTGATCAAGGCAAACATTCCGAGCCGAATCGCGTTTCAGGTCGCGAGCAAAATCGACAGCCGCGTCATCCTCGATGAGAACGGCGCCGATCGATTGTTAGGCCAGGGCGACATGCTTTACCTGCCGCCGAGCACTTCGCGGCTCATTCGCGCACAGGGCGTGCTCGTGACCGACGAGGAAATTACCCGGCTGGTCGATTTTGTTTCGGCGCAAAGCTCGCCCGCGTATGACCTCGCGGCGCACGAGCAGATGACCTCGACTGCCGCGCCCGAGGAGGATGTAACTGAGGAGGACGAAGAGCTGGTCGAGAAATGTCTCGAGATTATCCGGCAGGAAAAACGCGCGTCGACTTCGCTCCTGCAACGCCGGCTGCGCCTCGGCTACACCCGGGCGGCCCGGATCGTTGATATTCTGGAGCAGCGCGGCATATTGGGCCCCGGCGAAGGCGCGAAGCCGCGTGAGATTCTCGTCGATCTCGACGCCGCCGTCTAAGGCTTTGACCATGGGCCTGTTTTTCCGCAAGAGCATCAAGTTGGGGCCTCTTCGGATCAATCTTTCGAAATCAGGAGTCGGGGTGTCGGCAGGGATGAAAGGCCTCAGGGTCGGGACTGGGCCTCGCGGGAATTATTTCTCGGCCGGTAGAGGCGGGCTCTATTACCGCAAAACTTTCGCTCCTAGCCCATCCAAACAGGAGGGTGCCAATATCGCACCGCCGGCTGCGGAGACGCTGTCTCCGCCGGATCGGGCCCGCGTTTGGCCCACGTTACTTGTAGGAATGATCGTATGTTTGTTGCTGGCTGCCGGGGGCGCTCCAGTCATCGCGTCGGCGATGATCTTCGGCATCGTCGTTCTGCGCTCGTTGTCAGTGGTCGCCCGCAATCGCCGAAGTGATAGAGAACTATCACAGGCAGCCCGGACTGACTTTGAAGGCTCTGAGGTTCCGCCCGTGGTGGAATTGCCGGCTAGCTTACCCGAAGGCCCGCCTCAAGAATTCGCGGCGGACGACGTGCCGGAAATCACTGCGCAAGTTCCAACCTCTGCTCCCCTCACGAATGCGCAAAGCTTCGAAAGCGAAAATTACGAGCTGCCCGGAATTGATCTGCTGAACGAGTATGCCAACGAAGCCCGCGTCGCCGCTGATCCGGCCGAGCTCGAACGTATTCAGCAGATACTCATTGAGACTATGGGCCAGTACGGCATTCACGTTGCGGCTGGCGATATCACGAAAGGACCGACGATTACCCGCTACGAAGTTTACCCGGCAAAAGGCGTGCGCGTGGACAAGATCGTGAGTCTTGAGCGCGACCTCGCCCGAGCCACGCGCGCGGAGCGGATCAACATCCTCGCGCCGATCCCGGGCAAGGACACCGTCGGCATCGAACTCGCGAACAGCCGGAATGTAAAAGTGCCCCTGCGCGAATTGCTACAGTCCGAGGATTGGAACGCCAGTAGCGCGAGGCTTCCGATCGCGCTCGGCAAGGATGTTTACGGTAAAATCATCGTCGCCGACCTCGCGCAAATGCCGCATCTCCTGATCGGAGGGATGCTCGGAAGCGGCAAAAGCGTTTTGATCGACGCGATCATCGTCAGCCTGATCTTCCGTTTTACGCCGGATCGACTCCGCTTCATCATCATCGATCCAGACATTGCGCGATTGCAGATTTACAACTCGCTCCCCCACCTTGTTATCCCGGTCTTGAGCGACCCGACAAAAGTGTTGCTCGCACTCCGGTGGGTGATCGATGAATTGGAGCAGCGCTATAAAATTTTCGCGAAAGCCGGCGTGCGCAATATCACCAGCTTCAACGCCCGCACGTCAAAAAAAACGCAGGCCGAGATCGACCTCGACGTAAAGGCGGGCGTGTCGCCCGCAAACTCACCGAATGCGGCCGACACGGCCGCCGCTACACCGATCCGAGTCGCGTGCGACAGCGACGCCACGAGTCCCGAGCACATGCCCAACATCGTCGTTCTCATCGACGAATTCGCTGACCTACTGCATCAATTGGGTAAAGAGTTGGAGAGTGCTCTTGAGCGGATTCTTCCCATCTCGGAAGCCGCGGGTATTCATTGCGTCGTTTCAGCTCAATCTCCTCTCCCGAAGATCGGGGCGGTTCTGAAGGCTGCCATTCCTAGTCGGATCTGTTTTCAGGTCAGGTTCCCACGGGATAGTCAGCAGATCCTCGATGAGAACGGCGCCGATCGATTGTTAGGCCAGGGCGACATGCTTTACCTGCCGCCGAGCACTTCGCGGTTGATTCGCGCGCAGGGCGTGCTCGTGACCGACGAAGAAATTACCCGGCTGGTCGATTTTGTTTCGGCCCAAAGCGCGCCCGCCTTCGACCTCGCGGCGCACGAGCAGATGACCTCGACTGCCGCGCCCGAGGAGGATGTAACCGAGGAGGACGAAGAGCTGGTCGAGAAATGTCTCGAGATCATCCGGCAGGAAAAACGCGCGTCGACTTCGCTCCTGCAACGCCGGCTCCGGCTGGGCTACACCCGCGCGGCTCGGATCGTTGATATTCTGGAGCAGCGCGGCATATTAGGCCCCGGCGAAGGCGCCAAGCCGCGCGAGATTCTGGTCGATCTCGACGCCGCCGTCTGATCCCGGAATTCCCAGATGGAAGCGCTCGGCGAAAAACTCAAACAGGCCCGGCTCGCGCGCAACGTCACGCTCGAGGAAGCGTCGCGGATTACCAAGATCCGTCCCTCGCGGATCGCGGAAATCGAGCAGGAGGATTTTTCCAGTTTCGCCAGCCTCGCCTACGCGAAAGGGTTCCTCCTCATCTACGGGAAGTTCCTCGAGGTCGATGTGTCGCCGTATCTGGACGCGTTTGAAATTTCCGACCGGGTGACGGTGGACGGTTATTCCTACCTGCAGGATAGCGGCCCGACCGCGCCGCCGCCGATCGTGCGGCGGCAGCAGCGGAAGAGCCCGTCGTTTCTGCCCTTTATCGTGGCCGTGGCCGTGCTCGTGATCGGCCTCTACGTGATCAAACTTTTCCTCAACCTGCAGCGGATCACGCCGCCGCGGGAGAGGCCGCCTAACGAACTCACGCCGGCGCTTTCGGCGACGCCGCTCAGCTCTCCAGCCGCCTCCGCGCCACTGATCGTCGCCCCACGCGCCGAGGCGGTGGAGGGCCCGCCCGCGAGCGAAGCGGGGGTTACGCCTTTGACCACGCCGCCGCCTCCCGCGGCGGCCGTGCCGACCGAGCCGGAAGTGCGCCGCGCCCAGCCGGTGCATCCGGAAGACGCGCCCGCGGCGACTCCGCCTAACGAGTGAAGGTTGCCCTGAAAACGGAAGCTCCGCGCCGCCTAACGACCGTGGGCATGGTCAGCCTCGGCTGTGCCAAGAACTTGGTCGACGCCGAAATCATGCTCGGAAGCGTGCGCGCCCATGGGATGGAGATCACGGCGCGGGCGGAGGAGGCCGACGTGCTGGTGGTGAACACCTGCGCGTTCATCGATTCGGCGAAAGAAGAATCGATCGAGGCGATTCTCGAGGCGCACCAAAATCGCGGGCTGGCGAAACGGCCTAACCAAAAGCTCATAGTGAGTGGCTGCATGTCGCAACGTTTCGCCGCGGAACTGCGCGAACAGCTGCCCGAAGTGGACGCCTTCATCGGACTCGATCAGGTCAGCGAGCTCGGGCCGATCATCGAGCGGGTGCTGAGGCAAACCGAGGACCGGGGCATCAACCTGGTGACCTCGAAACCGACTTATATTCCCGATTGGGACACGCCGCGTTTCCGACTCACGCCGACGCACAGCGCCTACCTGAAAATTGCCGAGGGCTGCAATCATCCCTGCAGCTTTTGCGTCATCCCGCAGATGCGCGGACGCCATCGCAGCCGGCCGCCGACGTCGGTCCTCGCGGAGCTCCGCGGCCTCGTCGCGGAAGGGGTGAAAGAGATCAACCTGATCAGCCAGGACACGACTTATTACGGGATGGATCTTTGGGAGCAAAAGGCCGGGCCGCGGCAACCGGTTGATTCTGCGCGCGGGCTCACGCTCTCTTCGTTGCTCCGCGAGATGGAGGAAGTGGAGGGCGATTTTTGGGTGCGGCTGCTCTACACCCATCCCGCGCATTGGAGCGATGAACTCATCCGCACAATCGCGGATTGCCGGAAAGTCGCGCGCTACATCGACATGCCGCTGCAGCACATCGACGAGGCGATGCTCGGCCGGATGCGTCGCGAGACTTCACGGGGGCACATCGAAGATTTGATCGTTAGGCTGCGCGCCGGGATTCCCGGGATCGCGCTGCGCACGACTTTCATCGTCGGCTTTCCGGGCGAAACGGAAGCGGAATTTGCGGCGCTGCTCGAGTTCATCGAGCGGGTCCGTTTCGAGCGGCTCGGAATTTTTAAATACTCCCAGGAACAGGGCTCGCGCGCCGCGAAGATGCCCGGGCAACTGCCGGCGTCGGTGAAAAATGCGCGTTATCGCGAGGCGATGACTTTGCAGCAGAAAGATCGCGCGCGAGCTGGCCGCGGAGCAGGTCGGCCGGGAGCTGAGGTTGCTGGTGGATCAGCCGCTCATCGCCCGCACCGAAGCGGATGCGCCGGACGTGGATTGCCGCGTTCTGCTCCAGGAAGCGGCGCCGGTGGGTGAGTTTATCCGGCGCGCGATTCGCGAGACGCGCGGCTATGATTTGGTGGCCTGAGCAGATTGAAGATTGACAGGGGGAGCCGGTTTCTTCAGAGAGGGCCTCGCAATTTCGTGCACGAAATCCACCGGAATAAATCATGGCCGATTTGAACGAACCGAAGAAGGAGACCGTTCGGATTACTCTCCCTCCGAGAACGCCGACGAAGCCGGCGAGCGAAAAAAAGGACACGGTTCGGATTAATTTGCCGACCCGCCCACCCGGGGGTGGGACCCTCTCCGGAGCGGCCACTGGGTTTAGGTCCGGCGCCATTGCGCCCGCCGCTGCGGCCACCCCCGCTCCGTCCGCCATCGGGAGGGACATTTCCTCCGCCGACGCCGCCCGCCCCGCCGAAGCCGGCCGCTCCGGCCAGCGCGGCGCCAACTTCGCCTCCCCTGTCTCCGCCGCGCCCGCCAGGTGGGACGACCCCGCCACCAATACCGCCTCGACCGCCCGGTGTGACGCCCAGCGGCCCACCGCCATTGCCACCGCGGCCACCGGCTCCGCCATCGCCGGCTCTACCCTCCAGTGGTGCAATATCGCCGCCGCCGGTCCGTCCGCCGCCGCCGCCGCCCGCGCCCGCCCCGGCGATCAGCTCGACCCCTCCTCCCGCGCCGCGGCCGCCGATCATGCCGGCTCGTCCGCCGCTCGCTCCTGCGCCAGCGGTAGGATTGAAACCGCCGCCACCGCCACTGGCACCGGCTCCGGCTCCGGTCGCGAAGATGCCACCGTCGCCCGCACCCGTTCTGCCACCAAAACCTTCGCCACCTCGGCCCGCTCCCACGACCAAATTTTCCCCGCCGTCGCCGCCGCAGCCTGCGACCATTCAGAAATTGAGCCCGCCGCCTCCGCCGAAAACGGAAACCGCCCAGCGCCCCGGTGCGCCCGTCGCGCGCAAAGAGACCGCGCGAATTGGAGCCGTCTCGGACTCCCCGATGAAAGCAACGGTCAGGCTCGGCAGCATCCAGCCGCCGCCCACGCCACCCGTCGGAATGATTCGCACCGCGCCGGTGACGGTTGCGACTCTGCCTCCGGTGGCGTTAGTTGAATCCGTCCCGGCAGCGTTCTGCTGGGCGCTGGTCGGCGTCTCGGCGCTGACTCTGCTCATTCAACTCTGGACTTATTTCTCTTAAAAAAACTCATGGAAAACTCCGCCGCGGTAACGATCGACGAAGCGAATTTTGACAGCGAAGTGACCAAGAGCACCCAACCGGTGCTGGTCGACTTCTGGGCCGAATGGTGCGGACCGTGCAAAATGATCGCTCCGATTCTCGACGAGATCGCGAAGGAGAAAGCCGGCGCGGTGAAAATTGCGAAGGTCAACGTGGACAACAACCAGAGCCTCTCCGCGCGGTACAACGTGCGGGCGATTCCGACGCTGCTCTTTTTCAAAAACGGTGAGCTGAAGGATCAGGTCACCGGGATGACGAGCAAAAAGGATCTGCTCAGCCGGCTCGACGCGTTGGCCTAACGAGCGGCCCGTGCGCCCGGCGCGGCTCGAACGCGCAACCTACAGCTTCGGAGGCTGTCACTCTATCCAGTTGAGCTACGGGCGCAGTGGAGCCGGGATTATAGCGGCCGCGCCCAAAAGCACAACCTGCCTCCCAGCAGCAGACTAGTCGTCCTCCGGAGGCGGCGCAGGCAGCGGAAATCCGCCGGGTGACAGCGCGAAAAGCCGCGCCTGCACCGGCAAGAATAGTTTCGAACGAGGATCGAGCTCGCCGGACTGCTCCCTCCCGTCCTTTACAATCCGTCGCAGTCGCGCTACTGATTCGGCCCCCTTTTTTCCAGAGGAGACCACGCCATGAACATCATCGACACCATCGCCAAAGAGCAGCAGAAAACCGACGTCACGAAATTCAAGGTCGGCGATGGCGTCCGCGTGCACACCCGCGTGCGGGAAGGCGACAAGGAGCGGATCCAGATTTTCAGCGGCATCTGCATCGGTCGCAAAGGCACCGGGTTGAACCAGTCGTTCACCGTGCGCCGCATCTCCTACGGCGAAGGCGTGGAGCGCGTTTTCCCCATCCATTCCCCGCGCATCGCGAAGGTGGAAGTGGAAAAACAGGGCCGCGCCCGCCGCTCGAAGCTGAATTACCTGCGCAACCGCATGGGCAAGGAAGCGACCGCAGTCCGCGAGTAATTTCTGGTCCGCAGATTTCGCAGATTTACGCAGATGGACCTGCGGAGGCTGTGAAAATAATCTGCGGAAATCTGCGGCATCTGCGGATAGAATTCGCGGCAGATGCGCTGCGGATTTCGCCACGAGAAAAAGCTCTGGTCGTTAGGCATCGCCCGCATCGCCGGGATCGATGAAGCCGGTCGCGGCGCGCTCGCCGGTCCGGTCGTCGCCGCGGCGGCGATTCTGCCTGAGCGCTTCCGCCTGCGAAAGTGGAAGCTAAAGGATTCGAAGCAGCTATCGGCCGATCGGCGCGAGAAAATCTACGCTTATCTGACGACTCACTCCGAGATCGTCTGGGCGGTCGGCGTGGTCGATCACCTCGAGATCGACCGGATCAATATTCTGCGCGCGTCGCACGCCGCGATGCGGATAGCAGTCGCCGGCCTTACGAATGCGCCGGAGCACGCTCTGATCGACGGCCTGCCGGTTTACCCGTTTCCGCTGCCGCAGACGGCGATCGTCGATGGCGATTGCCTTAGCCTGAGCATCGCGGCCGCGAGCGTGATCGCGAAAGTCACGCGCGACCGGTTGATGCGCGAATTTTGCGCGCTTTATCCCGAATATTGTTTTAGTCAGCACAAAGGTTACGGCACCCCGCTCCACCTTCGGAAACTGCATGAACACGGACCTTGTTCGATCCACCGCCGCTCGTTTGAACCGGTGGCGCAGCCGCTTTTCGCGTTCTAACCCAGAGCATCTCCGGCTCGGCGTTCGCGGGGAAAAACTGGCCGCGCGCTATCTGCGCCGGCAGGGTTTCAAGATTCTCTACCGCAACTTCCGCGGTCGCCGCGGGGGCGAGATCGACCTCGTCTGCCGCGATCGCGACACCCTCGTTTTCGTAGAGGTGAAAACGCGCACGCGCGAAGACTTCGGGCGCCCGCTCGACGCGGTGAACCAGCAAAAGCAGCGCCGGATTTCGTTAGGCGCATTCGCCTGGCTGCGATTGTTAGGCAATCCCGATGTCCTCTTTCGCTTCGACGTCGTCGAAGTGGTCATCGCCGAGGGAGCGGAGCCGCGGATCGAGTTGGTGCGCGACGCCTTCCAACTGCCGGACGCGTACATCTACTAGCCGCTCCGGTGCGTCCGACCAAACCGTTACCATTCTGTGGTTGCAGATGGGCCCTCCGTTTGTTAGCGCCAGACATGAACTCAACTCTTGCGCGCTGCTCTCGGGACTGCCGTTTCGCTCTTTCGTTTGCCGTTTTCCTGCTCGTGGCATTCCCTGGCGCGCGACCGGCGAAGGCCAGCACGACCGACGTCATCTACAGTTTCGGCGGAGGAGAAGACGGCGAATACCTCGACACCGATGTGGAGATCGACGCGACCGGGAATCTCTACGGCACTTCCGTGCTCGGCGGCGATTTCGGTGGCGGCACGGTCTGGCAGCTGTCGCCCGTCGTGGGTGGCTGGGTGCACAAGGTGATATACAGTTTCACCGGGAGCGCCGATGGCGGTGAGCCCTATAAGGGAGTGACTCTCGATGGCGCCGGTAATCTTTATGGAACCGCCGTCACCGGTGGCTCCGGGAGTTGCGAAGGGGGTTGCGGCGTGGTCTACAAGCTGACCAGGAACGGCGATACCTGGACCCAGACGGTGATCCATGCCTTTGCCGGCAGCGACGATGGTTCGGGCCCGGGCGCGCGCGTCACCCTCGACGCCCAGGGGAATGTCTACGGGATGGCGCCGACAGGCGGGAGCTTCGGGCTGGGAACGATCTACCAGTTACACCCGAAGAAAAATGGCAGTTACTCATTCCGAGTGCTGCATGCTTTTACCGGCGGCGATGATGGATCAACTGGCTCAGCGGGCCGGATGATCCTGCGCAACGGCCGGCTCTACGGCGCGGCCACGACCGGGGGTGCGCACGGTTCCGGCATCGTCTTCGAGCTGCGACGGAACGGAGCCGGCGGCCTTTGGACGCTGCAGCCGCTCTACTCTTTTATTGGTGCACCGGATGGCAGCTTTCCGTACGGCGCGTTGCTCTTCGATGAGTCTGGTCATATCTCTGGCACGACTTACTACGGCGGCGTGAACGGGATCGGCACCGCCTATCAGCTCACGCGCAACAGCGACAGGAGTTGGAGCGAAAAGGTGCTCTACAGCTTCCGAACGGGCCGCGACGGGAACAGCTCGATCAGCAATCTCGTCGCAGACAGCACCGGAAGTCTTTTCGGCACCACGAGTGAGGGCGGCCTGGGCAGCGGCACGATATTCCAGTTAACGCCTAACGGAAATAGCTGGACCGAATCGTTGCCTCATCTCTTCGCCGGTCCGCCCGACGGTGGCTTTCCGTATGCTGGCATGACGAGCGCGGGCGGAGATGTCTTTTACGGCGCCACCGTGCACGGTGGTACGAACGGCGAAGGCGCGATCTACCAGTTCACGCCCTAGGCGCGCGACTCGTTAGGCGAGTTCTCCGCTGGCTCGTCCGACTTCGCGCTCGGATATTTATCGAACCAGCGCGCGAGCAGCGTGTCAGTCGAGGAATGGGCCACGATCGATCCCACGATCACGAGCGCGATCAGGCGGAAGAGACGCTCCGCGTTCGGGACGTGGCGCTGGAAAAGCAGCAGCCCGTAAACCACCGAGGCGAAACCCTTCGGCCCGAACCAGCTTGCGGTCAGCCGCTCGGGCCAGCCCAGCTCGCTCCGCCAGAGCGCGATCAGCATCGCCGCGGGCCGCGCCAGGATCAGCGCCAGGACGGCGAAAAGAAAATCGGGCGCGTGTAACTCGATGAAGAGCCGCGGCGAAATCAGCGCACCGAAAACCAGTAGCGTCGCAGAGGAGCAGCGCGCGACCCCGAAGCGGCCAGGCTTGACTACGTCGCCGATCGCCGGGCGCATTCCATCCGTGAGAAGGGCGCTGAAAAGCGCAAGCTCGGCCAAATGCCGGACGATCGGATCGTCGTGAGTGAGGCGCAGGTAATTGAGCATGCCAGGGCCGACGAAGAATCCGGGAGCGAGAAAAAGCCCGGCGGTCGAGGGAAAGCTGCGATCGGCCAGATCTGAGACTAGGAGCGCGAGGAAGAGCGTGATCGCGAAGATGAGGAGGGCGCTTATGAAAAGTGGCTATCCATAGCAGGTTTCGGAGCTGCTGCTCTCTTCGTCGTTGGGCACGGCCGCCTTCGCGGGCAGCTGCGTAAGTCACGGGATGAATAAGGACGACGATCAGGAAAAGAAAAAGCAAGTCACTCAGAGCGTGGCGCTGCAACCGCAGGAAGAATTTATATCGCCCGAGGTGGGGCCCTCCCACTCGGAAGGAGAGGTGGCCGAGCCGGCGCCTCCCAAAAGTTCCGACGAAGAGTAATCGCGCCGTCCTCGAGAAGGAGTAAAAGAGCGGGGCGACTCAGATCTCGGGCCTCCCGAGCGGAGCGGAAGCGCAGCCGAGCCGTAAAGCAGTTCGCCGCGGCGGCCGAGGCCAAGCTTTCAAATCCCGCAAAGCGAGTTTTTGGATTTTCGCAACGGGATGCCTTGACTCCGCCTTCGGCTTCGCTCGGGATGACGGCGCTTTGCTAGGTTCTCTCCAGAGAATTCGCGCGCCTAACGAAAAGCAGAGCTAGCTTGGCGCGATGACCCCTCGCGTCTCGTTCTTCGCCTTGCCGCGCTGGTGGCTTCCCTTTGCTCTGGCGCTGGGCGGTTACCTTTTCCTCGCGCTTTGTTCGCTGGGGCCCGGTCGCCTTTCCCTCGGTGTCTGGTGGAGCGCTCAGGCGGTGGGATGGTTGAGCTGCGCCTGGTTCCTACGCACCGTCTCGGGTGCATGGCCGGCGACCAGCTGGATTGTCCTGAGCGCGCTTGCCTTTCGGCTGTGCGGTCTTTGGGCGACGCCGACCTTGGAGGACGATTACCAGCGTTATCTCTGGGACGGCTGGCGCACGATTCAGAGCGGTTCGCCTTACGACCGCGCACCGGCGGAATTTTTTTCCGTAGCGGATTCGCAGCCACCCGGAATTGAGAGAGCCCTGAATGAAATAAACAATCCCGACCTGACGACGATTTACTCTCCAGTCACGCAGCTCTTGTTCGCGGCCGCGGCCGCGCTCGCGCCGGGGTCGCTTCTCGCGCTCAAGCTCTTGCTCCTTGGAGCCGACCTCGCCCTTTTGGCGCTCCTCGCGGCGATCGGTGGTCCGCGTGCCGCCTGGTTCTACGGATGGTGTCCTCTGGCTGTGACCGAAGTGGCGTTTCACGCTCACCCCGAAGGCTGGGCTTTGCTTTGGCTGCTGGCCGCGTGGCTCTCCGCGAGCCGGCAGCGTTATCTTGTCGCCGGGGTTCTCGCCGGTTTCGCAGTCGGGGCAAAGGCGTTCGCGATCCTCTCGGTCCCATTTCTCGCCCGGCGGCGGCCGGCGGCTTTTGTGCCGGCGTTGCTGGTTACTCTCGGTTTAATTTACGGACCCCTCCTCGCGAGTGGCTCCTCCGCGGAGCTGCCCGGTCTGCGCGCGATGGCAGGCTCCTTCGAGTTTAACTCGTTAGGCTACGCGTTCCTTGCCTGCCTCTGTGGAAACGGTGCGGCCCGCCTGCTCTGGCTGCTCCTTTTTGGTCTTATCGCGGCGCTCCTCTTCGCTCGCTGGGCTCGGAAAAAACAAAATCTGACGGAGGCGCCGATCACCGGAGTATTGCTCGCTTTTTTCCTTCTCTCGCCCGTGCTCAATCCCTGGTATTTGCTCTGGCTGGTTCCCTTTGTCGCGATCAAGCCTAGCCGAATCGCGGTGGCTCTCTTCCTTGTGGTGCCTTTGAGTTACTCCACCGGATTGAATCTCGGCGACTCCACGCTCAATGCCTATGCCTTGCCGGAATGGGTACGCCTAGTGGAAATCGGAGCGCTGATTTTGGCGGCGCTCAGCGCTCTCTGGTGGCCGCGCGTTCTCCGCCGCGATCGCCCGCTATCTTGAAGCCGCTACCTGGCTGGCGGCTCGTTCTTCGCCCAAGTCGGCGCGTTATCGAGGTATTTCTTGAAGCGCATTCGCACGTAATATTCGAGCGCATTCGCTTCGCGATTGGTCAGGCGATGGCTCAGCGTGGCCGGGTTCAGGTTCGTCTTTTCCGCAGCCGGCAAACTCTTTTGTAAGGCGGCCAATCGTTGTCTTTTCTCTTCCATGTTGAGGGCGCTGAGTTTCGGTTTCCCGAGATTATATTTTCCCGCAAAGAGAGCTTTGCCGAGGTTATAAGGTTCTGCCGCGATCGTTCGCGCCGACGCCTGACTTCGGGTTCGGGAGTACCCTTGGTCCGCGCCCGGCCCCCCGTAGGACGAGACCAGCGGCCGTGCGGTTTCTGACCCCGAGGCAAGCACGAGCGCCGGGCTCGCAGCCAAGAGCGTCCCCAGAAGGAAGGAATTGATCGTGCGACGCATGCCACAAGCTAGGCCCATCGAGCGGCGGGCGCAGCTAAATTTTCGTTTCGGCGCGGCTCGTCTCTCGCGTTTGTCATCCGATCTGGCGAAGCGCGGAAGGGACCTCGCAAGCGTCGTGCGACGTCCTCTGGAGAATGTGCGTCGCACAACGCATGAGAGGTCCCTCTCCGTGCTTCGCCGCATCGGGATGACAGGCAAGAGGCCGTGCGCCAGTTCATGGCGCACGGCCCCTCGGCCTTAATAGCGGTAGTGCTCAGTCTTGTAAGGGCCTTCCACCGGCACGCCGAGATATTCGGCCTGCCTCTCGGTGAGAACGGTGAGCTTAACCCCAATCTTCTTGAGATGGAGGCGGGCCACTTCTTCGTCGAGCTGTTTACTCAGGACATAGACCCCAACCTTGTAGGTGTCTTTGTTCCGCCAGAGATCGAGTTGCGCGAGCACTTGGTTCGAGAATGAGTTCGACATGACAAAGCTCGGATGGCCCGTGGCACATCCGAGATTCACGAGCCGGCCTTCCGCGAGCATGAAGATGGCGTGGCCATCCTGGAAGGTATACTTATCGACGCCGGCCTTGATGTTGAGTCGCTCGACACCCTTGGCGTCGTTGAGCGGATCGACCTGAATCTCGTTGTCGAAGTGGCCGATGTTACACACCACCGCCTGGTCTTTCATCTTCTCCATGTGCGCGAGTGTGATGATGTCGAGGTTGCCCGTGGTCGTGACATAGATGTCACCCCAGCCGAGCGTGTCTTCCACGGTCGTGACTTGGTAACCTTCCATCGCCGCCTGCAAGGCGTTGATCGGATCGATCTCGGTGATGATGACGCGCGCCCCCTGGCCGCGCAGTGACTGGGCGCAGCCTTTGCCGACATCACCGTAGCCGCAGACGACCGCGACCTTGCCCGCGATCATCACGTCGAGCGCGCGGTTCAGTCCGTCGACCAGCGAATGGCGGCAGCCGTATAAGTTATCGAACTTAGACTTAGTGACCGAATCATTGACGTTGATCGCAGGGATGAGGAGTTGATTCTGCTGCTGCATCTTGTAGAGACGATGCACGCCGGTGGTGGTCTCTTCCGAGACCCCACGCCATTCCTTCACCATCTCGTGAAAGCGGAACGGGTTCTCGCGATTCACTTCGAGCAGGAGATCCTTGATGACCTGTTCTTCCTTGCTCGTGCTCGGTGACTTCACCCACTCGTCGTTGCCTTCCTCGAGCTGGAAACCTTTGTGAATGAAAAGAGTCACGTCGCCGCCGTCATCGACCACGAGTTGCGGACCTTTACCGTCCGGGAACGAGATCGCCTGGTTCGTGCACCACCAGTATTCCTCGAGGCTCTCACCCTTCCAGGCGAAGACCGGCACGCCCGTGATCGCGATCGCGGCCGCCGCATGGTCCTGGGTGGAGAAAATGTTGCAGCTCGCCCAGCGCACGTCGGCGCCGAGATCGACCAGGGTCTCGATCAGGACCGCAGTCTGGATCGTCATGTGCAAGGAACCGGTCACACGCACGCCTTGGAGTGGTTTGCCGGGCGCGTATTTCTCGCGGATCGACATCAGGCCGGGCATTTCCTTCTCGGCGATGGTGATCTCTTTGCGGCCCCAATCGGCCAGGCTGATGTCGGCAACTTTGTAGTCGTTAGTCTTGGTTTCGGTGATGGTCTTTGTGCTCATAGGTGGTTTCTTGGTAGAAGTTATTTCGCCGCTTTCTTCAAGGCGGATGCCTTATCGGTCTTTTCCCAGGTGATATCGGGATCGTCTTTGCCGAAGTGACCATAATTCGTGGTCTTCGAGTAGATCGGGCGGAGTAAGTCGAGCTGCTCCACGATCTCCGCCGGCTTGAAGGAGAAGACACGGTTGACCGCGCGCTCGATGGCTTCTTCCGGCGCGGTGTTGGTGCCGAAAGTGTTGATGTTCATGCTCACCGGGTCGGGATAGCCGATGGCGTAGGCAAACTGGATTTCACAACGAGTCGCGAGACCGGAAGCGACCACGTTCTTGGCCACCCAACGCCCCATATACGCGGCGCTGCGATCAACCTTGCTCGGGTCCTTGCCCGAAAAAGCGCCGCCGCCGTGGCGACCCCAGCCGCCATAGCTGTCGACAATGATCTTGCGGCCGGTCAGGCCCGTATCGCCCTGCGGTCCACCGATCACGAAGCGACCCGTCGGGTTGATGAGGAATTGGGTGACACCGTTGAGCATCGATTTCGGGAGCACCTTGCGGATTATTTTCTCGATGCAGAATTTCTCGATCTCGGCGTGTTCCTTACCTTCGGTGTGCTGCGTCGAGATGACGACGTTCGAGATCCCGACCGGCTTGCCGCCTTCGTAGATCACCGAGACCTGCGACTTCGCGTCCGGACGCAGCCAATTGGCTTTCCCGCTTTTGCGAATGCGAGTGAGTTCGCGGCCGAGGCGATGCGCAAACATGATCGGCGCTGGCATCAGCTCTTCCGTATCGTCGCAGGCGAAACCGAACATCAGGCCCTGGTCGCCCGCCCCTTGCTCGGAAGATTTCTTCCCCTTCGCCTTCTTCGCATCGACGCCCTGCGAGATGTCGTTCGACTGGTCCGTAATGACCGTGTTGACGAAAATCTTCTTGGCGTGAAAGACGTCGTCGTCGTGCACGTAACCGATCTCGCGTACGGTATCGCGCACGATCTTGTTGATCGGAATCACGTCCTCGAGCTGCTGATTTTTCTTCAGGTTCGGGATCGTGATCTCGCCGCCGACGATGACGAGATTGCTCTTGGCATACGTTTCGCAGGCGACCCGGCTCGTTTTATCCTGCGTGAGGCAGGCATCGAGAATGGCGTCCGAGATGGTATCGCAGACCTTGTCCGGGTGACCTTCCCCGACGGATTCCGAAGCAAAAATGAAACGACGAAGCATGGCGAAAAAAGCGGGCTAAGAGTTGATGGTGAGGTCGCTGAGAGGGCGAGCGGTTCGATTGATCATATTGACCAATCATGATGCGTCGATATATCCTATCTACTTCCGATGGCGTCAACTTTAAATTTCCTCCGCCTGCTCGCTGATCCGACCCGGCTGCGCCTGCTCCTTTTGCTCGAGCAGGAAGAGCTTTCCGTGGCGGAATTGCAGGACATCCTCGGGATGGGCCAATCGCGTATCTCGAGCCATCTCGCGCAGTTGAAGCGCGCCGGCGTGGTCGCCGATCGCCGGGCCGGGAAGAATGTTTACTACGGCCTAACGAGTGGCGGGGGCGCGAATCCCCAGCAGGCGAAAGTGGCCGAACTCACCCGCACCCTCGCGCGCGAAATGCCGGAGACACTAAGCGACCGCACCGCGCTCAAAGTCGTGCTCCGGAAGCGCCAGGACACAACCCGCGAATATTTTGACCAGCTCGCCGGCCGCTTCGGCCGCAGCTACGTGCCCGGGCGGAGCTGGCAGGCGCTCGCGCACACCATGATCGCCCTGCTCCCGCCGCTCACCGTCGCCGATCTGGGGGCGGGCGAGGGGACCCTTTCCCAGCTGCTCGCGAAGACGGCGCATAAAGTCATCGCGGTCGACAACGCGCCGAAGATGGTGGAATTCGGGTCGCAGCTCGCGAAAAAACACGGCTTCAAGAATCTCGAATACCGGCTCGGCGACATCGAAGATCCGCCGATCGACAAGCAGAGCGTCGATCTCGCTTTTTTCAGCCAGGCGTTGCATCACGCGATTCATCCACAACGGGCGCTGGCCGCTGCTTTTCGCATCCTGAAAAAAGGCGGCCGCGTCGTCGTGCTTGACCTCCTCAGCCATCGCTTCGAGAAAGCCCGCGAACTCTACGCCGATCACTGGTTGGGCTTCAGCGAAGTGCAGCTGCACCAATGGCTCGAAGCAGCCGGGTTTCATGAGATCGAAGTCACCGTCGTTTCCCGCGAAAAAGAGACGCCGCACTTCCAAACCGTTTTCGCCACCGGCGTGAAATAAAGCGCGCCCGCGATCGGCACCGACCGGACCGCGTCGCCAGCGGCCGTCAACGCCTGCCGCTGCCAGTCATCACGCTTCGATTAGATGGAAGCGGCCTTCGCATCTGCGTAAGCGCCCCCCGCACCGCCGAAAATTCGCCTCGCACGGATGTAATCGGCCGCCCCACGAAGGGACGCGCGCTCCGCGCGGCCGTAATCGGTCGCTGCAGCAATGTAATTACGCTTCACGCGAGCGTAATTGGCCTTCACACGACCGTAACCGAACTCCACATGGATGAAATCGGCTTTCACACCGGCGTAATCGGTTCTTCCAGAGCCGTAATCAGTCGCCCCAGGAATATAATTACGCTCTACATGTATGTAATCGGCCTTCGCACGAATGTAAATTGCCGCCACAGCGATGTAACCGACCATGGCTTCATCGCTAGGATCCTTATCTTTGGATTCTTGTGCCTTCATAATGGACCAACCTTGACTTCATAACGCAGGGTTGACCACACGGCTGGAGAACGCACGATCCTGCGAAGTGCCCGCGACTCGTGCAGGCGCTTCCTCACCCGTGCAAGTCCCCTGCTCGACAGGTGGATAAGATTATCCGCTACGGCGGCAGTTCCAGGGAAACCTCCATTCGGCGCGCCGTCTCCAGCCTCATCAACGCTTACGCCTATCCGCATGACCTGCTGCTGATCGAAGAACCTGACTCCTACAAACCCGAGCGAAAAAAGCGCGTCACCGCCGATCACAAGAACAGGTGATCGACCTTCTCCACCGCGTCTGCACGTTGAGCTTGGAGACGACGAAAATCGTGCGAGCGATGCCGGGGTAGGGCTAGGTTCCCGTCGTTCCACGAACGTAACGCGTCAGCCGACTGGAATTGCAGATGACACGCATCAAAGATGCTGATTGAATAAGGTATGGCAACGAAGGAACTCCGGGTCGTCAGGGACTCAAAATTTTCCGGGACGTTCACGAAGCGAGAAATCGATCGCGCGATCAGGAATGTAGAGCACACGCGACAGGGCGAAACTCGCGCTGTCGGCCGCGACGGGTCGCGAAAATCGTCGTCGGGCATGCACGGCTCCGGATCGTCACGCGCGAAACGCTGATTGAGACGCGATGCGCAGCGAATACGACGCTAGCGTATTCATTAATTGTCCGTTCGATCCCGCGTATCGAAAACTGTTTCATGCAATCGTATTCACCGTCCACGACTCTGGTTACATTGCTCGGAGCGCGCTGGAGCTAACCGATGCGAGTCAGGTCCGCGTAAGTAAAATCCTGCAGATTATATCGGAATGCCGCTTGGGTATTCACGACATCTCGCGAACTGAGCTGGACCGGAAGTCGAAGCTACCGCGCTTCAACATGCCGCTGGAACTCGGGATGTTCCTTGGCGCGAAGCGCTATGGCGATGCGCGCCAACGTCGCAAGATTTGTCTTGTTCTTGATCGCTCGCCGCACAGATATCAGAAGTTCTGCTCGGACATTGCGGGACAGGATATCAGTACCCACGGTCGCAATCCCGAACGCGCGATCAATGCGGTGCGTGATTTCCTGCGCGATGCGGCGCCAAGTGATGTAGCGATACCCGGCGGAGCAAAAATCCACCAGCGCTACCAGCGTTTCGCAGGCAACCTGCCGGCGTTCTGTCGTGAACTGGGCCAACGCAAAGACAAACTGACATTCCGCGACTATACAGGATTCGTTTCACGTTGGCTGAAGCAGCACGCGGAATTGCGGCGTTAGCCAGATCGACACCGACGCCACGCCTCGGGCGATCTCGTTGAGATAAGACATATTTTTCTGCGAGTTATTTTCTTCGAGGAGACTTGCGCCGCAGTCCTTCGGGAAACGAAGGTGAGCTGCAAAATGAGTTCTTTTTTTGAAGAGCTAAAGCGGAGAAAAGTTTACCGCGTCGCGGTTGCGTATGTCGTCGCGGCGGGCGGCATCATCCAGCTTGCTTCGGCTGTTTTTCCGGCCTGGCAATTGCCGGACTGGATGCTGCGCGTTCTCGTGGTTCTGTTGCTCGCGGGATTTCCGATCGCGCTGGTCCTTTCCTGGGTGTTTGATTTCACCCCGCGGGGAATCGAGAGCACGCCGGCAGCGACTCCGGCGGGTCCGGGGAGCGCGCCGCGTCGGCGCAATGTTTACCTCCTGGTCGCGCTTGGCCTCACGATCTCCGCGGCGACCGGCTTTTTCCTCCTCCCGCGCGCCTCCGCTCATCGCACGGAAAAATCGATCGCGGTTTTGCCCTTCGAAAACTTTAGCGACGACAAGGGGAACGTCTTTTTCGCCGATGGCATCCAGGACGACATCCTGACCAATCTCGCGAAAATCGGCGACCTCAAGGTGATCTCGCGCACCTCGGTGATGGTTTATCGCAACCGCCCCGCGAGTCTGCGCGACATCGGCAAGGCGTTAGGCGTCTCCGCCATTCTGGAAGGGAGCGTGCGCAAGATCGGGAATCGCGTCCGTGTGAATGTGCAGTTGATCAACGCGGCCAACGACCAGCATCTCTGGGCGGAAGATTATGATCGCGAACTGACCGATGTGTTCGCCATCCAGACTGATCTCGCGCAGAAGATCGCGCACGCGCTGCGCACCCAACTTTCCCCGAGCGAGAAAGAGCAGATCACGCGCAAGCCGACGGAGAACGGCGAGGCCTATCTCGCCTTTGTCGAGGCTCATAATCTGGCGGCTTTTCTGGAGGATTTTGCGAAACTCAAACAGGCGATTCAACTCTGCGAGCGCGCGCTCGAGCTCGATCCCAAGTTCGCCCTCGCCGCGGCGAATCTCTCGATTTTGCACAGCTGGGTTTTTCACAATCATGAGCCGACCGCCGCCGAGCGGGAACTGGCGGGAAAGAACGCGGAGCTGGCCCTCAGCCTGGAACCAGACCTGCCGGAAGCGCATCTGGCGCGCGGCTATTTTCTCTACTACGCCGAACGGGATTACGCCGGCGCGCTCGCGGAGTTTGCCGTCGCCCAGCGGGGATTGCCGAACAACTCCGGGGTCTATCTGGTGATCGGGGCGATCCAGCGTCGCCAGGGCAAGTGGCAGGAGTCGACGGCGAATCTCGAGAAAGCCGTCAGCCTGAATCCGAACGACACCTGGCCGCTGCAAAACCTGTTTTTCAATTATCAGGTGCAGCGCGATTTTCCGGCCGCCGAACGCACGATCAACCGAGCCCTGGCGCTCGCGCCGGATTCGTTCGGCCTGCACTCTCTCCTGGCTAAAATGGCGATCGCGGCGCGGGGAGATTTCAGCGTCGCGCTCGAGGGACTGGCGAGTCTGGAGAAGAACCTCAAATCGGCCAGCGGCCCGCCTCCGGGCGAGCGCAACCCGGGGGCCGAAATCGCCTTCGCCAAAGGCGGCGTGCTCTATCTGCAGAGCAAATTTGCCGATGCCTTGGCAGCGTTTGAGCAGTTGCCGGAGGACGGCGCGACCGACGGCCAGCCGTGGAGGGTGGAAGCCCGGCTCGTCGAAGGCGTGGTGCGGCAACGGCTCGGGCAGACTGCGAAAGCGCGAGAGGTTTTACTCAAAGCCAAGGAAGCGGCGACCGCGGCCGTGAGTTATGCGCCTAACGATGCCGCTCGGCGCGCGGGCCGGGCGCGCATTCTCGCCGCCCTGGGCGAGAAAGACGCGGCCGTCGCGGAAGCGAAGAAGGCGATCGAGCTGTTGCCGGAATCGGTTGATGCCTTCGAGGGGCCGGGCATCACCGAAGCGCTGGCCGAGGTCTATGCGGTGACAGGCGAGAACGCGAAAGCGATCCAAGTGATGAGCGGCCTGCTTGAGCGGCCGGGAAATTTGACCGTGAAGCTCCTCCAGCTCGATCCGACTTACGACGGGTTGCGGCAGGATCCGGCTTTTCAGAAAATGCTCACGGAGCATGGGGGTAAAACCTGATTGCGCGTCGCTGCGGTCGTCGTTAGGCAACAATTATGAAATACGACCTGATTGTCATTGGCGGCGGACCGGCGGGCTACGTCGGCGCGATTCGGGCGGCCCAACTCGGAAAGAAAGTCGCCTGCGTGGAGAAAGAACGTGCCGGCGGCACGTGCCTGAATTGGGGCTGCATCCCCACCAAGTCGCTCCTGCGCAACGCCGAGCTTTATCACCTGATGAAACACCGCGCGGCCGATTTCGGGTTCAAGGTCGAAGGCCTCTCCTACGATTGGGGAAAGGTGATCAAACGCTCCCGCGAGGTCTCGGATAA